>JAPTTX010000060.1:0-81129 GCA_028068195.1 Gammaproteobacteria bacterium
GCGTGCCCAGCACCGCCGCCGCCACCGCAACGGCACCTGCAGTGCGCCGCACAGACTTCCAGCCCGAAAACCCTTCGTTAATACCCATCATGCGCTCCTCCGTTGTGGACAAATCGCCATCACGCCGGACTATGGGGCGAAAAACCGCCCCGCCGTTCGATCCATGCGGGGTCGTGCCTGTGGCTGCCGGTCCGCTGGATCCTGCTCCATATAAGGACGTCGCGAGCATCCTGGTTTATTCCCACCCGATCGCAGGGTTGCGAGAACCGGCCGTGCGACCGCGCAGCCCGTAAACAGGAGCGGGGAACAGGGAAGGAGCAGGCCGGAACCGGCCTGGCAGAAAAGGGCGAGCGACACACGCCAGGCCGGAGAGGCCGGCGCGTGCCGCCAGCCAGGATCACTCAGGCCGTCACGTTGATGGTGCCGCTGCCGTCACCATCGCCGTCGCTGCTGCTCGCAGCCGGAACCGCCTGTGCGTTCTGTCCGCCCTGCACGTTGCCGCCATGATGGTGATGCCCATGACCGTGCAGATGTTGCATGAGGTTGGCAAATCCCTGCTGGGCCGCCGAAAGATTGCCGCCCTGCAAGGCCTGGCCGATCTGGGTCAGATCGGCTGCCAGCGGCGAACCGTTGCCGCCTGAAAGCGGCGAACCGTTGCCGCTGCTGCCGTTCGCATTTGCAGTGCTGCTGCCCTGGGACTGGATCAGGCTCATCAGTGCCGAGAATGCCTGCTGCGCCCCGGACAGGTTTCCTGTGCCCAGGCTCTGTCCGAGCTGCTGGAAATCTGCCGTTCCCTGCTGAAACGGGCTCTGTAGGCTGTTCTGGTATGCAGTGCTGCCCGAATTGATGCCACTAATGGACATGAATATGCTCCTTGATTAATTATCGAAATTGGAACCAGGTAAAGGCCGGCCCTGAACGAAGCTACTCCGGGGAATTGCAATCGCCGTGCCGGAAGCGCAATGCCCGGGTCATGGATCACGGGATCGCTGAGTCTAGAAGCAAAACCTCGCCGCTTCGGCAGGGTTATGCTTCCGTTTTAGGGCAACAGTTAGGGCGGCAACATCATGCTTGCGGTCGCCGAAAGCCGATGGCCCAGCGTTGATCGGCCCCCCTCAAGACTGTTTCGCGATAAACGGCAAGGTCATCGTGGCGCTGCAGCGGGAACCGATGCCGGCCCCGCTGCGAATCGCGGCGCGCGCGGGCTTCATGGCAGCATGCTGAATTTCCCCACAGCATTGATCCCGCGTTTGACCGAGCGACATAGCCCCGGTGGCGAGGCCATAAGCCGATGACGGAACACAGTGATTCGCGGAATTGGCGGGGTCTTCATGGATCGCCTCGCTCGCATTGAGCGAAGCCAATGCAACGTCGCCCTGACGCGTCACAATGCGGTGCGGGAAGGGGCCGTCTATTCCATTAACGGTACGCCCATCGAACGACTGATGGCCGCTTCATGACAGGCCCCGCGATAGGTGCCGCCGGATCCCGGCCGGTTCCGTCACTGTTCCAGATCTTCCGTCTGGCTGCTGCCGTGGCGGCTACGCTGCGCCAGAAGCTCGTCCATCTCGCGCAGACGCTCGAGCACCGTTGCATTGACCGAACCCGCCGGGTAGCTGCCGTCCCAGCGCATCTCGCCTGCGACCCGGCCGGTGAGGATTTCCAGCGCCTGGTCCACGCCGGACACCGCGTAAACGTGAAACATCCCGGCCGCGACTGCCTCCACCACTTCTTCCTTGAGCATGAGATGCCTGACATTGGCCTGGGGAATGACGACCCCCTGTCTGCCGGAAAGACCCATCGCCTTGCACACCGCGTAATATCCCTCGATCTTCTCGTTTACCCCACCCACGGGCTGCACAGCTCCGCGCTGATTCACCGAGCCGGTGACTGCGATCCCCTGGTGCAGCGGCACATCCGCAAGCGCCGACAACAGCGCCAGGAGCTCCGCCACCGACGCGCTGTCTCCCTCCACCATGCCGTAACTCTGCTCGAACGCGATGGTTGCCGACAGCGACAACCTGTTGCCGCGGGCAAACCGCCCGCCGAGAAAGCCGGCCAGGATCAGCATGCCCTTGCTGTGCACGTTGCCGCTCAGCTTGGCCTCGCGCTCGATGTTCATGACCCCACGGCCGCCGAGAAACGCCCGCGCCGTGATGCGCGCCGGACGGCCGAAGGAGAAATCGCCAAGGTCATGAACCGACAGCCCGTTGATCTGGCCTGTGACTTCGCCAGCCACGTCCACCATGAGGGTCCCTTCGGCAATGGCCTCGTGAATGCGCTGCTCCAGCAGGTTCGAGCGGTGGATCTTCTCTTCGATGGCCCTGCCGACATGGGCACGTCCCGTGACCGTGGCGCCGTCGCGGGCCGCCCAGTAGCTCGATTCACGTACCAGATCAGCCAGATCGCTGAACCGTACTGACAGCTTGCCCTGGTCCTCGGCCGCGCGCGCCGCCTGCTCCAGGATGCCGGCAACCGCGTCGGCACCGAAGGGCAGCAAACCCTCGTCGCGGCACAGATTGGCGACGAAGTGCGCATACTGCATCGGCGATTCGTCCGCCCGGTCCCGTACTAGGTCAAAGTCTGCCTTCACCTTGAAGATCCGTCCGAAATCCTCGTCGTACGCCTGCAGGAGATAATAGAGAAACGGACTGCCAACCATCACCACGCGCAGCCGTATCGGCACGGGCTCCGGCCTGAGGGAAGCCGTGGAAACGATGCCGTAGGCTTCCGTAGGGTCCTCGATTACGACCTCTTGGCGCAGGATGGCACGCTTCAGCGCCTCCCATGAAAACGGGCTTCGCAGCACATCGAGCGCGTTCACCAGCAGGTAGCCGCCATTCGACCTCAGTATCGAACCGGCCTTGATGAGCGTGAAGTCCGTGTACAGGAAGCCCATGCGCGCCTTGCGCTCCACCCGCCCCACGAGATTGGCATAGGTCGGATTGGTGTCCTCAAGGATTGGCGCCCCGCGCGTATCTTCGTTGTCCACGACGAGGTTCACCGCGTAGCGGATCACGAAGCGGTCGGCGCTGTCCTCGGAGGCATCCGACGCCTCCGTCGTCGCCAGAAAGCCTTCGAAGTTCTTGAGGACATCGTCCTGCATGGAGCGCACGTAATCCACGATCGCCGGAAATTCCCGGTATGTTTCGCGCACGCCCTCGAACAGGTGCTCGGACGTGTAGCTCGCCACCCGCCGGTTGAGTTCATCGACCTTCTGGTTTACCTCGTCCTGCAAGGCGCGCAGTTTCTGGCGGAACACGCGTACCGCCTCGTCCACATCCTTCTCGCGGCGCTGGATGTCGGCCTTGGCGTCGGGATCGAGCTCTGCGAATTCCTCGGCGGTGATCGGCTTTCCCTTCTGAATGGGCATCGTCACGAACCCCATGGGCGTGGTCTTGATCACGAAATCGAGCTGCCTTGCGCGTTCTTCCAGCTCTGCGCTGAGCGCGGCATGCGTCTTCGAGAAGCTCTCCTGCAGGGTCTGATGCTGTTCCTCGTAATCCTTGCTCTGGAATACCTTGCGCAGCGCCTCCTGCAGCGCGCTCACCAGCTCGTCGATGTGGCGCCGGAACTCGCGTCCTTTGCCGGCTGGAAGACTGAGAGCGCGCGGCCGGTCCGGGTCGCGAAAATTGTAGACGTAGCACCAGTCTTCCGGAGTCGGCTGCGATTCGGCGACCTGCCGCAGCATCGGCCTGATGATGGCGCTCTTTCCGGTTCCCGGCACACCGGACACGTAGATGTTGTAACCGTGCCCGGCCACGTGCAGCCCGAAATCGATGGCCCGCACGGCACGCTCCTGACCGATGATCTCGCGGGTCTCGGGCAGATCAAGCGTGGTCTGGAAGGGAAGCAGCCCGGCGCCGAAGCGGATGCGCAGGCTGGATGGGGGCAGTTCCGCATGTGCGGGCGCGGTACCGGCGCTTTCGAGTTTGGTTATGGGCATTATCGGTCTCCGCGACGGAGATATCGGGCACGCCGGCGGTGGCCGCCGCAGCCCGCAGGAATTACAGTCCGGACTGCGGCGCGGCCGCCTTTGCGGCTTCGTCTGGCTCGGGGATTTCGGTCATGGTGGCCTCGGTCAGGAGCAGCACGCTCGCCACCGACACGGCATTCTCCAGGGCAATGCGCACGACCTTGGTCGCATCGACGATGCCCGCCTCAACCAGATCGACATATTGCTTGGTGGCGGCGTCAAACCCCCGGTTTCCTTCGCCGGCGAGCATGCGGCTGACCACCACACCACCGTCCACCGCGGAGTTCTCGGCGATCTGGCGGGTAGGCACCTCCAGCGCCCGCGCCAGGATCTGCAGTCCGGTCTTTTCGTCGCCATCACACCCGCCCTGCGCAGCGATCACCGCGGCCGCGGCGCGCAGGAGCGCGAGACCCCCGCCGGGGACAATGCCTTCGGCAACCGCCGCCTTGGTGGCGCTGATCGCGTCCTCAAGCGCCTCCTTGCGGCTTTTCATCTCGGCCTCTGATGGTGCGCCCGCGCGGATCACGGCCACGCCTCCGGACAGCTTGGCCAGACGTTCTTCGAGCTTCTCCCGGTCGTAGTCGCTGGCCGCCTTCTCCGCCTGCCTGCGTATCTGCTGGATGCGCGCCTCGATCGCCTGCCGGTCACCCCCGCCGCCGATGATCGTCGTCGCATCACGGCTCACCACCACGCGCTTCGCACGGCCGAGTTGATCCGGCTTGACATTCTCGAGCCTGATGCCGATCTCCTCGGAAATCACCTGGCCGCCCGTGAGCACCGCCATATCACCGAGCAGATCCTTGCGCCGGTCCCCGAACCCGGGGGCCCGGACCGCAGCACTGTGCAGGACGCCACGAATCTGGTTGACGATGAGCGTCGCGAGCGCTTCGCCTTCGACTTCCTCGGCCACAAACAGGATCGGCCGTCCGGCCTTGGCGACCTGCTCCAGCAGCCCGATTAAATCCTGCAGCGCGCCGATCTTCTTGTCGGCAATGAGCAGATAGGCATCCTCCAGGACCGCTTCCATCTTCTCGGTGTCGGTGACAAAGTAGGGAGAGAGATAGCCGCGGTCGAACTGCATGCCCTCGACCACTTCCAGCTGCGTCTCCGTCGTCTTGGACTCTTCGACTGTAATCACGCCGTCGCCGCCCACCTTCTCCATGGCTTCCGCGACCAGTTCGCCGATGACCGCATCATTGTGCGCGGAGATGGTGGCGACCTGCACCTTTTCCCTGCGCGTACCGACAGGCCGAGACAGGGCGCGCAGCGATTCAACCGCGGCCCGCAGGCCGCGCTCCAGGCCGCGCTTGATGTCGACGGCGCTGGCGCCGGCCACGACATTGCGGATCCCGTCGGCGAACATGGCATGGGCCAGAATGGTCGCGGTGCTGGTGCCATCTCCGACCGTATCCGCGGTCTTCTCCGCCGCCTGGCGGAGCACCTGGGCACCGAGATTCTCCTCGGGATCCTCGAAATCGATTTCCTTGGCGATGGTAACGCCGTCGTTGCAGACGATGGGGTTGCCCCACTTCCGCTGGATCAGAACCGACTTGGATTTGGGACCGAGGGTGATCCGCACTGCATCGGCGAGCGCGGTGGCTCCGCGGAGAATCTTCTCACGCGCAGCAGACCGGAACAGGATCCGCTTGTGGGCCATCTTTGGCGCTCCTCCCGCAACCACCGCACCCCGTACCGGGGCGGGCAGCATCGGTGCGGCGACGGCCGCAGCTGGGTCGCTCCGGCCGTGCAGCCGTGCCTGAAGGATCCACGCTAAGCCCGGCGCCGCAGATCGTCCTTGACCCACGTCAACAATCCCAGAATGGATGACGCTCGAAGCTGGCGGCCTGGACCGCAATCCTCCTCGACCCGCTCTGCTATCATGGGCGCTGCTTCATACCACGACGGAACGCACCATGAAGACTGCCCCGCTGATCGACCGTACGCTGCTCGATGAGGTTTCACGCATGGCCCGGGAATCGCCGCGGCACCGCAAGAACTACAACTTCCATGCGGCCGATGAGGATGCCAGCCACCGGCTGCTCAATGCCATGGAACCGGACTCCTACATCCAGCCGCACTGCCACGCCGATCCGGCCAAGGACGAAACGATCGTCGCACTGCGCGGCCGGTTCGGTGTCGTCTTTTTCGATCACTCCGGGAGTGTCACTGGCACCGCCGTGCTCGAACCCTCCGGCCCGGCGGTCGGAGTCACGATTCCGCACGGGGTCTTTCATACCCTCGTGTCGCTCGCGCCCGGAGGAGTCTTCTTCGAGTCCAAGGCCGGGCCGTACCGCCCGCTGGCATCTGGCGAACGGGCGCCCTGGTCCCCGGCCGAACAGGACACGGCGGCACCGGCGTACCTGGCGCACCTGGCCGGCCTGTTCGGCAGCTGAGGGGGACCGCGTCAACGGTCCGCCAGGACCAGCACCCACGTCACGACCGCCAGAATCAGCGCCAGCGCGACGGCGGCCGAACCCATGTCCTTGGCCCGTCCGGCGAGCTTGTGCCATTTCCGGCCGACACGGTCCACCGTTGCCTCGACCGCAGAATTGAGCAGCTCGACAACCAGCACCTGGAGCAGGCTTCCGACCAGCAGCGCCCGTTCGATGCCATTGCGTCCCAGCCACACGCCCACCGGCGCCAGCAGTGCAAACACGATGACCTCCTGGCGGAATGCCGCCTCCTTGCGGAATGCCGCGCGCAACCCGGAAAGCGAGTAGCCCGCCGCCCGAACAACTCGGCCGAGGTCGGTGATGCGGTTCTCGATCTTGCGGAAGCGCATTCGTGATCCGGTAATGTCTTTTGCACCGCCGCGTGCACACCACCTTGCACGAGGATCGTGGAATGCCGCGGGTGCGTCCTTTTGGCGACGGCGAACGCTAACATCAGGTTGTGACGCAATCGTGACATATCCCGGTAAAACATCGTCACGGAATTGACCCAAAGGCTTCAAATCACCGTCAAATAAGCCGCGGATACTGCGCCAGTGCCAAACGCAACGAGGCCACAGCGATGAATCCACTGCGTTTCAATGCCATCTGGATCTCGGACATGCACCTTGGTCTGCGGTCCTGCCGCGCAGAATTCCTGCTGGATTTCCTGAAGCACACCGAGTCGGACCACCTCTATATCGTGGGCGATGCAATCGATTTCTGGAGCATGAAACGCAGCGCCTATTGGCCGCCGCTGCACAACACCGTGATTCAGGCGGTTCTGGACAAGGCCGCGCGCGGGACCCGCGTCACCTATGTTCCCGGCAACCACGACGAGCTCTTTCGGGACTACGCCGGAAATACCTTCGGCGGGGTCCGCATTCTTCCCGAGGCGGTCCATCGCACGGCCGACGGCCGACGCCTGCTTGTGCTGCACGGCGACGAGTTCGACAGCATCGTCACGCACAGCCGCTGGCTGGCGGTGCTCGGAAGTCACGCCTACGACCTGCTGCTCACAGTCAATCGCTGGTTCAACGTGGCGCGGCGGCGGCTCGGCTTTCCGTACTGGTCGCTGTCCGCCTATCTCAAGCACAAGGTGAAGAACGCCGTAAATTTCATCACGAAATTTGAAAGTGCCGTGGTACACGAAGCACGCAGGCGCAACTTCGACGGCGTGGTCTGCGGCCACATCCATCGGGCGATCATAGAGACGCGTGACGGCATCCTCTATTGCAACGACGGAGACTGGGTAGAGAGCTGCACCGCCCTGGTTGAAAGGGCGGACGGGAGCCTGGCGGTAATCCGCTGGGCAGACGAAAGCGTTCTGCTTCTATCCGAGGAATCAGATGAACATAGTCATCGCGACCGACGCTTGGTTTCCGCAAATTAACGGCGTCGTCACGACGCTCGATCACACCGAGCACGAACTGCGGGCCGGGGGCCACGAGGTCACCTTGCTCACGCCGCAGGGCTTCACGACCGTGCCCTGCCCGACCTATCCCGAGATCCGGCTTGCCCTTTTCCCCGGGCGCCGGATCCGGACCGCGCTCGACCGGCTGGCCCCCGACGCGGTTCATATTGCCACCGAGGGGCCACTCGGCCTCGCCGTGCGCCGCTGGTGCGTCCGCCGCGGTTTTCCGTTCACGACGTCGTTCCACACCCAGTTCCCGGAGTACCTCAAACTGCGTACGGGCGTGCCGCTGCGGGCGGGCTACACCCTGAGCCGCTGGTTCCACAAGCCCGCAGATGCCACCCTGGTGCCCACGGAAAGCGTACGCCGGCACCTGGAACAGCGCGGATTCGGCAATCTGCGGTTGTGGTCGCGCGGCGTGGACACCGAACTGTACCGGCCGCGCCCGCGGAGCATCCCGGACCGGCCGCGTCCGATCTTCATGTATGTCGGCCGCGTGGCGGTGGAAAAGAATATCGAGGCCTTCTTGAATCTGCGCCTTCCCGGTACCTGCTATGTGGTCGGAGACGGCCCGGACCTCGACATGCTGCGCCGCCGCTATCCGCTCGCCGTGTTCACGGGGTTCAAGACCGGCGAGGATCTCGCGCAGTGCTTCGCTGCGGCCGACGTCTTCGTCTTCCCAAGCCGCACCGATACCTTCGGCCTGGTACTGATCGAAGCACTGGCCTGCGGCGTGCCGGTGGCTGCTTTTCCCGTTCAGGGGCCACGCGACATCATAGAAAACGGCGTCACCGGAATTCTCGACGAGAACCTGGAACAAGCCGCGCTGGCCGCACTGTCGCTTGATCCGCAGCGCTGCCGGCAGGCAGCCCTACGCTATACGTGGAGTGCCTGCACGCGCCAGTTCCTGGATGCGCTGCGCAGCAGCGCCCGGCGCCCGGCGGGCACCGCCTCCCCGGCCCCAGGCACTCCGCCGAACTGACGCCGGCCCGGCACGTCGCGCCCAGGCATCGCCACGCACGGGCGCCTGGCAGGAAAATCCGTTACCGTGCAGACCCGGCGGCGGACGGACTCTCCGGGGCCGGCACCGCAATCAGCTTGCTCAGCTCCGCTCCCAGCGCCTGGATCTGGCTTTGCTGCGCTTGGGGATCCAGGGACTGCTGCAACGCAAAGCCCCGCAGCTGACCCTGGATGAGACTCAACCGGCCCGGATCCACGCCTGCCGCCTGCGCATCGACCGCGGCCAGGGCAGCTGACGCCTGCTCGATATGCCCGTTGGCCGTTGCCTCGTTCTGCTGGCCGACGGCGCCGACCGCCTGGTACAGGGCAATCCGTGCACGCAGAAGCGCGATGCGGCTCTTGAGCGCCGCGAGACGGCTTTGCTGCGCCCGCGTCGCGTTCGTCAGTCGCCCCTCCCGCTGCAGGGCCCGGCTTGTTGCGTGGCCGTATCCGGCAGCATAGAACACGATGCCGATGATGGCCGCCATGATGACGGTGGTCGCAACCTGTCTGGTATCATTCATGGGAATCATGCTTTCCTTGGTGCTCTCCTGGCGGCCTGGTCTGCGGCTGCGCCTGGCCGGGCCGCAGCGATCCAGCATAAGCCGGTTTTTGGCGTATGTCTAAGGCTGTGGACCCCGTTTGAAATTCATTCCGGCGCCGATCTCCGGGACCCACTGATCGACCGGGATCGCGCCGACAAGACAGCAGGCCTCCATGGCGGCGACCCGGGAAACGAGATCGCCTTTCCGGCCAGCGCTGCTGACGCGGCAATACACCACCATTTCGCGCACTGCGGGCTTTGCGCCCATCAATGCGCACACATCGGATTCATCGAAATTACGACGGCCCGACGGGAACCGCCTGGCCTTGAGTTCTCCTTCGCGCGCCCATCTGCGCACGGTCTGCACCGAACGACCGGTTCGTTTTGCGAACTCATGGATGCGGTAATGTTTTCTCGTCGTGAGCGATCGGAATTATTTACTTTAGGCCACAACAGCATGCTCCGCGGTCTGTTTCGATATTCGCGGTTCGTCGACGGGCACCGGAGCGGGCGTTGCCGCCGTCTCCTGCTCTCCCGTCTCCCCGCGCGTCTTGGGCGTCGATTCGCCCGCGTTTCCCCGTTCCTCGGGGTACGCGTAAAGGTTTCGCGCGGCGTTTTCGTCGCGCTGGTGTTTCGTTCCGCAGGACGGGCACATCCATAATACGGCGGTTCTTCGCCATGTTCTTGACGTTGAGCGATTCGACGACGATCTCATGCGCGTGGCGAACGAGTCGTGCCGTGGCCTGGTGCGCGCATTCCTTGCGGATGTTGGCGATTCACTGATGCAGCCTGACCACGCGACGCTTCGCGGCCGCCAGGCGCTTGCTGCCCTTCTTGCGCCTGGACACCATGCGCTGGTAGCGCGTGAGCCTCTGCTCATGCTTGCGCAGCGCCTTGGGCGATTCGACCTTGATGGTTTTCTCGCCGTCGAAGGCGGTCGCAAGCGCTTTGACGCCCATGTCGATGCCAATGCGCAGGGCGGCGGGCGACGCGTACTCCGGGGCCTCGCACTCAAAGACGGCCGACAAGTACCACTTGTCCGCCTGGCGGTAGGCGCGAGCGCCCATGAGCCGCCCGGCAGGCAAGTCGCCGGCGCGGAACCGCACTTCGCCCAGCTTCCGCAGCTTGGCCTTGCCCGCGCCGAACGCCGTCTGCTGATTGACCATGTAGACGGAGAACTGCCGCTCGAACTTGCCGCGGAACTTTGGGCGCTTGGCGCGCTTCTCGAACCAGTTCACGAACGCGCGGCGCTGATCCCCGGCCAAGGCCAGGATCGCATGCGCCGGGATCTCCGCCATCCACTTCGTTTCTTCCCGGCGCTTGAGCGAAACCATGTACGCCTGGATCGCGCCTTTGTCCGGCCACTTGCCGGTTTCCGTGCGCTGCTTGAAGCACCAGTCTAGCGATTCGTTCCAGATCCGGCGCAGACCTCCCTGCCAGCGGCGAAGGCTTGCGGCCTGCTCCCGGCTCGGCTACAGGCGCAGCACGCAGCTCGGGTGATCTTCATCTTCGCTCATGCCGCAAGCGCCTTCCAGGGAAAGGGCGACACAGCAACCGCGCCCAGCAGGTGATCGAACCGCTCCATGTTCGACATGGCGCGCACATCCCAGTGACCCGCGATCTCGCGCAGATACCGGTCCGCCGGGAAATCCAGCAGTCGGGGGAGATTGTGCAGTGGGCGGCCGGCGGCTTGGCCGGGCTCGACAATCAAAGCTCCCCGCCGGGCGCAAGGCAGACAGGCGGCAGGCCGCGGAACACGGCCCGCGGCCTGCCGGGTGACAGGAAAGCGCTTACTTCGGCAGCCCGAGGGTGCCCGCCATCATGAAGAAGATCATCGGAATGGACAGCATGGTGTTCGTGCGCGACGCCAGGAAGGCGATACGGCCGGCCTTAACCTTCGCCGCGTCATCGGCCTGGACCATGCCCAGTATCTTCTTCTGATTCGGCCAGATCAGAACCCAGACGTTGAACAGCATGATCGTTCCCAGCCAGGCGCCGATCCCGATGGGCATGGCGCCGCCGCGCAGCAGGAAGGCGTTGGTAAATCCGATGCCGGAACGGAACAGATAATAGGCACCGGACAGCCAGGTGACGACGGCGGC
This sequence comes from Gammaproteobacteria bacterium, assembly GCA_028068195.1. Classification (GTDB taxonomy): domain Bacteria; phylum Pseudomonadota; class Gammaproteobacteria; order Acidiferrobacterales; family UBA6901; genus JAJYCY01. The sequence goes on from JAPTTX010000060.1 coordinate 11,465, forward strand.
CCAGCGGAAATATAGCAATGCCTGCGGGGCCACGTGCTTGGTGATGCCGGCCGCGGTGTTGTCTGCACGCGCCTTGGGCAGCGCTACCGCCTGGACGAAATTGAAATAGTAGAGCAGGCCGATCCACATGATGCCGGCCAGTATGTGCAGCCAACGGTCGGTAAACAGTTCAAAGCTCATGTCGTGCACTCCTTTTCGCGATTATTTTTTAATTGTTCCCAGCACGTCGCTGGTGCCGCGCAGCATTCAGGTCGTCAGGAGAAAGTGCTGCGCGATGTAGTAGAGAATCAGCGACAAGACCACGCCGGAAATGATGGTACCCCACAGGGAATCTAACGGGTTCTTCATGGTTATTCCTCGTTATGAACAAATAATAGTTGAGTGGAATCGTCGGCTGCTTAGGTTAAGACAGGTTCCAGATGATTTCAAGGCGGGTGCCGAATATCTCCAGCGGGGCATTCGCCCGGATCTGTTGCGTCGGCCTTCGCACGCAGGCCGGTCGGCAATCCGTCAATGCTCACGCGGTTCTTTTCCGCCTGATAGGCGGCCAGCCCCGGCACGCCCTTCTTTTCCGCCCAGCGCTGGTAGGTGTCACGTTCGCCTTCATAGCGGTACCGCGGAACGGCGTAGCCGCAGGACGTCTGGACCGACCCTATCTGCAGCAGCATGATCTGCCGCACCCCCGGCAGCGTGGTGAAACGCGCGGCGAGCCCCATCCAGTCCGCGTCGCCCGGCTGCAGCGCACGGCCGTGCCCGTAGAGCCGCAGGATGAGCGGATCCGCATCAAAGCTGCAGAACATGATCGTGAGCCTGCCGTCATCGCGCAGATGGGCTGCAGTTTCGTTGCCGCTGCCGGTAATGTCCTGATAGGCCACACACCGGTCATCGAGAATGCGGAAGGTGTCGGCGCCCTTCGGGGAGACATTGATGCGGCCGGACCGCGGAGCGGTGGCGACAAAGAATACGTGCTGGCGCTGGATGAATTCCCGCAAGCTGGTGTTCAGGCACTCGTAGAACTTGGCCATGCGATCACCTGCGAAATTGCTACCGGAGCATCTTACCGCAAGCCGCCGTGCTTCGTCACGGAGCAAGGCGGCACACGGCCATGCGTCCTTGCCGGCGGTCTGCACCGCACATCGTGCCCGGTGCAGTCTCCCGGATTTGGTCACGCCAAAAAAAATTTTGGGTTTCGCATTTGGCGAATCGGAAGACTTGGGTTATTGTTATCGCCAACAGTGATAGCTGTCGGCGATGATCGCGGCGCCCTGCTTGCAGGGCGCCTTTATGTTTTTGGTGATTGCAAAAGGCATGGCGAAATCTCACCAGATGCCGGTATTCAGTCCGCTGCCTGTCGCCTTCGAGCGCGGCCAGGGTGCGTCGCTGTGGGATGTAAACGGCCGGAAATATCTGGATGCACTGTCCGGGATCGCTGTCTGCGGGCTCGGCCACGCACATCCGCGCATCACCCGCGCGCTGTGTGATCAGGCGGGGAAGCTGCTGCACACCTCAAACTGGTACGAGGTGCCGCTGCAGGCAAGGCTGGCGGAAGAACTGTGTCTGCTGGCCGGCATGGACAATGTCTTTTTCTGCAATTCGGGAGCGGAGGCGAATGAGGCCGCGATCAAGCTTGCCCGCCTCTACGGCCATCAGCGCAAGATTCTGACGCCCGGGATCATCGTCATGGAGGGCAGCTTCCACGGGCGTACGCTGGCCACCCTGAGCGCCACCGGCAACCGCAAGATCCAGGCGGGATTCGAGCCCCTGGTACAGGGGTTCTACCGCGTCCCGTACAACGACGCTGCGTCGGTCGCCCAGGTCGGCGAGCGCACCCAGGACATAGTCGCCGTTCTGGTAGAACCGGTTACCGGGGAAGGCGGCATTGTCGTGCCGGACACCGGATACCTAGGCGAACTGCGCCGGATCTGCGACGAGCGCGGCTGGCTGCTGATGTTCGATGAGATCCAGACCGGCATGGGCCGCACCGGCAGATGGTTCGCCTGTCAGCACGAGAACGTCGTCCCGGACGTGATGACCCTGGCGAAGGGACTGGGTAACGGCGTACCCATCGGCGCGTGCCTTGCGCACGGTGACGCCGCCGGGGTCTTCCAGCCGGGCAACCACGGTTCGACCTTCAGCGGCAACCCGCTCGTGTGCCGCGTGGCGCTCGAAGTCCTCGACATACTCCGTAGCGAGGGGCTGGATCGGCGCGCGGCCGGGCTCGGTGACCGCATCCTTGCCGGGCTGCGGCAGGAGCTCGCAGCCGTGCCGGGGGTCAAGGATATCCGCGGTAAGGGACTGATGCTCGCGGTGGAGCTCGACCGGCCCTGCAAGGACCTCGTGCGGCTCGCGCTCGATGCCGGCCTGCTCATCAACGTCACCGCCGACCGGGTGGTGCGCCTGCTGCCCCCGCTGATCATCACGGACGCCGAAGCCGACCAGATCGTGAGCATGCTGGGCGGCCTGGTGCGGGACTTCCTGGCACCGCCCCAGGCCCTGGACGCAGGTCCGTGAAGCCGAGACACTTTCTGTCCCTGCTCGACCTGACCAGCACCGAACTCGAGCAGCTGATCGGGCGGGCGATCGAACTCAAGGCGATGCGCCGGCGCGGCGAACTGCACACGCCATTGCGCCAGCGGACCATGGCGATGATCTTCGAGAAGTCCTCGACGCGCACGCGCGTGTCGTTCGAAGCCGGCATGGGCCAGCTTGGCGGCAGCAGCCTGTTCCTGTCGCCGCGCGACACGCATCTCGGGCGCGGCGAGCCGATCGAAGATACGGCACGCGTGATGTCCCGCATGGTCGACGTGATCGTGATCCGCGCATATGAACACGACATGGTCGCACGCTTCGCCGAACACTCGTGCGTGCCCGTGATCAACGCGCTTACCGACAGGTTCCATCCCTGTCAGCTGCTCGCCGACATCCAGACCTACGTCGAGAGGCGTGGCCCCATTGGCGGACGGACTGCCGCGTGGATCGGCGACGGCAACAACGTCTGCCATTCCTGGATCAACGCTGCCATTCGCTTTGGATTTAACGTGGTCGTCGCCACACCCGCCGGTTACGAACCGAACGCAGAGGTGCTTGCAGCCGCCGGCGGCTGCGTCACGCTGACACGCGACCCGCGGCAGGCGGCGAGGTCGGCTGACATCGTCATCACCGATACCTGGGCGAGCATGGGCCAGGAGGACGAAAAAGCGCAGCGGATGAAGGATTTTTCCGGCTATATGGTCGATTCCCAGCTCATGCAGCTGGCCCACCGAGACGCCCTGTTCATGCACTGCCTGCCGGCCTACCGCGGTTATGAGGTGGATCCGGCCGTAATCGATGGCCCCCAGAGCGTCGTCTGGGACGAGGCCGAAAACCGGCTCCATGCCCAGAAAGCTCTGCTGGAATTCCTGCTGGTTCCCCCGGCTGCCGGCCAGGAGCACTGAAGCGGCCTCCCCTGCGGCGCTCAATGCACTTTGGGAAACGAGCGGCCGACCCCTTGAATGATGAACTCGACCGCGATGGCGAGCAGCAGCATGCCCATGATGCGGGTGAGAATGCGCGTTCCCGTTACGCCCAGCCAGCCAAACAGGGGTTGGGCCAGGCGGAACACCGGATAGAGGATCAGCGTTGACAATGCGATGAGCGCCGTGAGCGCGATGTCGCCGCGCATCCCTTGCTGCTGCTGCGACAGCAGGATCACGGTGGTAATCGCGCCCGGACCCGAGAGCATGGGGATGGCAAGCGGAACGATGGAGAAGTCCTCCTTCTCCATCGTTTCGGCCCCTTCGGTACGGCTCGTCTGGGTGCGCGAAAGATTGGCGTGCAGCATGGACCAGGCAACCGACGCGATGATGAGGCCGCCCGCGATCTGGAAGCTCGGCAATGAGACTCCGAGCATCTGAAAGAGGTACAGGCCGCTTAGCTGGAAGAACAGCAGTGTCACGAACACCGCCGCCAGGGTCTTGCGCAGAGCGTGTTCCCGCGCCCGCTGCGACATGCCGACGGTAAGCGTCACATACACCGGCAGGACATTGAAGGGGGTCAGGATCGTGAGCAGGGAGACCAGCTCCTTGCCCAGGGTGACGAGGCTCAAGTCCATCCCCACTATTCTGGTCGGTGGAGCGTACCGAGGTCAATGGCGCCCGGCGACTGCGGCCGCCCGCGGTCACCACGCCGGCGGCCCGGGCATGTGTTATAATTCTCCGGTAATCATTGCGATTCCGAACGGCTCATGCTCGCGACACCGCTTCGCCGGAAGCCATTCGCAGATGCACGCAACCGCCCGCCACATCGCCGGAATTTCGCTTTTAAGAGGCCGATGCGTTGGACAAGAAGCTGCTGCACGTCTTGATCATCGACGATTCGCCGGACGACGCAGAGTTGGCGGTCGAGACGCTGCGGCATGCCGGCTATTTGCCCAAGAGCCAGCGGATCCAGGAAATCACCGGGCTGCAGATGGCGCTCGCCAGGGAACCCTGGGACATCGTCATCGCCGAGACGGACGTACCGCACCTGAGCGTTCCCGTCATCCTGGATACCCTGAGACAGGCGCAGCGCACCCCTCCCTGCATTCTCATGACCCGCACGATCAGCGATGCGGACATGGCGGATCTCATGGCCGGCGGGGCGCGCGACGTGGTCTTCAAGCACCAGACTTCCCGGCTGGCGCCGGTCATCGAGCGCGAACTCGCCGTCGCGCAGTCCCGCATCGAACTCGAAGAGACGCGGCAGATGCTCTCGGAGATGCAGGAGCGCTACCGGGCCCTGGTCGACGGCTCGCACGATGCGATCTGCTACAGCCAGGATGGCATGCATACCAGCGCCAACTCCGCCTATCTCAGGCTGTTCGGCTACGGCGATGTCGGGGAGCTGGAGGAGATCCCGGTCCTCAACCTGATCGAACGGGGCGACCATCCGCGCCTGAAGGAGCAGTTCCGCAAGGCCGCACGCGACCCTCAGGGGGTGCGGGTCGATGAACTCACCGCCATCCGCAAGGATGGATCGCGTTTTCCGGCAGACATCACGATCTCGGCGATCCGCATGGACGGCGAGAACTGGCACCAGATCAGGGTGACCGACATCTCGCGGCAGAAGAACATCGAAAGCCGGCTCCAGTTTTTGCACGATCACGACCCCCTCACCGGCCTGTACAACCGGCGCTATTTTCTGCATGCTCTGGGCGAAGCGGTGGCGGCGGCGCGGGCGGGCGGGCGAACCGCCGTGCTGCTGCACGTCGATCTGGAGCAGCTGCGCGAAATCAACGACCGGTACGGATACGCCACCGGTGACCGGGTGATCGTGAAACTGGCGCAGCTGCTGCACGAAAATCTGCGCGACGAAGACATCCTGGCGCGCTTCGGCGGCGATGAATTCGCGGTGCTGCTGGCGGATTCCGCCGGGCGGCCGGGCATGGACACGGCCGCCGACATCCGCAGGACATTCGGCGAAGTCAGCGTCAGCGAAGACGGCAACACGTTCACCTGCCGCTGCGCCGCGGGGATAGCAGCCATCGACGCCACGGTGAACGGAGCGGAGCAGGCACTGGCGCTCGCCTACCAGACCCGCAGCACGCTGCAGCAGCGGCCAGTCGAACCGGCGGTGGTCATGGACGTTGCGCCGGCAAATCGGCCGTCTGCCACGGTCCACCGGATCGACCGCGCCAGCGGCATCGCAAAGGCCGTCGAGACCGCACTGCGGACCGACGGCCTGCGGCTGCTGTACCAGCCGATCGTGAATCTTCACGGCGACCCCTCGGAGAACTATGAGGTGCTGGTGCGGATGGGAGCAGGCAATGCCGACCTGATAACGGCTGCGGAGTTCATGCCCGCTGCCGAGCAGGCCGGCCTCTCCGGGGACATAGACCGCATCGTGGTGCAGCGCGCAATCGGCGCTTTGCGCGACCTGCGCGCCGCGGGGCGGCAGGTGACGCTCTTCGTGAACCTGTCCCAGGCGGCCCTCACCGACGAAGAGCTGCCGATCCTGGTTCTGGAAACCCTGCGCGAGACAGGGGTCAAAGGCGGATCGCTGGTGTTTGAAATCAACGAGGCGATCCTGGCTGACCGGCCGCGCGAAGCGTCGGCGCTCATGACAGCCCTGCGCAAGCTGGGCTGCCGTTTCGCCGCCGACGAGTTCGGCCGCAGGCGCGACGAGGCGCCACTGCAGCAGCCGGTGGATTACCTGAAGATCGACAATGCGCTGGTGCATGCCCTGCTCGAGCAGAGTGCCGGACAGGCTGTGGTCAAGAATCTGTTCGACACTGCCGGCAGAAACAACCGTCGCGTCATCGTCAAGAACGTCGAAAATGCCGCCAGCCTCGCGGTTCTCTGGAATTACGGCGTAGAATACGTGCAGGGCAATTATTTCCAGCTTCCGGACACGAACCTCAGCTACAACTTCGCCGGCGAATCGATCGATTCCGACCAGGCCACGGCCGGCTGGATGCGTCCTGATCACTGAGCACCGGTCCGGCCTTGCCACGGACACCGGGCACAGAGTACCCTCTAGCGCCCAGACATCGGGCATCCGTAACCATACAGGGCATCATGTCACAGCAATACATCTATACGATGCACCGCGTCGGCAAGGTCGTGCCGCCGAAGCGGGAAATCCTGAAGGACATTTCGCTGTCCTTCTTCCCCGGGGCAAAGATCGGCGTGCTCGGACTCAACGGCTCCGGGAAATCAACGCTGCTGCGCATCATGGCCGGGGTGGACCGGGACTTCAACGGCGAAGCGAGGCCGGCGTCGAACATACGGGTGGGATACCTGTCGCAGGAGCCGCAGCTCGACCCGGCAAAGGACGTACGCGGCAACATCGAGGAGGCGGTCGCCGCAACCAAGGCTTTGCTCGACCGGTTTAACGAGATCTCCATGAAGTTCGCCGAACCCATGAGCGATGAGCAGATGAACAAGCTCCTCGAGGAACAGGCCGGGCTGCAGGAGCAGATCGATGCTGCCGGCGCCTGGGAGCTCGACCGCAAGCTCGAGATCGCGGCCGATGCACTGCGCCTGCCACCCTGGGACGCGGACGTGGCCAAACTGTCGGGCGGCGAGCGCCGCCGCGTGGCCCTGTGCCAGCTGCTTCTGTCGGAGCCGGACATGCTGCTGCTCGACGAGCCCACCAACCACCTCGATGCCGAATCGGTCGCCTGGCTCGAGCGCTTCCTCAAGGAGTACACCGGGACGGTGGTCGCCGTCACGCACGATCGGTATTTTCTCGACAATGTGGCCGGATGGATACTCGAACTTGACCGTGGCCACGGGATACCCTGGCAGGGCAACTATTCGTCCTGGCTGGAGCAGAAGGAAAAGCGGCTGGAAACCGAGGAAAAGCAGGAAAACGCCCGGATGCGCGCGATGAAACGCGAGCTGGAATGGGTGCGCACTGCTCCGAAGGGCCGCCACGCCAAGAGCAAGGCGCGCCTGGCGGCGTTCGAGGAGCTGGCGTCCCAGGAATCACAGGCCCGCAACGAGACCAAGGAAATCTTCATTCCGGCCGGACCCCGCCTCGGTGATCTGGTGGTCGAGGCCCAGAATGTCAGCAAGAGCTTCGGCGACCGGCTTCTCATCGACAACCTCAGCTTCAACCTTCCGCCCGGGGGCATCGTCGGCATCATCGGCGCCAATGGCGCCGGCAAGACCACCCTGTTCCGCATGGTCACCGGCCAGGAAAAACCGGACTCTGGCAGCATCCGCATCGGACCCACCGTACAGCTCGCCTATGTCGATCAGTCGCGCGACACGCTCGACGGCAGCAAGACCGTCTGGCAGGAGATTTCGGGGGGTCACGACAACATCCTCCTCGGAAAGGCGGAAGTGCCGTCGCGGGCCTACGTCGGACGCTTCAATTTCAAGGGGCCGGACCAGCAGAAGCTGGTCCGGGACCTGTCGGGAGGGGAGCGCAACCGCGTGCATCTGGCGAAGCTGCTCAAGAGCGGGGGCAATCTGCTGCTGCTGGACGAGCCGACCAATGACCTCGACGTCGAGACCCTGCGCGCGCTGGAAGAGGCGCTGCTTGATTTCGCCGGGTGCGCCGTGGTGATCTCCCACGACCGCTGGTTCCTGGACCGCATCGCGACCCACATGCTCGCTTTCGAAGGCGAGAGCAAGGTGGTCTGGTTCGAGGGCAACTACGCGGACTACGAGGCGGACCGCCACCGCCGGCTCGGCACCGATGCCGACCAGCCCCACCGCATCAAGTACCGCAGGCTGACCCGCTAGGCCGCGGCCTGGGCAGGGCGTGCGCCGTGCCTATCGGTCCGGCGCACGCGGTTCTTCGAGGTCGAGCGAACCCTGCGCCGCGATGGCGCCCGCAACCGTCGGTTTCCCCTTGAGCATCCACTCGAAGGCGACCCCGATCAGGGCGCCCACCACCGGTCCGATTACGTAGATCCAGGTGGTCTGCAGGTCGCCGCGCAGCAGGTCCGGCGCAAAGGAACGCACCGGGTTCATCGAGGCGCCGCTGACCGGCCCGGCCCACAGACCCGCGAGGGCGATATAGCCCCCCACGGCAATGGCGCCATTGGTACCGATATTACGCGCCCCCGAGGCGGTCCCCAGTATCGTGTTCACCAGTCCGGCGGTCAGCACGATCTCCATGGCAAGCGCCTCGCCGGCACTCACCCCCCTGCCGGGTACCGTGGCACCCAAGGCCCCGACCGCTCCGAATACGCCGTGCAGGAACAGGACCGCCGCGATCCCGCCGATTACCTGGGCCAGCATATACCCCGGCACGCGACGCCACGGAAAATTGCGGCGCACGGCGAAGGCCAGGGTTACGGCCGGATTGAGATGCGCGCCGCTCACCGTGCCCATGAAGTAGATGATCGCCATCACCATGAGCCCGGGCGCGACTGCGACCGCTCCCCCGCTGAGCTCGCCGCCGCTGCGGGCGGCGACAATCCCGCCCCCCGCAGCGACCAGGACCAGCAGGAACGTCCCCCAGATCTCGGCAAACAGCCGCCGCCACTCGAGCGCCGGGTCGAGAAAGTCGGGGGACACCTGCTTGAGAACCATGCGCCGGCGCAGCGCCGCCCTTTTCTGCTCTTTGCGAATCGATGTCATACCTGCCTCCGGTCAGCCCTGACTTGCCCCACAACCTGTCCAGCACCCGCCATTGCGGCATGCGGCGCTATCTGGCGAGCCGCCTGCGTATCGACAGCAGTTCCCGCCTTCGTCGCGCACTGAACCGCGGATAGCTCATTTCCAGCGCGTCCAGCGTGTCGAGGACGATCCCGGAAATGATCAGCCGGGCGTTCTCCTTGTCGTCCGCGGGCACCACGTACCAGGGGGCATGGCGGGTGCTGGTCGCACCGAGGCAATTCTCATAGGCCTGCATGTACTGCTTCCAGAATTTCCGTTCTTCGACGTCCGCAAGGCTGAATTTCCAGTTCTTTTCAGGATTGTCGATGCGTTCAAGGAGGCGCTTTCGCTGTTCTTCCTGGGACAGATGCAGGAAAAACTTGATGATCCGCGTTCCATTGTGGAACAGATGCCGCTCGAGATCCACGATCGAACGGTAGCGCCGCTGCCAGATGGTCCCGTCGTCGGTCAGCTCGGGCGGCAGACCCTCGCCCCGGAGAATCTCCGGATGCACGCGCACGATCAGCACCTCTTCGTAATAGGACCGGTTGAAGATACCGATCCGACCGCGTTCCGGCAGGCACTGCGTCGTGCGCCACATGAAGTCGTGCTCCAGCTCGGTCGCGCTCGGATGCTTGAAACTGAATACCTGACAGCCCTGGGGGTTCACGCCGGACATCACGTGCCGGATGGCGCTGTCTTTGCCGGCGGCGTCCATCGCCTGGAAAATCAGCAGCAGTGAATAGCGGTTGGACGCATACAGAAGCTGTTGGAGCGAGCTCAGCCTGGCGATGTCCGCATCCAGGTACTCCTGGTACTGTTCCTTCGACCGGTACGCCGGCCTTATGGCCGTCGGCCACGCATCGAGTTTGACGCGTGCGCCTTCCGGCACGCGGAACTTCTTCGGATTGATCTTCATTCTGTCTCCCTCAGTGTCCTGACCTGTGTGCCCTGATTGCCGCCGCCGGCCGTCGCGCCGCGCGGACCCCGCTCCGCCAGTTCCGGATGCATTCCGTCACACCGGCAACGCAGTCGGCCTTGTGGAGAACCGGTCCGGCCGCACCGTCCCCGCCCGGTCAGGCAATTATGCCGCCTCGCTGCATCATTGCGCGACACCTGCTGTCTGCCGCGCTCCCTCCAACCCAGGCCCGCGGCCGGGGCATGCCCGGTTTTGCGGCAGCTCCGGGCCGCGCACTACTCCAAGCATTCTGCGAAATCCCGGCGGCCCAGCGCGAAGCCGCCGAATGGGTACCGAAATCCGCACGCCGGCGATTCGCCGGTATTCCGGCGCCGGTCCCGCCCCGCAAATCCCTGTGTGGCATGGGTGATCGGCACTTGTCTCGGCACGGTCACGGCCCGCGTGATGGCCGCGCCGCCCCGGGGGAGAGTAGAATCGGAAACTCGACCAGGTGCCCACGATCATGCGCATCACCCATACCGGAAAGCCGCCTTCCAACCGCAACGACTGGAAGACGATCCGCACCCTCTTTCCCTATCTTTGGGAATTCCGCGGCCGCATCGCGCTGTCCATGATCTTCCTGATCCTGGCCAAGCTGTCGAACGTGGGCGTACCGTTGCTGCTTAAGCATATCATCGACTCCCTCAACCGCCCCCGGGCGGTTCTGGTGCTGCCGCTGTTCCTGCTCCTGGCCTATGGCGCCCTGCGCCTGGGCAACACGCTCTTTGCCGAACTGCGCGATGTGATCTTCGCCAAGGCGCTGCAGCGCTCCATTCGGCGCATGGCGCTCCAGGTCTTCCGACATCTGCACGACCTGGCGCTGCGCTTTCACCTGGAACGCCAGACCGGCGGCGTTTCGCGCGACATCGAACGCGGCACGGCGGGCATCCGCTTCCTGCTGAACTTCATGCTGTTCAACATCCTGCCCACGCTGTTCGAAATGGGCCTGGTGATGGTGATCCTGCTGGTAAAGTACAATCCCTGGTTCTGTGGTGTGACGCTCATCACGCTCCTCGCCTACATTGTCTATACCCTGGCCATCACCGAGTGGCGCATGGTTTTCCGGCGCACGATGAACGAGATGGACTCCAAGGCCAACACGCGCGCCGTGGACAGCCTGCTCAACTACGAGACCGTGAAGTATTTCGGGAACGAGGCCTACGAGGCACAGCGTTACGACACGACGCTCGCCCATTGGGAAGGCGCAGCGGTGCGCAACCAGACATCGCTGTCGGTGCTCAACGTGGGACAGGGAGCGATCATCGCCACCGGCGTAACCGTGCTGATGATCATGGCCGCCAACGGGGTCGCGAAGGGGACGATGACGATCGGTGACCTCGTGCTGGTCAATTCCTTTCTCGTTCAGCTGTACATGCCGCTGCACTTCCTCGGCTTCGTCTACCGCGAAATCCGTCACTCGCTGGCCGACATGGAGCGGATGTTCAGCCTGCTCGATCAGGCGCCCGAAGTGCGCGACAAGCCTGGCGCGCGCGCCCTCGAGGTCAGGAACGGCACGATCCGCTTCGAGCATGTCAATTTCGGCTACGATGCGCGCCGCCAGATCCTCTCGGACGTCGACTTTCAGGTTCCCGCCGGCCACAAGGTCGCGGTGGTGGGCGCCAGCGGCGCCGGCAAGTCGACGCTGGCGCGGCTGCTGTTCCGCTTCTACGACGTCGGCAGCGGCCGGATCCTCATCGACGACCAGGATATCCGCGATGTGACGCAGATCAGCGTACGCGCGGCGATCGGGATCGTGCCCCAGGATACCGTACTTTTCAACGACACGATCTACTACAACATCGCCTACGGCCGTCCGGAAGCGACGCGCCAGGAAATCGTACAGGTCGCCCGGGCGGCGCACATCCACGACTTCATCGAGTCGCTGCCGGACGGGTATGAAACGGTCGTCGGCGAACGTGGCCTGAAGCTCTCCGGCGGCGAGAAACAGCGCGTGGCGATCGCGCGCACCCTGCTCAAGAATCCGCGCATCCTGATATTCGACGAGGCCACCTCGGCGCTCGATTCCAGGACCGAACGCGCAATCCAGGCGGAGCTTCAGGAGATCGCGCGCAACCACACGACGCTGGTCGTCGCGCACCGCCTGTCTACGGTGATGGATGCCGACCAGATCCTGGTCATGGACCACGGACATATCGTCGAACGCGGCACCCACGGCGAGCTCATCGTGCGCAACGGCCTGTACGCGCACCTGTGGGCACTGCAGCAGCAGGAGGACCGCGAAGCGCCGCTGCGGGCGGTGGGTGGGGGTCTGGCGCCGGCGCGCTGAGGCCCGCCGGCCGATGGCCGAATCGGGTCAGCTAGGGCGGAAACTGCTCGAACAGGGCGCCGAGGTCCATCGGGCTGGCGAACAGGCTTCCCTGTCCCTCGTCGCAGCCGAGCTCCAGCAGGATGTCGCACTGCTCCTCGGTCTCCACCCCTTCGGCCGCGACTCGGATGTCGAGACTGTGGGCCATCTGGATGATGGCCGCGACGAGCTTGCGGCTGACGGCGTCCTGCGCCAGGTTGCCGATGAGCCCGACGTCGATCTTTACCCGCTGCACGGCCAGTTGCTGGAGACAGGACAGCCTGGAATAGCCGGTGCCGAAATCGTCGACCGCGATCTGCAGGCCGAGGCCGCGCAGATCCCGCAGTATCGCCTCCAGGGACTGTCCTCGGCTCATCAGGGTCGACTCGCTCAGTTCGAGCTCGAAACACTCCAGCCCGAGGCCGGTACCCTCCAGCGTCTGGATGATGTTCCGCGTCAGCCCGTCCCCGTCAAACAGCTGCGCGGCCGAGATATTGACCCCCAGACGCATGGGCCGGTGCCGGCACACGCCGGCCAGAGCCTTGGCGCCGGAGGCCACGGTCTCGAACACCCAGGTGCCGAATTCCGGCATCAGCCCGGATTCCTCGGCTAGGCGTATGAAGCGTGTCGGATCGACGTCGCCACGCTGGGGGTGGCGCCAGCGCGCCAGGGCTTCGAGACCGACCATCTGCCGGTCCTCGAGCCGCACCTGCGGCTGCCAGACCATATACAGTCCGTCACCGCGCAGACTCGAGCGCAGGGCATTTTCCATCGCCAGGCGTTCCGAGACCTGCACGTTCAGTTCGCTGGTGAAGAAGCAGTACCGGTTGCGGCCCTCCTGCTTGGCACGGTACATGGCCGCGTCCGCGTTCTTCAGCAGCGCGTCGATGTCCCCTCCGTCGTTCGGATAGCGCGCAATCCCGATGCTCGTGGTGAGAAACACCTTGCGCCCTTCCACATCCAGCGGAGACTCGCTCGATTGGACGATCTTGGACGCGATGGCTGCGACATCCCGCTCCGAACTGGCTTCGGTCAGAAGCACCGTAAACTCATCACCGCCCAGGCGGGACACGGTATCCGACTCCCGCACCACCTGCCCCAGCCGGAAGGCGACCGCCTGCAGCAGCTTGTCTCCGAAGCTGTGCCCGAAACTGTCGTTGATCTGCTTGAACCGGTCGAAGTCGATGAACAGGATCGCGAACCCGATGCCGTCACGCTTGGCATGCACGATCGCCTGCCCGATCCGGTCATAGAAAAGCTGCCGATTGGGCAGACCGGTCAGGGCATCGTAGTAGGCCAGCTGATGGAGCTGGCGCTGGAGGTGGTGCTGGCTGCTGATGTCCGCGAATATGCCCACGTAATTCGTGACCGTTCCGGTATCGTCGCGTACCGCATTGATGCGCAGCCATTCCGGATAGATCTCCCCGTTCTTGCGCCGGTTCCAGATTTCCCCGCTCCACGCCCCGGCCTCCTGCAGCGACTGCCACATCGATTGGTAGAAATCCCGGTCGTGATGACCCGAGCTGAGCAGGCTGGGCCGGTGCCCCGCTACATCCTCCAGCGCGTAGCCGGTCGTCTGCGTAAAGGCGCGGTTCACAAGGATGATGTTGGCAGAGGCATCGGTCACCACGATCCCGTCACTGGTGTTGTCGAACACCGTCGCGGCAATGTCGTGATGCCGCAACACGTCCCCGATCTGGGCAACCAGGGCGGCCAGCAGCGACACGCCCGACACCGCACCCTGGAACCGGCTTTCCCCATCGACCAGCGGAATGTACTCCTCGCGGGTTTTTCCGATGTACTCGAGCGCCTGGTCCAGGCGGGCAGTGTTGGACAGGGGCTCGATGCGCCTCAGCGCCGCGAGATCGGCAAAAGGGATTTCCGGCGTCAGGGCCGCATGACTTTCCGCAACCAGGCCGAGATAGTGATTTCCGTGGAATACCACAAAAACCACGGTCGCGTCGTCGCTGGTCGCGGCATCGCGATAGCATTGTTCGGCCGAGACGTGCCGTGCGCGCAGATAGGGTAAGTCTGAAACGGTGAAACGCGTCATGGACTGCAATGCTCCGTTGAGGCATCGGCTCCTCCGGCGCACCGGCCGGCGGATTCCAGCAGCGTCGCCAGCGCCGCACATTCCGGCGTCCTCCGGACGATACCCGGCCGCGTACACCCGCAAGCGGCTGCGCGTGGCGCTGGCGCTGAAATGGATTCCGGCGCGATTGATCGATCTGGAGCCATGTTTTCCTGTATATCCGAGCCTTTTGCTAAACCAACGTCAAGTACCTGCAGGCCTCCCGAAGGTGGTTATGCAAGATCGATGCCGGACAACCGCCATCGGCGGATGGCCCGGCCACGGGCCATCCGGACGGGTCTGTCACAGGACATTCAGGGCCAGTCCGGCCGGGGTCAATGTCCCTACGGTAGGAGCGGGAACAATATCAGGAACCATACGCGCCTTGGCCGCCCTCGAAAGAACTCCGTCCGCGTCTGCGGATATCGGCCGCACGGATGCCGCAGTATTCCTAAAAAAATTGGCAGTGCAAGAGCGCATATTGCGGCAGACCGCCGCAGCACGGCACCCGGCTTGGAGCCATCGGGAGCGGGCGCCATTGAGATTTCCCGAAAACATGAGCCACGTCGCCGGCAGACCAGTCTGCCCCGGGGGCCACATCATTACAGCACAGTCCGCCCGGATTGCCAGGCACTGCGAGACGCGGCATAAGCGTGACACCGCATACGCGCACAAGTTCGCCACGGGACGATGCGGCCCGGTTGCCGGCACCGGAACAGCAAACGCCCTCCCCCGATCCCCGGTTTCCGCAGGCCGGCCAGACCTCCCCCACCCCGGGAAACGGCCTTCCCGAGGACGCTCCTTCAGTGCGCCGCGATGTAGAGGGTCAACAGCACCAGCAGCACCGTTATCGCCTGTAACGCGACCCGCGTGCTCATCAGCTGAACCTCGTGCTTGCGGTCAAAGACACCGCCATGTCCCATCGACGTGATTCCGGTTGCCAGGGTTGCCAGGGTCGCCAGCATCCCCAGCATGATGAGCAATGTCATAATCGCCATGGCCGTTCCTCCTGTCTGTTATCGCCACCGTTCATGTCCCTGCCGCTTGCCCGGACGCGGCCGCTGAACATGGAACGGCATCACCTGCCTTAAAAGGTAGGCCGCCACGGAGAATTCACATTGACATGGGTCAAGCAGCGGCGATTTAGCGGCGGCCGGCACAAAGAATGGTTTACCACAACAGATCCCGCTGCACCGCAGGCTCAGCCGGCCCGGACCCCGTCTCGCGAGGCCAGCGCAAGCCGCACCGTCGCGCGCAGTCCCTGGCCGCTGCGTCCGGCAGCGAGTTCGATGCGCCCGCCGTGGCGCTCGACGATGTTTTTCACGATCGCCAGACCAAGCCCGCTTCCCGGCGTCTGGGTACCGGGTTCACGGTAAAACCGGTCAAACACCCGCGACAGATGTTCCGGGGCAATGCCGGGGCCGCTGTCTTCGACTTCCAGAAGGGCCTGCCCGCCGGCGACACGGACGCTGAGATCGATGCGTCCCCCGGCCGGGGTATAGCGGATCGCGTTGTCCACCAGATTGCCCAGCATCACCCGCAGGCCCTCGGCGTCGACATCCACCCTGGCCGGCTCGAGGCGCACGATGCCGAGATCCACCCCCTTGTCGACGGCCATGGCCGCATAGTCGGACACCACCGCACGCGCGAGCTCATCGGCCGGCGCGGCTCCGGCTGTCGCCGCAACCGCCGGCGGCTCGGCGCGCGCGAGCGCGAGCAGCTGGCGCACCAGATGGATGGCGCGGCCTATGCCGGACCGCAGCTCCGCCATTGCCCGGTCGCGCTCCTCCGCGGAATCGGCACGCTCCACGAGCTGCAGCTGCAGCTGGATGGCGGTAAGCGGCGTGCGCAGCTCGTGGGCGGCATCAGCGGTGAACTGGCTCTGGGTCTCCATGGCCGCGGACAGGCGCGCGAGCAGGTCATTGACGGCCGTGACCATGGGCACGACCTCGGTCGGCAGATGCTCCGCGCCGAGCGGCGTCATCACCGCCGGGGTGCGTGCGGCAAGCGCGTCACCGATCTGCCGCAGCGGGCGCAATCCGCGTCCGACGCTCACCCAGATCACCACACCGAGAAACGGCAGCAGCACCAGCACCGGCACCAGGGTACGCACGGCCATGGCCGCCGCCATCTCCGTGCGCGCGGTCATCGGCTGCGCGGCCTGGATCGTGAGTCCGTGCCAGCGGCTCTGGTAGGTGCGCCAGACACCGCCGCGCCATCGGTGCATTGCGTACCCCTGCGCCACAAAACGCGGCAGCACAACCTGCGGATGACTCTGGTAGATGAGCCTTCCGTGCCGGTCCCAGATCTCGGTGACGAAATCCGTTTCCTCGGCACGGTCTTCGGCATCGCCACGGCTCACGAGTGGCGCGACCCCCGGTCGGTGCTCGAGCGAGAGCACCATCTGTTGAAGCTGATAGTCGAACAGGTCATTCACGTCCTCACGCGTTTCGAAATAGGTCAATCCGCTGGCGACAACCCCGGCGAGCGCCAGCGCTGACAGCATCCATACCAGCAGCCTGCGGCGGATCGAATTCACGGGCGCCTCGGCACCATGTACCCGACACCGCGCACGGTGCGAATGAAGGGAGTCCCGAGCTTCTTGCGCAGATTATGAACATGCACCTCCACGGTGTTGCTCTCCACCTCCTCGCCCCAGCCGTACAGCCGCTCTTCCAGCCGGCTGCGCGACAGCACCGCGCCCGGCTTTTCCAGGAGCGCGGCGAGAAGCGCAAACTCGCGCGCCGAAAGCGTGAGATCCCGGCCCCGGAAGACCGCCTCGTGCGTGGCCGGATTCAGCCGCAGGTCCCCGTGACTAATCTCTGGCTCGATGCGGCCCGACTGGCGCCGCAGCAGCGCGCGCACGCGCGCGCCCAATTCATCGAGGTCGAACGGCTTCACGAGGTAATCGTCTGCCCCGGTATCGAGCCCGCGCACCCGGTCCGCCACCGCGTCGCGCGCGGTGAGCACCAGCACCGGGATCCGGCTTGCGCCGGAGCGCAGTTCCCGCAGCAGATCCAGGCCCGACTTGCGAGGCAAGGCGAGGTCGAGCAGCAGCAGATCGTAATTGCCGGAATTGAGCGCCGGTTCGGCCGACTCGGCGTCGTTCACCCAATCCACGGTGAATCCATCGCGCCTGAGGCCGCGACGGACGCTTTCTCCGATCATGGGGTCGTCTTCCACCAGCAGCAGGCGCATCGATTGGATCCTCAGGCATACCACGCGGCACCGGCCCGCGCATCTAGGCCGGACCGGACCCCGACACGGATTGCGCCCGGCACACGGGGATGCGGCCATTCCGGTGATTCGGGCAGACAGTGCGGGACCAGACAGCGAAGTACCGGCGCCGGCCACGCCGGCGCTCAGTCTTGCTGATCATACCATCCGCGGCCACGCACCGGAACGAACGGTGCAGCCGGGGCGGTGCTCGGTGCGCCTCGCTGCGGACCTCACCGGTCGCGACAGCACGGGGCGGCAGGGCCGAAATGGCGGCCACGGTAGCCATGGCAACGGGGCGCATGCGGTTCTTTCCGGCCTCGATCAGCGCGGCCTGTGCACGGCGATGCTCTCGTGTTCCGAAAAGCAGAAAATCCCGGCCCCGGTGACGATGCCGATGATCATCGGCATGCCTTTATCACGGAAATAGTGAACTCGATACGCGTCACCCCGGTCCGAAGAACACCGCGGACACTGCCGTGCGTCCTCCCGGAAGGTGACGGCCCGCTGTCCGTACTGGCCGCCGGGCGCCCGCAGGCGGCAGGCCGAGCCGGCGCGTCCGCGAGGCAGTGAGCCAGGGCAATCTCCAGTGCCGGCCGATGGAGCCGGTGGCCAGTCGTGGCCGCGGCTTTACGCTGCCGGCACCGGCGGCGTTTCCTCCTTCGGCAGGGTCCATCCAACCAAGACCGGCTGAACCAAGACGACCAGCGGCAGCTGCACCAGAATGCCCGCAATGATCGCCACCGCTAGCGGCTGCAGCATCTGATCACCCGAGCCACTGATCGCAGCCCCCAGCGGCAGAAGCGCCAGAATCATGGCCAGCGTGCTCATGATGATCGGACGGAACCGGTTGAGCGCTGCTTCGTAGATCGCCTGCCGCGACGGCATCGTCTGCCGAAGATTCTGGAATTCGGAAAAGAGGAAAATCGACATCTCCACGGCAATGCCGAGAATCATCACCATGCCCATCATCGCCGTGATGTTGAGCTCGACGCCAGTCACCCACAGGCCGAAAAATACCGCGCCGGCAGAGAGGATGGACGTGCCCAGGATGATAACCGGGAACCACCAGCTCTCGTAGAGGAACAGCAGGAGGATCACCTCGGCCAGCACCACGGCGGCGAAAACGATCATCATTCCGTGCGCGGCCTTTGCCTCCTGCTTGTAGGCGCCGCCCAGCGTGTAGTAGACCCCATGCGGAACCACCTTGGTCAGGATCTTCTTCACCGACGTGATGGTCGTACTCAAGGCCAGTTCGCCGCTGGTCTCGGCCGTAACCGGAATGATCTGCGCGAGATTCCTCCGGAAGAGCGCAGGTTGCCCGTACACGAACTTGACCGCGGCCACCGACCCCAACGGGAAGGTGCGCCTGTTTGGCGCCCGGATCAGGAGGTTCTTGATATCCGTGCGGTTCAACCGGCTGTATTCCCGGAAGCGCCCATTCTGCGGCTGCGACCAGATCCGTACTCCGACAGGCTGAACTACTCCCATGTAGTCCGTGACGACGTCGCCCCGGAGATACCTGGCGACCTGATCCTTGATGTCGGACACGGTAAGGTCGTTCATGGCGGCCTGCGCCTCGTTGACGTGGATATTGAGCGCGTCGCCGGTGGGAAGGGTGCCCGGATTCACCGATGACGGTTGAATGCCGGGGGCGTGCGCGATCGCATCTGCGACCTTCGTGGCCACGCCAGGCAGAACATCCGGGTTCTTCGCGCTCAGATTGATCACCACAGGCTGGCGCCGACCGACCATGTCCCCGATCATGTCGCTCAGGAGCTGATGGGTGTCGTAGTTCAACCCCGGGACTGCGGCGTCGATCTTCTTCCGGATCTGGGCCATCACGGTCCAGATCGGTGGCCGCCTGGACGGCGGAACCAGCTCGACGAAGAAGTCGCCTTGGTAAGGCAGGTTGAGGTCGCCTCCCAGGCCGGCTCCAGTACGGCGCGAGAAGGTATCCACGTATGGGTCCTTCTCGAGGATTGCCTCGACAGTCTCGAGTTCCCGATTGGTCTCGACCAGCGACGTGCTGGGTGCGGTCTGATAATCCAGCACGAAGCCGCCCTCGTCCATCTTCGGAAGGAATGCTGAGCCGACGTGCCGTTGGCCAACATAACCAACACCGGCGACAACGCCGAGGATGGCGATAGCCAGCCACGGCCTTGCGAAGAGCCGGCCCAGCAGGCGCACATGGAGACGGCGCATCCAGTTATCCTTGTTGTGGGACGGATCGTGCCACTTCTTGAAGTCGATGAGACCGCGGGCCATCACCGGCACCAGGAGGACCGTGAAGGCGAAGGAGATGATCAGAGATGACGCCATCGTGATCGACAGGAACTTGAAGAACGCCCCTGTCAGCCCGGAGAGAAACGCCAGCGGGATGAACATGATGATGGTGGCCACGCTGGACCCGGTCAGGGGCGCCAGAAACTCCCGCGCCGCACCGAACACGGCCCGGTGCGGCTGATCCGTTCCAGGCACGCCGGCACGGCGCGAAATATGTTCAACCATGACGATAGCGTCGTCGATCAGCAGACCAATTGCGGCGGCAATGCCGCCGAGCGTCATGATATTGAACGTCATCCCGAATGCGATCAGCAGCACACAGGTGGTCAGCACCGACATCGGCACGGTGATCATCGCCACCAACGCCGCCCGCCAGTTGCGCAGGAATCCGAGCACCACGCACGCGGCAAAGACGAGGCCGATGACGATCGCCTCTTCCATGGCGCCGATCGATGAGCTGACGAGATCAGTCTGGTCGTACCACTTGTGGACGATGATCCCCTTTGGCTCCTTCTTCATGAAGGCATCGAGCTTCGCGATGACCTCTTTCTTCAGCTTCAGCGAGTCCGCGTTGTCCTGCTGGAAAACGTTGATGTTGACCGACGGCTGTCCATCGTTGTCCACCAGCAGCCACTGCGGAATCGATCCCATCTCCACCCTGGCGATGTCGCCCAGGCGCACGATGTCGCCATGCTTCGTGCGCAGGGTGACGTTGCGGACCGATCGGATGGATCTGAACGGGTTGTTCGCCAGCACCAGGTAAAGCAGGTCGTTGTCTTCGAGCCGACCTACGGCAGACAACGAGTTCGACCCCGATATGGCTTTGGCAACGTCGCTCGGCGTCAGCCCATACGTCTGGAGTTGCTCGGGGCTGACGTATACCTCGACCTCATTGGTTTGTCCGCCGAGCGTACTGACTTTCCTGATGCCCGGGATTCCGGTCAGTAGCGGTGCGATCTGGTACTTGGCAATGGTTTGCAGCTCGGCAGGCGGCACCGTGTTGGAGATCAACGCAAAGGAGACGAACGGCATGAGCGCGTTGGGCGCCATCTGGAGCGCGTGGTAGGCCGTCCCCGCGGGCAGATCCGGCAATTTCTGCGCGAACGCCGTCTCGACTCGCAGGAGCGCATTCGTCATGTTGTGGCCCCACGGGAAATCGACGTAGATCTGGGCCGATCCGCGGGTGGTGGTCGATTCGACGTTGACCGCGCCTGGCACGGCACGCGCTACCTTCTCCAGCGGCTCCGTCACCTTGATCAGCATGGTTTTGGCCGGCATCTTGCCGCTGTCGACCTCGATGCGGATCCGCGGGAAGCTGACGGTCGGGAACAGCTGGATCGGGAGATTGATCGCCGCCACCGCTCCCGCGAGGGTCGCTGCAAATGCGGTAAACAGGAGAGAGCGCCAGTGGCGCTCCACCATTTCGACGAAGTTCATTGCGCGCCCTTCCCGATCGATGCATTGCCGGGCCGGCGCGTGCCGGCACTTTCTCCCGCGGCCCGTATCTTCGTCCCGTTCTCGAGCTCATAGTTGCCGGTGCCGACCACGGGGGCCCCGGCAACGAGCTCGCCTTCGACCAGGTCCTGGTGACCTTGCGAAGTGATTACGGTAACCGGGACAAGCCGGGCGACGCCATGAATCGACTGCACGATGTAGGTCTGTCCACTCGTGTCGAGCAAGATAGCCTCGTGCGGGACGACATACCCCTGTCTTACCCCGGTATCGATCACGACTTTGCCCGTCTGTCCCGTGAGCAACGGGCCGTCCGGCAGCGAGATCTCGATGGGGACGAGGCCGTTTGCCGTCGACACTACGGACCCGCACAGGACCACCTTGCCATGAAAGACCCCGCTGCCGCTGAACGGAGTAATGACAGCTTCGTCGCCATTTTTGATCGCCGCGGCTTCCGCAGGCACCACGCCGGTCTTGAATACCAGATCAGTTGGGCGGGCAAGTTCGATTACTGGCGCACCCTGCGCAACGAACGACCCGGAAATCGCGCCAATGCTCATGACGACGGCGTCAAACGGCGCCTTCAGTGTATTTGGACCGTTCGCACCCTCCTCCTGCAGCGTCTCCAGGGTCGTCTCTGCATCCGCCTCCGTCTTTTCGTCCCGCGCCAGCTGGGCTGACGTTTCAAGATGGGCGGCGGCCAGCTGACGACTCCGTGCCAGGAGCTGCCGGGCAACTTTGAGCGCCAGCTTGGCCTGCCTGTAGCTTGAGCGCGTCCCCGGGCTTGGGACCAGCGTCAGGAGGGGTGCGCCTTTGGTAACCCTCTCGCCATCCTGAACCTCGATGTTGCTTACCCGGGTGGCAACCGGCACGGAAAGAGTTTCCCGCGCCTTCCGGGACGGCACCACCCTCCCGTAGGTGGTGACGGACGTGGGGAGGCTCCCCGTGCGCAGGGGGATCAGGTTTACCGCCACACTGACAGCGCTGCCACCGTCCGCAAGGACGGTTCTCGGGCCCACGATGGTCGCGCACACCGCCACAAGGGCGATAAGGGAAAGCTTCTTCATGGCTGTTTCACTTTGTCGGAAGAGACGAGCATCGTTTCGGGAAAGCCGGTGCCAAGTTCGATCGAGAGGGCCAGGGTAGTCTCGTCGAGCGCCCGCTGGTAGTTGAGCACGTCCAGCCGGCGCTCGAGCGCCGTTGTCTGATAGTCCGTCAGAGCGCGCTCGTCGAGGTTTCCTTCCTCAAAGGCCTGCAGCGCAGAGGCTGCGAGCGAGCCCGCTTCCCCCGCAGCAGACCGCGCTTCTCTGAGGTCGGACTGGATCGTCCGTATGCGTGCGATAATGGCTTTGCTGGTACCCACTGCGTCGTCAAGCCGCGCCTGATAATCGGCATGGAGCTGGGCGCGGGTCGCCCGGGCCGAGGCTATTTCCGCTTGGTTGCGGTTAAAGATGGGCAGACTCATGGTGATGATTGGCCCCATCGAGTAGACGCGCGACGTATCCCAGCCTCCGGCCGGCCCGATGGCGAAGGCGGGGAACTGTCCCAAAATTGCTTCACGCACATCCTGATCCGACGCTTGGTACCCGAGCCGTAGCGCCACGAGATCCGGCCGGCGCTTGGGCAGCGTCTCGATCAGGGAATTGACGTTATCCGGCAAACTGACCGGAGCCGGCGCGGCGATCGCAAAATGCGCCGACGGATCAAGGCCGATCAGCGCGTCGAGATTCTGCCAGTCCGTTATAAGCGTCATCCGGATGGTAGCGATGGCGGTTTCGGCACGGGCCTTGGCGGCCAGCAGCGGCGCCTCGGCCGACAGCGTGAGGTTGCCGGCCGCTATGGCCGCACGCACCTGGTTTACCTCGCCATCCAGAAGGCTGAGCTCTTTACCGCGGATTTTCAGCCGGCGCTCATCGGCATAAATATCCACGGCAAGCAGACGCGCCCGCTGCGCGACCAACCAGTCCTGCCACAGCAGGTTCGCCTTGACCTGCCCAAGCCGGGCTTTGGCAGCCTGGACGCGGGGACTGTACGTGACGATCGACCGGACATCCTGCGAGACGGAGGCGGCTAGCGAGTTGCTGGTTCCCGGACCGCCCAGATAAAACTCGTAATCAACGCTGAGCGAGGGATTGGGCAGAATCGTCGCGGCGAGCAGGCCTGCCCGGGCTGCGCTGAGTTGCCCCGACTGAGCGGCGAGAGACGGGCTGTTGAGCACCGCGATCAGTCCGACTTCATCAGCTGAGAGCGGCTTTCCCGGATCGATCTTCGTCGGGCCCTTATTCGGCCCCCCGGACGGCACCGTGAGATCAAGCTGCTCAAGGCTCGCCTTGAGATTTGCGCTTTTCGCCAGCGGCAACGCCTGATAGGTGGCGCAGCCGCCCAGCAAAAGGGCGAGCCCGATTGCGCCTGCGCGAAAAAGTCGGCTTGACCTCATGATAGGCAACCTTAAAGACTGAAATTTCCCATTCGTGAATCGCGATATGCCTTTACACGAACTTGACGGATCAGTGCGCAGCACGAAATCCGTTCGCATTAAATTACCCGCCTGACCAGGACCCGCATCCGGGCCGCCGATCGGCCCGCACCCCCGTTTCGGGCAATCCGCGTCCTGCCCGTCTTCGCCAGCGCGGCGAAGACGACACCGGGCCGCAGGCAGTACGGCGCCCGGACCGGCTGCGCGGGGCAATTCCCGGGCACACGTCCACGACGCTTCGCAGGGACTGATGATTTCCGCATAAACCGAATAATAGTCAACCGCGAAGAACCCGACCTCGGGATCCGGTGCCGCGCGGCGCATCCGACGGCTGCCGGTTACGCGGCGGCAGATCCGCCGGGTGCTGTGGATTTCCACCACGCTGGATCGGCGGCAACCGGCCACCGAATTTGGGTTGTCAGGCACACGGGCCACTGCAGGGCAGAACCGATAGCGTCGCACGTCCCGCCCCGGGCTTGCGCCGCAACGCCCTCCCGCGACTGGGGGGTTAGAGACAGGGCGCCGGTGTTTGTTCACTGCGAGGCCGGACCCTGCCGGCGGCATCGTCCCAGCATCCGCGCTTCTGCTACGTCGATGGATAACTAAAATATAGTCTCCGTACCTTAAGAATTCCTGAAGCGCCGCGGCAGCCCGGCGCCGAAACAGGTCCTTGACGGACGCTGCTGAGTCCCCTGACCTACTCAGAGTACGACCAGGCCTGGTCACCCAGTTTCCGGTGTAAGGAACCGCCAATTGCGTCGACTAATCTATCGGACGCGAGGCATCTGCGCCCCGCGCTTCCGGCACTTCACACATCCGCAATTGCGGGAAGGAGATCAATTTTCAGCGGAACGTTGGCGGCCAGGCACCGACAAGATACATGGCACGCATGGACAGCATGCACAGCATGCAGGGCACGGAACTGCGGATCGCACCAGTTCTCGGTTATCTTCTCGATTCAACTTCTATTGAGGATGGTTTCTAAATGAAAGCAACGTCGTTTTCTACCGGCACTCGCGCGCTGCTGCTCGCGTTTTCCTTGTTCATGCTGGCCCCGGTGCAAGCGGCAAACCGTTCCCCGCTTCCGGGGACCATTACCGTTCACAGCCGCTATGGTTTCCGTACGCTGGTACAACGGCTCACACAGTCCATCACCGCAAACCACATGGTGCTGGTCGCCCGCGCAAGCGCCAGTCGCGGCGCCGCGGCGCGGGGAATAAGGATCCCCGGCAACGAAGTCCTGATGGTGTTCCGCAACGACTACGCCGTGCGTATGCTCGCCGCGAGCATCCCGGCTGGCATCGAGGCGCCGCTACGCCTGTATGTAACCGAAGAACCCGACGGCACAGCGAGCGTGACCTACCGCCGGCCGAGCGCTGTTTTCGCGCCGTATGGCAGCCCCAAACTCGATGCCATGGCCGCTGAACTCGACCCGATCTTCGCGAAGATCGTCTCTGATGCGGTCGGCCGCTAGGCTGACTTCGCGGATTCGCAGGGTTGGACCCGGCCGCCTGGGCGGCGGTGAATTGCGGAGGGGGCGACTGGGCGGGCAGACCGGGCTGTCCGGGCAGCCGCCGCTACAACCCCGCAGAATGCGCCGGAATTGGGAAGCACACGATTACGGGCAACCCCAACCTGAATGGCATTGCTAGCAGTTATGGAGCGCGCCGGAATCTAACCATGCGCAGGCATTTGCGCCGCTTTACCAGGCTTACTCATGCGTTCAGCAAGAAGCTGGAAAACCACACGCACGCAATCAGCCTGTATTGCAGGTTCTATAACTTCTGCAAAATCCACAAAACGCCGCGCGTAACCCCGGCCATGGCAGCGGGAATTACCGACCACGTTTGAGATATCATTGACGTGGTCCGATTAATTCCGGAAGAACATCCGAAGAATGCGCGGACCGTACAAACAGAAAAGTCCGGAATGAACCCTTACCAGACCTCGGCCACGCTTGGCGGACCTGCCCGGAATATCTTATGATTGGGCAATGCAACCACCGCTGAGCGCTGTGTCCCGGCTTTGCCTGCTTTTGCTTTGCGGGGTTCTGGCCGCAGCGGGGCCTGCCCTGGCGCAGGGACGGGACTCGGTGTTCCTCCAGAACCTTACCTGGACCGAATTGCGGCAGGACATCCGGGCCGGGAAAACCACCATCCTTATCCCCATCGGCGGGACCGAACAGAACGGACCCGACATGGCGCTCGGCAAGCACAACCTGCGTGCACGCCTGCTGTCGGAACGCATCGCATTGCGCCTGGGCAATGCGCTGGTCGCGCCGGTCCTGGCGTACGTTCCGGAGGGCCATATCCATCCGCCCACGGGACATATGGGATTCCCGGGCACGATCACCATCCCGGTCGGCGCTTTCGAACAGACGCTCGAGTACGCGGCCCGCAGTTTCAAGCATGCGGGGTTCCAGGACATCGTCTTCCTGGGGGATCACGGCGGCTACCAACAATACGAGACTATAGTGGCCGACCGGCTGAATCGCAGGTGGGCACGGACCACGGTGCGCGCGCATGCCCTGCGGACCTATTATCGTGTCACCCAGACCGAATATGTACGGACCCTGCGGCGACTGGGCTACAGCGACCGGCAGATCGGAACCCACGCCGGACTCGCGGACACCTCGCTGACCCTGGCGCTCGACCCCCGTCTGGTGCGGCTGCGGGCGCTGCGCTCGGGACCGGAACCCGGTCCGGCGGAAGGCGTCTACGGAGATCCGCGCCGCTCCAGCGCGGCGCTGGGACAGCTGGGCGTGGCGGAAATAGTATCGCGGACGGTGGCGGCAATTCGGCGCGACACCGTCCGGCGCGCACGACCCGGCACTGGCCGCCCAATTAATTCGAGACTGACAGAGGAACATTAAGCATGTGCAAGCGCACAGATGGTGGCAACGTCGTCCGGACCCTGTGCCGGGCGCTGATTCTGGGGTTGTGGGGGTGGGCGGCCGGTGCCAGCCCTGCCCCGCTGCCGGCGATCCATACCGTGCCGGGGATGCCGCCGGTGGTCGATCCGCGCAACCTGTACAGCGAGACCGCGGCGGGAGACCTCAGTCCCGCCGTCGCGGGTGCACTGCCGCGCGTCTACGTCCCGGATGTCTCGTCGGACGACGTCTACGTGATCGATCCGGCCACGCTCAAGGTGGTCGATCGTTTCAAGGTCGGCATCAACCCGCAGCATATCGTTCCATCGTGGGACCTCAAGACACTGTGGGTGACGAACAACGCCGAAGGACGCACCGACGGCAGCCTCACGCCGATCAATCCCCGGACCGCCAAGCCGGGCCGCGCCATTCCGGTTGATGACCCGTACAACATGTACTTCACGCCGGATGGCCGCTCGGCGATCGTCGTGGCCGAAGCGCGCAAGCGCCTGGATTTCCGCAACCCCCACACCATGGCGCTGCAGTATTCCATACCCACTCCGGGATGCAACGGCATCGATCACGGCGAATTCTCGATCGACGGCCGCTACGCGATCTTCACCTGCGAATTCGACGGCAGCCTGGCGAAGGTGGACCTCGTGCACCGCAAGGTCGTCGGCTATCTGCGACTGGCGCGCCACAGCCGGCCGCAGGACATCCGCATCGCGCCCGACGGCAGCGTATTCTATGTCGCCGACCTCGTGGCCAACGGCGTGTTCATCGTCGACGGCAACGCCTTCCGAGAGGTCGGCTTCATTCCCACCGGCGTCGGAGCGCATGGGCTCTATCCCAGCCGCAACGGCAAGGATCTGTACGTAGCCAACCGTGGCTCGAATACCATTCCGGCTCCGGCCCACGGCCCGGGCAGCATATCGGTCATCGATTTCGCCACGCGCAAGGTCGTGGCCAACTGGCCGATTCCAGGCGGCGGCAGCCCGGACATGGGAAACGTGAGCGCGGACGGCCGATATCTCTGGCTATCCGGCCGGTTTGACAACGTCGTCTACCGGTTCAACACGACCACCGGCCATGTCCGGAGCATTCCGGTGGGCCGGGAACCGCACGGGCTGACGGTGTGGCCGCAGCCGGGCCGCTACTCGCTCGGTCATACCGGGAACATGCGCTAGCCGCCGGGCGGCGGCGAGAGCGCTATGCGCGGGCGGCTATCTGCGCCAGCACCTTTTCCACGACCTTGCCGCGCGCGACGAGCTGCGTCGCGCCGGCGGCCCGCGCCTGGCGAAAGATGTCGGCGTCCACATGCGGACCGAAAGCGAGAATCTCTGCAGTGGGATGCGTGTCGCGCAGGTGCCGGATGCGCTCGAGCGCATCCCTGGAACCAAGATCCACCACGACCAAATCGGGATCGTCCGCCGAGCCGTCCCTGAGCAGCTGCGCGCCCGCTGATTTCCAGCGCGACTCGATGCGCACGCGGCTCATCAGATCATCGGACAGCAGCAGGATCTTCATGGCGCTCGGCGCTGCTCCGGATGCGGTCCGGGCGACGCGGAGGCAGGATCAGTCACATCGTGGGCCCGCGCCGCGGCGCTTCCCGGCGAGCGTCCTTCCACCAGCATGGGCATGATCACGAGCGGCACGCCGCGCAGGTGAAGCTTGCGCTGGATCGCCAGCGCCGTGTAATTGTGCAGCAGGCGTGTAAGCCAGTTCTCGCGGCGGAATACCAGCGTGCCGGCGAAGAACACGCTGCCCGGAAAACGCTCCAGGGTCCGGTCGGCCAGCTGCAGGGCAACCTCCACCGGATCCGTGCCGAATCCGACGTAACCGGTCGCGGCCAGGCCGTGCGCACGGCAGAAATTCACGTAGTTGTCGATCTGCTCGTCGGCATTCTGCCGCAGACGCTCGATGGTCTCGTCCTCCTTGAATCCGGCGGTGTCCACCTCGCCCACCGTAAGGAACACGAAGTTCTTGAATCGGCCCGGAAACAGACGTTGCGAGTTGAGCAGCGTGTGAATGCCGATTCCGCGGTAGCTCGAAACGAAAAAGACCGCGGCCGGCTCGCCTTCCGTAAGCTGCGGCGCGGTGATCGGACCGGCTGGTGCCGGCAGCAAGGTCAGCACCTCATCCAGCGACTCGAGCTGGTGGTGCACCATGTCGTAGTGCCGGCTCACGAGCACGCACAGGCCGATCAAGGACCCGGTCACCAGGCTTGTAACCCAGCCGCCCTGATCGAATTTCTCCATGAGCGTAACCACCAGGATGCTCGCGGTCACCACCAGTCCGAGCAGCGACAGCGGCAGGCGCCAGCGCCATCCCGGCTCGGTGCCGCGGTGCCGCCACCAATAGACACATAGTCCGAGCAGCGTGAGGGTGAAGGTGAGGAACACGTTGATGCTGTACAGCACGACCAGCAATTCGACCCGGCCGGCGGTCGCCAGCAGGATGATGAGCGCGGCCAGGCCCATGAGGAGGATGCCGTTCTTCGTCACCAGCCGGTCCGAGAGCTGCGAGAAGCGGTGCGGCAGCCAGTGGTCCACAGCCATGTTCGCAAGCACCGCCGGACCGCCCAGATAGCCGGTGTTCGCGGCCACGAACAGCAGCGCCGCCTCGAGCAACATGGTAACGACCATCACGATGTGGCCCGCGTTCACCCCGCCAAAGCGCCAGCCTGACAGGATCGCGGAGAACACCACCGCATTGAGGGTCTCTCCCGCCACCGGCCGCACGTTCCACAGCAGATACAGAAAAATGATGCCGCCTGCGGTAAACGACAGCGACAGCGCCATGTAGAACATGGTCCACTTGCCGGTGTGTACCCGCGGCTCCTTCAGCACATTGACGCTGTTGGAGACCGCCTCGATACCGGTATAGGTACCGCCGCCCAGGGCATAGGCCCGCATGATCACTGCCACCGCCCCGACCCAACCCAGGTCGTGCGTCATGGTGCTGAATTGCCCGATGCTGTTACGCAGCACTCCGGAGAGGTCCTGCGCGTGCCGCCCCACTCCGTACAGGATCAGGAACACGTGGGTGAACACGAAGCCCAGAAACAGGGGCAGCAGCACCCGGATCGACTCCTTTACGCCACGCAGATTCAGCACCAGGAGCACGACCAACAGCAGGATCTTTGTTTCCAGGCCGTAGGCGTCCCAGGCGCGCGGCAGAAAACTGAACAGGGCATCCACGCCAGCCGCGATCGAGATGGCGATCGTCAGCATGTAGTCGACCACCAGGGCGCTTCCCGAGACCAGGCCCACATGCCGCCCGAGCAGACGGGTCGCCACCTTGTAGCCGCCCCCGCCGCTCGGAAAGAGCTCGATCACCTGGTTGTAGGCGGTGGCGATGATGAAGACGGTGAGTGCCGTGGCAACGGCGAGGAAGATTGCGGGGTCGGTGTGCGGCAACAGGGCCCGGAAGGATTCCTCCGGACCGTAGCAGGAGGAGGACAGTCCGTCGGCGCCCAGGCCCACCCAGGCGAGGAAGGCGACCAGGGTGATGTGCTGGCGGGTCTGGGGCGACAGCGGATCGCGGGGCGGTCCCAGCACCAGCATCCGCAGAAAATGCAGCACCCGCATCACGGGCGAGGCGTCTTCGCCTACCGCTGGTGATGCCGGAATTGAATTTTCAGGCCCGTTTGTATCAGACATTGCCCCGAATCAGGATGAGCCCGGCGGGCCACAAACCCGGCGGGGGTGGGCATTATGCAAAAAACCTGCGGGAAATGGGATATCCCGTGGTCACCTGCGTGCATCTGCCATCCATGGGTTGGGATCGGCGCGGCACAACAACCTGTATTTTCGGCAGGTTGCCGGAAACCGGGCTTCGGCAGCCGCGGGTCGGGCGCGCGCAGCCAAGGCCAGCGGATCCGGAAGATTTTCCGGTCCCGCGCGGCACGTCTGGATATGCAGAACCCCGCCGGGGCGGGGTTCTGCAGTACTGTCTGGTCGGTTCGGTCAGAAAGTCCGGACGCAGTCCGGACAGGCCGGCCTCAGCGTGGCACGACCTTGGTAGCCTGCATGCCTTTCGGACCCTTGGTGGATTCAAACTCCACCTGCTGGCCCTCGGCAAGGCTCTTGAATCCATCCCCTTGGACAACGGAGAAATGCACGAACACATCCGCGCTGCCATCTTTCGGGGTGATAAAGCCAAAACCCTTCGCGTCGTTGAACCACTTTACGGTACCGCTTTGCATAATTACCTCGCGTTCCTCGGAACATGAACGGGGAAATCCCGGATGAATGGGGCTGAAGAAGAGACTAAGAAAGGTGGCACTGCCAGCTCACTGCAAAGCATGGGACGACAACCGGTCTTGAGTACAGCTGCTTCAACGCCCTCCCGGCCAAACCACCACCGGGGCCGGTCGGGAATACTACGCAAACCGGCATCTGGTTGCAAGCAACTGCAACAGGGGTGGAAATCGCCCGTCCACGGGAACAGCGACACCCGGGGTACCGGCGCCGGCCGGCCTCCACATGGACCCGGCCGAGGGCCTGGAACACAATAGCCCATACCCAGCCCCAACAGTGCGCGGGCCTTCCGCGCGGGAATAGACAGCCGGTGCGATCCCCGTACTCCCCCATTCAGCTCATCCTGTTCCTCCTCGCCGTGGGTCTCCTGGTCGCCCTGGTGCAGCTGGGAGTGCTGTCGATCGCATTCGGCAAGCTCGGCCTGTCTCCGGGTTCGGCCGTCCTGCTGCTGTGCACCTCACTGTTCGGCAGCGCCCTCAACCTGCCGCTGTTCTCGCTGAAAACCGAGGCGCCGCCGGACGCGGCGCTGCCACCACCCTTGCGCGGCCTGCTGCGCCAGGTGATCCGTGACTATCACGGCAGGACGCTCATTGCCGTGAACGTCGGGGGCGGCCTGGTACCGACCTGGTTCTCGCTGTACCTGTTCTTCCACCATCGGTTGCCGGTATGGCAGGTGTTGCTATCGATCGCGATTGTCGCCGCAATCAGTCACCGGTTGAGCCGGCCGATACGCGGGGTTGGAATCGGCATGCCGGTCTTCGTGGCGCCGGTCTGCGCGGCGCTGGTCGCCCTGATCATGAATCCCACCGAGGCCGCTCCGCTCGCATACATCTGCGGCACGCTCGGAGTCCTGATCGGCGCCGACCTGCTCAGGCTGCGCGACATTCGGCGCATGGGCGCCCCGATCGCTTCAATCGGCGGCGCCGGAACCTTCGACGGGATCTTTATCACGGGCATCGTGGCGGTACTGCTCGCCTGAGCGCCGGACACCGCCGCGGGCGTCGCGCGCCGGAACGCCTGGAAACACCGATCCTGGCTTATGGGCAGGGCGGGCCGGACGGCAGAAGCCTGCGCCCGGACCGCGGGGCCAGGCAGCTATCGCGCGATCCTCCTGGCAGCTTGCGGCATCCCGCCTGCGAGGAGGCGGTCAGCGGGTGTCCTGACCGCTACCGGCGTAGCGGCTGCGATAACGCATCACCCGACGCACGTAGGTTTGGGTTTCCCTGAAGGGCGGCACGCCTCCGTAGCGCAGAACCGCGCCCGGACCGGCGTTGTACGCCGCGAGCGCCAATCGGTGGTTGCCATTGAACTCTACCAGCAGATCCCTGAGATAGTGGACTCCGGCACGCACATTCTGTTTCGGATCAAAGACGTCGCGCACACCAAAGTGCGCAGCGGTGGCGGGCATGAGCTGCATCAGGCCGGAAGCGCCCTTGGGCGAGACCGCATCGGGATCAAAACCAGATTCGGCGTGCACGACCGCCTTGACCAGCGCCACGCTCAGATGCGCGGCGGCGGCGTCGCGCCGGATCAGCCGATCGTAGGGACGAGGACTTGCTGGCGCAGCTGCAACCCCGCGCTGCGCCAGCAGCGCACCCAGACCGCGGATCGAACTGCTCTCCCGGATGAGCTGGTAGCTGCGACGACCCAGGAGATGGTCCGAGAGCAGCCGGGAACCGTCCGGTCTCTGGTAGACATACCACTGCGCGTGCGCCGCTGGAACCAGTCCAAGCCCGGCCGCAGCCACCGCCGCCATGACCCACCGTTGCGCGTTTCGCGGTCCGGGCACCATGCCGCGATCCCCCCTGTGTCGTCGCAGGACGTATGGAATTTTTCCGGGAGAACCTGCATTTCCTGTGCCACTGCGCCGGCCTGTGGCCGGGGATTTCCATCGGGGGGCGCGGCAAGTGCCTGAATCGATGGGCGTCAATCGTCCCTGCGGACGGACCCTCCGGTCCCGGGACCGGGACCGGAAACGACAGGATCAGGACACCAAGCCCGGTTCCCGCGGCCGCCGGCGACCGAAAGCCGTCACTGCCCCGCATATGCATCGGGGCCGCTATTCGATTAGAATGCTCTTCTATTCTAATCATCCGTGACTGCAAGCACCCAGCCTGCCCCGTCTTTTCCGACTGTCTGAAACCGTCAAAGCAAGAGGAGTCAGCCCTGTGAGTATCGTGACAATCACCAACGAGAACTTCAACGACACCATCAACAACAACGGCATGGTCATGCTGGATTTCTGGGCCCCATGGTGCGGACCATGCCGGTCCTTCGCGCCGGTGTTCGAGCAGGCGTCCGAGCAGCACCCGGATGTCGTGTTCGCAAAGATCAACACCGAGGAGCAGCAGGAACTTGCCGCCGCATTCCAGATCCGGTCCATTCCGACGCTGATGATATTCCGCGACCAGATCATCATCTTTTCGCAGGCGGGTTCCCTGCCAGCCAACGCGCTGGAAGACCTGATTGGCAAAGCCAAGGCGCTCGACATGGATACGGTACGCAGCCAGATCGAGTCGAAGAAGGCCCAGGCAGGCGGCACGGATTGAGGCCCGCCGGCGGTACCGTGGACGGGCGGTACTGCGGACCGCTCAGGCGAAAGCCGGCAGATAAGGACCCGTGCCGTCTTCGATCTTCAGAAGGCCGACAAACTCGCTGAGATCGTGGAAGTCGAGTAAGGCGTGTACCGGCATGTCGAATGCCTGGGCGATCTTCTCGATGTTGTCGAGACCGGCGTTGATCTCCGCCCGCTCGACGTGGCCGATATAATTGCGGTGCACGCCGCTTAGTTCGGCCAGTACTTCTTGCGACCAGCCGCGCGCTGCCCGCAGCAGGCGCACGCGCCGCGCAAGCAGGTCTCGTGAGGTCTGAGAATTCAAATCGGTCATCGAAAGCTCCTTCGATCGGATAGACCGTCTTCCATCTGCCAACCCACCATGCCGGGCGCAAGACGCGGCGTCCCCGGGCTCGCCGGCCGCCTGCTGCCGGCCCGGCCCTGCGTTTTCTGGCCCCGATGTCCCGGGCGATGATACCCGTGGGACCCGACTGAGACAACCGGAGTCCGGAGAGGCTGCGCCGTCCACCGCCGGACATCGCGAAGCGCGTGGCGGCGTCTCAGTCTACCCACGCCCGCGCATTGCGGAACATCCGCATCCAGGGGCCGTCGTCCTGCCAGTGATCCGGACGCCAGGAATTGGATACTGCGCGCACCACGCGCTCGGGATGGGGCATGAGAACGGTGAAGCGGCCATCGGGCGTAGTCAGACCCGTAATGCCCCGGGGCGAGCCGTTCGGATTGGCCGGGTACGTCTCGGCCGGGGCGCCGCGGTTATCCATGAAGCGCAGCGCGATCTGGCTGGCGCCCAGCACACCATCGAGGTCGGCGGCATCCCGAAACTCCGCCCGGCCCTCGCCATGTGCCACCACGACCGGAAGGAATGATCCGACCATGCCGCGGAAGAAGATCGAGGGATTCTGCGGGATCTGCACCATGCACACGCGCGCCTCGAACTGCTCGGAGGTGTTGCGGACAAAGCGCGGCCAGCGCCCGGCTCCGGGAATCAGCTCGCGCAGGCCGGACATCATCTGGCAGCCGTTGCACACGCCCAGCGCGAAGCTGTCGGGACGGGCAAAGAATGCGCTGAACTCGTCACGCGCACGGGCATTGAACAGGATCGATTTCGCCCAGCCTTCCCCGGCTCCGAGCACATCGCCATAGGAGAATCCGCCGCAGGCCGCGAAGCCCCGGAAGTCGGCGAGCCGCACCCGGCCGTCAATGATGTCGCTCATGGTCACGTCCACGGCACGGAAGCCGGCGCGGTCGAAAGCTGCCGCCATCTCCACCTGGCCGTTCACCCCCTGTTCGCGCAGGATCGCGACCGGCGGACGGACGCCGCGGGCGATGTAAGGGGCTGCGATGTCCTCTTCCGGATCGAAACTCGGGTGGGCGCTCAGCCCCGGATCCGTATCGTCCAGGATGCGGTCGTATTCCTCCTGGGCGCACTGGGGATTGTCGCGCAGACTCTGCATGCGGTAGCTCGTCTCGGTCCAGATCCGCTGCAGATTGACGCGACTGTCGCTGAACACGACGCGACCGTTGCGTTCGAAGCTGATCCGGTCATCCGCGCTGATCGAACCGATGCGACGGGTGTAGCGCAGCAGCCCGGCCTTCTTGAAAGCACCGAGTATGCCGTCGCGCCGCTCGCGCGGAACCTGCAGCACCGCGCCCAGCTCCTCGTTGAAGAGCGCCGCCACCGGGTCGCGCCCGAGATCGCTCAGATCGATCGATACGCCGGTGCGCCCGCAGAAGGCCATCTCGCAGATCGTGGCAAACAGGCCGCCGTCGGACCGGTCATGGTAGGCAAGCAGGAACCCGAGCTCGTTGAGCGCCTGGATCACCGCAAAGAACAGCTTGAGCACGCGTGGGTCATCGACATCCGGCACCTCGTCCCCGGACTGCTTGTATACCTGGGCCAGCGCCGATCCGCCGAGGCGATTCTTGCCCTTCCCGAGATCGATCAGTATGAGGTCGGTCACCCCGCGGTCCGTGCGCAGCTGCGGAGTCAGCGTCTTGCGCACGTCCATCACCGGCGCAAACGCCGACACGATGAGCGACAACGGCGCGGTCACTGCACGCTCGGCGCCGCCGGCATCGCGCCATACGGTCTTCATGGACATGGAATCCTTGCCTACGGGAATGCTGATGCCGAGCGCCGGACACAGCTCCGCGGCGACGGCGCGCACGGTGTCGTAGAGGGCGGCATCCTCGCCGGGATGGCCGGCGGCGGCCATCCAGTTGGCAGAGAGCTTGACGTCCGGAAGCTTCTCGATGCGCGCGGCCGCGATGTTGGTGAGCGCTTCCCCGACCGCCATGCGTCCGCTCGCCGCCGGATCGACCAGCGCTACCGGCGTGCGCTCCCCCAGGGCCATGGCCTCGCCGGTGTAGCCGTGGTATCCGGTCGCGGTCACCGCCACATCCGCCACCGGTACCTGCCATGGGCCGACCATCTGGTCGCGGCACACCAGCCCGCCGACGCTGCGGTCCCCGATGGTCACAAGGAATCCCTTGTGGGCGACGGCCGGCAGGCGCAGCACGCGCCGCGCTGCCTCGGAAATTTCGATGCCGGTGGTGCTGAACGCGGCGTTCCGCCGGCGTATGCGCCGCACGTCGCGCACCATGCGCGGGGGCTTTCCAAGCAGCAGCGCGATGTCCATGTCGATCGGGCGCGCCGCGCGCTGCGCCAGCGGGTCGGTGCCGGCAGCTGCGCCGAAATAGCTGTCCTCCACCACCAGGCGCGGCTCCAGGGTGGCGTGGCCAATCACCGCGGCCGGGCAGCGTTCACGCTCGCACAGCGCCTGAAACGCCGCCAGCCGGCCCGCATCCACCGCCACAACGTAGCGCTCCTGCGCCTCATTGCACCAGATCTGCATGGGCGACATGCCGCGCTGGTCGTTGGGCACGCTGCGCAGCTCGAACTGGCCGCCCAGCCCCGCGTCGTTGATGAGCTCGGGCACGGCGTTCGACAGGCCGCCGGCGCCGACGTCGTGGATCGAGAGGATCGGGGTGTCGGCGCCGAGCGCCCAGCACTGGTCGATCACTTCCTGGCAGCGTCGCTGCATCTCGGGGTTGCCGCGCTGGACCGAGGCGAAGTCGAGCTCCTCGCTGCTCCTGCCGGTCGCGACACTGGATGCCGCGCCCCCGCCGAGCCCGATCAACATGGCCGGACCGCCCAGCACGATGATGCACGCGCCGGCGGAGAATGGGGTCTTGTGCACATGCTGGGCACGTATGTTGCCGATGCCGCCGGCCAGCATGATCGGCTTATGGTAGCCGCGGACCTCACCGCCGACGGTTTCCTCGTAGGTGCGGAAGTAGCCGCCGATGTTCGGCCGGCCGAACTCGTTGTTGAAGGAGGCCCCGCCGAGCGGTCCGTCGATCATGATCTCGAGGGCGCTCGCGATGCGCGCGGGCTTGCCGTGATCCGTCTCCCACGGCTGTTCCGAACCGGGAATGCGCAGGTTGGACACTGAAAATCCGGTGATGCCCGCCTTTGGCCTGGCCCCGCGTCCGGTCGCCCCTTCGTCGCGGATTTCACCACCGCTGCCGGTCGCGGCTCCGGGGAAGGGCGAGATCGCAGTCGGATGATTGTGCGTCTCGACCTTCATCAGGATATGGGTGTCATCCGGATGGTAGGCGTATTCATGCGATACCGGATCGGGGAAGAAGCGCCCGGCATGGAAGCCCTCGATCACCGCGGCATTGTCGCGGTACGCAACCAGCGTGCCGCGGGCATGCAGCTCGTGGGTGCTGCGGATCATCGCAAACAGCGAGTGCTCCTGGCGGGTTCCGTCTATGATCCACTCGGCATTGAAAATCTTGTGCCGGCAATGCTCGGAGTTCGCCTGGGCGAACATCATGAGTTCGACGTCGGTGGGATTGCGTCCGAGGCGCGCGAAATTCTCCGCAAGATAGCCGATCTCGTCGGCCGACAGGGCCAGCCCGAGCGCGCCATTCGCCTCTTCGAGCGCCGCGCGGCCCCCGCGCAGGATGTCGACCGTCACGAGGGGCGCCGGCGTGTCCTCGCGAAACATGGCCGTCAGGCCGTCGAATCCGTCGAGCACGGTTTCGGTCATGCGGTCGTGGATGAGCGGCAGGAGCGCCGCGCGCTGCTGCGGCGCAAGCACACTGCCGCCGGCCGCGACCAGGTGCCAGGCAACACCCCGCTCGAGGCGCAGGATGCGCTGCAGTCCGCAGTGACGGGCGATATCGGTCGCCTTGGTCGACCAGGGCGAGATCGTGCCGATGCGCGGCACGACGAGCAGCAAGCCGCCCGGCGCGGTTGCAGCCGCCTCGGCGGGACCGCAGTCGAGCAGGCGCCGCAGCACCGATTCCTCGGCGGCGTCGGGCGCCGTGGAGAACGCGGCGAAATGCCAGTATTCGGCGTGGGCGCTGACCACCTCCGGAACCGCCCGGCGCATGCGCTCGAGCAGGCGCCGCTGGCGGAACGCGGATAGCGCCGGAACGCCGCGCACGTTCACGATCCCCGCTGGAGCCCCGCCGGTCTGCATGGATGCCGGCCCGGAATAAGTGTCGATCTTGCCGCTACCCATGAATATCCCTGCAGGCATTATACGGGAGGGCCGGCGCACGCAGAAGCATCACGTGATCTCGCGCCACGGAAGCCCCTCGTCCTGGCCTGCGACCTGCACCCAGGAGTCGGCGCAGCCGACCGCGGCACCGAGGCTGGTGCGGGCCAGATAGGGGGTGTTGTTCTTCTCGCTCAGGTGGGCGGCAACGAGATGCTGCAGACGCGAAGTGTCGAGGCGCGCCAGCAGCGCTGCAGCAGACTCGTTGTCCAGATGGCCGAGGGGTCCGCCGATACGCTGCTTGAGCACCGGCGGATATTCGCCGTTGCGCAGCATGTCGCGGTCATGGTTGCACTCGAGAATGAGCGCATGGCAACCGTCCAGGCTCGCTTCGATATGGCGCGTGGCGCAACCGGTGTCGGTCAGCACGCCGAGGCGCCGGTCTCCGTCCGACAGCACGAACTGGCTCGGCTCGCGCGCATCGTGCGGCACAGGAAACGGCCGCACCTCGATATCGCCAATGGCAAACGGTTCGTGGCAACTGAACAGCCGGAGATCCGGCAGGCCGCCTACGCCTTGGTCCGTGACCGCGTGCAGCGTGCCCGGTGTCAGCCACACCGGCAGCCCGAACTGGCGCGCGCAGGCCGCGACCCCGCGGATATGATCGCCGTGCTCGTGGGTGACGACGATGGCGCTCAGCTGCGCCGTCTCCCGGTGAACGCGAGCAAGACGCCGTCGGAGTTCCTGCGCCGAAAATCCGCAATCAATCAACAGACAGGTCGCGCCGTGTTCGACCAGCGTCGCATTGCCGCGACTGCCGCTGCCCAGCGAAGCAAACCGCAATCTGCAGGTTGAGCCGGGCAGTTCCGCCTCCCGCCTATTTCAGCTGTTCGTAGAGCTGCTTGAGCAGCGGTTCGGCGATGGCCTTGGGCACGGGCGCACCGTCGGCCTTCGTCAGCAACAGCTCCACCCAGCCGCCGTTCGCCGCATGCAGCACGACCCGGTACACGGGGCCGCTGGTGGCAGCATGGCGGCCGAAAAGCCGTCCGAAGAATCCGGGCTTGCCGCTGCCGGCGCGCGCCTGCTGCACGCGATAGGTCCACTTCGAGCGATCGCGGTCATGCACGAGCCAGCCGATGCGTTCGAGAGCGATCCCCACCCGGCGCCAGCCGTTGTCGAGACTGTCACGGAAGTTCAGCACCGTATTGCCCTGCGCGTCGAGCGCAAGCGACGCCTGGCGCGAAGCCGGAGCGGTGCCGGCCTGCACCTTCGCGCCGGCGAATACCATGAAAGCACGCAGCATGCGTGCCTCCGCCTCGGGATCGGGTGGCGCCGACTCCCAGGCATTGCCGTGGTCGGTGGCCACTTCCTGCACGGCACGGCGGCTGATATACAGCTCAGTGTTGCCGGGATGCATGCCGCGCTCGAGTCGGAAACGGTAGATCGCGCGCGCGCCCAGCACCCTGGGCGTGGTCGCGGTGGCAGCCGCGGCATACGGCAGGACCGCATGCCAGGCAGTGTCGACCGTGCCTTCACGGCGCGACTCCTGGGCGATCTGCAGACCGCGGTCCTTCACGAACTGCCGGATCAGGTCCCACAGCTGCGCCGGCTGGGCCTGAACCACCAGCCACCGCTGGCAGCCCCCGCGCACCAGCCGCATGCCCGGAAAACTGGGCAGCACCGTCTGCATGGGGGAAGCGGACGATCCGGCGCCGAATCCGGACACCGATGGGCTGCTCAGGTCACCCTGGTTCACGGGCTGCGCCAGCCCCGGGGGCACCTCCAGCGGCGGGCGCAAGAAGCTGTTGTCGTATGCGGGCAGAGTGCGGGACGAGAAGGTCCCGCAGGCGCTCAGCAGCAGCGCCAGGGCGCAGGCGACGGAGGCGGCCGCGATTCGTCTGTGGTTCATGTGCACGGTTCCTTTCTGGATGGAGCTGCCGCCGCGGGCCGCGCCGGACAGACGGTCATGAGAGCAGGCCGGCGGCGCGCATGGCCTGCCGCACCGTCTCGTGATACTGCGGCGACAAGGGCGTCAGGGGAAGCCGGATGCCGCTCTCGATCAGCCCCATTTGCTGCAGCGCCCATTTCACCGGAATCGGATTGGCTTCCACGAACAGGTTCCGGTGCAATCCCATCAGCTTTTCGTTGATCGCGCGCGCCGTCGCGGCATCGCCGTTCAGCGCCGCCGCACACATGTCCTGCATCGCGCGCGGCGCGACATTGGTCGTGACTGATATGACGCCCTTTCCGCCCAGCAGCATCGTCTCCAGCGCGGTCGCGTCGTCGCCGGAATAGACTTCGAATTCCGGACCGCAGGCGGCAAGAATCTCGCGACTGCGATCGAGATTGCCGCATGCTTCCTTGATTCCGACAATGTTGGGCACCTGCGCGAGGCGCGCTACCGTCGCCGGCAGCAGGTCGCAGGCGGTGCGTCCCGGAACGTTATAGAGGATCTGGGGAATGGGGACCGCCTGGGCGATGGCGCGATAATGCAGGAAGAGCCCTTCCTGGGTCGGCTTATTATAGTATGGGGTAACCAGCAGACAGGCATCCGCCCCGGCGGCGTGGGCACAGCGGGTCAGCTCGACCGCTTCCGTGGTGCTGTTGGCTCCGGTGCCGGCGATGACCGGGACGCGCCGGCGCGCATATTCCACGGACAGGCGGATGACCTCGCAATGTTCCTCCATGTCGAGCGTGGGGGATTCACCGGTGGTGCCGACCGCAACGATGGCGGTGGTCCCGTTCTCGATCTGGAAATCGATCAGTCTGCGTAATGCCCCCCGGTCGAGGGCGCCGTCCGGATGCATCGGCGTGACCAGGGCGACCA
Organism: Gammaproteobacteria bacterium; assembly: GCA_028068195.1. Lineage (GTDB taxonomy): Bacteria > Pseudomonadota > Gammaproteobacteria > Acidiferrobacterales > UBA6901 > JAJYCY01. Next base: position 52,344 of record JAPTTX010000060.1, read on the forward strand.
TGCTGCCGTGGAACATAGGAATCAGGCGTACCGCATCTAGCTGGGATTGAGCGGCGATAGTACTTTCCCCCCTCATCCAACACAAGTGCATCCCGGTGCGGGCCGCTGCGCAGCTTCCGTCGGACCGGCACCGGCACCCGGCGGCAATGATGATCTGCATCAATTCGGCCGCTGAAACCGGACGATAGACTGGCGGCCATTTGCCTGCTATTCCAGAGAAAAAAGGGGGATTTGTGCATCGACTGGCATCGGCATACATGCGGACCGTCACCACCGGGCGGACTCGGAACTTGGGGGCATCGCTGGCCATCCTGGCTGTGGTGGCGGCAACACCCGCGGCCGCGCTGGCGGCCGGCCAGACCGGGGCGCTCGATGCCCGTCTGCGCGCGGTCGAGCACGATCCGGCGGCGTTGCAGTCCCTGATCAAGGCGGGCCGCAACCAGACCGATACCTTCTGCGTATACTGCCACGGTGCCGGGGGCAACAGCGTCAACCCCGACATTCCCAATCTCGCCGAGCAGAATCCGGTCTACCTGCTGGCGCAGATGCGCCAGTTCGCCGATGGTCAGCGCAAAGACGAATATGTGGGCGTCATGCAGAAGCTGGCCCGCACCTTCACCCCCGGCCAGGAGGTCACCATCGCGCTGTATTTCGCGAGCATGCCCCTTACCCGGCGCCCGACGACCGACGCCCAGCGCGCGGCTGAGGGCGCACCGCTCTTTGCCCAGCACTGCGCGGCCTGCCATGGCGGCAGCGGGATGGGCCGTGGCGAATATCCGCGCATCGCCGGTCAGCAGCCGAAATACGTCATCCGCACCCTCCGCAACTTCCGCCGGGATGCAGCCAGCCGGCCATCCGTCGTCATGTCGAGCGCGACTTCGGGCCTGAGTGACGCCAACATCCAGGCGCTCGCGGCCTATGTCTCCAGCCTTCCGGTGCGGGCCGAGCGCTACTTCGTGCTCTATCCACACCCGAGCTTTCCCGGCGACAACTGACGACACCGTGCCAGCCGGCGCCTTTGCGGCCCGGAACACCCTGGCATCGGGACCGGGATCTGCCGGGCGGTATCACCCATTAGGCAAACGGGCCGCATTCTAGTATCCTGCTGCGCGAACGGGCCCCGCCGCGGGCCGCTGCAGATCCTGTCCAGCCAGACCCGGATGTCTCGTCCAGTCCGAATGCCCGCAGCAACCTGCTCCGGACCCTGCCCGGTGCGGCGCCCTGTTCCCGTTCCGTTCCCTTGCCAGAAACCGAGCCCATGAAAACCGAGAAAGTCGTCCGAGAGATCCGCATCAACCCGATCGTGCCCAGTGAATCCGTCCTCGTGGCCACGGCGCGCAGCATGCGTCCCAAGAAGGCCGAAGCGCCGGCACCCCGCGACACCCGCCGTCATGTCGATACCTGCCCGTTCTGCGTCGGCAACGAATCCATGACACCGCCGGCGATTGCAACCTATCCGGCGCAGGGGCCCTGGGAGATCCGCATCGTCGAAAATCTCTACCCCGTGCTGGGCGATGACCGCGAGAACCCCAACCTGAACCTCGGACTGCAGCAGACCATCGACGGCTATGGCCGTCATGAGGTCATCATCGACCACAATTCCCACGGTGCCGCGGTGCACGAGATGACCGAGGCACACCTGGCCCTGCTGTTCGGCGCATACCGGGCCCGCATGGAGCAGCTGTACAGCTCCAACCGCCGCCTGCGCTACGTGCTGGTGTTCAAGAATTTCGGTCCGGCCGCCGGCGCCAGCATTGCCCACACCCACAGCCAGATCATCGGCATGCCGGTGGTGCCGGACAACGTGCACATGGAAGTGCTCAACAGCCGCGCCTATTTTGCCAAGAACCACCACTGCATCTTCTGCAGCCTGATCGACGAGGCGCTGACCTTCGAGGCGACGCTCTATGACCGCGAGTCGGGCGAGATCCGCCGCCGGATCGACGTCGGGCAGTTTGTCATCGAGCGCGGGGAGCGGTTCATCGCCATCAAGCCGTTCGCCAGCCGCTACGAATGGGAAGTGCACATCCTGCCGCTCGCCCATCACGCCGATTTCCTGGAGAGCAGCGCCGAGGACCATGCCGACCTGGCGCGGGTACTGCGCCGGACCATGGCGCGCCTCGATGCGGTCCTTGGCGGCGCCCAGTACAACTATTTCCTGCATTCGGTCCCGCATGGCGAGGACAGCGCCGGCAACGCCGCGAGCTTCCACTGGCACCTCGAGATCTGCCCGCGCACCACGATTCCGTCAGGCTTCGAACTGGGTTCCGGCCTCTTCGTCAATACCATCAGTCCGGAAGAGGCGGCCGGAACCCTGCGGGCGGTTGTGCTGGATTGACGAACCCCTGTAATCTAGAAGGAAGCCAGCCGCGTCGCAATGCTGTAACCGACTGCGCGGCGGCGACAAGACGGCAAGGGCAAGGGGGGCGGCAATGGGCAGCATCGCAATCGGGCAGCCGGTACCGGATGTCGAATTCGTGGCCACAGACGACCAGACCATCCGGTTATCCGATCTGCGGGGGAAAAGCGTGGTTCTCTATTTCTACCCGAAGGACAGCACTCCCGGGTGCACCAACGAAGGACAGGACTTCCGCGACAACTTCGAGGAGTTCCGGAAACTCAAAGCGGAGATCCTCGGCGTATCACGCGACAGCATCCGGTCGCACGAGAACTTCAAGAGCAAGAACTGTTTCCCCTTTGACCTCGTCTCGGACGCCGACGGGAGCCTGTGTGCTCTCTTCGACGTGATCCGGGAGAAGAAGCTCTACGGAAAGAAATACATGGGCATCGAGCGCAGCACCTTCATAATCGACCGCAAGGGCATCCTGCGCAGGGAGTTCCGTGGCGTCAAAGTCGAAGGGCACGTGGCGCACGTGCTCGATGCGCTGCGCACGCTGTGACCACACGCTCCTCCGGTAACGCCGATGCCTGAACCCAGAAATAAGATTTTCGTGCTGGACACCAACGTCCTCATGCACGACCCCTCCGCGATCTTCCGCTTCAAGGAGCACGACGTCTATCTTCCGATCGTCGTCCTGGAAGAGCTCGATCACGCCAAGAAAGGCATGTCGGAAGTGGCGCGCAACGTGCGACAGGTGAGCCGGTTCATCGACGATCTGATCGAGAAACGCGACGCCGACATCAGCAGCGGCCTCAGGCTGCCGGCAGCGGGGTCGATGCCGGCCGGGCGGCTCTATTTCCACATGGACGCCGTACACAGCCACCTGCCCAACGGCATGGCCGACGGCAGCCCGGACAACACACTGATCGGCGTGACGCTCGATCTCGGCAAGAAGCATCCCGACGCCGACGTGGTGCTGGTTTCGAAAGACATCAACCTGCGGATCAAGGCGCACGCCCTCGGGATCCGCGCCGAGGACTACGCCAGCGACCAGGCTCTGGACGATGCCGACCTGCTGTACACCGGCATGGCCCGGCTGGGCCCGGATTTCTGGGAGACCCACGCCCAGGACATGGAGTCATGGAAGGCCGACCAGGGCCGCACGTTCTACCGCATCCGCGGGCCGCTGGCACACAGCTGGCTGCCGAACCAGTTCGTGTTCGACGAGAGCGAGCGCGCCTTCGCGGCGGTCGTGCGGCGACTGGAGCACGACAGCGCCGTCATCGAGGTCGTCAAGGACTACGGCAGCGCCCATCACAGCGTCTGGGGCATCAGCGCCCGCAACCGCGAACAGAATTTCGCGCTCAACCTGCTGATGGATCCGGAAATAGACTTCATCACGATCATGGGACAGGCCGGTACCGGCAAGACCCTGCTCACGCTCGCGGCCGCCCTCACCCAGACGCTCGAGGAAAAGCGCTACAGCGAGATCATCATGACACGGGTCACCATTCCCGTGGGAGAGGACATCGGATTCCTGCCGGGCACCGAGGAGGAGAAGATGGGGCCGTGGATGGGCGCGCTCGAAGACAACCTGGATGTGCTCAATCCGAGCGATCACGCCGAACGCGGCGCCTGGGGCCGGGCCGCGACCCACGACCTCGTGCGCAGCCGCATCCGCATCAAGTCACTCAACTTCATGCGCGGGCGCACCTTTCTCAAGAAGCTTGTCATCATCGACGAGGCCCAGAACCTGAGCCCCCACCAAATGAAGACTCTGGTGACCCGGGCCGGACCGGGGAGCAAAATCGTCTGCCTCGGCAACATCGCGCAGATCGACACGCCCTACCTTACCGAGACGACGTCGGGGCTCACCTACGTCGTCGACCGCTTCAAGCACTGGGAGCACAGCGGCCACATCACGCTGCAGCGGGGCGAGCGCTCGCGCCTGGCGGACTACGCGACGGAAATACTGTGAAACCAGGTGTTTCGAGAGAATGCCGGGCAGATCGAACCTGATGTCCGATTTGAACAGTTCATCCTGCCGGTCATGGCGGCTGGCTGGCCAACGCCGCTAATTGCAAGGGACAGGAAGTCAGTAACCGGTTTGGACAGGAACGGAGACTGATGCCGGCGCGATGCGGGAGACACTTGAAGTACCGGTGGCCAACCGGCGGTTCAGTGCGATCAGACCCGGATGGTCCGGACCGGCAGCGCCAGAATTCCACAAGCAATCACTTCTGGTCATCCTTTCCCAGAAACTTCTCGTAGTGACTGCGGAACACGACCTCGAGCTCATCGATCACCTCGACTGCGTCCCGTCCCTGGATCACGTGCTGGGTCATGAGCGAGGAGGTCTCGTTCAGCATCTTCGAGCGGTCGAGCATCGGATAGGTCACCGCCAGACGCTTGATGGCCTTCACTACGCTCTCCTGCGCCGGGCGCGGGATGTCCTCCGGAACGGGCACGGCGGCCGGCTCCGGAACCGAAAGTCCGGTGGCGACGCCAGGCTGCGCCGCCCGCGCATCCAGGAACTCCGCGAATTCCAGCAGCGCGCGGGCCTGGGGTTCCGGCAGCCTGCGCAGAATGTCGCGCAGACGCTTTTCGTCGGATTTCGTCACGGATTCCCCCATCCCGTCAGCGCGATCCTGTGGTTCATGAATTGTCCGGGACGTTGAGGCGGAATACGGGCATCTTGTGCCGTTCCCGCATGAGGTCGAGCTCCCGGACAAGCGCAACAATCACCCGGTCCTTGGTCTCCTCCATGCCTTTCCATTCCCGGCGCGCCTCGGTCAGCAACTCGCCGACATTGTCCGGAACCGGCCGTCTCGCCTCCATGATCATGTCCTCGATCATGCCGGGCTTGATCTCGGGACGAAAGAGCATGGCGTAGCATTCCCTCTGCGGTCGCGCTGCCAGCCAGTTGCCGTCATCGTCCACGACGATCGGATCTAGGCCGGCAGGCAAAACGGCCTTGCCATTGTACAGGACAAGCAGGCGCCTTCCGTCCACGGCCTCCGCCAGGGCATCGCCGGCGCCGGCCGCGGTCGCATGGCCGGTGGTCCAGTAGGCGGTATGAAACGGCTCGCCCGATATCCGGGCGCCTGCGTGCTCGGCCAGCACCAGGGCACCGAAGCCGAAACCCACGACCGGGCGCTGCGCCTGCCGGAAACTGCCGACCAGCCGCAGCTCGTCGTCCAGCCAGGGACAGGCCTCGCGGTCCGCGGTCGGGTAGGAACCGCCCAGCAGGAACAGCGCGTCGAACTGTCCGGCGCTGCCCGGCAGCTCCTGGCCCACGAACGGCCGGAAATAGATGAAGCCGATATCCCGCTTCTCCAGCTGGTTCTCGATGGTCCCCAGGAACTCGGAATAGGTATGCTGTACGACGACGAACTGCTTCATGACGAGACCCCGCTACCGTTTCCGGACACCCGCCGCATGAACCTGCGCACCTCAGTCTGCCGCGGCGTCCTTGGACTGGGCGACGCGGCGCTCGCAGTGCTCATGGGCAAACTTCATGAATTCGTCCACCGCCCGCAACCGGAATTTCTGGCGCTGGTAGACGAAGGAGAACGGCCGTTCCAGCGGCGGCCGCAGGGGCAGCGCCACGAGCGTTGCCAGCTTGAGCTCCTTGCCCACGGTGGCGCGCGAGACGATCGACACGCCGAGGCCGGCCTCGACCGCGCTCTTGATCGATTCCGGACTGCCGAATTCCATGCACAGGTTGAGATCCTGCAGCTGGATTCCGTTCTGCAACAGATACTCGGCGATGACTTCGCGCGTGCCTGAGCCCTCTTCGCGGCACAGGAACGGCAGGTCCGCAAGCTCGGCCACCGCGATCGACGTCTTCTTGGCCAGGGGATGGTGCGGCGGACAGATGAAGACGAGCTCATCGTGCCAGCAGACCTCCACCGCCAGGTTCTTGTTTGCCACCGGTGACTCGACGATACCCACGTCCACCGAGTTGTTCTCGACCAGATGAACGATTCCGAGCGAATTGGACACGCTCAGGCGCACGTTGACGTCGGGATAGCGCTCCTGGAATTCCCCGAGCAGCCCCGGAAGCACGTACTCGGCGATGGTGGTGCTGGCGCCGATGATCAGGATGCCGCTCACATCGCCGGTCAACTCGCGCACGCGGCTGTCCATCTCGCCATACAGCACGATGATTTGTTCGGCATACTCATAGACCCGCTCCCCGGCCACGGTGAGGCTGATGCGGTTGTGGGTCCGGTCGAACAGGCGTGTATTGAAGTGCTCCTCGAGCTGGCGGATCTGGAAGGTCACCGCCGGCTGGGTCATATGCAGCGTCTCGGCTGCCTTGGTAAAACTCAGGAGACGCGCTACAGTGTGGAATACTTGCAGTCTGCGATCAGCCATGGCGTCTTGTCAGAGAACCGGGCGCCATCAGGGCGCGGTTGGATTAGGCCCTGCCATTTCAGCATAAACGTGGTTTATTTCAAATAATTTTCGGTTAGTACCGTCGATTTATGGCCCTTGCCTGGCAAAAGCTGGATCTCGAAGGCGGCGGACTGCAGAGCGCGAACCTGCGCCTGATCCGGCATTTGAAGCGTCGGAGGACTGCGTATTTGCTGTGGTTTCTGTTTCCCCTCGGGGCGCATCGGATCTATCTCGATGATCTTCCGCGCGCCTTCGGATATGCCGGACTCACGGCGGTCACCATCGTCCTGTACCTGAGCCTGCCCGGCGGGTGGGCGCTGGGGCCGGCGGCGCTGGCGATCCTCTGGGCCTTGTACGATCTGGTCTGGATCGAGCGCCGCATCACCCGTCTCAACAAGCAGATCCGCCTCGCCGAATATCTGCGTCCGGGCAACCGGCCGCCCGCCGGATTCCGCGGTCGCTATACCGACGAGGACAGTGGCACTGCGGCGGCAGCCGGATCAGAAGCGTCCCGGAACGAGGACAGACCGGCCGGCGCTAAGGCAGCGGCGCACGGCAGCGCGCGCATCCCCTCCTTCGCAGAGCAGGAACGAATACTGCGCGAACTCGCCAAGCGGAAATAGCTGTTCGCAACATTTGAACAGGCGCGATGGCGGCAGATGGCACAAGGCCTATCGGCCGTCCGCATGGACAGGACCCCGGTCTGGCAGCCTGTCAGAAGGGAAGCCCGGTGCCGAAGCTGCAGCAGCAGATCGCACGCGGCAGCGTGCGCGCCTGCCCACCCGGGACAGGCCGGCGGGATCTCCATTCGATTTGGCCATTATACTGATGGCCTGCAGACTGTACCGGCATGCGGGGACGCATCCGCCCGGGGTTCGAGCAGTTGAAATGCTAGTCACTTATTGTTGAGCTTTCGTGTACATTTTGATCATGTCTCGCAGAATGGTCAGTATCCACGAAGCCACCGAATTCCTGGGCGTCGCGGCACAAACGCTGCGGCGATGGGAGCGCGCAGGCAAGTTGCTTCCCGACGAACGTACCCCGGGCGGGCGGCGACGTTACGACCTCGCGTGTTATCGGATTCGGCTGACTTATACCCCAATCTGGATGATCTGATTCAGAGTCTCACAGGCAAGCTCGAATACCTGCTCCGAAACCGGTCCCCAAGGGTGCCGTTTTGCGGCCCGAGCGCGCCAGTCGAAGGACTTTGGCTGATGCGCGAGGATATAGCTGACCGCGCCTCTGGGGCCAGCAAACCGGATAGCAAACGGATTGGTGTCGTTGTAGGACGCAGTCGTCATCGGAAGCCCAATGACGATTCCCGTACGGTCATTGAACTCGCGCGGAGACAGCACCAGCAGCGGATGCACGTCTTTCATCTCGCGACCAGCCTGCGGATTACAGTCAATCCAGATCATGTCACGGCGCGCAGGAATCCATCGCGATCGCGCTGCCATCACATTGCCTCGGTACCGACCGGGCGGGTGACCATCACCTCGCCCCCGTGACGGGCGGGGTCAAACGCCGCGAGCTTCTGCGCGAGCGTCAGCTTCGGCATGCCTGCACGCTTGACCAGCACACCCTCGTCAGCGGCAGTGAGCTCCACGGGCTGCCCGACGGTGAAATGGGCAGCGCGCGCCACGGCCGCCGGAATACGTACTGCGAGACTGTTTCCCCATTGCTGTACCGTAAGCTTTGCTACCGTCGTCATTGCCGACTCCTCTGTAGCTATGTATCAACTAGTATACACATCGGGGTAGCGCAGTCAATGAACCTAGATAAGGGGCTCTTCAGCGGAATGAGTGGGAGTCATTTAGCCCCGGCATCCATCAGGAACTGATAGAACCGCCGACACACAGCATCGTAGACCGCATGTTCGAGTTCATTACGCGCATAGCGCCACAGGGGTCCACCCGCTCCATCGATGTGCCTTAAGATCAGAGTACGGGCGGGAAGCTTTCGGGATTTCTCACAGGTCTCAAGCATCACAGCCGCAGGCGAAGAGGCGTATGGCGAGCGCGGTTGACAGCGCAAAGAGGAGGTCTCAGGGCCATCCATGGAGCTCACTACACTATTTGAACTGGTTCAGGGCCAAAGGCCGTATCTCCAAACAACCGCCTGCGGGGGCTGATTGGGGAATATGGGGTGGTGGTAGCAAAGAGCGTGAACACGCTTCGTCGGACCCTGCCGGCACTCATCGAGGATCAGGGAAACGGTCTGAGCGAGTGGCTGCGCCGCCTGCTCGTGCAGGAGCACAACCATCTCATGCCACTCGATGCGCATGTCGGGACGTTGACCGAAGAACTTCAGGTCGCCAACACTCGAGCGGTGGCAAGAATGTGCTGCTCGGCATCACCAAGCGCGGCGACCGCTATCTCAGGAGCCTGCTCGTGCACGGGGCACGCTCCGTGGTGGTGGCGGCCAAGCGCAAGAACGACCCCTTGAGCCGCTGGGCCAATCGGCTGCGGGAAACCCGTGGGCCAGGAACAAGGCGACCGTGGCGTTCGCCAACACGCTCACGCGCGTCGGCTGGGCGGTGCTCAATCAAGGGAGCGTCTATCGACCAGCATGATGGATGGGGGCGTCAACCACACCGATTCCGGACTATAACGCGTTCAACTTACCGACGATTGCGAAGGCTTTGTGAAAGAGATGACAAACAGGTCAGGCCGGCGTTTCGAAATCCTGCGTAGTCCGAAGGCTGTTCAAGGCCGATCCCGCGACCAGGACGATACGCGCGCATTGCATCGTGGCCGGAAGGGCAAGTCCCTTCACACCGAGGCCGGATATACGGCAGCAATCCTGTCCCTGTCGACGAATGCACAAGGCCTTGCAAACCGGGAGGAGACCCTATACGGACTACGCGCCCTCACTTCGCTTTCCCTGGCGCGCAGCGATGGATTACGATCTCCAGAGATCCTGGAGATGGCCTTATTCCATGCATTGGGGAAGCTACCGGAACCGAAACTCGTCCACGAATTTCACGGACGAGCCTTTAAATTAGGCGGCTGCCGTTCGGATCGTAGATCGGTGAGGCAACGGCTGTCCTGAATAACCGCGCATGCGGACCCGCCGGCATCAGCGTGGAACTGCACGCAGCTACCACCGCGGCTGCAGCAGCAAACCGGATATCACCACCAGACTGATCTGTCGCCGCAACCGGCGGCCTCGCCGGTCTCCGGCCGCCGGCCGCCCCGGGTGCCGCAACCCAGCCGGGATACTGGTTTGTCCACCCTATCGAAGATCAGAAACCCTCGAGCTTCAGTCTGAGGTCGGTCGGGCTGCTCGCGTACTGCAGCGCCGTCTCGACTTCGATCTCGCCGCTGCGGCACAGCTGCAGCAGGCTCTGGTCAAACGCCAGCATCCCTTCGGCCGCGGTGCCCTTCTTGATGAGATCGCCGATTTCCTTGATCTTGAGGGGTTCGAGAATGTATTCGCGCACCAGCGCGGATACCGTCATGACCTCGCAGGCGACGATGCGGCCTTGACCACCCTTGCGCGGCAGCAGGCGCTGGCTGACCACAGCCATGAGATTCTGGGCGAGCTTGGCGCGCATGGTCTGCTGAGTTTCGGGCGGAAAGGCCGAAATGATCCGCGACACGGTTTCGGCGGCTGCCGGCGAGTGCACGGTCGAGAGCACCAGGTGGCCGGTCTCGGCGGCGGTCAGGGCGGTCTCAATGGTTTCGGGATCGCGCATCTCGCCCAGCAGGATCACGTCGGGATCCTCGCGCAGGGACGCCTTCATCGCATCGGCGAAACTGTTGGTATCGATCCCGAGCTCGCGCTGGGTGATGATCGAGCGCTTCTCGGAGAACAGGAACTCGATCGGATCCTCGATGGTGATGATGTGGGTGGTCTGGCTGGTATTGATCTCGTTGACGAGCGACGCCAGCGTGGTCGACTTGCCGGATCCGGTGGAACCGGTGATCAGCACCAGCCCGCGCGCGAGCCGCGAGAACCGGGCCACCAGATCGGGTATGCGCAGGTCCGCCAGGGTCGGAATGCTCGTGCTGATCACGCGCAGCACCATGCCGATCGAGCCGCGCTGATAAAATACGTTGGCGCGCACGCGCCCGATGTCCTTGAAGCCGATCGACAGGTCCACCTGGTGATCCCGCTCGAACTGCGCGGCAAGACGCGCCGACATCATCGTGCGCGCCAGACGCTCCATCGCATCCGGCGCCAGCGGCGGAAACTCGCGCACCGCACGCAGGATGCCGTCGATGCGCATGATGGGGTGATTGCGGGTGCGCAGATGAATATCGGACGCCTTGTGCCGCACCGCCAGGACCAGGATCTGGCTGAGCAGCTTCAGCGGGTCGGTCGTGGCGACCGGGATTCCGGTGGCGGGCGGCGGTGCCGCATCCGCTTCCGAAACGGCCTCCGGGCTGCTTGTGCTGTTGGGATCATTCATACCAGTCTAGTGTAGCCGACGCCGTCCGCCCTGCAATCGGGCGTCTCCGCCGGGTTCAGCGGGCCTGCTCGTACAGGGCAAGGTAGCGGGCGCGCTCCATCGGCGGGATGTGCGATACGGCCAGAAGGTCGTCCAGGTGCGCCGGCGTGCTCACACCGACCAGCGTGGTGCCGAGGCCAGGGGTGGAACGGTTGAACTGGATCGCGCGCGCCGCTGCCCCGCGGATCTCCGGCATGGCCTGCTGCACTCCTTCGATCGACTGCGTCCCGAGGTGGCCCTTCAACAGGGTGTGGCTCGCCATGACGTAGATCTTCAGCTGCATCGCCGCCTGCAGGGTGGAAGCCTCGTTGCCCTGTCCCGTAACCTGATTGAAGCGCGTGAAACCCTCGGGCATGACCTGGTTGAACGGCATCTGGACCAGCGCGAAATGGTGCGGCGCGCGCTCGTCGGCATACGCCCTGGCGGCGGCCTTCTGTGCCAGCCCGAGCAGTGAGGTCAGCGACAGGAACGCGGCATCGTCCGTGTGGGCTCGCAAGGCGTGGAAGCTGGATATGCCGTAGTACCGGATCTTCCCCTCCCGCACCGCCTCCTCGAGCGCTGCAAACACCGCTTCCAGCCGTTCCAGCATCTGCGGCTTGCCGACCTGCGCAATATGCACTTCAGGCTGGTCGACGAGGAAGGCGTCCAGCATGCGCACGCCGAGCCAGGCGCAGCTCAGATCGATCTGATACCGGATGTAAGCCGGCGACAGCAGGTGCACGCCCGCTGCCAGATCGGTGTACGCCCCCAGTCCCCGGGCGGCCACCTCACGCTGGAACCATGCAGACAGATCGGCCGGTGGTCCTTCCGGAAACAGGAGAAACCCGCCCTTCGAAACCAGAAACAGGCTGTCTCGTTCGACCCCCGCCCGGAACGCCGTGCGCAAGCCGGCACCGACCGCCTGCGGGGAACGGCCATAGCGGTAATGGGTCGCGGTATCGATCACATTGATCCCGTTTTGCACGCCGCGCGTGACGATGGCGGCGATATGCCGGTCCACCGAATCGGATGCCTCGCCGGGAAACGTACCGATGCCGATGGAACTCAGCTGCAGTCCGTTCGAAAAATCGCTGTAATGGCCGGGCGCGCACCGGGCACCGCGGCTGCGGGCGTAGGCCCGCGTCATGGCGGCCGTGGCGAAGCCCGCCACCGGCTCATCCGTGCGCAGCGCTCCGGTGCTCACAGATCCGCCATGAGGGGATGGCGCTGCCGGACCTGATCGAGGAGCGCCAGGATGTCGGGACGTACCGGTCCCCGGCAGCCGGCATCGAGGCGCGAGCGGATCAGGGAGTTGCGCCGGTCGCCATCCTCGTCGTCATCGTCCTCCCAGCCAGCCCCGCGCAGCAGCGCCTGACCGGCTTCGGGCACCGCCGCCGGCAGCGCACGTCCGGACAGCAGTGCCCACACCCCGGTCCAGCAACGGGCCAGCAACAGCGGGTGATACCCGCCGCCGCCGATCACCAGCAGGCGCGGGCTGTCCTGCACGATCCTCGCCACTACCGCCAGAAACTGCTGCGTCGAAATGTGCAGCTTGCCGAGCGGGTCGCCCTGCAGCACGTCGGTGCCGGCCTGGAGCACCACGGCCCCCGGCCGGAACACGGCCAGCACCGCCGGCCACAGGGTCTCGAACACCAGTGCGTACTCGCTGTCATTGGTTGCGCGCGGCAGCGGCAAGTTGAGGCAGGTGCCCGCGCCCGCCGGCATCCCCAAGTCGGTGACCGCACCCCCCCGGAACGGATAGGCATACCGGGTATCCATGTGCAGCGAGAAGGTGAACACCTCCGGATCGCCCGAAAAAGCCTCTTCGACCCCGTCGCCATGGTGGGCATCAATATCGACATAGAGCACCCGCAGACCGGCCTGCCGCAGACGCTGAACCGCCAGCACGGCGTCGTTGAAATAGCAAAATCCCTGGGCCCGGTCCGGCCGCGCATGGTGCATGCCCCCGGCCGGACTGAAGGCGTTGCGTCCGCCCAGCACTTCTTCGGCACCCTGCACGCTCGACCCTGTCGCCAGCGCCGGAGTGCTGAAGAATCCGGGAAACCAGGGGTTTTCGAGGTTGCCGATGTTGTGGCGCTGGCGATATGCGTCGCTGACTCCTCCCTGGGCCTCGCAACACCGGAGTGCCTGTATGTAGGCGGGCGTATGGAAGCCGCACAGCTCGGCTTCAGAGGCGGCCCGGCCGACGCGGTACTCCTGCGGGAGCAGGGCGCCGTAGGCGTTGATCAGATCGAAGGTGAGCGACACCCGCGGAATCGACAGAGGATGGTTGGCGCCGTAACTGTGGCGCCGGTAGCGGTCCGCCCCGATGAAGACCGCCGGACGCGTCGGGGGGATCCGGCATGCGCTGATGGCTTCCATCGGACCGGACATGCCGGAAGCGGCTAGCCCTGCGCGGGCCGCCGCTCCTGTTCCGAACGGCTGCGCAGGTACAGATAAATGTGGCGGACCGTGCGCACCGCCATGGCATCCGGACGCACCGGCAGCGCGTCCTCGCGCTTCAGATCGATGCAGTTGCGGTAATAGACCAGCTCCCGGATGTTGTCGCGCACCGCATTGAGGCTCGGATCACCCCGGACGAATTGCTTGAACAGCTCCAGCACATCCTCGTCCGCGGCCGCCGGCACGCTGCCGGCATGGGCCGCGATGTGGCCGCGCAGCAGTTGCCGCGTCAGATCGAGGCTTTCGTCGACGGTCGCCGAGAGCGGGAGCGCACCGCGTTCCCGCAGCGCCTGCTCGAGCGCGCGCAAGCGTCCGTCCACCTGTTCAAACGCCTGGTCCAGCCTGCCGCGATGTGGCCGCGCAGCAGTTGCCGCGTCAGATCGAGGCTTTCGTCGACGGTCGCCGAGAGCGGGAGCGCACCGCGCTCCCGCAGCGCCTGCTCGAGCGCGCGCAAGCGTCCGTCCACCTGTTCAAACGCCTGGTCCAGCCTGTGGGTGTCTGGCAAGATTTCCGTCCCGGGCCGGCGCATCGGAACCATCGCCGGCCTTGCCGTCATATTAGGGAATACTTATAATACTTTAGTGTCAGCGTCGGGGATAGTTTTCCGCTACACCCTCTCACCGGAGCACCATCGATGGCCAAACTGGTCCGATTCATCAAGCTCAACAACCTGCAGTACAACCCGAACCGCGACCCGCAGGTCTATCGCAGCGTTCCAAAGAAGCCGTTTCGCATCCAGGCCCTGCTGGACGGCCACGGCACGGCGCGCGCCAAGGTGGAGGTCGACGGCACGATCCCGTGCAACCAGAGCATCGAGCTGCCGGGCAGCTTCGACTGCGACCTGAGTTTCGATACGCCCGGGGTCCGGGTGGCGACCCTGTTCGTGGAAACCGCCGGCGAGTCGTTCAGCCAGGATATCCGCCTGGACGTCATGGAACACGAATGGATCGGCTAGCAGCCGGTCTCCGGCAGTGATTCTTCTCTATCCCGGCGCGGCAGCCGAGGTCCGGACATTGCCCGCTTCGCCTACAATAAGGTGGCTGCCCGGGTTCTCACGACCCTCGACTTCAGCCCTCCATTCCATGACATGCCCGGCCCGGCTGTCGGGCGCAGTCTCCGTGCCACCGAGAGCACGTACCCGTAGGGCGGGATTCGCCGGTCTTCGTCGGCAGCGCTCCGCCCGGGCGAGCGCGCTCAACATCCCGGCATGCGGTCGCGCTGCGCATGCACTGCCGGTCAGCGCACCCCCCGCAGCGTGCGGCGCTTCAACAGCCTGAGAAAACGCTGATGGCGGTGCGCGCGATAGTCGAGGTGCCGGTAGACTGCGCGCTTGGCCCAATCCGTCACCACAGACCAGATGATCGAGTAGCCCCAGATCATGCCGATGTCCGCCCACGAAATCGGGGCAATCAATCCGAATCCCCAGGCGCACAGCAGGGTTGCCGCAAGCTTGGTCCCCACCGCCGACCACACCATGACCGGTGCCGGATAGGGCTTGCGCCAGTAAGCGCCCTTCGCGCGGGAGACGAACAGCGTGAGGTGGCCGGCGACAGCCATCTTGAGAAAGATGAAGGTCTGCACCTCCGGTATCGGCAGGTGCAGCCAGTCCAGCGCCAGATAGAGCATCAGGAAGCTGCCGGCGGTGCCTGTCAGGCCCATGACCGTGGACACCGTCAGGACACGCCGCATGTCCCAGCGCACCGGCTGCGGATCGACCGCGGTGCGGTCATAGGCGATGGTCATGATCGGCACGTCGTTGAAGAAGGCCAGCAGGATGATCATCACGGCCGTGATCGGGTAGAAGTTGTAGGCCAGCATTGCGAGCACGACGAACACCATGATGCGGATCGTTTCCGTGATCCGGTAGATGGCGTAGCTGTTCATGCGCTCGAAAATGCGCCGCGCCTCCTCCACCGCCTTGACGATGGTGGACAGCCCTGGGGCGGTAAGGATGAGCGCGGCGGCGGCGCGCGCGGCATCGGTGGCCCCGGAGACGGCGATGCCCACATCGGCCTGCTTGAGCGCCGGCGCGTCGTTGACGCCGTCACCCGTCATGGCGACGCGGTGGCCGGCATCCTGCAGGGCCTTCACGATGCCGTATTTGTGCTCGGGAAACACCTGGGCGAAGCCGTCGGCGGCGGCGACCTGCCCGGCCAGGCCCACCGCGGGGCCTGACCCCCCGCCGCCAAACACCGAGTCCGCGGTGACGATGTTGCGCCCGATCCCGAGTTGCCCGGCGATTTCGCGGCCGATGGCCACGTTATCGCCGGTGACCATTTTCACCGTGATGCCGTGTTGCCTGGCCTCGGCGATCGTATGCGCCGAATCCGGGCGCGGCGGATCGTAGAGCGCCAGAATGCCGTCGAGTTGCCACCCGCCGTCACCCGACTTGCTCGCCACACCCAGGGTGCGAAAACCCTTGGCGGCCTGGGCGTCGATCCAGGTCTGCGCCGCGTCGTGCGCGGCGGCATCAACCTTGGCAAGACCGAGAATCACCTGCGGCGCGCCCTTGGTGGCGGTCACGGTTTGCCCGTGCGCGTCGGTCCAGCTGCCTTCGCTGCGCTTGCCCACCGGGTCGAAGGGCATGAAGTGCTGCGCAGTGTAGCCCGCGGGCAGGCGATGCTCCGGGAGTGCGCTGAAAACGGCCGTGTCGATGGCGTCACCGTTTTCGCCCTGGCTCGCCAGCGCTGCGCGCAGGTTGAGGGTTGCGGCATCGGTTGCCGCCAGCAGCAGCGGCTCGCCCAGGGTCAGCCGGTTCTGCGTCAGCGTGCCGGTCTTGTCCGAGCACAGCACGTCCACCGCGGCCATCTCCTCGATCGATTCCAGCCGCGAGACGATGGCCTTTTCTTTCGATAGCGCCAGCGCCCCCAGCGCCATGGTCACCGATAGCACTGCCGGCATTGCCACCGGGATCGAGGCCACCGTCAGGATCAACGCAAACTGCAGCAGGTCGATCCACGGGAGGCCGCGCCCCAGTTCCACCAGGACCAGGATCACAACGAGACCGAGGCTGACATAAATCAGATAGTCGCCGATGTTGAGCACGGCTTTCTGGAAGTGCGACACCGCGCCGGCTCTCTGCACCAGCTGCGCGGTCTTGCCCAGATAAGTGTGGACACCGGTAGCGAACACCACACCGATCATTTCGCCCTGCCGGGCAATCGATCCGGAATACACCACGTCGCCCGGCCTGCGATCGACCGGAAGCGATTCGCCGGTGAGCGCCGACTGATCGATGCTCAGGTAGTCGCCCTGCATGAGCTTGAGATCAGCCGGCAGGATGTCGCCCAGACGCACCCGCACCACGTCGCCGGGAACCAGCTGGCTGGCATCGAGTTCCTGCCACAGGCCATGCCGCCGCACCCGGCATTTGAGCGCCAGCTGTTTCTTCAACGCCTCCAGGGCACTCGACGCCTTGTATTCCTGCCAGAAGCCCACCGCGGCGTTGAACAGCAGCAGCAGCACGATGATCACGAAGTCCGCCCAGTGCCGCACCAGTGCCGACAACACCGCTGCCACCTCGATCATCCAGGGAATGGGGCCCCAGAAGTAATGCAGCAGTTTCTTGATGAGGCTTTCCCTGGCCTCAGGCAGGAGGTTGGGCCCGAATTGCGCGATACGCCGCTGCGCCTCATCCTGATCGAGCCCCTCGGCGCTGCTGCCGAGCCGCTGCAACATTGCGGGGACGGTCAGTCCGGCCGCTTCCTTGGCGTCCAGCTCTTCAGTCTGCATGGTCGGCATCGGGTATCCTTTAGGCGGCGCCCACCGCCTGGCTGTGTGCATCGGGACTCTCGTTCCCGATGCTGCACCCGCGGGCCGCCCGCGCGCAATACCGCCAGGTCATGATACCGGCTTGCGGCGGCATCCGCCGCGCCCTCACCAGCCGTACTGTTGCAGGAAGGATTCCAGGCGCCCGACGATCTCGTCGCGTTCAAAGAACCGGTCGGCGCGATTTAGACGCATTTCATCGCGCAAAGCGGCATCGCCACCAAAGCAGAATACCGCGGACTGCAGCATGTACTCAGTCCGCAACGCGCGGATCACCGCCAGCGGATCGAAATCCCGGGGGTCATCGAGATCGAGCAGAATGAAACGAAAGAGCAGGATCTCGGCCCAATCTCCGACCTCTTCCAGACTCTGCACCACCTGCATGTCCCAGCCCTCCGGCACCACGGCGCGCAGGCGCGCTTCAATGGCGGGATCGGCGGTGAAGAGCAGGAAGCGGCGCTGCAGCCGCTTCGCGATGGTGGGCATGCTCATCGGCCGGCCACCTCGTCGAAATCGTCGTCGCTGTGCGCGCCCGCCATGCACCGCTCGATGCGCTGCGCCCAGGCGCGCGCGGCTGCCGGAGCCAGGTTCTCGGCCAGACGGACCTCCAGATCGGCGACCCGGACCGGACTGCCGACACAATGATCGAGAGCCGCCGCGACGGCCGGATCCTGGGCGGCGATCCGGGCAATATGGCCGTTGCGCAGGAGCACCCGCAGCCAGTCCCGGCCCGTGCGGTCTTCGGCAAGATACGTTCGGGCATTGATCTTGATCCCGTTTCGCACCCGCCGGGAGGCGGTCACGACGTCCTCCTCCGCCGCTTCCCGACGCAGCTCGTCTTCTGCCGCGCGCATCGCGCGCCGCTCCGCCGCCGAGGGCAGATCGGGCTCAAGCGCCCAGCCGAGTTCGGCGGTCACCGCGTCACACAGGGCCCCGGTCAGGATGGCATCCGCCGGGACCGTGCCGAGCCGCGTCCAGCTGGTGAAAGCGCGGGACAGCGCCTCGCGCAGCCACGCCCGGAACTCCGGCGAGGGCGCATGCACCAGACGACAGAACAGCTCATCGGGAAAGTCCAGAACGAAACTGCTGCCGAACACCATGCAACCGCCGAGCGTCGCTGCGCCGCTGCCGGCGATCTTGGCGTCGGCGACCCACAGGTCGGCACGCCCGACCGGACGCGCGCCGATGCCGAAGGACCGGTAGGTCCGGGCCAGGGGTCTGAGGCAGTACTCGAAAATGCGCGCCGGACGCGCGGCGGCCAGAGTCATCGGCAGAATGAAAAAGACGCAGCGCTGGCTGCCGTCCACCAGCACGGTGCCTCCGCCCAGAGTCCGGCGCACGACCGCGACCTGCGACTGCGCGCACCCGTCCAGATCGAGTTCGGCGCGGGCCGACTGGGACTGACCGATGCAGACATGCGGCGCGGCGCTGCGTGCCCAGGCGAGCACCGGCTGCGTCGCCTCGCCCTGGGCCATCGCCAACCCGTGATAAGCCGCGTGCAGGGCATCCGGAGGGAGGGTGCCGAGATCGAGGAATCGCGCCCGCACCGGATCCGGCATCGGTTCGGCCGGCGGCCGGCTAGCCGTCCCGCTCCGGATCTTCGGGCTCCGGGCGGTAGAACTTGCCAAAGTAGAATTCGCGCCGGTCGAGGTCCTGGTACAACGCGGCACGGTCGTGCACGCCCTGCTCGATGATTTCCGCGAGGTACCGGGCCTGCTCGGCGTCCAGGATGAAGATATGCCCGACCAGGTCCTCGTCGAGGTTGAGAAAATGCGCGGAAAACGGATCGGGATGGTCGAGATAGATGAAATAGGATTTGGTGTCCGGATCCTCCGGATCCAGAGGCATCATCACCGCCTTGCCCAGCCAGGCGAGCCGCGCCGCCTGGTTGAACTGGCGGATATCGAGCTTCTTGCCCTTGCGATACTTGTTGAGCTCGTTGCGGATCTGACCGACGTCGGTCACCTTGATGTTTTTCATGGGTCCCGTTCTGCGTGTCTGCGCTTGAAACTGGCGGGCCCCGCCTCTCGCGGTCGGGAGCGTTCCCGCGCCCCCGCCGCGATGACGGCCCGCGGCTACGGTTGCGACGCTGCGTCCGTCGGGGCCGGTCTGGCAACGTCGGTCAGCGACTTCAGGATCGCGCCGGGTGCGCTCATGATGTTGGTAAACCCGTGCTCTCCGATCATGCTCGTATCGGGAAAGAATACCGCGATTCGGTAGCGCGCGGGTAGCGCGATCGCTTTCCGACCCTGAACCATCATCTCATACGGCAGGAAGGCGGTGGCGCGGTACTGACCGTAATCGATGACCGCCATGATCTTCTGGTCGGTGTTCTTCGCGTCCGAATGGGGGTTGGCGCCCTTGTTGATGCCGACGCCGAACACCGTTTCCTGCTTTCCGGGCACATGGATCTCGTAGACCTTCACCGTGCCGCCTGCATGGGCCGCCAGGTTGCGCTCCACAGTGGCGACGCCGACGGCGTAGCTGGGGTAAGTCGCGAGCAGGTCGACATCGTTGAAATACGGCATGCCCATCATGTAATGGTATTCGCCGGGCCCCAGGTCCTGTGCCGGGATGCCATCCTTGGAACCGAAGGCGAACTGGTCGCCCAGGGCCGCCTTGAGCTTCGCCGCCACGCCCGGGAGCCGGCCCAGGCCGTAGGCCACACCCATATAGGCCGGATTCACGTAAGAAATCTGCACCTTCCCGTTCACACGGGTAACAGCCACGCGTTCGGCCACGCCGAACCCGCCGTTCTTGGCACCGGCAGCCGCGGCCTTGAGCTCCCGGTCGGTTACGGTCACCACCCGGGCCGAGGGATACGGAGAATAGTGTCCGGACAGATCAAATCCCTGGGATGCCAGCTGCAGCTCGACCAGATTCTCGATATCGAGCGTACTCATCCCGCCGGGGGGCGGATTCCCCATGATATAGGGCTTCAGCCGGTCCGCTTGCACCGGGATCGCGGCCGCCAGCACGAGCAATGCTGCATACAGGATCCCCTGCCACGCATTTTTTTTCACGGCATTCTCCTCCGAGGTAGCAAACATCGAGCACTAAACACCAAACCTCCCCATGCCTCAAGGCAGGGGGTTCTAAGGGCGAATCCACCGGGGTCACCGGGCTTCCCGTCTTTCGACGACAGCATCCCGGCCCAGACCGATGGCAAGCCGTTCCTAAAAGCCCAGACATACATTCCACCTGCCAAGGAATGTCGTCCAAGACGCTCTCCGAACAGTGCTGACAGCGATTCGCGTACCGGAATTTCGCCGGCAAAGATCGGTGAGAGCACGCTGACCGCGTTGCCGGGATCAGGGGCGCGGGCCTGGCGGTTTCCTCCCCCGACCGATTATGCGCTGCATGCGCCGCTTTGAGTCTTATCCGCACCGCTGACCAGAACGACCACACAGGCTGCGTTCGGTCCGACCATGCAGAGCTGCGTAGGTACTTAGAGCCGCCGCCTGGGATTCGGTCAGTTCGAGCCGGGTCTTATAGGTGCAGATCGGGCGATCACTCATGTATCACGTCCAGCGCCTTTTGTGCCCGGTTACGGGCGCTGCGCTTGCCGTACAGCTGGGCGCCCATGGAGACGATCACCGCATGCAAGTCGCGCCCGATGTCATCGGTCATTTCGTCCGGTTCGATCACTACGACCTTTCTGCCCTGCGCCGCCAAGGCGGATTCCACATATTCAAAACCGAACCGCATCAGCCGGTCGCGGTGTTCCACAACGATAGTCTGGATCCCGGGATTGCGCATATGCGCATCATGCCCTTGCGGTGGCCGTTCAGTCCTGAACCCGTCTCTTTGACGGCGTCGACGACGGTCATGCCTTGCGAGACGGCAAACTCCGGCAGGCGGGCAAGCGGACGATCCAGATCC
Source organism: Gammaproteobacteria bacterium (assembly GCA_028068195.1). GTDB lineage: Bacteria > Pseudomonadota > Gammaproteobacteria > Acidiferrobacterales > UBA6901 > JAJYCY01. The sequence continues at coordinate 73,631 of JAPTTX010000060.1, forward strand.
GCCTTTTGATCCGCGCTGGATACCCGCGCATAGCGCGCGCCACCCGACCCGCGTCGCGCGGCATGCACAACCACCGTTCCGGTCGGCAGTTGGGCCGCCGGTACCGGTAGCGTACCCGCTTTCCACGTACGCCAGGCAGTCTTGTGACGGATGCCTTGAAGTTCGGCCCATACGCTTAGTCTCATAAACCCTAACCGAATGGCTGTTCGTACTAACGTCTCTATATGACCATGCTTACTCAAACAGCAGGCAACCCGCATCAGTTCAAGAGGGCCGGTATCCCGTTTCGGCTATCCTGGACAGCAGTGATATTGGTGCACGTGCACCCAAACCGTGCACAGCCTGACATCGTTCCGACCTGGATTCAATATCACCAAAAGAGGTCAAATGAACCGGATTCTGGGTAGTGTCTCAGCTTGAATTTGACGGCTGATCCCATCTACCCCAAAACCGGGGCATGCCTAATCACTCAAACAAGCCAAAACGTCCGTGCGATTCAAATAAGATGGCTATGAGTAATTGTAGAAATCGCCACCCAACAAGAGAAACGTAAATATCCTCCGAAAAAATCGTCGCCTGAACAATTTTCAAGACGTTAAGAACCTTGTTCTTTTCAGAGAACTCCGGTTCTAGCTCTATCTATCATTCTTTTAACCGAAGAATTGGCTTTGACAGCGGATAAAATTATTTCTGGATGCCTCCTAGCAAAGACCCTGAAGATTTCGTCGGCAAATGCCTGTCCAATTGCAATGACACCGTCAAAATCGAAAATTATGTATTTGAATAATTCCACTCGCGCCAACACTCGCTTGGCCTGAGAGCGTGATATGAGCTTATCCTCTCCGTACTGAGCTAATCTTACGGGCACGATAGTTTTGTTAAAACCATAATCATCACCTGTTGAATAGCGGTCAAATATTTTGACTTCAGTGCGAGCAGAATGGTTATTTATTTCCATCCATACAGAAGTACCATGCCGAAATTTATCCCTTTCGAGAAGCCAACCCATATCATCACCAAATTTGTGAGTGAAGAAGACGCCGCCAGAAAGGATATCAAAATGATCGAACATTCTTGATGTAAAAAAGATACCTTCTCCGCTATGGTTCTTCGGATCAGTTGTTAGTTTCCCTTTAGCTAGTTCGAGAATTGCATGACGTTCATCCAAAAGATGTAGGGCCTCTTGAATTTTCTTGAAAATGCCGATTCCGTTATCTGATAAGACCATTTCGGCGCTTATAGCGGTTTTTCTTATTCGGACGATAATTCGCGATCCGTCAGAATGGTCAATTGCATTATTGAACATCTCGGTGAAACCATAGTGCCAAATGTCCATCACGTTTTCTGGCAATTGACCAAGCGCTGGGCGCACGTCGCCTGACCAAACTAGATCTTCCGCTAAGTCGGACGAAATTTTATATTCTTTTCTCCACTCCACTAAAGGAGTGAGTTTGTAAGATCGGTTTCGTGTATGACCTGTTTCGGATAGGGCGCCCTCTGCAGTAAGTTTCTGCAAATGCTTGTTTACTGCTTGCCTGCTAATTCCAAAATACTCAGCCGCTAGTTTGCTTACAGCTGCAGGATGTTTTACGACGTGATTCAAAATAAAACGTCGAATTTCTTCTCCCCGTTCTCGAACTCTTGTCATTTAGAAACCTTCTATTTAATCATTGTCAACGTGATTATTGGCAATTGGCAACCTCAATGGTTACTATTGTCAACCTTACAGAAGACTTTGTCAACCTTCCACTTTTAGCAAATCAGACGCACCGTATGCGGGCGACCGGTAAGACCGTTTTGGTGTCCGCGAGCACGCGCCGCGCCGCAACTTCCCCGGGTCTGTGCGCGGCAGCGACCGCCGCCACGAATTGCTCCGGCTGCAATTGCGCGCCAGCCTGTTTGATCCGGCCGACGAGATCCGGCCCGCCGACCGGCGCCATGTGGGCCGTGGCCGGAGCATGCGGCTCCACCCGATCCCTCGGCGTTCACGATCCCGCCGGCTGCGCGACCCGCGCACTTCGCCGCAAGTTTCCTCTTTGCTATTCAAGGGCTGAGCCGAAAAGGCGACGGCTATCCGGGGAAAAATCTCATACATCCAATCGTCGTGTTCGGCTTGTGTGACAGGTAGCACCAATACACACATAAAAAATGTGCTAAATGTAATGAATGGGCTCAACAAGCAGGCGGAACGATCAGATTAGATCGTGCAGCCCGGCGATGTAGATGAAGTACCAATGGCGAGCAGCCCAGGAATCCGCCGGTGTGCGGTTTCGGGCGCCATCGGCGCCAATCAGAACGCGGCATTTCGAGCAGGTGCAGGAACACACGATGAGGCCTACAACACGGCAAACCTGGACCGCGCAGGCCACCGTCACAACGCTGACCTATCTTCTTTCAATGGTTCATGCTCCTGCGAGCGATTCCGAAAAGATACGGGCCATCAATACGGCCATCACACAGATTCTGGAATCCGTCGGTGCGCACGCCGGTGAAACCGACGCCCATCAGCGCCCGGATCCGGCTGATATCAACCCAACCATCAACACACAGCAAAAAGGAGGTTAGTGCACATGCAACGCACCATAAAGAAGTTGTTTATCGGCAGCCTGCTGGCTGCAGCGGCGGTCCCCGGAGTACAGGCTTCGGTGGACGCATATGGATCGCCCGGACATGCGCTGGCGGTAACCAGAACCATAAAAATAGCGGCGCTCGATTCGATGAAATTCCAGCCATCGAAGGTCGATGTGCGTCCCGGGCAGACCGTCCGGTTTGTGATCCGCAACCTGGGCAGACAGCAACCTCACGAATTCCTCATCGGTAACCGGGCCGAACAGCGCGACTATGAGGCTCTCGCGGAAGAACACCCCGGCCTCAGGAAATTGGTCGATGCCCCCAATGGGGTCACAATACCTCCGGGTCAGACCCGCACCCTCATCTGGCATTTTCCGAACCGTACCGGGACGCTCGAATACGCCTGCCACGAGCCGCTCCACTATGCCGCGGGGATGGTGGGATACATCCATATGACTCCGGAAGCGCCCAAATGACCTGGAATAATTCGAAATTACCCGTGCAGAAGGCACGGGTGCCATCGTGTCCACGCCGGCAGGGATGCAGTCGGCCCGTACGTGGCGTTCGGGATCGCCGATTCGAAAGGCCGGTTTGCGCGTTCCCATTCCCTGGCTATGCCTTTTTCGGGCAGGCACTCCTTGTGAATCACAACGAACAACAATCCGGGAGATAATCGAAGATGGATTTAGACAGCGCAATCAGCAAGCATGCCGAGTGGAAATTGAAATTCCGCACTGCCATTTCGAAGCAGGAACAGATGGACGCCGCCACCATCTCGAAGGACAACTGCTGCGAGCTGGGCAAGTGGCTTCATGGCGACGCGCAAGCACAATTGGGCCACCTGCCCGCCCATGCGGATTGCATCCAGAAACATGCCGCATTCCACGCTGAAGCCGGAAAGGTGGCAGCCGCCATCAACGCCAGGAAATACGCCGAGGCCGAAGCCATGATCAATGCCGGCACCGCGTACGCGCAGGCATCCAACACCGTTGGCGCAGCGATCGTGCGACTCAAGAAGGAAGCGGGCCTGTAGGGCGCGAGGGACGGGTCAAGACACGGCGTCGATTCCGCCTCGCAACCGTTCCAGAGAAACACCCGCACCCCGCCATCCCCGGCCGTCAGGCCGGGGATGGCGGGACCCTCGCGCACCGCATGCCACCTCCGGATGTGCGGCGACCGATTCGCCGCCGGCGACCGGAGGGCAGGGTTCACGGCACCGGCCGAATACGCACGCAGCGCTGATCGTAGTTGTACGTAGTTGCCCGTCCGCCCACAGCGGCGCATGATCAATGCCGCAACGGCATCCGGGTCCGGCAGCGGCGCTTGAGGCCCGGGCCGTCGGTCGATATAGTAAATCGTCCTGACCGCACATCAGGTCCTGTTCGTCACCCCCATCCCGGGCAGAGGTCGCAAACGTTCGCCATGAGCAACGAAAGCCGGAAAGAAAATGGCGCCGTTCCCGGCATCGCGGACACGGGTCCGCGGCCGGTCGTATTGCAGGTGAACGGGACAATGCATACGGTAATGATCGAGCCGCGCACCACCCTCGCCGAGGCATTGCGCGGTCCGCTCGGCCTCACCGGCACCAAGATCGCCTGCAATCATGGCGTGTGCTCGGCCTGCACGGTCTGGCTGGACGGGCTGACCGTCGCCTCCTGCAGCGTCCTGGCCATCGAGGTCGGAGAACGGCCGATCACCACCGTCGAAGGACTGGCGGGACCGGAGACGCTGCACCCGGTTCAGGAGGCTTTCATGGCCCACGATGCCGTCCAGTGCGGATTCTGCACCCCCGGCATGGTCATGTCCTGCGCGGCCCTGCTGGCGCGCAACCCGAGTCCGGACCGGACCGAGATCGAGCAGGCCATCAGCGGTCACCTGTGCCGCTGCGGCACCTATCCGCATGTTGTCCAGGCGATGCTGGCACTCGGCGGGCGGGACGAGCACCATGAGTGATGATCTTCCGCGGCGGCCCGAGAAATTCCCGGCCGGCTTTGCCCATCTGGGCCTGACCGAGATCGAACGCGAGATCCCGGCGGACGAGCCGCCGGCGCTCGGTCCCAATTCCAGTCTGCGGCAAATCGGGAAAAGTGCGCCGCGCTGGGATGCGCAGGCCAAGGTCACCGGTGCCGCCCGCTATACCGTAGACATGGCGCCGCCCGGCATGCTGCATGCCGCCGTGCTGCGCGCGCCCCGGCCGCACGCCCGCATACGCTCGATCAATTTGGCGCGCGCCGCCGCCGCACCCGGCGTGCGGGCGGTGCTCGCGGTGGCGGAACCGCGTGCGGCCGGCGAACCCGCGGTCCTGCGTTATATCGGCCAGCCGGTTGCGGCGCTGGCCGCGGATACCGCGGTCCAGGCGGAAGCGGCCCTGCGGCTGATCGACGTACAGTACGAGTTCCTGCCGTTCGTCGTCGATCCGGATCGCGCCCGGCAGCCGGATGCGCCGGCTGTCTACCGCAAGAAAGATCTTGAAAGCGTACCCTCGGCCGGGCTGCCCGCCTCGGCCGCGGTCTATCCCCTGAACGGCAATGTGCTCGGTCCGGAGCAGCGCAACAGCCGGGGCGATGCCGCTGCCGGCTTTGCCGAGGCCGCGGTCACGGTGGACGGCACCTACCGTACCCAGGTACAAACCCATTGCTGCCTGGAGCCGCACGCCATCGTCGCCTCCTGGCAGGGGGACAGCCTCGAGGTGTGGATGTCCACCCAGTTCACCGCCGGGGTGCGCGCCCAGCTCGCCCGGCATTTCGGACTGCCCCTGTCCCGGGTCCGGGTCCGGGTCCAGGCCATGGGCGGGGGCTTCGGTTCCAAGTCCCAGATGGGGGTGTACGGACGCACCGCGGCGACGCTCGCGCGTCTGGCCGGGGCGCCGGTGCGGCTGGTCTACCGCCGCGACGAGGAACAGCTGGACACCGGGAACCGTCCCGCCAGCGAACAGCGCCTGCGCATCGGCGCCCGGCGCGACGGCACGCTGACAGCGATCTCGCTCCACTCCTACGGCGGCGCCGGCATCGCTTTCGGAGCCGCCGTGGGAAACATCGCGAGCGCGATGTACCGCTGCCCCAACCTGGAATCGCTGCATTACGATGTCTTTACCCATACCGGCCCGGGCTGCGCGATGCGCGGTCCCGGCAATACCCAGGGCGCTTTCGCCCTGGAGCAGAGCATCGACGAACTGGCCGAGCGGCTCGCGATCGATCCGATCGTCCTGCGCGACCGGATCGATCCCAGCCCCGTGCGCCGCGAGGAACGCCGCATCGGCGCCGAGCACATCGGCTGGACCCGGCGCCGGGCACCGGGCGCCGACGCCGGACCGGTCAAGCGGGGCATCGGCATGGCCCAGTCGCTGTGGCCGGCGAATGTCCAGACCAACGCCGCCTGTGAAGTGCGGCTGTGGCGGGACGGAACCGTCGAGGTGCTGTCCAGCGTGCAGGACATCGGCACCGGGGTCGGGACCATTCTGGCGCAGGTCGTCGCCGAAGAGCTTGGTCTCGAGCCGCAGGACATCCGCGTGCGCATCGGGGATACGGAATTTCCCTCGGGACCGCCCTCCTACGGCAGCCGCACCACCGCCTCCATCACTCCACCCGCCCGCACCGCCGCCTGGCGAATCCGGGAGATGCTCCGGCGCACGGTCGCATCGGCCTGGGAGGTCGATCCGCAGTCCCTGGAACTGCGCGATCGCGTGATCCAGGTTCGCGACAATGCCGGGCGCCGCCTCTCCTGGCGCGAGGCTGCCGCCCTGCTGCGCACGGACCGCATCAGCGCCACGGCCGGACGGGTGGACGACTACGCCGGGTTCCGCAGCCGCTCGGGCGATGCGGCCATTGCCCACAACGATCTGGGCGGCGTGCAGTTTGCCGAAGTGGAAGTGGACACCGAGAGCGGTGTCGTCCGCGTACTGCGGGTGGTGGCGGTCCATGATTGCGGCCGCCCCATCAACCCGGTGCAGATCGAGAGCCAGGTGCAGGGGGGCGTGCTCATGGGGATTTCCTACGCCCTGATGGAGGAGCGGGTCCTCGATGCCAATACCGGCTGGATGCTCAATCCCAACCTCATCGACTACAAGCTGCTCGGACCGCGTGATGTTCCCGACATCACGGTGCTGCTGCTCGAATACTACCAGGGGCTCAGCGCCTCGGATGCTTACGGCATTTCCGAGCCGGCCAACATCGCGACCGCCGCCGCCATCGCCAATGCCGTGTACAACGCCACCGGCGTGCGCATCCGGTCGCTGCCCATGACGCCGGCAGCGGTGCTCGGTGCCCTGGGCGTCGTGCCGGGGGGGCGTCACTGATGGATGCCTTCGCCTGGCAGCAGGCCGCATCGGCCGCGGAAGCGGCCGCCCTCTCGACCCACACCACCGCCGAAGCGATGGTCACGCTCTCCGGCAAGCCGGAGGAACAGCAGGCCGTGCTCGTGAAGGCCGGCGGGGTGGACCTGCTGGACCTCATGAAAGAAGGTCTGGTGAGTCCGGCGCGTCTCGTCGACATCGGCCGCCTGCCGGAACTGGCCGGCATCGAGGTCCAGCCGGATGGAAGCGTGCGCATCGGCGCCCTTGCGACGCTCGGCGACATCGCCGCGCACAGCGGTCTGAGACGCAGCCACTCCGCCCTGGTCGAGGCCGCCGCCCTGGCCGCGAGCCCCCAGATCCGCAACCGCGCCACCCTCGGCGGCAACCTGCTGCAGCGGCCCCGCTGCTGGTATTTCCGGTCCGCCGCCCATCACTGCCTGCGCAAGGGCGGCGCGCACTGCTTTGCGTTCCGGGGCGACAACCGCTATCACGCCGTATTCGCCAACAACGGTTGCGCCATCGTCCACGCGTCCACGCCGGCGACCCCGCTGCTCGCCTATCGGGCCGAAGTGGAGATCGCGGATTCGGCCGGCCGCCGGCGGGTTCCGCTCGCGGAGTTTTTCGTGCTGCCGGAAGC
>JAPTTX010000060.1:81979-87136 GCA_028068195.1 Gammaproteobacteria bacterium
CTGTCGCCGGGCGTCAGCGCGAACTCGATCTGGATGCCGATGCCGGAGCCGACGGCGGGACCGGGGACGGTGTTGCCGGGCAATCCGAATGCAGAGGAGAACGTCAGACTGCCGCCGCCCGTCGGGTAAGGCGTGCTCTGGCTGAAAGGCGGGTAAAAGAGAGACTGGAAGCTGCTGCCATCGATCAGCGCCGTATAGATGGCGTTGCTACCGGAGGTGCTGACGGTGGCTGCGCTGTTGCCGTTCGACGTCGCCGTTGCGCCGACGCTACCGCTCGTGACCGTGGCAGGACCGATCGGGCCGGTGGTCAGGCTGGTCGTCATCGTGTAGGTCTGGGTCGACGCGCTGGTGTTGGTGAGCGTGAAGTTGTTGGTGACGGAGGGATCCAAGCCCGCCTGCAGCGTATTGATCACCGCGTTCCAGTCGGACCCGTTGGCGGTGATGTTGGACCAACTGGAAGTGCTGCCCACCACCCACGTGTTATTCCAGCAGCTCCCGCTGCCGCCGCACAGATTAACGGTCACCGTGTTCCCGACAACGCTCGCACTCGCGGCGGTCGAGACGCCCAAAGCGGCCAATGCGGCAATCAGGATGACGCCAATACCCGGCCTGCGGATAAATTCCATGCTACCCCCTCCTGTGCGGGCGCACGTCGGATAGGCGCCCGGGGTGTGCCGCATCGCGCTACCGGGACCAGTCCGGCGGTATGCGGCCGTTCTTCTATTCAGGATCGCTGTCCCGTTATAAACCCGCTATTTTAATTCCACGTCTAATTCTGATTCTAAATTAAGCATGATCCGTGCCAGCCGCGGTGCGCTTCAATAAGCGCCTGTTATATTGGATATATTTTTTCTTCCGTCCTCCGGTTCGAGGAGATTTTGGGCGCCGCTGTAAAACAAACCGACGGGACGATTCCCAAGCATTTCGGCCAATTTTGGGTGTCGGATATCCGGTTGGACCTATAATCAATGCGTTACCCATCCTGCCGACAAGGGCGCCCTTGTAAAAAATGCCGACGCATGGCCGGCTTCAGAGGCGCACGATTTCGCGTCATCGTTCATCTCAATCGACCCGCTGTAACCGGACTCCGGCAGCCGTTCCGGCGACGGCCAGAGCCCGTCCGCATGGCCACCGGAAACACACCCGATCATTGAAGTTTGCCCTCTTCTTCCATCCAAAAGAGGCACTGTAATACCAGATCAAAACGCGTCACCTCCTGGTGCTCGAAGCGGTTCGCCCCGCACCACACCGACAGCAGGAACTGCGTCATGCGCTGCTCAGCCGCATAGCCGCGGCTGCTCTGCCGGGCTGTGGCAGCCCGCAGCCGCGAAGGGCTTGCTCAAACCCGATCCGATCGAGCAGCCGTTTCATCAACCCCATGCCGCCCCAGGGGCTGATTTCCTTCTCGGTGAACTCAAGATCGGCCTCCATCGCGCCTCCTCCCGAGTCGTGGAAGTCAGAAAATCATGTACTTGGGCCAATGGCTGCCATTAAAGCATCGGGCCTAATGGGAAATCTCGGTTGAAAATATTCGCCGTTTTGTGCAAGCCAAGGTTGGAAGGCGAGATCGTATGTTCGGTGGTTGGCCGCTATCGGAGCAAAAGCGGCCGTACACCGAACGATGGCCGCCTGATATGAGTGCCGGCACACGTTAATCAATTCGACCCCGCGCCGGCAACCGGGACGAAACTAGTCGTATTCGGTCAACAAAGCGATGGCCCCGCCCGCTTAGCCCTGGCAACATATTTTGGGTATCCGCATTTCGTGATTGATCAGCGGTCAAATAACCCCTTCTCCTATCATCCGCACCAGTGCTGATATTTCGGCACCATAATTGATTGGCTCGTCATTGCTCATTTGCGCAAAGGTTTCCATGCGGTCCCAACTCTCCATCATGGAATCGCCCATCGCTGGCGTCTGGTTGCAGCGCTGGAAAGAGGGTCGCTTGACCTTGTGCGCGCCCTCAGAGAAGAGGATTTTTGCTCTCAGGGCCTCAAAGCTGTAGCCGCGTCCTAACCGGTTCATCACCCGAATCAGATTGTTGAGCGATTCGGTATAGGCATCGGTCACCCGATGGTCGAAGTAGGCGAAGATATGCGGATGCCAGTTATCGACCGCCCTGATCAACGGGTGGAACGCCTCCCTCATATCCGCTGTCAGGCCGCTCTTCCATACGTTATAGGCGCGCTCCGCCTCTGGACGGGTCTCCATGTCCCAAATGCCGTAGAACGCCTCTTTGGCGTCGTAGGCTGCGCCCAGGGCGGGATAGTTGGCCGTCCAGCCGGTGAGCTTCAAGTATTCCTCATCGGTCAGGTCGGCGCGACGCTTGAGCAGCACGAAACGATCGTGCATTAGACCTCGGCGCTGGCGGGTGGATAGCTCGGCCCGCTGCGCCTTGCGGACGCTTTCCAGCGCCTCATTCGCCATCCGGACCACATGGAATTTGTCGATCACGATGGTCGCCTGTGGTATGAGGGTCTGAACGGACTCCCGGTACGGATTCCACATGTCCATGGCCACGTAACGGACCTTCTCCCGGCCCTTGAGGCCCTGGAAGTAGGTCATCACGGTCCGCTTGGCCCGGTCGGGCAGTACCTCGACAGCCGTGTTGTGCTCGATATTCGAGATGATGCAGCGCGGCTTGCGGATGATATGGATTTCGTCGATCCCCAACCACCGGGGCACCTCGAACCGGACGGTCCGTTCCAGTTCGTTGATGTAGTCGCGGAAGACATTCTTGACCGTGTTCTCGGCCAGGCCGACCTCTTCCGCCAAGTGGGCGAACAGACGCTTAACGGACTGCTTGCCGACCCACTCGATCAGGCGCGTAGTCATCATCCGACGCTCGTCAACGGCCGGCAGCCGTTCGTAGAAGGTTTTGCCGCACTGCCTGCAACGGTAACGCCGGGTATCGACGCAGATGCCTACCCGCTTGCCGTGCATGGGGAGGTCGCGGACAAGCTGCTCGCGTCGGCCGAACCCTACGACTTCCCCGTGGCCGCAGCGCTGGCAGGTCGAGGGGTGCGCCGCCGCCTCGGCCCAGATGTGGTAGTCGTGTTCGTCTTCCTCGATGCGCGCAATGGCGTAGGATGAGAGGTTGAGGATGTTACGAGGCATGATTACGGTCGCCAGTTGCGCTTGGCTCGCTGTCCTTCTTTATGACGATGTCGATGCCCCATCGCGACTGAGTGCCTGGAGCACATCGTCTACCTGCTCTTCAAGCACCTGCAGGTCCCGTTCAACGGTCTTCCAGACGATATTCAGGTCAACCTTGAAGTAGGCCATGGGCCAACGCATTGCGTGTTCCATAAGCGGCCTTGAGGGGAAAGTCTGGGTACTGCGTGGAGAAGTCCGGGAAGTGCCGCTGGATGTTGGCCGCCGCTTCTCCGATGATCTCTAGGTTGCGGATCACGGCGTCCTGCTTCTCTTCGTTGGCGAGGAATCCGGCGCGGTCGATATCGGCCAGATACCGCTGGATACGACCGATGGCCTGCTGGATGTGCTCCAGGTAGTCTCTCAGCGCCAGCCTGTCCCGCCGATTCATATGGCCCGCGCCTCATTCAGCACGTCCATTTTCCACCTGTCGGGCAACGCCCCTGGGGTCAACACATCGACATCCACCCCAAGGAGTTCCGTCAATTCCGCCTGGATAGCCCCAATGTCGAAGAGAGAGGTTTCCTCGGTGGTGTCGATGAGGATGTCCAAATCGCTGTCCTCAGTGTCCTCGCCGTGGAGCACGGAGCCGAAGACGCGGGCGTTTCTGGCGCGATGACGCGCAACGATCAGCCGGATGGCCTCCCGGTGCTGCTGAACTGCAATGGAGGGTTTCATGCGCAGAGTCCCCATTCATGTTTGAACCCGACTGTAGCCCGTGGCATCGGTTCCGTCAATCACATATTGCGGTTTTGTATCCCCTAAACATGGCGCTACGATCAATCACGAAATGCGGATACCCGTAATTTTTCACCCTGTTGGAGAGCGGAGGCGGAAAAAGCCAAAATCTTCACAGAGTCATATCGAAAATTCCGCACCAGGCGCGGATTTTTGAGCACGATCCTATGATAGTATCATATTGATAAGTCCGCTCTAAACGCGGATAATCAAGTATGGAACGAATCCAGCGATCAGCCCTGTCATCCTATGCCTTTGGCCTGCTAGCCACGGGCCGCGGTGTCTTTTCCGCGGATGAAGCACAGAAGGAGATCGGCGTCAGCCGGGGCGCATTCCTCGATGCCGCCGAGCGCCTGCAGCGGCGCGGCCAGCTTATCCGGCCCCGACGCGGTTTCTATGTGGTCGTGCCACCCCAATACGCCACGACGGGGGCACCACCGCCGGAGTGGTATATCGACGCCCTGATGCGTTACGAAAAGCGGCCCTATTATGCAGGGCTGCTGACGGCAGCGGCGGCGCATGGCGCGTCCCACCAAGCCGTTATGGCGTTTCAGGTTGTCACGGACAAACTCATGCCGGACGTTGAGGCCGGCGGGACGCGTATCGTTTTTTCATACCGCAAAGACATGGCGGCGGTGTCGGCGGGAATCGAGGATCGCAAGACGCAATCGGGCTATTTGAAGTTGTCCTCACCGGAACTAACGGCGCTCGATCTAGTGCGCTATCCACATTCCGGCGCGGGTCTGGATAACATTGCAACGGTGCTTTCCGAACTTGCCGAACGGCTGCAACCCAAAAAGCTTGCCTCCCTGTCAGGCGCTTTCGAGAAGACGGTCGTGCAACGCCTTGGGCATCTGCTCGAAAGGCTGGGGCACCCGCAGACAGCAATAGCGATGTTCGCGGCACTATCGGTACGCGGGCCGTTGCCGTGGGTCGAACTCGATCCCAAACAGGCGGGCGATCCCGACTTGTCGCCTCCATCCTCCGAACGCGATGAACGCTGGCGCGTGATCGTTCGGCGTCCGCCGGAGATCGACGAATGATCCCGCAGGATTACATCACCGCCTGGAACAGCGTGGTGCCGTGGGCGATCCAGAGGCAAGTCGAACAAGACCTCATCATCAGCCGCGCGCTCGTCGCCATCTTCTCCGATCCGTTCCTGCGCGGCGAACTGCGCTTCCGCGGCGGCACGGCGCTGCACAAGCTGCATTTTCCGACGCCGCTGCGCTATTCGGAAGACATCGACCTTGTGCGGACGACCGCCGG
>JAPTTX010000060.1:87647-89319 GCA_028068195.1 Gammaproteobacteria bacterium
AAGGCGTTAACCGACGAAGCACTTAACGCAGCCTTCGTCAGGGTGATGAAGGAACTAATCGACCGGATACCCGGCGCCGAATGGGCGAAAGCCGGGGAAATGCGGGAACGGTTTGCCATCACATGAGACCACTGATCGAAGCATTCTTCCAGCGCCCGCCCGATAGCTGTGGCGCGATCTACAACGAACGGTCTTTGCAGCTCGAACTCGCCTATTACTTTCGGCAGGTGGGTGCACATGTGGAGTTTGAACGTCCATACCGCATAACTCCGCTGCCCGGCGCAACATGCAAGGCGAAATCCAACCTCGATCTTATTGTGCAGATGGACGGTGAGACTGTCGCCATGGAGCTAAAGGTGCCGCTCAATGGGCGTCACCCTGAGACACTTTACGACTTTTGCAACGACATCGCTTTTGTCGAAGCGATTGTACAGGAGAAATTCGCCAATAGAGGGTTTTGCTTATTTGTCACCAACGACCGCACATTCTGGACCGATAGCGGTCGGGGCAGTCCTGTTCATGATCTATTTCGCCGCAAAGGAACGGAGCTATCCGGCGCTGTGCAGAAGTCAACCGGTGGCAAGGATACGGCGGTCGTCATATTAGGAATGCCGCACATGGCGGATGACCCGAATCGGTATCGGGACGATGTCGAGCTGCTCGCTCACCACTTCACCGATGCGGTGCAGGGCATTTCCATCCTTCGGACACACCCTCTCGGCCTCGGGAAGATCGCGGGTCACGGTGACGCGCGGCAGTGCCGGTGACAGGCTGCGTCGGCCGCCCGGTTTGCGGCGGGTGACCGTGTCGGTGATGGGTGCGTTGCCGGCGACTTCGGCTCCGGCCGCGCTGTCGGCCGCAGAGGCCTGTGCGGAACTCGCAGCCTCGGCTTCATTGAAGAGCATTGCGAGCTGGTCGGGGCTTAAGTGTTCACTGGTTCTGCCGAAGGACTTGTGCTTGAGAAAACGGACCTGTTCGATGAGGAGCCGGATCGTCTGGTCCCGGCTTTGAATCGCCTGGTCCTTTTGCCGCTGCTGGCGGCGCCGGTGCGTCGTGCCGTGCCCGGTGCTGCGGCAGTGCCGGCGGATTCCGACAATTCTTAGCCGCAGCCACCCGCTCGATGCGGCGCATCAGCGCCGGAGCGTGCCGGCATTCCTGAACCGGTCGCGGAACAAACCGCCCCGTACGGGGCAGGCGGGAATTCCCGGTCAGAATCCCGGCAAGGTCGTCAACGCGCCGTACACGCCCAGCCCGGCCGAAAGCGTTGCGATGGCGGTGACCAGCCAGAAATACCCGCCGCTGATCCGGTGTCCCTTGGGAAGGGCCTTGACGGCCAGCGCCACCAGAAAGCCCAGCACCATGGGCAGCAGAAACGCATTCATCACTTCCACCGTGATGTCCAGCGTCACCAGGTTGGGAATCAGCACCACGGCCAGGGCACCAGCAACGATGATGGCGGTGTACACGCCGTAGAACCAGGGCGCCTCGAGCGGGTGGTGTTCGAGCGAGTGCTTGAATCCGGTGACCTCCCCCCAGCCCCAGGCTCCCGCCAGCGAGGCCACGATGGCGGCGATCATGCCGGCTCCGATGATGCCCAGCGAAAACACCACGCGCCCCCAGTAATTGCCGAGATAGGGAATGAAGGCGTGCGCGATCTGCTGAACGGTGTTGA
>JAPTTX010000089.1:0-5349 GCA_028068195.1 Gammaproteobacteria bacterium
CGCTGCTTGTCTCCCGGGCGGCGGCCGAGGAGTCCGGGCAGCCAGTCGATCCCGACCAGGACGCGTTTGCGCAGGGGCTCGCCAATCTTGCCGTGTCGTCGCTCTCCGGCTTCGCCGCCGGCGGGTCAGTGAACCGCTCGATGGCGCATCAGGACGCCGGCGCCTCGACCCCCATGGCAGCCGTCTACTCGGCGCTGATCGTATTTCTCGCCGCCTGGGCGATTCCGGGCGTGATTGCAGCGATCCCGGTGCCGGCCATGGCGGGCATGCTGTGTCTCGTTGCTGTTGCGCTCATCCATCCGGTCGAGGCACGCGAGCTCGCCCGGCAAAGCTGGGGGCAGGCGGCGCTCTACCTGCTGGTGCTCTTCTGCGGAATTTTTGTGGGACTCACCGTGGCGGTCGTGGCCGGATTCGCGCTGCCGACGCTCTACTACCTCGTTCGCTCCGCTCAGCCGTTACTGCGCGTGGAGGAATCCGGAGATGGGGAGGGGGTGACGGCCAGCCTCGGGGGGTCTGTATTCTTCGCGTCCGTGCCGGCCATCGCCCGGGAACTGCGGGCGCTGGGGGAGGCCCGCCGGTGGTCCGGGCGGGTCACGATTCATCTGCGTGGAATTCACTACCTGGATCACGACGGACGAACGCTGCTTGCCCGGGAAATCGCCCGCTGGCGGGAGGGTGGCGGGCAGGTGAATATCGAGGCCGAGGCGCCGATCCTCGAAGCCCTGAATAGCGCGACCAACGCGGCGTAAGGCGAGCCCAGTGCCCGTGCCAAACGATCGAGTCCGGCCGTACTGCGCCGGACTCGGTTGAAGGTCTATCGTTTCCCAGTTACCAGGAGTAGCACCCTGGTTTTCGTTAAACGAGCAGTCCTTGACGATGCTGCAATCGTTGAAGGTGATGGCAAGCTGTTTCTGTTTGGTTTTTTCGCCACCACCGAGACGTGCCAACGCAACGATCGGCGACCCCGCCACCATCGCAATCTGTCCGGGCCCCTTTTTGTGCTTGGTCAGAAAGTAAGTCCACGTCACGTCTCCTTTGCCGGGGTTTTCGACGTTTTCCGGCTTTCCAAAGCGCCTACGCACGTCAGCCTCCGTGGTGCAACCACGCACACGGTGTCCGGCGGCCTTATCAACAACAGCGTATTGCTGATGCAACTGCTGCCGAGGCGCACGCTGCGGGGCATAGCTTTGTGTGCCGGTACGCGAGCACCAAAATAGTCCCGCAATCTGGAAATATGCCTAAAGGACCGAAATGACTTGCTTACATTTCGTTACGGAGCGGACGCTCAGTCCAGCTTTGCCTACCGCAGCAGCCGATCAAGCTGATTCGCGAATGCCTGCCGATCTGCGGCGCTGAACGCCGCGGGCCCGCCGGTCGCCACGCCGGTGCGGCGCAGAGTGTCCATGAAGTCGCGTAGGTTGAGCAGTTCGCGAATGTTCTCTTTGTCGTAGATCTGGCCTCTGGGTGATAGCGCGTGAGCGGCGTGTGCCACGATTTCGGCGGCGAGCGGGATGTCCGCGGTTATGACCAGGTCCCCAGGCTGCACATGGGCGGCGATATATTTGTCAGCCTCGTCGAAGCCTCCTGGTACCTGGACCATCCGGATCAGCGGGGAGGCGGGCACGCGCAGATGCTGGTTCGCGACCAAGATCAGTGGACATTTGGTGCGCTCCGCAGCGCGGAACAGAATGTCTTTGATGACGCCAGGACAGGCGTCGGCGTCGACCCAGATGTGCAATGGCGAACCCTTCCCGTCCCGAGCAGGGAGGTCATTGTGCGGCGGAAATATGCCCGGGAGCAAAATGAAATGTAACGGGTGTCTGCGACACGCGAAAATTGGTTGCGGCCTGATGCCAGAACTCCCTATAACCGTTCCGCCCGGAAATCTGCCTGACCGCCGACGCGTGTTCCTCGGGTGCGCCACGAAATTGTTGAGTCAGGTGGCCAAACGCCGGACTTAACAATAACCCGCGGCGTCATCACGGCCGGCAAGAGTTGCGGGACCTTCTGGCCCGGACGACCGAACCATCCCTGGATGGTGGATCACCTTGTGCCTACAGATAAAGTCAGGCCGCTCAGTGTAACTGTCCTCGCCCAGGCCACCCGCGCACTGAAACCCGGGGTCGTCTCGCCAAGTCGGGCAGATCCGCATCTCTATTAAAACCCCCTGGCCGGCAACGGCGATGGCACCCCCTATACCTAATAATTTCCTACCGCAGGCTTGATACCCCGACCCGGTCTCCGGCCAAGGGGTAGCGGCGGGGAGCGGGAGACAAACGCCTTCAAAATCGCATCGGTGGATCACGGTGCACACACTGCTTACCAACGGGGCAAGCCAGCGCAAGATCGATCAAATGGCGGGGCGGGCCGCAAGACCCGCCGCCGCATCAGCCACGAAGACAGTCAAGCAACCCCCGGGGCTGGCCACCGGCTGCGACAGCCGCCAGCAGGGTTTTCAGAGACCGGATTTTCACCCATTCACACGGCCGACATATTGCCGTCACCGAAGTGTCATTCGTCCTGTCTAGAATGCGCCTCCGTTTGCTGGTTTTCGACGGATCCCGCAATCGGATCCGTACCTCAACGGTTTGACCATGTGCGCGGAGGAGTCCATGTACAGCAGCAGGCATCACCATCCATTCAGGTTTTCCAGGCTCATGCAGGCAATCCTGCTTGCTGTGGCAGCAACGCGTGCCACCGTGGCGGTTGCCGCACAGCAGTCCGTGAGTCTGGGTACGGTGCAAGCGGCCGGCCAGAAAGACGTCTCCGCACAGCAGTCACAAGAAAGCAAAAAGCTCACGAAAAAACACCAGTTCCGTTCCGGGCAGTCGGTAAAAGTCATCGACAAGTCCGAGCTGCGCGCCGTCGGGCCGGTCGCCGGCGGGGCCCAGGCCATTGCTGTCGCACCCGGCGTGGCCGTCACCGGATATGGTGCTACGGGTTCGACCAAGAACTCCATCAGCATCAACGGGCTGAAGCAGGGATGGGGCGGTTTTTCCGCCGGGCAGATCGACAACGGGGCTCTGTCCGTGACTTTCGACGGCGTCCCGATGGTCAACCCCTCCACCAGCCTGTGGGCGACACCGCAAATTCCGCAGCTGCAGCTCCTGCAGGGAGTCGGGATCACCTACGGTCCGGGAAACCCCAAAGACCGCTGGTACAACAACATCGCAGGGCAGATCGACTTCGTGCCGCTGCAGCCGTCGACCAGGGCTGGAGGCACACTCAGTCTTTCCGCCGGCAGCTACAGCGCCAGAAATCTGTTCTTTGCCGCCAACACCGGAAGCCATGATGGCTGGTCGACGATCGTGGCCGGAGGGCACGGACAGTCCGGCAGCTACCGCACAACGCCGGATGGTTTCGACAATTCCAGCAACAATTACGCCTACTATCTTAAAACGCGCAAGACGTTCGATACCGGCAATTTCTCAATCGGCGTGTACCAGGCCGAGGGCCAGGGCTACCGCCCGGTCATGATCCCGGTTGCACCCATCGCCGGGGTAACCGAAACCGGCGCTGCCGGATCGCCGCTCTACAGCCAGCCGACGTCGGGCTTCTACAGCGCGATCTCGCCCAGCATATGGTACAAGCAGGACACCAACAAGACGCGCCTCATTTACAGCAAGCTCAACGTCGCGCTCGACCCGTCATTGACGCTGCATAACCTGGTCTGGTACCGGCTCGGTGAACGGGTGCATTTCCACTACAACAACTACGGACTGTCCAATCCGGGCAACCTCTTTGAATACAACGATCCGCGCACGTCGGTGTACGGGGAAAAGATGTGGACCGACATCGCGCTTCCGTACAACCTGGTCAGCGTCGGCGGCTTTTTCCTCAAGAGTCAGTACAATACGCGCCAGTCGTTTTACAATCCCTACGCGCCTTATTTCGGCAGCCAGCAGGTACCGAACGCGCACTTCCGCAGCGATTATTGGGACCAGACCGATCTGGCGGCGTTTCTCCAGGACAAGATCAGCCCGACGCGTACCCTAGACATTACGCCCGGCGTACGACTGATCACCTATGAAACCAGCTACTTCAACGGCGGCCAGACCGATTTTCCGCAGGCCTACGCACTCAATCCCGCGAACAATCAGGGCACGCTCCCGGCTGCGAACGTCTCGCACGCCAAGGCTGAGCCCTCGATCGCTCTCAACTGGCGGGCACGTCGATGGCTCGCGCTGTTCGGCAATTACGCGGTTGCCTACAAGGAGCCGCAGGTCGGCGGCGGCGGTGGCTTGTTCCAGTCCCTGCCCCCGATTTACAACCTGGAGAAAAGCCAGGACTACAACGTCGGTTTCAAGGTCCATCTACCCCACCGGGGCATGTTGCGCCATTTCCTGCTGAGCGTTGCCTATTATCACCTTGACTTCAGCAACCAGTTCATCGCCCTGACCGACGCCAATGGCAACTATCTTGGGGACGCGGACGGAAATTCTGTCTACGACGGCGTCAATATTGCCCTGGCTGATGATCCCCTCTACAACCTGCATCTCTTTACCAACCTGAACGTGGAAAAGGCGACTTTCAGCAACTACACCACGGGCGGAGTCAGCTATTCCGGGTTGCCGGTTTCCAATGTACCGGACAGCACTTTCAATCTGGGCGCGGCCTATAAATACTACGCGGATCACGTCCTGTATGTTCCGAGCGCCTGGTACCAGTACATCGGACAGCAGAACATGTTCAACAACAACCTTGGTATCCCGACCCAGCAGAAGATCCCCGGGTACGGTACGTTCAATCTGGCCCTGGACACGATCCTGCCAAAACCGGCGCCCGACGTGCGCGACATCAAGGTCAGCTTTGACGTCCTGAACGTTTTCAACAAGCAGTACAATTTCTTTGAATACATCACGAGCGGCGGTTTTCTCGGTCCCAGCTCCCAGGGGCAGGTCCTGGCAGTGCCTGGTGCGCCGCGAACCTACTATGTAAGCGTCTCGGCCGATTTCTGACATGCAGATGCGGTGCAGGCAGGTCTTGATGGACCGACGGCGAGTGACGGGATGCGCATTACCCGCCCGCGCCGTCCGGGCCCGGGAATACCCGGGCCCCGGCAAGACCGGTCACGCGAGTCTGCTCCGGCCTGGAATACGCGATAGGTCTTTCAGCGCCGGAGCCGCCGTATGAGCGCCGTGGTGCAAGGACTGCCTCCGGCGCTGCGCGAACCGGCCAATCTGCGGCGCTGGCCGGCTGCAGTCGGCATCGCTTTTCTGATCGAAGCGGGGCTGCTCGCTGCGCTGTTCGGGTGGCTGCGCCAGGCCCCGCTGCCGGCTCCGACGCACGTCATCCGTATCTCGCTCCAGGTCTCACGACCGTCAGCGAGGACCGTGTCACCGCCACCTC
>JAPTTX010000034.1:0-5335 GCA_028068195.1 Gammaproteobacteria bacterium
CCATGAAGTCGCGTATGTTGAGCAGTTCGCGAATGTTCTCTTTGTCGTAGATCTGGCCTCTGGGTGATAGCGCGTGAGCGGCGTGTGCCACGATTTCGGCGGCGAGTGGAATGTCCGCGGTTATGACCAAATCCCCAGGCTGCACGTGGGCGGCGATATATTTGTCGGCCTCATCGAAGCCTCCTGGTACCTGGACCATCCGGATCAGCGGGAAGGTGGGCACGCGCAGATACTGGTTCGCGACCAAGATCAGGGGACATTTGGTGCGCTCCGCGGCGCGGAACAGGATGTCTTTGATGACGCCGGGACAGGCGTCGGCGTCGACCCAGATGTGCAATGGCGGACCCTTCCCGTCCTGAGCAGGGAGGTCATTGTGCGGCGGAAATATGACCGAAAGCAAAATGAAATGCGGCGGGTGTCTGCGACACGCGAAAATTGGTTGCGGGCTGATGCCAGAATTCCATATAACCGCTCCGCCCAGAAATCTGCCTGACTGCCGATGCGTGTTCCTCGGGTGCGCCGCGAAATTGTTGATTCAGGTAGCCAACCACCGGACTTAACAATAACCCACGGCGTCATCACGGCCGGCAAGAGTTGCGGGACCCTCTGGCCTGGACGCCCGAACCATCCCTGGATGGTGGATCACCTTGCGCCTACAGATAAAATCAGGGCTCTCGGTGTAACAGTCCTCGCCCAGGCCACCCGCGCGCGCTGAAACCCGGGGTCGTCTCGCCAAGTCGGGCAGATCCGCATCTATATTAAAACCCCCCTGGCCAGCACCGGCGATGGCACCCCCCATACCTAATAATTAATTTCCTACCGCAGGCTCGATACCCCCGACTCGGTCTCCGACCAAGGGGTGGTGGGGAGCGGAAGACAAACGCCTTCGAAATCGCAGCGGTGGATCACGGTGCACACACTGCTTACCAGCGGGGCAAGCTAGCGCAAGATCGATCAGATGGCGAAGCGGGCCGCGAAACCAACCGCCGCATCAGCCACGAAGACAGTCAAGCAACCCCCGAAGCTGGCCACCGGCTGCGACGGCCGCCAGCAAAGTTTTCAGGAACCGAATTTCCACCCATTCACACGGCCGACATATTGCCGTCACCGAAGTGTCATTCGCCCTGCCTAGAATGCGCCTCCGTTTGCTGGTTTTCGACGGATCCCGCAATCGGATCCGTACCTCAACTGTTTGACCATGTGCGCGGAGGAGTCCATGTACAGCAGCAGGCATCACCATCCATTCAGGTTTTCCGGGCTCATGCAGGCAATCCTGCTTGCTGTGGCAGCAACGCGTGCCACCGTGGCGGTTGCCGCGCAGCAGTCCGTGAGTCTGGGTACAGTGCAAGCGGCCGGCCAGAAAGATGTCTCCGCGCAGCCGTCGCAAGAAAGCAAAAAGCTCTCGAAAAAACACCAGTTCCGTTCCGGACAGTCGGTAAAAGTCATCGACAAGTCCGAGCTGCGCGCCGTCGGGCCGGTCGCCGGCGGGGCCCAGGCCATTTCTGTCGCACCCGGCGTAGCCGTCACCGGATATGGTGCTACGGGTTCGACCAAGAACTCCATCAGCGTCAACGGGCTGAAGCAGGGGTGGGGTGGTTTTTCTGCCGGGCAGATCGACAACGGGGCGCTGTCCGTGACTTTCGACGGCGTCCCGATGGTCAACCCCTCCACCAGCCTGTGGGCGACACCGCAAATCCCGCAGCTGCAGCTCCTGCAGGGAGTCGGGATCACCTACGGTCCGGGAAACCCCGAAGACCGCTGGTACAACAACATCGCAGGGCAGATCGACTTCGTACCGCTGCAGCCGTCGACCAGGGCTGGAGGCACACTCAGCCTTTCCGCCGGCAGCTACAGCGCCAGAAATCTGTTCTTTGCTGCCGACACCGGACGCCATGATGGCTGGTCGACGGTTGTGGCCGGAGGGCACGGACAGTCCGGCAGCTATCGCACAACGCCGGATGGTTTCGACAATCCCAGTAACAATTACGCCTACTATCTTAAAACGCGCAAGACGTTCGATACCGGCAATTTCTCAATCGGCGTGTACCAGGCCGAGGGCCAGGGCTACCGCCCGGTCATGATCCCGGTTGCACCCATCGCCGGGGTAACCGAAACCGGCGCTGCCGGATCGCCGCTCTACAGCCAGCCGACGTCGGGCTTCTACAGCGCGATCTCGCCCAGCATATGGTACAAGCAGGATACCAACAAGACGCGCCTCATTTACAGCAAGCTCAACGTCGCGCTCGATCCGTCATTGACGCTGCATAACCTGGTCTGGTACCGGCTCGGCGAACGGGTGCATTTCCACTATAACAACTACGGACTGTCCAATCCGGGCAACCTCTTCGAATACAATGATCCGCGCACGTCGGTGTACGGGGAAAAGATGTGGACCGACATTGCGCTTCCGTACAATCTGGTCAGTGTCGGCGGCTTTTTCCTCAAGAGCCAGTACAATACGCGCCAGTCGTTTTACAATCCCTACGCGCCTTATTTCGGCAGCCAGCAGGTACCGAACGCACACTTCCGCAGCGATTATTGGGACCAGACCGATCTGGCGGCGTTTCTCCAGGACAAGATCAGCCCGACGCGTACCCTCGACATTACGCCCGGTGTACGACTGATCACCTATGAAACCAGCTACTTCAACGGCGGCCAGACCGATTTTCCGCAGGCCTACGCACTCAATCCTGCGAACAACCAGGGCACGCTCCCGGCCGCGAACGTCTCGCACGCCAAGGCTGAGCCCTCGATCGATCTCAACTGGCGGGCACGTCGATGGCTCGCGCTGTTCGGCAATTACGGGGTTGCCTACAAGGAGCCGCAGGTCGGTGGTGGCGGCGGCTTGTTCCAGTCCCTGCCCCCGATTTACAACCTGGAGAAAAGCCAGGACTACAACGTCGGCTTCAAGGTCCATCTACCCCACCGGGGCATGTTGCGCCATTTCCTGCTGAGCGTTGCCTATTATCACCTTGATTTCAGCAACCAGTTCATCGCCCTGACCGACGCCAATGGCAACTATCTTGGAGACGCGGACGGAAATTCTGTCTACGACGGCGTCAATATTGCTCTGGCTGATGATCCCCTCTACAACCTGCATGTCTTTACCAACCTGAACGTGGAAAAGGCGACTTTCAGCAACTACACCACGGGCGGAGTCAGCTATTCCGGGTTGCCGGTTTCCAATGTACCGGACAGCACTTTCAATCTGGGCGCAGCCTATAAATACTACGCCGATCACGTCCTGTATGTTCCGAGCGCCTGGTACCAGTACATCGGACAGCAGAACATGTTCAACAACAACCTTGGCATCCCTACCCAGCAGAAGATCCCCGGGTACGGTACGTTCAATCTGGCCCTGGACACGATCCTGCCGAAACCGGCGCGCGACGTGCGCGACATCAAGGTCAGCTTTGACGTCCTGAACGTTTTCAACAAGCAGTACAATTTCTTTGAATACATCACGAGCGGCGGTTTTCTTGGCCCCAGCTCCCAGGGACAGGTCCTGGCAGTGCCTGGTGCGCCGCGAACCTACTATGTAAGCGTCTCGGCCGATTTCTGACATGCAGATGCGGTGCAGGCAGGTCTCGATGGACCGAAGGCGAGTGATGGGATGTGCATTGCCCGCCCGCGCGGTTCGGGCCCGGGAATACCCGGGCCCCGGCAGGACCGGTCACGCGAGCCTGCTCCGGCCTGGAATACGCGATAGGTCTTTCAGCGCCGGAGCCGCCGTATGAACGCCGTGGTGCAAGGACTGCCTCCGGCGCTGCGCGAACCGGCCAATCTGCGGCGCTGGCCGGCTGCAGTCGGCATCGCTTTTCTGATTGAAGCGGGGCTGCTCGCTGCGCTGTTCGGGTGGCTGCGCCAGGCCCCGCTGCCGGCTCCGACGCACGTCATCCGTATCTCGCTCCAGGTCTCACGACCGTCAGCGAGGACCGTGTCACCGCCACCTCCGAAGCCAGCCCAAAACCCACCGCGACCGGTGGCAGAGCCGAAGCCGCTGCCGCGACCGGCAGTGTCCAAACCGCCTGTCCCGGTCCGCCACCGTTTGGTACGGGCACCCGCCCCGGCCATGCAGACCAAACCCGTTCCGGCCCTGGCGCCTGTTGCCCGACCCGCACCCGTTACGCCAGCGCGTTTCACCGCGTCGGCACGGGCCCGCTTCGAAGCCGCGCTGCGCAGCGCCATCCAGCTGGCAGTCCGCTACCCCACCGCTGCGGATCTGATGCAGCTGACCGGTAATACCGTGGTGGCATTCCACTACCGTGACGGCCGCATCAGCGCGGTCCGGGTAGCACACAGTTCCGGTGTCCGTATGCTGGACCGGGCCGCGACGCGGGCAGTGCGTCGCGCATTCTATCCGCCGGCCCCTCCGGCGCTGAAAGGAAAGCGCATGACATTCGAAATTACCGTCCACTTCCGGTTGCATCACCGATGACCCTTACACGTCTTTGCGGATCGTTGCTGAAAAAATACCGCCACGGGTTGTTCGCGGCACTCACCATCACAGGCCTAGTCGCGCCCGCGAAGGCAGCGACGCTCACCGTGTACGCCGCCATGGGTTATGGTGCCCGCCTCGCGCACGCCTTTTCGCAAGCCACCGGGATCCGTGTCAACCTGGTCCATCTGAGCACCGGACCGCTGCTCGCGCGCGTGCAGGCCGAAGCGGCGCGCCCGCAATGGGATGTGCTGTGGTTTGACGGCAATCTTGCGATGCGGGAATTTGCCCACCGCCGTATCCTTGCCTGTGGCTGGCGACCGGCGGTGGACTACCTGCCGCAGGGCCTGGCCCTGCTCCCGCGCGACCGCTGCTACTACCCGGTGGGCGTGACCCTCGCCGGTGTTGTCCTGGTCAATGAACGGCGTCTCCCGCAAAAAGCATGGCCGCGGCGCTGGTCCGACCTGACGGACAGGTCGCTGCGTAACAAGGTCGGAATGGACAATCCGGCGATCTCCGGTCCAACTTACCCGTTCGTGGCCGGCATGATGCAGCACCTTGGAACAGCGGGTGGCAAACGCTATTTCAGCCGCCTGAAAGCCAATGGACTGCGGGTATTCCCGCGCAACAGCGCCACGCTTCGTGCGCTGCAGTACGGGCAGATCGATGTCGCGGTGGTGCAGAGCTCGGCAGCCCTGGGCATGGCCGCGCGGCACCCCGGCCTGCGCGTGCTGGCGCCGTCGCCCAGCATCCTGCTGCCTTCTGACATCGCCATCGGTGCCGGGGTCCATGGTCCGAAACTCAGGGCGGCGCGCCGATTCGTGCAATACGTCCTGTCACCGGCCGGGCAGAAGATACTCCTGACGGACAAGGCTACGGCTGATTCGAACTACGAGC
>JAPTTX010000103.1:0-23943 GCA_028068195.1 Gammaproteobacteria bacterium
ACTCGATCGCCAATACCGGACGCCTCATCGAGATCATGGAACGGCTGGTAGGCATGGAGGAGCGACCGAGCGTGTACGTCGTTTCCCACGATTTTCCCACAGTCAGGGAATGCGGCTTGGCGTAGGGGTCTAAGTATTTGTTTTTGGTGGGCCGTGCAAGATTCGAACTTGCGACCAACTGGTTAAAAGCCAGCTGCTCTACCGACTGAGCTAACGGCCCTTCAATTTCTCTACATACCTGTTCTCTGCATACCTGTCACCAGCCTGCTCCACATGCCCCGATACTGGCCATTCCCTCTCATTATTCCGGATACGGGTCGGAGAACAGACCATTGCCAGGTCGTAGCTGCTCGATTTGGAGACGATACGCTGACAGTCGGTCACCTGACGGGGAGCGGCAGGCGTGGAATTATCCGGGCCGACCGCAGGCATGTCAAATCAGGGGGGACCAAAAAAATCCGGACCGGTCGTGTAGATCCGGTCCGGCAGTCGTTTCAAATCTAAGCGATCCTTCTGCGAGGGAGCAGCCGGAAGTCCGCCAGACCCGAGAACAGGGCGCGGAAAAACCCCTGCTCGTCGAGCATGTAGTACTGCACCTTCATCGTCAGGGCACTTCCGAAAATGATCGACATGAGCGTCATCAATGAACCCATGGCCAGCGTCGACACACCGGTTACCCCTTGCCCGATAGTGCAGCCCAGTCCTACGATACCGCCAAACCCCATCAGCATTCCGCCAAAAAGATGGTTCACCATATCACTCCGGGACGTGAACGTCTCTATGCGGAACTTGCCCGACGCAACTGCATACAGAAATGAGCCCACAATCACCCCGAATACCGCGACAATGCTGAACTTGATGGTAGACCCGGTGAACGTCATGACGTACTGCAATGCATCGCTGATCGGTGCCACAAAGGTGAAGGACTCAACCGGAATCGGGTTGAAATCATCGTGGCCCACTTTACCCGTGATATACCAGGCCGCGACCACCGCCAGGCCGATGAATGCACCAGCAAGCACATTGTCGAAATTCTTGCGGAAATCGCGGTTCGAAAAGGAGAACAACACCAATCCGAAACCCATCACGCCCGTTACGACCCAATGCACGAGCTTCGCATTTTTGAGTCCCGTGAGCGCAACAATCGCACTGTCGATCCCCTGATTCGGCATGCCATGGCTCGACAGGTTTATGTTGGTCACCTCGATATAATGGATACGCACCAGCGCGAGAACCCCGTACAGGGTAGTCGCAGCAGTAATACCCAGCATCAGCATCACTACCAGGGACTTAAGGTTTCCATTCCCGACACGCACCAGCGTACGCTGGCCGCATCCAGACCCCAGCGTCATTCCGACACCAAACAGAAACCCGCCGACCAGGCTACCCAGCCAACCGAAGTTAGTCGTGAGATAGATGGACTGCCCGAGGTCGACATAACCCAGACCCTGGAGTGCCTGGGAACCGAGAATGGCAATCCCTATGGCGAGGAACCAGGCACGCAGGCGTCCGGTGTCACCCATGTTAACCCAGTCGCTTACCGCACCCATCGTGCAGAAGTTCGTCTTGTTCGCAATCGCACCGAATGCGACAGCCAGCCCGAAACCCAGCAGGGCGACACGTTCAATATTGTTCAGGTGAATCATCGAAAACCTCCGGAATCACCCGTCTACAGGCATGACGGGATCTACATTAAGCATAGTCCATACCGACTAAGCGAAGGACGGAAGGCACTCGGAGTTTATTCCCTGAGGCCACCGGCCGGACTTCCCGGTCGCCAACCGTAAACGGTGACACTTCCCGCAGTGTTCGCGGTACCGACCACTCCGGGATGGCCTGATTTACGCAGTTTGATAAAGGGTGGGGTCCGGCACGCCCGCCGCGGAAAATGCCTGGGCCCGCAAGCGGCAGGAGTCACACTCCCCGCAGGCCCGCCCGGCGGGGTCCGGTGCATAACACGACAGGGTCAGCGCATAGTCGACCCCGAGCTTTAAACCGGTCTGAATGATTTCCGCCTTGGTCATCGCCACCAGCGGGGCGTTTATCCGGAAACCGCTCCCCTCCGTGCCCGCCCGGGTCGCTATGTCCGCCAGCTGCTGGAAAGAGCGTATAAATTCGGGGCGGCAATCCGGATAGCCGGAATAATCGAGCGCATTCACGCCAATAAAGATATCCCTTGCCCCAAGAACTTCGGCCCAACCTAGGGCGATGGCGAGAAATATGGTGTTTCGGGCAGGCACATAGGTTACCGGAATTCCGGCAGTGGGGGCACGCGGCACGGCGATGGTGCTGTCGGTCAGAGCGGAGGCGCCCATCCATCCGATATCCAGACTGACAATGCGGTGCTCAGTGGCACCGAGCTGGCGGGCAACTCTACGCGCTGCATCGAGTTCGATGCGGTGGCGCTGTCCGTAATCAAAACTCAACGCGTGGCACGAAAGCCCACCGTCCCGGGCAATCGCGAGCAATGTGGCGGAATCAAGTCCGCCGGAGAGCAGCACGACCGCGCGCGCCATGCTAGCGTCCCGGGCTGTTGCCCCAGAGGAGCTTGTGCAGCTGAACCTGCATCCGCACCTGCAGGTGGTCAGCCAGGACCCATTCGGCGAGATCGGTCGGCATCAGCGCACCGTGCACAGGAGAAAAAAGCACCTCGCACCGCCCGTCAAGCTCCAACTCCTGGAGCTTTGCGCGGCTCCATTCGTAGTCGGCGCGATCACAGATTACGAACTTGATCTGATCATTGGCGTCGATATGCGCGAGGTTCGCATAGTTGTTGCGCGCTTCTTCTCCCGAACCGGGGGTCTTGATATCCATCACCACGCTAACACGCCTATCGACCGCCGAAATGTCCAACGCACCGCTGGTTTCCAGCGACACCTCATAGCCGGCGTTGCACAGGTGCTCAAGAAGGGCAATGCTTGGACGTTGCGCGAGCGGCTCACCGCCTGTCACCGTCACGAAGCGGGGCCGGTGCCGAGCGACACCATTGCTGATTTCCGCCAGCGACATCCACGCTCCGCCTTGAAAAGCGTACTCCGTATCGCAGTAGCCGCAGCGCAGCGGGCATCCGGAAAGCCGCACAAAAACTGTTGGAAAACCCACCGTGCGGCTCTCGCCCTGCAATGAATAGAAGATTTCGCTGACCCGCAGGCGCGCAGGCTGCGTGCTGACTGTCAGCTCGTGTCCCTGCCGCCCAGTGTCGGGTTTGAGTGCGGTTGCCATGAGACTTCACGTCCTGACGTGCGCACCGGAGCGGCTTGCCGCCGTCCGGGCCTCATACTCTTGTGGAGATGAGGCCATGTTAACCCGTCCGGCCCCAGTCACAAAATGCCGGCAGCCCGTCAGTGACCTTTCTTTTTCATCTGGTCGAGGCGCGTGGCAGCGAGCGTGGCCACGGTGGTATTGGGAAAGCGGGCAATCACGCTGTTCAGGGTCTTGCGCGCCTTGTCGTAGGAATGCAGCTCGTACTGCGTAAAACCGACCTTCAGCAACGCATCCGGCACCTTGGTGCCGTTCGGATATTTGGCAAGCACCGTCCGGTATTCTTTCAGGGCCCGCCGGTAGTCACCCATGACGTAATGCCCTTCGGCAATCCAGAATTCGGCATTTCCCGCCAGAGCAGAGTCAGGATATTTCACGATGAAGGCGCGGAAGGCCGCGATGGCGCGATCGTAAAATCCCTCTTTCATGAGATCGAACGCGCCGTTGTAGGCCTGCAACTCATTCGGGGTGGGCTGTGTCGCTGGCACTGATGCCGTGCTGCCGGCAGGTGCGCCCGCTGCTGCTGTGCCTGCCGAACTCCGGGCCTCGAGGGCGCTCACGCGCCGGTCGAGATCCCCGATGAGGTTCCGCTGCTGCTGTTGCATCACCTGCAGCGAATGCGACTGGATCTCGACCTCGTTACGGAGTTTGCGCACCTGGGACTGCAGCTCCTCAACCTGCTGCAGCAGGTTGAGGACGCTGTTGCGCAGCCCCGACTGCGGAGGCGGCATTCCTCCGTTGAGAGGAATGCTCACCACGGGAGCCGGGGTGGAGCGTGAATCTGGCAGGCCGTCCTGGGCAAATGCTGCCGGCACCGCCGCGACCACAAACACCACGAACGACACCCAACTACCGATACCAGCCCAGCGCATCCCCATAAGTTTCTTCAGTTGTTGTTGCTGTACACGAAATCGACGCGGCGGTTCAGGCGCCACGCGGCCCGGTTATGGCCCAGCGCAACGGGTCTTTCGGCGCCGAAGGAAATCGTCTTCATCCGGTCCGACGCCACACCCAGCACGCGCATCATGCGCTTTACCGACTGTGCCCGGCGCTCGCCTAGGGCCAGATTGTACTCGCGCGTTCCCCGTTCGTCTGTATTTCCCTGCAGGGTCACGGTAACCTGAGGATTGGCATTCATATAGGCCGCGTTGGCTTCGACAATGGCGCGATTTGTGCTGTCGATATGGCTGCTGTCGAAGGCAAAGTGGACCGTATGCAGGACCACTGCCGGGGCCTGCTGCTGCTGACCTGCGAGAGCACTGCCCTGCGCGCCCCCGGCCTGGCCGGCACCCGATGCCTCGGCCCCCTGCCCTGCCCCCTGCCCGGCTGCTGCGCCACTGGGCTTGACGGCTTCATGGCCGCCACAAGCGGCGAGGGATACCGCAAACAACGCCAGCAGTGAGATAATCGCCTTGTTCTTCATCGAAACGACTCCTGTTAGTTGGCCTGAAGTTGGTGTTCAAATGGCGACCACGCAGGCTCGCGTACGTCGCCTTCGTTCGTCTTGATCAATTGCCGCACGTTCCCGTCGACCGACACTGTCGCCAGCACTCCACGTCCGTGCACGATAGTAGCATAAAGCACCATCTGTCCATTGGGCGCAAAGGTTGGCGACTCATCGAGCGAAGTATTGGTCAGGATCTGCAGATCCGAGTCGCGCAGGTGCAGGATGGCTGCATGGAACCCCCCTTGCTGCTCCGTGATCAGGGTGATCATCCGGCCGTTCGGCGAATACGACGGAGCAGCATTGTAATTGCCCTGGAATGTCAGGCGCGTCACATCCTCGCCGTCGGCGGTCATGCGAAAAATCTGCGGCGAACCGCTGCGATCCGAAGTGAAAGCGATGTAACGGCCGTCTGGTGACCACGACGGCTCCGTATTGATCGCCGAATCGTGGGTCAGCTGCTTGAGCGCACCATCGCTCAGGTTCATGACGTAGATTTCCGGATGCCCGCTCATCGAGAGCGACAACGCCAGGCGCCGGCCATGCGGCGACCACGCAGGCGCACTGTTGATGCCCCGGAAATCCGCCACCTTCCAGCGCTGGCCGGTGTCGACGTTCTGGATGTAGACAACCGCGTGGCCGTGCTCGAAGGAAACGTAGGCGAGACGGGTACCGTCCGGGGACCACCGGGGCGTCAGCAGCGGCTGTGGAGAGCGCAGGATCGTCCGCGGATCATAACCATCCGAATCAGCGACTTGCAGCCTGAAAACAGGGTGACGCACCCCTCCGGAACGGGTAATGTAGGCAATGCGCGTGTCGAACGCACCCGGCACACCGGTGAGCTTCTGGTAGATGATGTCGCTGATCTGGTGCGCCACGGTACGCAGCTGCCCCGCGGACACGACATACCGATAGCCGGCAAGCTGCTTCTGCGTGAACACGTCGTACAGCCGGAACTGGACCTGGTAGCGGCCGGGCGGCAACGCGCGGACCGAACCTATGACCAGGGCCTCAGCCTTGATCAGGCGCCAATCCTTGAACACCACGTCCTTGTCCGCATGCGGCATCGACAGAAAATCCTTCACCGGCAACGCATCAAAGCGTCCGCTGCTCACCAGATCGGCCTTGATGATCCCGGACACATCCTGAGGAAGCGCGCCCGGACCGCTCCAGCTGAATGGCACGATGGCGATCGGCAGCGCATTCTCGAGGCCCTTGGTGATTTCGATCGTCAGTACTGCTCCCGCGGACTGCGCAAAAGCGGCGAGACACAGGCCCACGAGGATCGCCCGCCATCGCCACCGGCCACCGGCTTTGAATATGGAATGCTGCATCAGTGCTCCGGATTGAATTCGAATTGGAGATCCTGGAATTGTGGAAACAAAGCATTGTCTGCCGGCAAGGGCAGCGGCGAGGCCCTATATACCGCATTCACCACGGAGCGATCAAATACCGGGTCGCCGCTCGACTGCACCACACTCGCCTGTATAACGTCTCCACCCGGAACCAGGTTGACCCGGACCAGGCACTTCATGCCCTTCCTGGCATCCAGTGGCGGTAACCAGTACAGTTTGACCTTCTGTTGGATCAGGCTCACGTAACGCGCAATGGTGCTATGAGCCTTGACCGCGGCGGCTGCGGCGGCCGCCGCCGCAGCCCGATGCTGCTGTTCCGCGGCCAGCTGGCGCTGAAGCGAGGCAATGGCCCGCTGCTTGCGGCGCGCTGCCGCCTGCAGCGCTTGCTGCTTCCTGAGTGCCGCCTGGCGTGCCTGCTCCCGCGCCGCGGCACGCAACTTGGCCGCAATCGCCGCCCTGAGCTGCGCCTCCTGCTGCTGCCTGAGCTGCGCCTCCTGCTGCTGCCTGAGCTGCGCCTCCTGCTGCTGCCTGAGCTGCTGTTCCCGCAATGCCTCTTGCTGTTCCAGTTTCTGCTGTTCCAGTTCTTGCTGGGCTTGTTGCTGCTGCTTCAGCTTCTGCTGGGCCAGCTCTTCCTCCTTCAGTTTCTGCGCCGCCTGCCTGGCTGCAGTCTCGTCCACCACGTGCGCCTGGATCATCTCCGGCGCCCGCAGGGCGCTGTTGTCGCTGCGCCAGCGGAAACTGAGCAGCAGCAAACCGATGACGACGGCATGAACCAGCACCGCATAGATCGCGGCCCTGGTTCGGCCGATCGGCTTACGTGCCCCGTTGCGTACCATAAAGAAATGTTACCTGCCGGGTCCGGTGCCATTCGGCGTCCGTGTCAGAAGGCCGACGCTTTCGGCACCGGCGCTTTGCAGCAGCGCCATGGCCCGGACCACCTCGTCATACGCGGCACGCCCGTCGCCGCGGATCATGACCGGCGTCCTCGGACGGATGCGCAGCACCGTGGCGACCTTGGTGCGGAGCCCGGACGGCGTGATCGGGCGATCATCCAGATAATACTTGCCATTGCGCGTGACCGTCACCACCAGCGTGTCCCGGTTGTCGGTATTCACGGGCCGCGCGGCGGCCTGCGGCAGCTCCACCTTGACGCCCTGCTTGAGCAGCGGGGCGGTAATCATGAAGATCACCAGAAGCACCAGCATTACGTCGATGTAGGGGACGACGTTGATTTCCGCCATCAGCTTCCTGCGCCGGCTGCGATAGGTGGACATACTCATGCCTTGGCCAGGAACGCCTGACGCTGCAGAATATTGGAGAACTCCTCGGAGAACACCTCGTAGCGCGTAACCAGGCGTTCTACGTCATGGGAGTAGCGGTTGTAGGCGATTACCGCGGGAATAGCCGCGAACAACCCCATGGCCGTGGTAACCAGAGCCTCCGAGATGCCGGGTGCCACATTGGCGATCGTGACCTGTTGCAGCGCACCGAGGGCGTGGAAAGCGTTCATGATGCCCCAAACGGTACCGAACAGGCCGACATAGGGACTGGTCGAACCGACCGTCGCGAGGAACGACAGGCTCGTCTCCAGGTACTCGATCTCATGGCTGAGCGCCACACGCATGGCGCGCTGTGCGCCTTCCAAGATATCCATCGGCTCGATGTTTTTCTGCTTTTCGAGACGGGCATATTCCTTGAAACCGGCGACGAACATGGATTCCATCCCGGCGATCCCATCCTCATGCTGAGACAGCTCCTTGTACAACTGATTGAGGTTACCGCCGGACCAGAACCGCCTTTCGAATCCGGTCGCATCCTGGCCGGCCCCCTTCAGCATGAACCATTTGCGGAAAATCATGGTCCAGGACAGCAGCGATGCCACCAGCAGTAACAGCAGCACCAGTTGTACCAGCACGCTCGCGTCGCGGATGATTGAGAACAACGCAATGCCCTGATTGGCAGCGACGATATTCAAGATTCTCTCCAGAGATTGATGCAGGACAGGACGTGGGGCGGAATTGGCTTCGGGAAAAATCCGCGTGCATCGAGGCACGCGACCTTGACCGTGCCGACACAGAGGACCTCGCTGCTGCGGCGGACTTCCTGCGCAAACGAAAGGCTTGCGGAACCGATTCTGTCCAGGGCCGCCGTGATTTCCAACATGTCATTCAAACGCGCCGGCCTCAGGTACTCCGCCCGCACGGAGCGTACCGCGAATACGACATTTTCTCTGCTGCTAAGTTCAGTCTGATCGAAACCCAGCGCACGCAGCCATTCAGTGCGCACGCGTTCCATGAACCTCAGGTAGTTTGCGTAATACACGACGCCACCCGCGTCCGTGTCCTCGTAATATACCCTCACCGGCATGGAAAAGGCCGCGCTCATGGCGGGCTTCCGGCAGCAACGCGCAAAGCGTACGCGCTCGGGAATCGATTTCGGTCCTGTCCCGGTCGCAGCCGCATGCGCTATTCGTCTTCAAAGATCCCGCGTTGTGCCGGCTCAGGGGCCGCAGGCGGCGACAGCCCGAAATGGACCCATGCGCCACGGGTTGCAATCCGTCCGCGTGGCGTGCGCGCCAGAAACCCCTGCTGGATCAGGTACGGCTCGATGACGTCCTCAATGGTACCGCGCTCCTCTCCGATGGCAGCGGCTATGGAATCGATCCCGACCGGGCCACCGCTGAACTTCTCGAGCACCGCCAGCAGGAACTTGCGGTCGAGCGGATCAAAGCCATGCTCGTCGACGCTCAGCATGCGCAGCGCGCCTTCCGCGATCTCCGCGCTCAACACGCCCTCGCCCCGAATCTGAGCGAAATCACGTGCGCGCCGCAGCAGCCGGTTGGCGATGCGCGGAGTTCCCCGCGAGCGGCGGGCCAGCGCCGTTACCCCCTCTGGCTCCGTGTCTATGCCCAGGATCCCGGCGGAACGTGTGACGATGCGCGCCAGATCGTCGACTCCATAGAATTCCAGGCGCTGCACGATCCCGAAGCGGTCGCGCAGCGGGGAAGTCAGCAGGCCGGCACGGGTGGTGGCGCCTATAAGCGTGAACGCGGGCAGTTCGAGCTTGATCGAGCGGGCGGCCGGACCTTCGCCGATCAGGATGTCGATCTGCCGGTCCTCCATGGCCGGATACAGGATTTCTTCCACGACCGGGCTCAGCCGGTGGATCTCGTCGATGAACAGCACATCGTGCGGCTGCAGGTTGGTCAGCAGGGCCGCGAGGTCGCCGGGGCGCTCCAGCACCGGTCCGGAAGTCTGCCGCAGCCCCGCCCCCATCTCGTGAGCGATGATGTTGGCCAGCGTCGTCTTGCCGAGCCCCGGCGGTCCGAACAGCAGCACATGGTCGAGCGCCTCGCCGCGCTTGCGCGCCGCCGCAATGAACACCTCCATCTGCTCATGGATCTCGGGCTGACCGATGTAGTCCTGCAGGCGTTGAGGACGCAGATTGTTTTCTGCGCCCAGCTCCTCGGGCGAACCTTCATGGTGGGCCGAGACCAGGCGCTCGGTTTCAATCATGTACGCAACCCTGCCAGGCTCTTGAGGGCCTGGCGTATGATCTCTTCGCTGCGCAGTCCCTCCGGGGGCACGGCGCTCACTGCGCGGTTCGCCTCTTGCGGCTTGTAGCCTAATGCAACCAGGGCGCTGACCGCCTCCTGCATCGGATCGGACGGCACAGCCGCCGGATGGACGGCACCGGCCGTCGGCGCCGGCTCAACCTTGTCGCGCAGTTCGATGATGAGCCTTTCGGCGGTCTTGCGGCCTATACCCGGCACCCGTGTGAGGCGCGCGATGTCCTCCTGTGCGATGCAGCGCAGCAGGTCCTCGTCCGACAGGCCCGAGAGGATCGCGAGCGCAACACGCGGACCCACGCCGTTTACCTTGAGCAGGCTGCGGAAGAGCCGGCGCTGGCGATCGCGCGAAAAACCATAAAGCAGATGGGCATCATCGCGCACGACGAGATGGGTAAAAAGGGTGACGTTTTCGCCGGCCTGAGGAAGATCGTAAAACGTCGACATGGGCGCCTCCAGTTCGTAGCCCACCCCGCCGACATCCACCAGAAGCAGCGGCGGCTCCCGATGCAGCAGCGTGCCGCACAAGCGCCCGATCACTGATCACCCCTGAAGCCGCGCACGACCCGCAGGCGGGGCGTCATCCGGCGCGCCCCCGTGCCAGCACCGGAGGCGTGCGCGTGACAGATGGCGCAGGCCAGCGCATCGGCTGCATCGGCCTGGGGTGTCCCGGTGAGGTCCAGGAGCGCCTTGACCATGTGTTTGACCTGATCCTTGTGCGCATGCCCATAGCCGACCACAGCGCGCTTGATCTGCAGCGCAGTGTACTCGGACACCGGCAGCGCGTGGTTCGCCGCCGCCAGTATGGCGGCCGCCCGGGCCTGCCCGAGCTTGAGCGCGGAATCAGCATTGCGCGCCATAAACACTTTCTCGATGGTGAGCACTTCCGGCTGGTACCGCTCGATGATCTCGGCCACCCCGTTGTACACGACTTTGAGGCGATCGGCCAGATTTTCACCGGTCACCCGCACACAGCCGCTCGCTACATAGGCGACCGCACCCGAGTGCAGCACGCTCACAATGCCGAATCCGGTGACGCGCGAACCCGGATCTATGCCCAGTATCCGCATCCCTGCCGCTATTGCCGGCACCGGCGGCGCCTGCCTGCGCGCTCAGCCTGCGTGCCGCTCCAATACGTCATCGGGAAAATCTGCATTGCTGTACACATTCTGCACGTCATCCAGGTCCTCGAGGACATCCATGAGTTTCAGCATCTTCTCGGCTTCTTCGCCGCTCAGTCTGACATCTGTGCTGGCACGCTGCACGATCTCAGCGTGTTCGGGGCTGACCCCGGCCTGGTCCATCGCCCCGCGTACATCTTCGAGGGCTTCGGGCGCGGTCAGCACTTCTATGGAACCATCCTCATTGGTGACCACATCGTCCGCCCCCGCCGCCAGCGCGGCTTCCATGACCCTATCCTCGCTAGTCCCCGCCGGAAAGGTCAACACGCCGAGCTTCCTGAACAGGTAGGCGACCGAGCCGTCGGTACCGAGGTTGCCGCCGTGCTTGGCGAACGCGTGACGCACCTCGCCGACGGTCCGGGTACGGTTGTCGGTAGTACACTCGACCATCACTGCGACGCCGCCCGGACCGTATCCCTCGTAGCGAATTTCCTCGTAGTGCGCACCTTCGAGCTCGCCGGTCCCGCGCTTGATCGCGCGCTCGATGCTGTCCTTGGTCATGTTCTGCGTCAGGGCTTTATCGATCGCCCCGCGCAGGCGCGGGTTGTAATCCGGATCGCCGCCGGCACGCGCCGCAACGGTGATCTCGCGGATCAGCTTGGTAAAGATCTTTCCGCGCTTGGCATCCTGGACGCCCTTGCGGAAACGGATATTGGCCCATTTGCTGTGGCCGGCCATGGGGATTTCGGCTCCTGACTCAGTGGATTTGACGACCTCTTCAGGCGACCAGGATGGCGCCGGACGCCGGGGCCAGTCTAACACCGCGCGCGCGGGTTCCCAAAGCGGTCCGCCAGCAGTCGCGCGGCCGCCTGCGGCCAGGACCATCAGGGACCGAACTGACCTGAATCCAGGAACCGGCAGACCGCGCGGGCGACTTTCCGGGACGTGAGCAGGCCGAAATGGGATACCGGAAACGCGGCCTGGTCGGCCGCGTCCGGCAGCCAAGTCTCGGCCAGCCGTACCGTACCGTCGGAGGGGCCGGCCGGCCCAGGAAGGAGGCAGCCGATCCCGAGTTTAAGCGTGCCGGCAATGGTGCCGGTCGACCGCGGCGGCCATGCCCACTCGCGCACCCCGCCGGCTAAGAGGGCCGGCAGGCTCTTTCCGAGAAGATGACGGCCCAAGGCTAACCGCGCGGCACCGGCAGCGGCGGCGCTGCCCTGATGGGGCGAGCCGAGCGTGACGATACGGCCGGGATGCTGCCGCGGATGATAATGAAACAGGGCGTGCACCACGATGCCGCCCAGACTGTAGCCGACAAAGTGGGTCACTGCAGCCGGACGCGCCTCGACGAACTGCTGCAGCAAGTCAGCGTTCTCCCGCAGACTCAAGGCTACCGACCGGTAGGTGAAACTGCGCACCTCATAACCGCAGTCGCGCAGGCGCCGTGCCAGCAGGGCAAGCGCCCAGGTCGGCATCCATAGGCCATTGACCAAAATTACAGTCTCGCCCCGGAACGCGGCGCCGGGCTGCGGCCTTGCGGTGTTCACCCCTAGATTCCTGGATCGGCAGCCGCATAAACGCGCGGCCATGTCCGCCGTGTCACGGAACCCGCCGGTCCCGGGGCAGCGTCATCACAGCCCCTCCCTGGCACGCCCGCCCGGGCCGGCCCGATCCCGCTCCGCCTCCAGAGCGAGGAGTGCGTCACGATTGGTCCAGGAAAAAGCAAGCCGTGCGGCATCGGCCAGCGGTATCCACACATACTCTGAATGTTCGGCAGGAGTGAGATTGATGGGCGGCTCGTCGGCGAGCTCCAGCGAAAACACATGCTCCGTATTCTCGACCGTGCCCGGCGCATATTTGTGGCGCCAATGCGGAAAGAGTACGTAGCGGTTGCTCGCGTGCCAGTCGCGCAGATCTGCCGGACCCGCGATCAGCCCGGTCTCCTCGCGCAACTCCCTCATGGCAGTGGCGAGCGGCGTGGCGTCGGTCCATTCCATGCTGCCCGTGACCGACTGCCAGAACTCAGGGAAATCGGCGCGGCGCAGCATGAGCGCCCTGCCGGCGCGCGTGTACACGACCACCAACACCGACTCCGGACGCTTGTAGCTGCGCGTTTCAGCCTGCACCGCTTGCCGGCTCCGGTAGCTTGCTCAGACGGATGTGGAGCTCGCGCAGCTGCGCTTCGTCCACCGTGCTGGGGGCATCGGTGAGCAGGCAGGCCGCCTTCTGGGTCTTGGGAAAGGCGATGACGTCGCGGATCGAATCCGCACCGACCATGATCGCGGTGATGCGGTCGAGCCCGAAGGCAATGCCTCCGTGGGGCGGCGCCCCGAATTTCAGGGCATCCAGCAGAAACCCGAACTTGGCCTGCGCCTCCTGCGCCCCGATGCCGAGCAGTTCGAACACCTTCTCCTGCACTTCACTGCGGTGGATGCGGATCGAACCACCGCCGATCTCAGACCCGTTGAGTACCATGTCATAAGCGCGCGACAGCGCATTCTGCGGATCGATGTCGACCCGTTCGCGATCGTTCTCTTTGGGGGCGGTAAACGGGTGGTGCAGCGACTGCCAGCGCCGCTCTTCGCCGCTGTACTCGAACATCGGAAAATCCACGATCCACACCGGCTTCCACGCTTGCTCCACCAGGCCCAGGTCGTGGCCCAGCCGGATACGCAGCGCGCCAAGCGCGTCGTTCACCACCTTTGCCTGGTCGGCACCGAAAAAGATGATATCCCCGGTTGCAGCGCAACAGCGCTCCATCACCGCCGACAGCACCTCGTCGGACAGGAATTTCAGGATCGGCGACTGCAGTCCATCCCGTCCGCGCGCAGCGTCGTTGACCTTTATGTAGGCGAGCCCCTTGGCTCCGAATCCGGCCACATAAGCTGTGTAGTCATCGATGTCCTTGCGCGACAGCCGGCCCCCCTGCGGCAGACGCAGGGCCGCAACACGGCCGCCGGGCTGGTTGGCAGCCTGTGCAAAGACCTTGAAGTCCGACTTCCCGACGAGATCGGCGATCTCGACAAGCTCGAGCGCGACGCGCAGGTCCGGACGGTCGACACCGAAGCGCGCCATGGACTCGGCATAAGTCATGCGCGGAAATGGATCCGGCAGTTCTACCGCGAGCACCGTCCGGAAAACCGTGCGGATCATCTCCTCCATCAACCGCATGATGCCATCCTCGTCGAGGAACGAGGTCTCGATGTCGAGCTGGGTGAATTCAGGCTGCCGGTCGGCGCGCAGGTCCTCGTCGCGGAAGCAGCGAGTGACCTGGAAATAGCGTTCGAACCCGGCAACCATCAGCAGCTGCTTGAAGAGCTGCGGCGATTGCGGCAGCGCAAAGAAATGTCCGGGATGCGTGCGGCTTGGAACCAGATAATCGCGCGCACCCTCGGGCGTGGACTTGGTAAGCACCGGCGTTTCGATCTCGACGAAGTCGTGATCTTCAAGGAACCGGCGCAAGGTGCGGGTAATCGAGTGGCGCAGGAGCATATTGCGGTGCATGCGATCTCGCCGCAGATCGAGATAGCGGTACTTCAGACGCACACTTTCGTTGATCTCCGGCTCGTCGAGCTGGAAGGGTAATGGCTCCGAACGGTTCAGGACCTCCAGGCTTTTTGCCAGCACCTCGACCATCCCGCTGTGCAGATGCGGATTCTCGGTTCCGGGCGGACGACGCCGCACTTCCCCCTCAACGCGCAGGACGTACTCGCTGCGCACGCCTTCGGCTGCGGAAAATGCGGCGGTATTGCCGGGATCGAAAACGACCTGCACCACACCGGCGCGGTCGCGCAGATCGACAAAAATGACACCGCCGTGATCGCGGCGGCTGTGCACCCAGCCACAAAGTTGCACCGCCTCGCCCGTCAGGCTGAGGTCCAGTTTTCCGCAATAATGGCTGCGCATTCTGAGTATGGGTCCTTAAACACTAGGCAGAGAAATCGGAATCCCGGCGCATCGCTCCGACGCCGGCCGCGACATGGCACCTGATTCTACCAGAACGCGCTGCGGTACCCCTCCTATGGCAATGGGCAAGGACCGGGGCAAGGCAGGCGGCGGACATCCCCCCGGCCCCCGGCTTTTCCGGCTTCAACGAACAACCACCATGCGACCGGACCGAACACCCAGGCGGGCAGAATGTGGTGGTTCGCACCACGCCTGTCCCGGTGCGACCCGGTGATATCGGTGCAGGTTACC
Organism: Gammaproteobacteria bacterium; assembly: GCA_028068195.1. GTDB lineage: Bacteria > Pseudomonadota > Gammaproteobacteria > Acidiferrobacterales > UBA6901 > JAJYCY01. The sequence continues at coordinate 14,947 of JAPTTX010000103.1, forward strand.
ATCAGGAAGAACCCGGCAGCGGACTGGGCAGGCGCGCCATGAAGCACGAAGCTGCACCGCATCCGGCGTTACGGCCTGGCCCCGCGCCGCCCCTCCGGCAGACCGCCGAAATCCATGCGCCCCAGGCACGCAGACGACCATCAGAAACCGGAACCCAGACGGGCTGGAACCGGCAAAAGGGCTCCGCAGATGGCTCCGAATCAGCCTAGGTAGCGCGCATCGCGGAACCAGGCGCCCTGGAGCGCGGATCCCCGCACGGACTGCCCCGGTGGCGCCGGTACTGCCCCTCTGAAATCGTCCCGGTCGGCATCAACGGCGGCACTGCGGCGGGAGCGTATGGCCGGAGGTTTCAGCCCGGCAACGCGGCAGACCGCCTGCCGACAAGTCCGGCGATCCGACGTGGTCCAGGGCCTAGCCCGTGACCGCCTGGGGCAGGCGGATCAAGGGAATTTGGAATTTACTATTTAGGCGCAGCCGCAGGTGCCGCCGCCGCAACCGTGGATTTTCTTTGCTGGAGCGCTGTCGCTGCCGGAACCGGCGTCAACCGCCTTGTCGCCGCCATCCTTGGGCTTGCCGGACCCCCCCTTGAAATCCGTTGCGTACCAGCCGTTTCCCTTGAGTTGGAATCCGGCGGCCGAAATCCGCTTCTTGAGCTCCGGTTTCCCGCAGGCCGGACACACGGTCAGGACCGGTTCATTCAGCTTCTGCATCGCCTCGTGTTCACGCCCGCAGGCCTGGCATAGATATTCGTAAATCGGCATGACAATCCTCCGCGAAATGACGCCGCGGGTTAGACTGGGGTCCGAACCCGCGTAAAACAAGCGTGTATTACGAGAAATTATAGCCTGAACTGGCCTGCCGCCGCACGACCGCCGTAAAGGGGGCCGCCCCGGCCGCCAACCCACGGCCAGCAGGCGATCAGACGAAGGTATGGCTGATGCGTCCGCACCGGGCCGCCGAAAACAGGCGCCGGAACTGGTCCTTGCTCAGATGGAGGAGTTCACGGTGGTCCCCGCCTTCGATATACACCTCGGGCTGGTCCACCAGGCTGTCATCCACCACCGTGTCCAATCCGTAGGCGCATCCAGCCGCCGGCACCGCCCCGGCCTCACAATCCCGGAACAACGCCGCGATGGACCGCTCCGACGCCAGACCCAGCCGCCGGTCCAGCAGTCGACGCACCTGGCCGAGCGCCAAATGGCAGTTGGCGGGAATGACTGCAACCAAAAATCCGAAGTCATCCTCGAGGACCACTGACTTGGCCAGCATGCCGGCAGGCACGTGCGCAGCGTTCGCGGTCGCAAGGCTCGAGCTTGTGCGCTGGTGTCCCAGGATCTCGTAGGCGATGTGATGATCGGCAAGGTACTGCCGCAATGTGGGTGTAAGGCTCATATCCATTCCCTCCATGGTGCCCTGGCCCAGACAGGCTAGCGCCGGATGCGGATTCATGCCTATATACCGGTGGAGATAGCCCCTGAGCGTCCCGGGGACAGAGTTCCGGCTATATGGCCCCGCTTTGGCCGCCTCACGGGGGTTTTCGACTGCGGATCCGCCGTTGCGGCGGTGATACGCAGGATCTGCGGGAGCGAACCTACCGGCACAGCAATGCATTAGCCGTTCCTCGTTTCGGGATCATTTCGGCTTCAGGAGATCCCTGAGCGCCTCAAACGGCCGGTTCGTCGCCCCCTGCCTTTCATCCGGCACCTTTGCCTGCGTGCCTCCCGCGCCGGCCTGGTGGTCCAGATAGCGGGAATGCTCGTTGTCATGGCAGTAGATGCAGAGATTTTCCCAGTTGCTGCCGTCCAGCGGATTGTTATCGTGGTTATGGTCCTTGTGGTGCACCGTGAGCAGGTGCAAATTTTCGCGGGTAAACGCCCGCCCGCACCGGCCACACACCCAAGGGTGGATCCGGAGTGACATCTCGCGATAGCCCTTCATGCGCTCATCGCGCTCCTGGCGCGCCCGTGCCACGACCTCATCGAGCCTGCCTGATCCATTCCCCCGGCCACCCGGATTCCGTGCACGCTCTGCCATTCTTTTATGCCTCCCGCCGACCGTCAAAGAAGATCCGAACCAGCGCCGCCGCCATCAGAATGTAGCCGCTGCCGTAGGCCCACCACCAGAAGCCCCCCGGCCGGTAATTTGCCAGCGCCCGCTCACCGCGACCAAGCAGGCTGAAGGCCGGCTGCAGGAAGGACACCAGCACCAGGACGGTCCCGGCCGTGAATAACGCGGCGTTCAAATAGGTTGCACGATAGCTGCCGCGCAGCGTCAGGACAGCACTGCCCCAGATTACGAACATCGCGGCCACGAGCGCCGCCGCCATCCACGGCCCGAGCCAGGCCCAGGGAATCAGAAACAGTATGTCCCACCCGCCCCAGTGCACCGGCCAGCCGATGAACGCCTTGAGCCAGACGTAGTAGAAAATGTCCCATAAACCGAAGCTGTAGACAAACGCCGCAAAAACCCGCACGAATCCGCGCTCGGCGAGGACGGCGACGCCGAAGAGCATGACGAGCGTGGCGGCCTCGCGCGAGAGTTCCAGCTCCAGATCCAGGCGCGCCAGTATTCTCGGCGGAAAAATCTTCAGGATGTCTCCCGGGTAATAGAGGCGGCGCAGATAGATTACGACTGCCGCCTCGAGCAGTGCCATCGCAATCGCAAATACCGACAACCAAACCACGTTACGTTTCATTTCGTTACGGCACGAAGTTTATGCTGCAGTCAAAATGGCCGGCGGTTCCGCTGCTGCCGAAGCAGAACAACCGATCGAAGACGACGACGTCCCCTTCTATTTTCAGCGGAATTTATGCTACTTTACCGCAGTTTTTGTTAACCACACCATCGGGAGCGACTCATGGCAACAAAGAGCAAGGCGACGAAAAAACCCACCACCAAGTCCGAAATCCTGACCTACATTTCAGACAAGACCGACCTGAAACGCAAGGACGTCAACGCAGTGTTCGAACACCTCTCCAATCTGATCCGCCGCGATCTGAAGAACGGTCCTGGAGTCGTCAACGTGTTCGGATTGATGAAGCTGAAGGTGGTGCGCAAACCGGCCGTTCCGGCCCGCAAGGGGATCAATCCCTTCACCAAGGAAGAAGTCACGTTCAAGGCCAAACCAGCCCGGAACGTGGTCAAGGTCCAGCCCCTGAAGTCACTCAAGGAAATGGTCTGATTCACGGCGCATCGAAGGCAACGCGCCGGCAACCGGCGCGTTGCCGCGATTGCCCGGCTTTCCCCGGAAATTTCATCCCCGCTCCGGCAGTCCGGCGCCCAGCCACGCCGGCGAACCGGACCGGTTCCGCATAGGCCACCCCTGCCTTCGGCGCCGCACTGGAGATGCACCCGAGCCATACAGGCGTTTGTCGGGAACACCGACTCCGGGATATATAATGGGCCTTATCCCGATGCAGGATATTGATACTCAGGATTTCCATCCCGGCGATGAAATATTGCAGTGAGTGCGGTGCTCCGGTCAGACTGAAGGTGCCTGCCGGCGACAACCTTCCCCGCTACGTCTGCGAGCGCTGCCAGACGATCCATTACCAGAACCCCAAGCTGGTGGTCGGCTGCATTCCGGAACGGGGCAGTGAGGTGCTACTGTGCCGCCGGGCGATCAACCCCCGTTACGGGCTGTGGACGCTGCCGGCCGGATTCATGGAAAACGGAGAAACCACCGCCGCCGCCGCCGCGCGCGAAGCCCGGGAAGAAGCAAATGCGGACGTCGATATCGGCGAACTGTTCAGCCTGTTCAATCTGCCACACGTCAACCAGGTGTACCTGATATTCCATGGACAGCTGCTCAATTCCGACTATGCGCCTGGCACCGAGAGTCTCGAGGTGAAACTATTCCGGGAAGCGGACATTCCCTGGAATGAGCTGGCCTTTCCCGCGATCCAGCGCACGCTGCGGTACTACTACCAGGACCGCCGAACGGGCAGATTGGCTTTTCATCTGGGCGACATCACCGCATCGACAGATCCGGGGCCCGGGTCCGGCTGACGCAACACCGGAGATCCGGTTCGGCCGCGGCGCGGTCGCGCCCCGCCCCGCCAGGACATTACCCGCAGGACTTGCCGCCGTCATGGCGCTGGCGGAGAATTCAACGTCTTGCGGTTCCGATAAGATACAGATTTTCACCCATATGCCACAGAAGATCGGGTTTTCGTCGGGAACAGGCAGTCTCTGTGGTCAACGCTAGGAGGAATGCATATGGCACGCGGCATCAACAAAGTCATACTGGTAGGCCATCTCGGCAAGGATCCGGAAGTCCGCTATTCCCCCAATGGCGGTGCGATCGCCAATATCACTTTGGCCACGTCGGAGTCATGGAAGGACAAGGCCAGCGGCGAGAAGCAGGAGCGTACCGAATGGCACCGGGTGGTATTTTTCGGCCGTCTGGCTGAAATAGCCGGTGAATACCTGAAGAAAGGCGCACAAATCTACGTCGAAGGGCGTCTGCAGACGCGCAAATGGCAGGACAAGGAAGGCAAAGACCGCTACACCACGGAAATCGTCGCAAACGAAATGCAGATGCTCGGATCGCGCGAAGGACGGGGGGTGCCGGCGGACGTCGACATGGATCAGTCGGCGATGGCAGACACGCGCCCGGCAGCCACCACCGGCGGCCAGGCCGCGAAGGGAGGCGGCCCCGCGGATGACTTCGATGATGACATCCCGTTCTGAGGATATATCTCGCCTGGTGCGCGCAGACGGAAGATGCCGCAAGCTCCCGCGGTGAGGCCGGGGCTGGTCGAGCAGCGTTGGGTGCGGGGGCTGCACCCGTTACTATGTTCATGCCCCTACAATAGGGGCATCGGCCAACCAGACCCGGCATGATTTCTGCCCCCAGTCGACCATGATCCGGGGGGTGTTGTCACCGGGTCTGGAAGGCAGTGCATCATCGCTGATAGGGTTCGGCCCATTGTGCTGAAAGGCCGCCTGTAACGTGGATGCCGAGACGCACTGCCAGGAGGTCGTTCACCGCAGGCAAACCTGGAAGGCAAAGGAGTGTCGGTATGGACAAGTTCACTCATCATGACGGGTTCGATGTTTTCATCGGGGTCGACGTGGGCAAGGGCGAGCATCACGCCGTGGCCATCGACCGGACAGGTAAGCGGTTGTTCGATAAAGCCCTGCCCAATGACGAATTGAGGCTCAAGGCGCTTCTCATCGAGCTCAAGGAGCATGGTGCACTGCTGCTCGTTGTCGATCAGCCGGCCACCATCGGCGCGCTGCCCGTGACCGTGGCGCGCTCGCAAGGCGTTGAAGTCGCGTATCTGCCGGGGCTGGCGATGCGCCGGATTGCCGATCTCCATGCCGGGGAAGCAAAGACCGATGCACGTGACGCCGCCATCATCGCCGAAGCTGCGCGCTCCATGCCGCATGCCCTGCGCACACTGCCGAAAAGCGATGAGGCGCTCGCGCAATTGATGCTCCTGTGCGGCTTTGACGATGATCTTGCCGGGCAGATCACCCAGGTGAGCAACCGCATCCGCGGGCTTCTCACCCAGATCCACCCGGCGCTTGAGCGAGTGCTGGGCCCTAAGCTCGATCACCCGGCGGTGCTGAACCTCCTGCAGAAATACCCCTCGCCTCAAACCCTGTCGGCCGTCAGCGAGAAACGTCTGATGGCCTTTCTCGCCCGGCTCGCGCCGCGCCTGGCGAAGACCTTGGCCGGCGAAATCCACCAGGCCTTGCGGGAGCAGACCGTCATCGTTCCCGGAACGCAGGCCGCAGAGCTCGTCGTGCCGAGACTCGCCGAGCAGCTCACCACCTTGCGCCGCCAGCGGGAGGAGCTTAAGAACGAAGTCGAACAGCGCGTGAACGCGCACCCTCTTGCCCCGGTCCTGATGAGCATGCCGGGAGTCGGCGTCAGGACCGCAGCGAGACTCCTCACCGACGTCACGAGCCGCCCCTTCGCTTCGGCAGCACACCTCGCGGCCTATGCCGGGCTGGCCCCGGTCACGCGCCGCTCGGGTAGTTCGATCCGCGGTGAGCATCCTTCCCGGCGCGGGAACAAGGTGCTCAAACGCGCTCTGTTCCTCTCGGCGTTCGCTGCGCTGCGCGACCCGGTCTCCCGGGCCTACTACGATCGCAAGATCCAGCAAGGCAAACGGCACAACCAGGCGCTTATCGCCCTCGCGCGCCGGCGCTGCGATGTGCTCTTTGCGATGATCCGTGATGGCAGCTTCTATCATGCTGCTCCCGTGGATAACGCTTGACTAAACATATAGGGGCACCCCCCCGCACCCTAACTAAAGCCGGGCGTGAACCTCTCGATTCATCCGGCGCCTAGGGTCCCGCTGCGAAATTCGGATGCCAGCGCACGAGGAAGCGGTCCAGCGTGCGCAGCGCCGCTCAGTGTGGCTGCCGCGCCGCTTGGCACCCTTGCAGCAGGCGATCTTCATCTTGGCGGTGTGAAGCGTGCGATGCCTGGCCGGCACTCCAGCCGCTCGCGGCGCGAAGCGCGCTTGCGCTTCGCGCCGGCTTGTTGGTCATAGTGCGACATCATCTTCGAATCCAGGTCGGGCGCCAAACCCTCCACGGATAATTGGGCAAACCAGCAGCGAGACAGCGCCCGCATCACGTGATCATTGTGGCCTGCGAGATCCTGTTCATCGATCCTCGCCCGTGCGCGCTTCATAGCCGACCCGAAACCCACCCCAATGACGTCCGTCCACCCGAATGGGAACGGAGAGATCGAAGAACACTTGGCCGGTATCCCTCTGATAGGTCTGCAGCAATACCTCGTTCGTGTTCGATCCGCATCGGGCGCCGGTCCGGTCGTCGAAGATTCGCTTCGTCCTGTTGTTCACCAGGTCCGTTTCGCGATCTCCGGTAAGCGGTTTCGAAAACCGCCGGTTATGCGTGGGGAAATACCCGTTCCGATCGACAGCCCCCGCATACACGACCTCCCGCATCGCATCTAGGATCGGCTCCTGGATGTCCGGAAGCATGCGATCAGTGAATTCGTCATACCGCGTCTTGTACTTTTGAGGAAAGGTATCCGGAATGGGCTTGTAATCCGTATCGAACACATCGGGATGCGACAAGCGGCCAGCCCGAATCGCCTCTTCGAACACCTGGGCGACCCGGGCCGCCGCCGTTCTGGCGACGTCATAGATTCTGCGATGCCACTCTGCGGAACCGTCCAGGATCATCAACCTCTGAGCCGCCTCCGCGTGCTCCGTGAGCGCCAGCGAATCGGACGCCATTGACTCCATCGCCTTCTTTACGTCGCCCAGCTTGGAAGTCATTTCCCGGGCATTCTCTGACATGTGCATAGCCTGCCCCGCGTTGACCTCGGCCGTCGACGCGATCGACGCGACGAACGTCCCCATGTCGATGGTGTCCCGAAGAATTTCGCCAAGCTGCTTGACCACGGTGTCGACGTTTCCGGACGCCTTTCTCGAAGCCGCAAGCAGTGAATCCGACTTGCCGACGGACTCCGATGTCGCTCCGGAAATGGTCCCGGAAAGATCATCGATCTCCGCCGTCGCCTCTGCGGTGCGCTGCGCCAGCTTCCTGACCTCGTCCGCGACGACGGCGAATCCGCGACCACGCTCCCCGGCGCGGGCCGCCTCGATCGCGGCGTTGAGCGCCAAAAGGTTCGTCTGATCCGCGATCTCGCGGATCATGCGCGTCGACACGTGGATGCGCTTCGTGTTTTCGACCAGAGATTCGATCACTGCGCGGGTCTCCTCGGACCAGTGCATAATCGACCGGATGTCGCCCACGACCTCCTCCAGCGAACGGATACCGGACTCGCTCCGCGTCTTGTTGCGAAGCGCCGATTCAGCCGACTCCTTTGCCCGCGAGAACATCGAGTTCGAAGCCTCCCGAGAAGCATCCGATACGGATGCGACGTGCTCCATGGAAGTCGCTACACCATGGACGTCGTCAGCCACGACCCTGAGCCGGGCGGAGAACCGGGCGAGCGATATCGAATTTTTGTCCAGTACCGCACAGGTCTCCGTCAGAAGAGCGGCATGATCGGCTCCATCTCTCGCCGACTCCAGAAGAGAGTTCTTCGCCGGACGCCGCCAAAAGAACAGTCGTTCCATACCGCACCTCACACCTTGAATCCATAAATCAGCGCACACACGGTCGGCCAGCACCGAGACATTGCCGGCAACCTGTCACGCTTGCTTTCGGAGTCCGCCAGGTCTTTGGACAGGCGGGCGATGCCGTCGACTCGCCTGGAAACGGCATGCGCTGAACACGGCTGTTTGTTCAGAGCGAGCTGGATTTCCATGGGAGACCGAACAGTTTTTTTACTTCCTCCGACATGGACCGGATCGCCGCGCCGGCGTCCTGGAAAAAGGGCTCCGCGGCCGCGGTCCGTTCCCCGCGGGCGCCACGTATTGGGTGACGCCGGCGATTCTGCCTTAGATTCCTTCTACCATCGGTCCAACGCGCGCCGTCGCGCTGGACGTGCTTTCGTACGATCGTCGACCTCGTTGGCGCCGGCCAGACCGTTGCGCGCGACATGCCGGCGAATACCGCAATGGCAGGGCTTTCCCGGTTGCGCGTCCGAACCGGCCTCGAAGCCCCCCGGTTTCTCCCGATTGGCCGGCTGGGCAAACGGCACGCAAAGGCGCCGATGGAGACGATTGAAATTGCGAACATTGAAGTTGCCGCAGTACTTTGCAACCCGGTGACCAGACACGGTCCAGGACGCAAACCCCTTCGCCCGAGCCAGAACGAGTTTGCCCGCGCACGTCGGCACCTCCTAGACAAAGTCCAGGAGGGCGCCGAAATGGCGCATCCCCATTCAAAGGGCTAACGCTCCGAAAATCCATGAACCCCACGCCGGACCATCGTTTCCAGATTACCTTATCTTCTTTCGATTTCACAGACACAGTCTCTTCCAACGTGGTTTGATCCTGAACAGGGGGCCGTATTTCCAACGAGGTATGAGCCTGAAGGTTAGCGTTTGGGTCGATCATTACCCCCATGGTGATCGACATGAATGCAGAACAATTGTCC
>JAPTTX010000024.1:0-5256 GCA_028068195.1 Gammaproteobacteria bacterium
AACAACTTTGAATCCTTCTATGTGTTATGTATTCCACAATCTGAAAACGGTTGCAAGCACCCTGCTGACACGGGATATCACCCGGTCTTTGCGGCATATTCACCAATCGGTGGGGTACTATGAGCCATGCCAATTTACGATCCCGGATGCAGCCATGCGTCATAACACCAGCACAACAATGACTTACATCCACCGGATCAAGCCGGTGAACCACCCGAACCGCGGTTACCCGGATCACGGCGTGATCCTGGATAGGGCTGTCGACCGACTCCATTGATGACTTGCCGATTTGACCCATTCCGCCACACAGCCGGATCTTGAACAGACTGGAATGCGGCGCTCGCCGGTGGCTGCCCGCGAGCGGGAACCTGGGGCCGGCCCCATTTGCGGCGCACGAGAGAGGCCTTTGGCTGCCCCCTGGACCGGCCATCGCTGGCGGTGACGTCAACGGAATCCCGGCCGCGATCCGGCCACTCGCAGTGGCATGCAGGACCTCGGTTTTTTGCGTCCGCACGCGGCCCACCGCTGCGGTTACCTCCCTATCAGGCGCTGCGTCTGTTTATGGGCCGGTGTGACTTTGCGCCGCCCGGGCGCTGGGGCCTGCCCCGTCTACCGCCGGCCCCATCTGAGCGTCAATACACAGTCCGCACCCATTTCAACGCGGGTTCCAAGCCGTGCGCATTCCCTGTCCAGAAGATTGGCCAGCCATCGGGCCTCCTGCTCGGACGCCCGGTGAAGCCGGAAATTTCTCACCCGCATGGGAACCATCTCCAGCCCGGCCAATGTTCCAGTGCGCGGCTCCATGCTGACAAAATACAACAGGACAAGATCGGCCCGGAATTCCTCGTACCCGCCAATCCCTTCATAGTCATCCAGCAAATCACCGCAGCCGTACAGGATCGGCTTGTCCCGACAGACCTCGATACCCTTGGGATGGTGGGAGGAATGGCCATGGATCACATCGATGCCGCCTTGATCGAGAAGCCGGCGGGCGAATTCTTTCTTTTCCGTCTCGATCGTGTAGCCCCAGTTTCCTCCCCAATGGATCGATGCCACGGCAACATCGCCAGGACGCTTCACCCGTTCCACGTCTTCTGTGATGCGTCGGACGGTCGACCCGGAAAGGTCGCCCAGGAGGTTGATTCCCGGCCTGCCCGGGGCAGCTGCCCAGCGGAGCGGAATTCCGCTGTCTTCGGTTCCGAACGAAAACAGGATCACTCTTCCTGCACTGCGGGTCTGCAGCAACAGCGGGGCGGCGGCCTGTGCCGCATCCCGGCCCGCGCCGGCCGCCTGGATATGAACATCCGCCAGAGCGCCTAGCGTTTCGTGTAGCCCTGCATATCCCCAGTCGAGCACGTGGTTGTTGGCCAGTGTGCAGGCATCGATGCCCGCGGCCGCAAGGCAGGGCAGGTTCCCGGGACTCATCCGATAGTTGATGCCCTTGTTCGGCCAGTAATCGCCGCTCGTTGTTACAGCCGTCTCGAGATTGACGATCCGCACATCCGGCGCTTTGCGCCCCAGCTCGACGATTGCATCGCCCCATACATAGGAAAAATCCACGCCCCGGGGGATCGGCCCATTCAGCCGCTCTGCGAGCGCCACGTACCGCCTTGCGTCGTGCACGAATGGTTCGTGAATCACCGGATCACAGGGGCGTGGCAGAATCTGGTCGACGCCGCGGCCCAACATGACGTCGCCGCCCAGGAACAAGGTCACCAGTCCCGCGTTCACGGAACCGGCGCACGCCGCCCAAAGCAGCAACCCGCAGACCGCGTCGACACCATCGGCGCACCCTCCTGGCCCGGACTCGGGAAACTACGCTTGCGTGCAGCAAATGCGCTACGGGCGCGATATGCCGCATCTCCGTCTTTGTCTCCGGTCAAAGCCTCGATAGCCGCTACAATCTATCGTTTTAAAATGGCACGGACAACCACAGATCTGCTCGTCTCGTACCCATGGAGACGCTTCCGGCCGGCGCGGCGCGAGATCCTGCGGATCCTGAAGCATCTGGGCGATGGGTCTGCGCGCGCGGAACGGACCGATGTCGATGGTGTCGCCCTCGTTCATACCGTGCTCGATAGCCGCGAGGTCATACGCCGTTGCTCGGAACTGTTTCACGCTGCGCCCGTTCCGGAGTTCGCGATCAAATGGGTGCCGGTCGACTACTGGTGCGATACTGATCTCGCGGCTATGAAGAGATTGATAACGGAAAGTATCCTCGTTGAGATCGAACCACACGAAACCTGGGGCATGAAGGTCGAGAAACGTCGCTGGCAGAACTGCCACACGGCCGACATCGTTGCCCAACTCGCTCCGCTCATAGACCGCCGTGTTGACCTTGGCCATCCCGACAAGCTCGTACGCGTGGACCTCGTCGGACGCCGCACCGCGATTTCCGTGCTTCGCCCAGGCGACATATTCTCGGTCGCTGCGCGGGTGTAGTCGGCAGCCATGGCTGCGCCGGCACGATGACCTGCGGACCGGGGGCACCGGTTATGAAACGACGTCCATGCGAACCCCTCGCCGATTACGGGAATAAAACACAAATGCCAGCGGATCGATACGCTACCGCGTTTCGGGAAAAATCAGGCGCGCCAGAATAAGTCCGGGGCAAATTCCTGTAAGCGCCGCAAATGCGAAAAAAATCGCGGGAACATAAAGCAGCCAGTTCACCACCGAAAAACCCGTGAGCCCGATACCCAGCCACAGGACGCTGCCTGCGAAAACAAAAAAGAACCGCATGGCACGGCTGATCCGGAATTTTTCCACTTTGCTCTCCCCGCCTTTTTGGCTTACACTGTAAGTTCATACAAATGATAGCCTTACGGTGTAAGATGTCAAGACAACCTACCCAATCCTCATCGGTCAAAGACAGGGCTGCATTTACCGGAGAGGGCATTGCCCTGGCAGCACTTAAGCTGATTGATGAACAAGGCATTGATGCCTTCAGTACCCGCACGCTTGGGGCCCGTATCGGCCTGCAGGCCATGTCGCTTTATCATTACTTCGTGAACCGCGAAGCACTGCTCGATGCGGTGGTCGACTGCATGGTCGCTGAGGTATCCTTGCCCAACCCGAATCGCGTCGACTGGCGACCGGGCTTGCAACAACTCGCGTACCGCTACCGCGTCATGGGCCACCGGCACAGACGCGCAATTCCCTTGCTCGTTGAGCGTTGCCCCGCATCTCCCCGAATGCATCGGTTCCTGGATACGTTAAGTGGATTATTGTTGAAAGCGGGGCTTGACCCGATCAACGCTGCCCGATGGCTCCTCATTCAGAGGGATTATGTCCTGGGATCATTGATGGCGGATTTTTCGACGGATTTGCTGGCGACGGAGAAGAACCGGCAAGCCTCCATTTCGGGCATGGCCGGTAACCTTGCAAGGCCGAACCTCGTCTTCGGTCGGAGGGAACGAGAACATGTCTTCAGGAAGGGATTTGATGCCTTGCTCGATGCAATAGAGCACGAACAAGGAAAGCGGAGGCGATGCAAGCCGGAATAGTCGCTTCCGGTCCTGTATGACGACGATGGTACGCCCCGGGGCAGAGTGGCTATCCGTCGCAAATTGGGCAAATAGATTCACGCTTACTGACCCGGATAGATCTAAGAAAAATTCCGATGGTCCTGGGAAAAATTTACACTTATGCCGGATCGCCGGATGCGGCAAACGGCGGATCACTATTACAGGCACGTCAACAGGCCCGGAGGTGTATTCCGGCTCTATTGCCCCACCCCCGGAGTCAGGGGACACCGTGCGGGACACCCGGAACGGGGCCCAATCCGGCCAGCGATTCCATATCGGCCTGGGAGATCAAGGAGACCCAAAAAGAAAACCCTGGCGTTGCGTACCGACCGCATCGCGCGCTCCATCGTCGGCAGCGGGTGCTGCTCGATACCGAGCTGGCATGGCTCTACAGGGTACCGACCAAGACCCTAAACCAGGCGGTGCGGAATCAGGGCCGCTTCCCCCGGCGATTTCATGTTTGCCCTGACCGCCGCCCAAAAGACCGAGTTGGTCACAGATTGCGGCTACCCCAAAAAGCTCAAGTCTTCACGCGCCTTGCCTGCCGTGTTCACCGAACACGGCGCGATCATGGCTGCGGCGATCCTCAATACGCCGCTGGCTGTCGAAGTCAGAGTGAATGTGGTGCGGGCATTCATGCGGCTGCCCGGGATATGCGCATCGAATGCGGATCTCGCAAAACAGCTCAAACGTCTGGAGCAGAAACTCGCTGTGCGCGATGACAGGCTCGCCCGGCACGACGAGGTCATCGCCGCGGTTCTTTCGGAAATCTGTGTACTGATGAGTCCGCCGGTGCCGCCGAAGAAGCGGCTGATGGGGTTCATCCAGACCAAGGATTGAAAGATGCGCTGGGCCTGGTCAGGGTGGCCTCCTGCGTGGATCGCTCCAGCCCCATCACGTTCATCGGACCGAGCACGGCGAAAGACAACAACGCCGATCACCAGCATGGCTTTTTCTAAACGCAACCTGGCCAAGAGCATTTTTCCGATGAGGCACGAGCCTGCGCCGGAGCGCCGTTCCACCAGGAACGTGCGCACGTGAAGCGTGCCTGCAGGAAGCGGATCCGGCATGGCGGAGCAACCTTCAACTGCCGCGTCACGGACGCTCGTGCACGGCGCTGCGCGGGCGGTTTCAATTCGCAGGTCGCCGGAGAACCCGCCCTTGTCCTCCGCCGCAGCGTAGCCATGGGGAACAGCCGTGCGTCGGGGATCGGATACACAACCTGGAAGGCGGCAGCCAGGAAGAAAGGCGCTTTCAGCATCCCGGCATGCAGCAGCAGCGTGGCGAACAGCGGGCCGATTGCCTGGGGGATCTGGTTGGACAGCCGCTGCAGGCTGCCCGCGAGTTTTTGCCGGTTGGGGGGGTAAAGCCTGTCACCAGCGGCTGGCGCGGGCCCGCGGTGCCACCTTATAGATCCGCGGCACAACGCGTAAGCGATGAGCGGCACGACCATACTCATGCCCAGTCCGTTAAGGGCGTTGGCGATGATCAGCCACTTCAAGATCCGATTCTTCCCGTGCAGCTCGCCGCCTCGATAGACCCGGTGGCCGGACGCGTCGCTGCGGGCTCGGGCAGCCTGGCGATGAGCGTGACTGCGCCGACCCGACCCGGCCGTTAAGGATTATTACGACCGCTCCAGGGGATCGGGAATCAACGGAGACTGGTCTCTGCTCACCCGAAAGCGGTCGAGGCTCATCCGGAACAGCCGCACCACATTGGTTACCGGACA
>JAPTTX010000050.1:0-87891 GCA_028068195.1 Gammaproteobacteria bacterium
CCGATCTCTGCCGCGGAATCGTCTGCCCATCGACGTCAGCTTAGATTTATGGACGAGACAGGGCATGCGGAACGCCACCGTGTGCGCATGCGGCCCAAGAAGCAGATCGTAGACGCGAGCATCGCTGCGGCACAGTCTGATCGCGGTGTGCCGCTGGTGCACACCGGCGAGGGCAAGAGCAGTGCGGCGTTGGGCATGGTGGGGCGGGCGTTCGGACACGGCATGCACGCAGCCGTGGTGCGATTCATCAAAGGATCCCGTCGTGCCGGAGAGGCGGCGTTCTTCCGCCGCTTTCCGGAGGTCAGCGGTCACGTCATGGGCGAAGGGTTTACCTGGGAGACACAGGACCGGGAGCGCATTGTGTGGGCGGTTGGCGCCGCCTGTGCCCAGGCGCGAAGCCTGCTCGCCGATCCGCGCTTCGAGCTGGTCTTACCGGGCGAACTACGTATCGCGCTGGAGTACGGCTATGTATCCTTCGGCGAAGCGCTCGGTTTCCTCCGGTCGGGGCCTCGCTCCCAGCATGGGGTCGTGACCGGACGCGGCGCACCGGCCGCGCTGATCGAACTTGCCGATACTGTGTCTGACATGCGGGACATCAGGCATGCGTTCCGGCCTGGCGTCCGAGCCCAAAAAGGCATCGAGCTGTGAATGATATCCGCGTATGTCCGGCACTGTTCGTCTCGGCGCCCGCCTCCGGACAGGGCAAGACCACGGTGACGGCCGCGCTCGCCCGCCATCACCGTCGGCACGGACGGCAGGTGCATATCTTTAAGACCGGTCCCGATTTTCTCGACCCCATGATCCTCGAGCAGGCATCCGGCCATCCGGTCCGTCAGCTCGATCTGTGGATGGGCGGCGACGAGCACTGCCGCCGCCTCCTGCATGAAGCGGCTGGCCAGGCCGATCTGATCCTGATCGAAGGCGCGATGGGGCTGTTTGACGGCAACCCGTCGAGCGCGGACTTGGCCACACTGCTCGGCGTGCCGGTGCTCGCTGTGATCGATGGCAGCGCCATGGCCGAGACCTTCGGGGCGCTGGCACAGGGACTTGCGACCTACCGCGCCGATCTTCCGTTTGCCGGTGTGTTCGCCAACCGTGTGGCCGGCGAGCGCCATCTGCGCATGCTGGTCGGCAGTCTGCCACCGGGGCAAGCTTGCCTTGGCTGGCTCTGCGGAACACCGGAACTTGCCCTGCCCCACCGTCATCTCGGGATAGTGCAGGCTGGTGAGATTGCGGATCTCGAAGCCCGTCTGGACCGGGCTGCCGCAGATTTGATGCCGGCAGACGCCGCACTGCCGGCAGGCATCGCGTTTCGATCTGCGGCCGATGTGGATGTCCCACGCCGCCTTGCCGGAGTGCGCATCGCGGTGGCGCGTGATGCGGCCTTTTCCTTCATCTATCGCGCGAATCTAGATCTGCTGCGCAAGCTGGGTGCGGAACTTGCATTCTTCTCGCCGCTCGCGGATACCGCTCCGCCCCGGGCAGATGCTTTGTATCTTCCCGGCGGCTATCCGGAATTGCATCTGGAGCGCCTGGCCGCCAACGAACCGATGAAACGTGCGGTGCGCGCCATCCACGCAGCCGGCAAGCCCATCGTGGCCGAATGCGGCGGCATGATGTATCTGCTGGACGAGCTGGTCGATAGCACCGGCCAGCACGCCGCCATGGCCGGCCTGCTATCCGGGCGGGCAGTAATGTATCCGCGCCTCGCCGCCCTCGCGCTGCAGCGCGTTACCCTCCCGGAGGGTGAACTGCGCGGCCATACATTCCATCATTCGCGACTGGACTGCGCGCTAGAGCCGATCGCGCGTGGAGCCTGTCCGAACGGTGGAACCACCGCCGAGTCCGTGTTCCGAATCGGCCGGATCACCGCTTCGTACATCCACTTCTATTTTCCCTCGCAACCGGATGCGGCCGGGCGGCTGTTTGCGCCATGAGCGACTACCCGCAGCGCATCGTCTGCCTGACCGCAGAGACGACCGAAACCCTGTACCTGCTCGGCGAGCAGCATCGAATCGCCGGCATTTCCGGTTTCACGGTGCGTCCGCCGCAGGCGCGGCGCGAAAAGCCGAAGGTCTCTGCGTTCACCACCGCCAGGATCGACCGCATCCTCGCGCTCCAGCCCGACCTTGCGCTCGGGTTCTCGGAACTGCAGGCCGACATCATCACGGAGCTGCTGCGCGCCGGCGTTGCGGTGCATGTCTTCAACCAGCGCACCGTGTCCGGCATCTTCGATATGATCGGCATGATCGCTGCCATGGTCGGTGCGCCGGAAAGGGGGCGGCAACTGGTCGAGCAGTTGCGTTCCGGCCTGGCGGACATCACGCGCTCGGCGGCAGCGCTGGGAACCAGGCCCCGGATCTATTTCGAGGAGTGGGACGAGCCGCTGATCTGCGGCATTGGCTGGGTATCGGAGCTGATCGGGATCGCCGGCGGCACGGACTGCTTTGCGGATCTGTCCGGTGCGCGCTCGGCACGGCAGCGTATCATTGCGGATCCTGCGGAGGTGGTGCGGCGCCAACCGGATATCATCATTGGCTCCTGGTGCGGCAGGAAATTCCGCCCTGAGCAAGTGGCCGCGCGGCCAGACTGGGAGGCCACGCCGGCCGTGCGCGACGGCCATGTGTATGAGATCAAGTCAGCCGATATCCTTCAGCCCGGTCCCGGGGCGCTGACGGACGGTGCGCGGCAGCTGCATGCTCTGGTGCGGCGCTGGGCCGCCGACACGCGATGACCGGACTGCACACTGCTGCCTCTGCCGCGCGCGTGCTCATGGTGCAGGGCACCACCTCGGACGCCGGCAAGAGCGCGCTGGTGACCGGACTGTGCCGAATGCTGGCGCGGCGCGGGGTGCGGGTGGCGCCGTTCAAACCGCAGAACATGGCGCTCAACAGCGCGGTCACTGTCGACGGGGGCGAAATCGGACGGGCCCAGGCGGTACAGGCCAGGGCCTGCGGCCTGGAGCCCCACAGTGACATGAACCCGGTGCTGCTCAAGCCTAATACCGACTCGGGCGCCCAGGTCATCCTCCATGGCCGCGCTGTCGGAACCATGGACGCACGGCACTATCATGAATACAAGCAGGTTGCTTGGAAGGCGGTGTGCCAATCCTTCGCGCGGCTCGCCGATTCCCACGAGGTCATCGTCGTCGAAGGCGCCGGCTCCCCGGCGGAAATCAACCTGCGTGATCGCGATATCGCCAACATGGGCTTCGCCGAGGCGGTGGACTGTCCGGTTCTGTTAATCGGTGACATCGACCGCGGCGGGGTGTTCGCGCATTTCGTCGGCACGCTTGCGCTGTTGAGCGCGAGCGAGCGAGCCCGGGTGGCCGGCCTTGTCGTCAACCGCTTTCGCGGCGACCGGTCACTGCTGCAGCCGGGGCTCGACTGGCTGACGGCGCGCACCGGCAAGGCGGTGCTGGGTGTGCTCCCCTATCTGGACGGCCTCCATCTTGAGGCCGAGGACGCACTACCGCGCGGGTCCGTCGCCGACAAAGCCGATGGCGCGCTGCGGATCATTGCGCCGGCGCTGCCGCGCATCAGCAATCACACGGACTTCGATCCGCTTCGCCTGCACCCGAAGGTCCGGTTTCACTTCGTTGGCCCACACCATACGATACCGCCGGCCGATCTGATCGTGCTGCCCGGCTCGAAGTCGGTACGTTCGGATCTGGAGTGGCTGTATGCGCAGGGATGGAAGGCTGCCATCGAGCGTCACTTGCGCTACGGCGGGAAACTGATCGGTCTGTGCGGTGGCTACCAGATGCTCGGCCGTTCAATCATCGACCCGCACGGTGTCGAAGGCGAGCCAGGCACCACCTCGGGTCTTGGTCTGTTCGATTTAGAAACCACCCTGCAGTACGAAAAGCAGCTGCGCGATGTGCGTGGCCGGCTGGTGCTGGGGGACGCGCCGGTGACCGGCTACGAGATACACTGCGGCGTGACCCGCGGACGCGCACTGTCCTGCCCGGCGCTGCAACTCGAAACCGGCGCCGAAGGCGCGATGAGCGAAGATGCCCAGATTCTGGGCACTTATGTCCACGGACTTTTCGAATCGACGGCGGCCTGTGATGCCCTGCTCGGCTGGGCCGGATTGCATTCGCCGCAGACCCCCGACTACGCGACGCTTCGCACCCGGGGCATAGAGCGTCTCGCCGACGCTGTCGAGCGGAATCTGGATGCGGACAGGCTATGGACGCTGCTCGGTCCGCTGCCGCGCCGTTAGCCCCGGGGTGCGGCCTGCGGACCGAGCCGCCGGTGACCCCGGTTATCCCGCCAGCTGCTGCGCAAGATGCCTGGCCGTCTTGGACGTGGCAAACGCGGACACGGTCCCGACCACCATAACGCCGACACGCCCCTGCGACTGCAGCAGGTCGTGACTGAATATCCTGGCCGCGATGGGGGTAGCGTCCGCGAGCCGCAATGCCACGAGGACATCGCTGCCGAAATACTGGATCCCGGTGATGTCGGCAGCAACACTGCCGGGCGTCGCCGGCGGAACCAGCCGGACCTGCTCCGGGCGCAGCAGCACGCGAACCGGACCGTCGATACGCTGCGTGCAGTTCAGGATGCCCAGCGGACTCTGGATGCGTCCGCCGTGCGCCTGCCCTTCGAGCAGCACCGATTCGCCGACAAACTGGCCCATCGCCAGATCCACCGGATTGCGGTAGAGCTCTGATGGCCGATCGTGCTGCGCGATGCGCCCGCCCCGAAGCACAGCTACGCGGTCGCCCATGGATAGCGCTTCGTCCTGGTCATGCGTGACAAGCACCGCCGTGGCGCCCACGGCCTTCAGGATCGCCAGTACCGACCTGCGTATCTCGCGTCGCAGCGCCGCGTCAATGGCGGAAAAAGGTTCGTCCAGCAGGATCAGGCGCGGCTCGGGCGCGAGCGCCCGAGCCAGAGCCGTGCGCTGCTGTTCCCCGCCGGAGAGCTGGTGCGGAAACCGGCGCGCGTAGAGAGCGGGGAGCCCGACGAGTTCCATCATGTGCGCAATGCGCGCGGTGCGATCGGCCCGTTTCTGCAGTCCGAATCCGATGTTCTGCTCCACCGTCATGTGCGGGAAAAGCCCGCCCTCCTGCGTCAGATAGCCGATGCGCCGCTGCTCCGGCCGCGTATGCGTGCTGGCCGAATCGACGACGACGCCATCGATCGCGATGGTGCCGTGATCCGGCCGCTCGAATCCCGCAATCAGCCGCAACAAGGTGGTCTTGCCTCCTCCGGACATGCCGAGGATCGCCAGCAGGGCGCCCGATTCCACCAGCAGATCGATGCCCTCCAGAATGGGAATGCCGTCAAATCGCTTGCTGAGACCTTCGATGCGCAATTCTGCCATATTCAACTCCCGATCGCGGCGCCGTGCGCCGTCACGCCGAAGCGGCTTGCGGTGAACCAGCTCGTAACCATGGATATGCCGATAAGAATTGCCGCGTAGGGAGCGGCCGACGCAAATGCCAGGGCCGAAGTGTTCTCCCACACGCGCATAGCAAGAGTCTCGGTCCCGAGGGGCGCGAGCAGCAGCGTTGCGGTGAGTTCGGAGACGATGGACGTCAGCACCAGGGCAGCCGCGGCACCGATGCCCGGCATGGCCAGCGGCAGGGTGACCCGGCGCAGGACGCCGAACCAGCCATGTCCGAGACCGCGGCCGATCTCCTCCAGAAGAGGCGGAGACTGCACCAGGGCGGACTGGATGCCGACGAGCGCGAACGGCATGAACAGGATCGCGTAGGCGACGATCAGCAGCAGCGTGCTCTGATACAGCCACGGGACAAGCCGGATCGTGACTGTGATGAAGCTGAGTGCGATCACGATGCCAGGCAATCCCTGGGCAAGCCAGGGTACCTGGGACAGCCATGTGACCATTCTGCGGCCTGGCCAGCGGCTCACGAGCATGGCCAGGGGGAGTATGAGCGCGCTCGTGAATATGGCTCCGCCCACTCCCAGTTTGACTGAAGTCCAGGTTGCCCCGAGCAGCGCATGCGCTGATACCTCCGCCGGAGTCACGGCTGCCGCGCCGTGCTGGGTGAGCCAGTATACCGTCATGCCCAGCGGCACTCCGACACTGGCCAGGGCCAGCAGCACCAGAAAGACCAGTGCGGGAAGACGCCACATGCCCAGATGGTAGACGGTCGCCACCCTGGCGGTCCCCCGCCCCACCGACGCATAGGACCGGCCACCTTCGAGCAGCACGTAACCGGCCAGCACCACGATGCACAACACCAGCAGCACCAGGGCCAGCGCCGAGGCGACCGAGCCGGTCAGTCCGGCGGTATACACAAGATAGATCTGGGTGGTGAACGTCTGGAAGCGCATCATCGCGAAGGCGCCGAACTCGGTGAGCGCCCTCAGTGCCACCAGCGCCCCGCCGCCCAGAACCGCAGGCCGCAGTTGCGGCAATACCACACGCAAGAATCCGCCGATTGGCGATGTACCCAGGATGCGAGCCATGTCTTCCTGCATGGGATCCATTCGCTTGAGGCTCGCGGCAACCGGTAGATAGACCAGCGGAAAATAGGCGCAGGTAGTGACCAGCAGCGCCCCGCCGAACTTCTCGAAGTGCGGGCTGAGCGACACCCAGGCGTAGCTGGCAATGAAGGCCGGCACCGCCAGCGGCGCAGCACCCAGCGCCTGCCACAGAGGCCGCAACGGAACGTCCGTGCGCACGACCAGGAACGCAGCCGCAGTTCCGACCACCATGGCCAGCAGCGACGCCGCAACCATGAGGCTGAGCGTATTGAACAGCAGCCTGATCACAGTTGCCCCGAGGAACTCATGCAACATATGGGCCGCTCCGGAACGCATGGCGTCAGCCACCGTAGCCACGACCAGTGTCGCTACCAGCAATGCTGGAATCGCGGCCAGCAAGACCAGCGTCAGGGGAAGTCTGCCGCGCATGATAGGTGCGTACCAGCCCAGGGCCTTCTTCGCCTCGTCTCCTGCGCTACAACAGACCCGCCTTCTCTAGCAGCCGCAGCGCCATGGCATCCGTCCCCAGCCGCCAGGGTGCGATCTTCGGGGGGTAAAGGCGGTTCCAGGGAGTGACAACCGGGTTGGCCTTCACACCGCGGACAAGCGGGTATTCGTAGTCCACGTTGCTGCGTGCGAGTATTTCCTGGGCATCCCGGCTGACGAGAAAAGCCAGGAAACGCTGTGCGAGCATTTTGTGGGGGGCCGAAGACAGGACGGCTGCCGCGGACACGTTCACCAGGTTGCCGACGTCCCCGCGGCGAAAGTGCGCGATTTCGGCATGCATGTGCCGCGGCCCTACCTCTGTGCGCAAACGTGCCCAGTAATAGTTGTTGATGATACCCGTGGCGACTTCACCACGGTTCACTGCCGCCACCACTCCTTCATCGTCCGGATAGGTCTTGGCATTGCGCTTGAGACCTTCGAGCCATGCCAGTGCGGCCTGCTCGCCCTTGAGGCGGATCATGGCGTCGACCAGCGGCAGGAAATCCGAATCGCCGGGTGCAATCGCGATCCGGCCCTTCCAGCGGGGACCAGCCAGGGCGGTCAGGGTATCAGGCAGGCTGGTCCGGTGGATGAGCGCAGGGTTCCAGGTCAGCACGTTCTGGCGCGCAACGACCGCGATCCAGCGGCCGTTGGGCGCGCTGTATCGGTGCGGTACGCGCGCCAGCGTTGTAGCGGGAACCGGAGCCAGGAGGCCTTTGCGGTTGAGCATGTTTATGGACGTGGAATTCTCGACGAACACGACGTCGGCCGGGGATCTCCGGCGTTCACGCAAAATCTGCTCCACGATGGCCGGCCCTTCGCCGCTGTGTACGAGCACATGTATACCGGTTTGTTTCTCGAATGCCCGGGTAATCAGGCGTACGGTCTGGGGATGCTGGCCGTTGTACAGGACCAGCGTTGGTGCCGCTGCAGCGGCCGGAATCCACAACGGGGTGGCCAGCAGGGCCAGTACCAGCAACGCGGACAGCGCCGGAAGGCGGCCACGGCCGGCCCGATGCGCCGGGCAACCGGTCTGCCTGGCAGCGAACCGGAAAGGCGAGAAATTGTGCATCGATAGTCTCCTGAAAGCCATATCAAATTAAGAGGTTTTCCGGGGCAATTTCGGGTGCCCTGCGCCGAAGCGCGCCGGATACTGAGGCGCTTCTGTCCGGTTCCGGAGCGATCGTGTCCGAAGATGCGGGCCGGAAGACCCCAAGCCCCTTCCTCTATATAAATAAGAATATGCGAGGAAATTCAGTAGCTGACGCGGCACAAGCGCTCATCCCTCACGGGCGCCTGCAGGAACCCGTTTCGAACTATTATCGTACGATAGTGATAATGGTAACAGGAACCATTCGCAGTTGCAACAATAGCCGTCACCGCTACGGCGGGGCCGTACGAGCGGTACCGCTGGCCGGAACGCACCCCGCACTCCCGGCGGCGACACCCGGGTGCGCTCAGGACGGAAGCACGGCCGGCGGTACGCCCTGTGCGGCCAGCGTGATTGCTTCGATCGGCGTGGGATGCGGCGGAACCGAGGACGCCAAGGTCTCGATGGTCAAACCCCCGCCGATTGCCAGTGCCGCCGCACCGGTGATTGCGGCAACGCCTTCGCCGAGCGCATGCACACCGAGCAAGCGGCGGGTCCCGCGGTCATAGATCAACTTGAGCAGCCCATCGGCATGTCCGGAAGGCGGCGTGTGCGCATCAACCCCGAAGTCGTGGCGTGCGACGCCGAAGTCATGCCCGGCCCGGAGCGCATCGCCCTCGGTCATTCCTGCCAATCCGATTTCCGGGATGCTCAATATTACGGCGCTGTCGGCCTCTGGTTGCGGAAACCGCACCGTTTGTCCGAGAAGATGATGTGCGAGCGCCAGCGACCGCGCCTGCGCCCAATGCGTGGACATGGGCCGGCCGATGACATCACCGGTTGCATACAGACCCGGCTCGTCGCTTTCGAGGAAATGGTTGACGCGTATCCCGCTATGGTCGAAGCGAACTGCGGTACGTTCCAGTCCGAGGCCCTCCACGCATGCCTCGCGCCCGGCTACGTCCATGACATACTCGCCGTACACCTGGCGTGCCTCCCCAGCCTGATTGCGGTATTGCACAAACGCGCCGCCTCCGCTATGACAGACCCGCGTCACACACGCATCCAGGGCCAAGGAGATGCCCTGCTGCGGCAATCGCCGTTCGAGCATCGTGGCAATTTCCTCGTCTACCGGATCCAGGATCCGCAGTCCCGCTTCGAGCACGGTCACCTTTGTGCCAAATGTGGCGAAGGCCTGCGCCAGTTCCATCCCTGCCGGTGTCGCCCCGATCACCACCAGGCTGTGCGGTGGACGTTCGAGGTCGAACAGCTGGCTGCTGTTGATCATCCTGTGGAGCCCGCTCCCCGAGAAGGCCGCGGGCCGAGACCTTGAGCCAGTCGCGATGATTGCGCTTGCGAACGCAATTTCCGCGGGATCGCCGGCCGCAGGCATAATGAGCGCCCGCCGGGGATGGAGCAGTGACGCCCGTCCGAACCGCACTTCCAGGGCCGGAATCTTGCGGGCCTGCTCCAGCAACCCGCGTGTCCGGCGCCTTAACAATTCGTCCTTGCGTGCGCGGATTGCCGGCCAGTCGATGTGGGTCTCTCCTGCCGGCAGGCGCAATCCGAACTCTGCGGCATGACGCACGGCGCGTAGCCGTTGGGCGCTTTTATGCAGGATTTCCGAGCGCACGCAGCCTTCAAAAAGATCAGCGCCGCCGAGACCTGGTCCCTGTTCAACCACCAGGACGCGGCGTCCGGCTGCGCCCAGCGCCATGGCGGCGGTCATCCCGGCGGGACCGCCGCCGATGACCAGAACGTCGTATTTGTCCGTCATAATTTTCCTTCGCGTGTCATGTCATACTGCGATCAGCGGACCCGCCCGCCCCAAAACCATGGCAATGGCGCAGCGCCCGGTCGCGCATCTCCAGGTCGCATTGTCACGCCGGGACCTCCATTTCCGGACGATATTGGCCTTGACGTGCGGCGGCGGCCAGCGCCGTACGCAGATGAAACACCTTCTGGGCGGTCACGACATTCTCCTGGCGGCCGCGCCAGGCATCGAGTACTGGCTGCTGCAGGGCGCGCGCGTAGGAAAAGGAAAGCTCCCAGGGCGATTGCGGAAACAGCACATTCATCGCGTTGAGATTCGCCGTTGCCTGCGTGGCGGTCTGGCCGCCAGAGAGAAAATTGATGCTTGGCACGGCCGCCGGCACGGTGCGCCGGAGCACCTTGATGGTCTCACGCGCCACTTCGTCCGGGTGCGCCTTACGGGCGTGGTCCTTGCCGGGCAGTACCATGCTGGGCTTGAGCAGCATGCATTCCAGCGTCACGTGGTGGCGGTGCAGTGCATGAAACACGGCGTGCAGCACTGCTTCGGCGACCTCGGCGCAGCGCTGCATGCTGTGATCGCCATCGAGCAGCACTTCGGGTTCGACAATGGGAACGATCCCCTGCGCCTGACACACCGCAGCATAGCGCGCGAGCATCTCGGCATTTGCCTCGATTCCGAGGCTGGTCGGGTTCTGGTCGGTGATCGCGTAGACTTCGCGCCATTTGGCGAACCGAGCCCCCTGGGTTTTGTAGGTCGCGAGCCGTTCGGCCAAGCCGTCCAGCCCCTGTGTCACGAGATCACCGGGGGCGCCGGGCAACGGAACGGTGCCCTTGTCCACCTTGATTCCCGGCACGATGCCCTGGCGCTGTGCGACCAGGGGCAGCGGCGTTCCGTCGTCCGCCTTTTGCAGCAGCGTTTCCTCGAACAGGATGACACCGCTCAGGAACCCCCCTATACCCGGGGTGGTCAGAAGCAGCGACCGGTACGCCCGGCGGTTCTCCTCGGTTGATTCCACGGCGATCGCCTTGAAGCGCTTGGCGATCGTCGGCTGGCTCTCGTCGGCGGCCAGGATTCCCCTGCCCTTCTGCACCAGATCAGCAACGGTGGCCTGCAGTTCATCTTGAGTGCCCATGTACCACCTCCTTCGAATCGGCACCGAGTGTCCCGGTGCGCGGCCGCGGGCTACCCGCCACTGCCCGGACCTCCTGAAACCATTTGAAATACATAGCGCGATTGCTTGTCTGTCACTTTGACACTGGTCAATACCGGGATGGTTCCCCGGGCAAATCGGTCTCGGGGGCAGGAAGGGCCTTCCGCGGTTTTCTGAGACGCCCTGAACGAACGGACTAGTCAGGTTCAGTGCGCAATCAGCTGGCAGATCGCAGGATATGAGTCTATATTCATGTCATGCATGGATCATGCGGGGAACCTGTGCGGCAGTGAGGCCCTCCCAGCGCGAACAGTCGACAATTATTCCAGCTCTAAAGCTGCTGGGGGAGCCCAATCGACTGCACATCCTGTACGGACTGGGACTCGAATGCCGTCCGGTGACGGACATCATCCGCGCCACAGGTCTTCCGCAGTCCAACGTATCGTTTCACCTGCGTGTGCTTCGTGAAGCAGGGTTTGTCCGCGCAGAACGGCGGGGGATGTTCGTCTATTACTGCCTCGCCGATCCGGAACTGCTGCGCATTCTGCTGGAACTGAAGGGTTGGCTGGAGGCGCGTCTGGCCCGGGATGGCCGGCGACCCGGTGCTGGGCGGCGCACGCCGGCGTCCCCGGTGAAGCGTACGCGATAGGCGATATGTGCTTCCCCGCGGCCGTGTGCGGGTACGGGGAGGGAAAATCCGAACCTATTGATGGAGGAATATACACGATGCGGCAAGACCGCCTGTTTTCGGCCACTGCCATGCCCGACAGGGACTGGTGGCAAATGCTGTGGCCAGACCCCGATTCGGTCGTCAAGACCCTCGGTGTCCGATGCGGCATGGAAGTGGTTGATCTGGGCTGTGGTTACGGCTACTTCACCGCCGCGCTCGCCGCGCAAGTCGGTCCCGGGCGGGTCATCGCCATCGATATCGATCCCGACATGATCGAGCAGGCGAAGACCGCCTGCCCGGACATGCCTAATTGTGTCTGGGTACATGGTGACGCCATGGAACTCCGGCGCCTGGTTCCAGAGCCGGCTGATTTCGTGCTATTGGCCAACACGCTTCATGGAGCGCCCGACAAGACCGCTCTGGCCGGGGAGATCCGCTCGGTGCTCCGGCCCGAAGGCCGTCTCGCGGTCATCAACTGGCATCCTATCGCGCGGGAACGGACCATCGTCCTGGACAGGCCGCGAGGACCCGAAACGCGGCTGCGCATGTCCCCGGCTCAGACCTGTATGGCGGTGGAACCTGCAGGCTTCACGCTTGAGGCCGTGGTCGAACTGCCTCCCTATCATTACGGGGCGATCTTCGTCGGCACTGGAAAATGAAACGGTAGCGTCAGTGCGATGCCGCGCGCCGTGCCCCCGGAGCCCGCTGCTGTCCGGGCGGGCGGCTGAACTTCGAGAGACCGGAGGCCTTTTTCGGTCAACTGCCTGCGCGGCGCGGGCGCTGGTGCGCGCGCTACAAGATGTCGGCAAGGTTTCGGTGCCGGGGCTCGCGCTCCGTGCCGCGCGCCCATCATGATGCGACCATCCGCGCCGACCTTGGGCACATCGAGCGCACCGCGCGTGGTGGAGCGATCTTTTGGTTTTCGGATGTTCATGTAGACATGCCCTAGCGCGGGGCGGTCTGACCGTTACCCAGTCGGGCCGGTAAGAGGAGTCCATTGTCGTGCCGGCGCCGTCGTCGTTGTCCGCACGGAGCCCGGCAGGCAGCGAATTGTAGGGCTCGTCCTGCTTTCAGGGCAGGTCCCACCGTCTTCGTTATGGACAGACCGCAGCCATCAGCGCGATGCTCCGTCTCCGCTATTCCACCGGTGATGCACCAAGACCGCGATGGCCACCGCGGCAAGACGCGCGGCAGGCGGGTCGGACCGCGACGGGAGAACAATCGGCACCCGGGCGCCGACCACGACCCCGGCCAGGGTAGCCCCCGCCAGATATTCGAGATCCTTGGCCAGGATGTTGCCAGAAGCCAGATCGGGTGCGAGAAGGATATCCACCTCCCCCGCTACCGGGCTGTCGATCTGCTTGGTGCGGGCGGCTTCCCGGGAA
Source organism: Gammaproteobacteria bacterium (assembly GCA_028068195.1). GTDB lineage: Bacteria > Pseudomonadota > Gammaproteobacteria > Acidiferrobacterales > UBA6901 > JAJYCY01. The sequence goes on from JAPTTX010000050.1 coordinate 13,020, forward strand.
ATGGCGTTGTCGAAGGCCAGCGGGCCGTCGACGATGGCGTGATGGATCTGCCCGCGCTGGGCCATTTTGCTCAGGCAGGCGGCGTCGATGGTCGAGGCGATGGCGGGCTTCACCACTTCCACGGCGGACAATGCCGCCACCTTCGGCGCCTCGATTCCAAGCAGCCTGGCCAAATTCACTGCGTTCTGTACGATCTCAGCCTTGGTCATCAGATCGGGCGCGATGTTGATCGCCGCGTCGGTGACGAAAAGCAGCTTGTGATAGCTGGCCAGTTCCGCTACGAACACGTGGCTTACCCGCTGCCCGGTGCGCAGGCGCGCCAGCACCGGATGCATCAGCACGTCGGTGTGGATCCAGCCCTTCATGAGCGCAACTGCTTGTCCCGCCACCACCCGCTGCACACCTCGGTCCGCCGCCTCCGTGTCCGATCCCGCTTCGAGGATCGGGTAGGCGTTGCGCGCCAGCCCCATCTTTTCGCACAGGGCTTCGATATCCTGGCGCCGTCCAATCAGGGTCGGTTCGATCAACCCTGCCTGCGCCGCCTCGTGCGCCCCGGCGAGCACGTGTTCTTCCGCGGCGTCCACTACCGCCACGGGTATCGCGGCCAGCTCATGGGCCAGATCCATGATCCGGCGCAAATGCGGCGGCAGGGCGAGAGGTATTGCGGCCATGTTGTTCCTGGTTGCCTCCAAAACCTACCGGTCGTGCACCGGGAAATTACCCTCCGGTGCGAATTCGTCCAGGGCCTGGAAAAAAGGTACGAGGTACATCAAGGCGGGCCCTCCATGCATCAGCACTGCCTGGAAACCCGCTTCCACCATTTCGTCGCGCGAAGCCCCGGCATGCACGGCGTGTTTTACGTGGACCGCGATGCACCACTCGCATTGCGCCGCCAATGATAGTCCCAGATTGATAAGTTCCTTTTGTTTGGCGCTGAGCGCCGCCCCCTCCTCGGCTTTTTTCATGAAATTGAAGAAGGCATTGCTTTCCGCGGGATACTTATCCTTGAGCCGGTCGGTCAGCCGCGCGATTTCCGTCAATCGGTCATTCATCTGTGCCATATCGTTGTCCTCGATGACACCCGGATCGTCGCCCCCCTGCTGCTACGGGCGCGCCCGTGCAGCGGAGGTGCCGGTCGCGGGCCAGCCGCAGTGGTTGATGCTTGTTGAGTCGGGTCCCGGCATGCTCATCCGGCCTTTTTGGCCGGGGAACGCTGGAGGCGCTTCTCCACTTCTAGCACATGGCGCGTGGTCTTGAGTACCGTGTCGGGATTGAGGCTCATGGAAGCGATGCCGATCTTTACAAGAAATTCGGCCATTTCCGGATAATCGGAAGGCGCCTGCCCGCACAGGCCGGAATGGATGCCGTGTCGCTGGCAGCCGTCCACCGCGAGCCGGATCATTTCCTTTACGCCGGGGTCGCGCTCGTCGTAGTCGAAGGCAACAATTTCCGAGTCGCGGTCGACCCCGAGTGTCAGCTGTGCGAGATCGTTGGACCCAATGGAGAGGCCATCGAATCGTGTCGCGAAAGCATCGATTTGGACGACATTGTTCGGAATCTCGCACATGGCGTAAATCTCAAGACCGTTTTCGCCGCGCTTGAGACCGAGCTCCGCCATCTTGTCCAGGACCCGGTCGGCCTCGGCCACACGGCGCACGAACGGGATCATGATGATTACGTTGGCGAAGCCCATCTCCTCGCGCACCCGCTTGAGCGCCGCGCACTCGAGTGCGAATCCCTCGGCGTAGGCGGGATGGGTGTAGCGCGAGGCGCCCCGGAAACCGAGCATCGGGTTGTCCTCCTTGGGCTCGAACCAGCGCCCGCCGAGCAGCGCCGCGTACTCGTTCGTCTTGAAATCGGACAGACGTACCACGACGGGCTTGGGGTAGAATGCTGCAGCAATCGTGCCGATACCCTCCGATAGGCGTTCTACAAAAAACGAAGCACCGTCAGGGTAACGGCGGACCAGGGCATCAACCGCCGCACGCTCGTCCTTGTCTTGTATTCTTTCCGGATGCAGCAGCGCCATTGGATGGGCCCGGATGTGCTCGTTCACGATGAATTCCATCCGCGCCAGGCCCACACCATCGTTGGGCAGGTAGCTCGTACTGAACGCGACTTCCGGATTGCCCAGGTTGATCATGATGTGGGTGGCGGGGCGCTTTAGGCCGGCGAGATCGGTGGTTTCGACCTCGAACGGCACCGCGCCGCGATACACCTTGCCAGTGTCTCCCTCGGCGCAGGACACCGTTACGGTTTCCCCGTCCGGGATCCTGTCCGTCGCATTGCCGGCGCCGACCACGGCCGGGATGCCCAGTTCGCGCGCGACGATGGCGGCATGGCAGGTCCGTCCGCCCCGGTTCGTGATGATCGCGGCAGCGGCCTTCATCACCGGCTCCCAGTCCGGGGTGGTGGTATCCGCCACCAGCACCTCCCCCGGCCGGAACGTGGACAGCTGCTGTGGATTCGTAATGAGGCGAGCCGCGCCCTGCGCGATTCGGGTGCCTACCGACCGGCCGATGGCCAGGACCTCGCCGGAACCTTTCAGCACGTACTCTTCGAGCACATTGCCGCGCCGCTGTGAGGCCACCGTCTCCGGACGCGCCTGGACCAGGTAAAGCGCTCCGTCCCGCCCATCCTTGGCCCATTCCATGTCCATGGGCATGGGATGCCCGGCCCGCCCGCTGTAGTGGTCCTCCACCTTGATGGCGTAGTCTGTCAACTTCAACACTTCCTCGTCGGCAAGGCAGAAGCGAGCCTGGTCCGCCTCCGGAGTGGAAACGTTGCACGTGGTCTGCGTGCTCCCGGTCGGGGAATAGACCATTTTGACCTGCTTGTCACCGAGGACGTGCCGCAATACCACGCGCTTTCCCACTTTATAGGTAGGCTTGTGCACGTAGAACTCGTCCGGGTCCACAGCCCCTTGCACGACATTCTCGCCTAAGCCGTAGGCGCCGGTGATGAACACGACGTCACGAAAGCCCGACTCCGTATCGAGCGAGAACATCACGCCGCTCGCCGCCAGGTCCGAACGGACCATCTTCATCACGCCGACGGATAGCGCGATCTTGAAGTGATCGAAACCCTGGTCGAGCCGGTAGTGAATAGCGCGGTCGGTAAACAGCGAAGCGAAACAGCGTCGGCAGGCGTCCAGGAGATGCTCGTCGCCGCTGATATTAAGGTAGGTGTCATGCTGGCCGGCAAAGCTGGCGGTGGGCAGGTCTTCGGCTGTTGCTGAACTGCGGACCGCCACGCTCAGTTCCGGACCGTATTGCTCCCTCAGTCGCGCGTACGCCGAGAGGATTTCGTCGCGCAGATCCGGTGACAGGCCCGCGCCGTATACCAGATCGCGCGCTTCGCGCGCCCGGCGTGCGAGCTCCGCCACGTCGTCCTTGTTAAGGCCGTCCAGCAGGGCGTGCAGCCCTTCCCAGGCACGCGCCTGGGTCAGCATGTCGCGGTAGGCCTCGGCGGTAATGGCAAAGCCGTTCGGCACCTTGACGCCCAGTGGCGTCAGCGCGCGGTACATTTCGCCGAGCGAGGCGTTCTTTCCCCCCACCAGAGGTACGTCGTCGATGCCGATGTCTTGAAAATAGCGGATAAAGCGCTGGTTTGAACTCATTAGGTCTGGCTCCATGGTCACGGCGTTGGTATTCAAGGCCGTCTCGGTACTCGGGACGGCTTATTTCTTCCGAACTCGCGCGCCTCCTCCGCCACATGCAGCCAGAGACGATCGGCGGTCTGATTTGGCGCCACCGCAAAAGGTCCAGTTCGATGCTGCTTCGCGCGGTGTCGGTGAGATCTTGTGCTCTTCGCCTGCGCCAGTTCGCGTGATCATGCAAGGCGGATTCGCGCACTGAGCGGTCATTGTCCTCTTCCTCTTCACGGCACCTGGTAACTTTTTTGGGTCATAGCGCGCCCGGACACGGCGACGCCCCGATTTTCATCCCGACGCCGGGCAATACCGGTGCGCGCCACCGCTTCCTGGTCGCGGTCGATCGGGTCAACGTGCGGCGCCAGGCCCGGCCGGCGACGGCATCGAATCGCGCAACGACGAACATATTCGGCACCCGGGTGGAGCGCAGGTAGTCAGTTCCAAAAGCAACTGACGCCTTCCGCGCAAAGAGCGCAGCACCGAAGCGACTTGTTCGATTCGCGGTCTCGATGGCGAGAGCCGTTCTCCTCTTCTCATTACCGGTACTGCCGGCGTTGGCTGCCGCTTCCATGACCTGCTTCCGCGTTTACGTTCGGGGCACGGAGGGCCGTCCACCCACACCCGCAATAAAGGGCATTCGCCGCTCGAGACGAACGCCGCGGTGCGGGTGCAGGCACTTGGCGGCGTTCACCCGCCCGGATTAGGCGTGCCCGTGTGGCGCGTGCTGCATTCGGGTCGCCGCCCAGCCGGCATCGACGACAATCAGAAGCCCCACGATTATCTGGTTCCAGGTTGGCCCCGTCTGCGCCGTGAAGCGCAGGGCGAACGGCGCGAGGATCAGCCACACGCCCACGAGCAGGTTGAGCCATTCCTCCCAGAGATAGGGGCGCCTGCTCGCGGCAACAGCCAGGATCACGACCACCACGCCGGCGACATAGGAATTGCCGGCAGCCAGGCCGGTGCTCGCGCCCACGCCCACCAAGGGTGCTACGATCAGCCAGATACCCAGAACCACGTTGGCCACATCTAGCCAACTTCCTTCGACGCTGCTGCCTTGTTGCGTTGCCATGACACACCTCCTTGTTGTTTCGGGGTAAAACTGGAATCAGTATGCCGGGAAATACCTCCAGCACTACTTCGGCCCTGCCACCACTACAACGTCCGGAAGGAAGCGCAAACGCACTGGGCCCGAGGCATGACTGCTCAATCGGGCACGGTCACCGCGGAGCGATCCGCATCGCCGTAATTCCTGGCGACCCGACCATTGCGTGCCAGGCATTGAGGCGCCGGCATTTTGTCAAAACGAAACATCGCCGCCCGGCGCGACACTTCGAATCGGAGTCTGGCACCATCATCAGAAAACGCCAGAACGCACGTCGGGGAATGATGGCCGGTCGCAACACCGCCTCGATCGTGAGCGAAGCCACGCCTATCGAGAGCATTCGGCGACGGGGCCTTGGTTCGGGTCATCGCGAACCCGCCGCCGGACTCGGGTTGAGACTGCCTTCCGGATCGGATCGCAGTCTGCGGGAAGCCGGGCGCAGAACCCGCTTCCCGGGCTTGCCGCAACCTCGCGCGCCCGCTGGCGCTCCTTGGCTTATGCATGCTGATAAAATCCGTCTGCACTGTCTGGGTTGCCATCCTTGCCTGCATCCTGGGTCGCTCAAAACATGCTAATTGCCGGCTTGATTCATCTGATTGCGACGACCCGAACCACACTGGCTACCGTATACCCTGACCGGACCAGATAATTTGTAACGCTAACACAACAGATAAACGGCGATGTTGATGCAAATCAAATCATGACCTGCCACGTTTTCTGCGCAAACGCCCGTCAGTGATTGATTCAGTATGCGTGTGTTGCATCAAGCAAGATCGGGATCGGAAATGAAGTGTTGCTCTTGAGTTGTGTAAATTCATTGCGGTATGCAGCAGAGCTGCATGGGAGTGGCTGTCGTGGCGATTCGCAGCGTCGCGTGGCGCAGCCTGCAAATCCGTTTTCCCCCATGAATTCCGCCCCGCGTGTTTCGAGATCGTCCCCGAGACTTACGGCTGTGTCTTAAGGTAGTGGCTCTCGACCGGGCACAGCGAAGCGTCAAGACTGTAGATCAGGGGAACGCCCGTGGGAATCTCGCGACCCGCGATGTCTTCGTCGGGTATCCGGTCAAGGTACTTCACAACGGCGCGAAGGCTGTTACCGTGCGCGCAGACCAGAACAGGCTTCCCGTCACGGAGCCTGGGCGCAAGCGTTGTGCTCCAGTACGGCAGGAAGCGGTCGATGGTGTCCTTGAGGCTTTCCGTTTTCGGGAGATCTTCGCGGCGTAGCGTTGCGTAGCGCTGATCGTGCCCGGGGAAACGCTCATCGCTCTCCGCCAGCGCCGGGGGGCGGATATCGTAACTGCGCCGCCATTGCTGAACCTGTTCGGTCCCGACTCTTTCGGCCGTCTCCGCCTTATTCAGGCCTTGGAGCGCACCATAGTGCCGCTCATTGAGCCGCCAGTGCTTGTCGACGGGTAGCCACATGCGGTCGAGATCGTCCAGCACGACCCATAAGGTACGGATCGCACGCTTGAGAAGCGAGGTGCAGCACCACTCCGGCAGGATTCCCGCTTCCTTGAGGAGCGCCGCCGCTCGATGCGCTTCCTGCACACCCCGGTCGGAAAGATCCACGTCGGTCCAGCCGGTGAAGCGGTTGTCCCGATTCCAAATGCTCTCTCCGTGCCGCAAAAGGATGAGTTGGGTCATAACAATCTCTCCCAGTTGGGAACGGCGATCCCGACGCGGCCTGCCGGGCCTGCATCAACTCTATGACATGCAAGCGCAGCTAGCTTGCGGCCGCCAGAAAATCGTCCACGATTTTCTGCGACTCATCCTGAATGCGGCGCAGATGTTCAGGTCCCCGCAGGCTCTCGGAATAAATCTTGCAGATATCCTCGGTGCCGGACGGTCGCACTGCGAACCAGCCGCCGGACGTGACTACTTTCACGCCGCCGATGGGCGCACCGTTGCCAGGCGCGCTGCTGAGCACCGCATCGATATGTTCACCCGCAAGCTCCGTACGACCCAGCTGCTGCGGCGAGAACGCACGCAGCCGGCTCATCTGCTCGCGCGCGATGCGCGTGTCGGTGCGGCTGTAGGCGAATTCGCCAAAATCACGTGCGAGATCCGCATAGAGCGCTCCGGGATCGCGGCCGGTGGCGGCTGTAATCTCGGCCGCGAGCAGGGCCGCGGTGATCCCGTCCTTGTCCGTTGTCCAGACACTTCCATCTCGGCGCAGAAAGGATGCGCCGGCACTCTCTTCTCCCGCGAAACCCAGCGATCCGTCGAGCAGTCCGTCGACGAACCACTTGAAACCGACCGGCACCTCGTACAGCCTGCGCCCGAGCTGTCCGGCCACGCAGTCGATCATCTGGCTGCTGACGACCGTCTTCCCCACCGCCGCATCCCGGCGCCAGTGCGGGCGGTTGCGGAACAGATAGGAAATGGCGGCGCAAAGGTAATGGTTGGGCGGCAGCAGTCCGGCACCGCGCGTCACAATGCCGTGGCGGTCATGGTCGGTATCGCAGGCAAAGGCAACGTCGAATCGGTCCTTGTATTCGATCAAACCGCGCATGACGTAGGGCGAGGACGGATCCATCCGGATCTGACCGTCCCAGTCGACCGTCATGAAGCGGAAGGTGGGATCGACCGTCTCGTTGATCACGGTGAGGTTCAGGTTGTAGCGCTCGGCGATCGCCGGCCAATAGTGCACCCCTGCGCCGCCGAGCGGGTCGACTCCGAGGCTGAGGTGCGCATTCCGGACGACGTCCATGTCGATGACATTGCCAAGATCGGCGACATAGATCTGAAGAAAGTTGCGGCGATGGGTCGAAGCTGCGCGCAGCGCCCGCTCCAGCGGCATTCTCTTTATGCCTTGCAGGCCGTCCTCAAGGTAGGCATTGGCCCGTGCCTCGATCCATCCGGTGATGCGCGTATCCGCGGGGCCGCCTGTCGGCGGGTTGTACTTAAAACCGCCGTCCTGCGGCGGATTGTGCGAGGGCGTGACCACGATTCCATCGGCAAGCCCACGGTCGCGTCCGCGGTTGTGCGTGAGTATGGCATGGGAGATAACCGGCGTCGGCGTGAATTCGTCGCCTTCCGCGATGACCACCTCAACGTCGTTGGCGGCCAGCACTTCCACGGCCGTGGCCAGTGCCGGCGCGGACAGCGCGTGGGTGTCCATGCCGAGAAACAGCGGTCCGGTAATGCCTTCCTGTCTGCGGTACTCGCAAATGGCCTGGGTGGTGGCGAGAATATGCCATTCATTGAAGCTGGCGCGGAGGGCGCTGCCGCGGTGCCCGGAGGTGCCGAAGGTGACGCGCTGTTCCGGCACCGACGGATCCGGCACGACCGATTGATAGGCGGCGATGAGGCTCGGGACGTCTACCAGCATGGATGGGCTGGGTTTCTTTCCGGCGTCCGGACTCAGCTCCATGGCGTCTGCCTCCTACGGTACCCCCCGCTCCGGCCATCCACCGCATGGCGTTCCGCCGCCAGTGGGGTTCCCCCCGCTGGTCCAGAACCGCGCCCGCACATCTTGATTGCGCTCACGCTGCCCCCTCGCTCCGGCCGGCGCCCGCCTGTGCGCCGGGCCCAACCGTTTGCCCGATGACTTTTCTTGCATCGTCCCCGCTGACCACTTCCTTCTGCTGCAACATCGCAGCCAGGGCGTCCAGGGCGGCTCGCCGTGCATTGAGGATTTCGCGTGCGCGGCGGTGCCCGTCTTCGACGAATTGTCGCACCGCAGCGTCGATCTGGCGCGCAACCTCGTCGCCGTAGTTACGCTCCTCCGAATACTCGCCACCCAGGTACACCGATTGCTGCCGCCGCCCGTAAGTGAGCGGTCCGAGCTCTTCGCTCATGCCGAGCCGCGTGACCATGTCGCGGGCGATTTCGCTGGCCCGCTCGAGATCGTTGGCAGCCCCGCTTGAGATATCGCCGAAGACGATTTCCTCCGCGACGCGGCCGCCCAGCAGGATAGCGAGCTGGTCCCGGAGCTCGTTCGCTGTCGACAGGAACTTCTCGCGCACCGGCAGCTGCATGGTATAGCCGAGGGCGGCGACGCCGCGCGGAATGATGGATATCTTATGCACGGGCTCTCCGGTCGGAACGGTCATAGCCACCAGCGCATGGCCGGATTCATGAAAAGCGACACGGCGCTTCTCATCCTCATTCAGCACCCGGTGCCTCTTCTCCGGTCCGGCCATCACGCGGTCTATTGCGGCCTCGAAATCGCCCATGCTTACCGCCGTATGGTCATGGCGTACTGCCAGAATGGCCGCCTCATTGGCGATATTCGCCAGATCGGCGCCTACGAATCCCGGAGTACGCTGCGCCACCACGTTCAGGTCGACGTCATCGGCCAGGATCAGCTTGCGTGCGTGCAGCTTAAGGATCTCCGTGCGCGCGACCAGGTCCGGCTTATCCACGACGATCTGTCGATCGAAGCGCCCCGCGCGCAGCAATGCTTTGTCCAGCACCTCCGGGCGGTTGGTCGCAGCCATCACCACTACTCCGGTGGACGGATCGAAGCCGTCCATTTCCGTGAGCAGCTGGTTCAGAGTCTGTTCCCGTTCGTCGTGGCCGCCCATTACCACCGGCCCTCCGCGCGCGCGCCCGACAGCGTCGAGTTCGTCGATAAAAATGATGCATGGTGCCTTGGCGCGAGCCTGCTGGAACAGATCACGCACCCGGGCTGCACCGACGCCGACAAACATCTCGATGAATTCCGATCCGCTGATGCTGAAAAACGGAACTTCCGCCTCCCCTGCCACGGCCCGCGCGAGCAGGGTCTTGCCGGTGCCGGGCGCCCCCAGCAGCAGGACGCCCTTGGGCATGTGCCCGCCGAGCCGTTGGATGCGGGTCGGATCCTTCAGAAACTTGATGCTCTCCCTGAGTTCTTCCTTGGCCTCGTCGGCGCCGGCAACATCGTCAAAGGTCACCTTGGGGAGGTCATTGGCGTGTATACGCACGCGATTGTTGCCGATATTCAGGAAGCCGCCGGCACCCTGAAGCCGGCGGGAGAGCCAGGTCCATACGAGGAACAGCAGCCCGAAAGGCAGCACCCACGCCAGCAGTATGTCGAGCCAGCGGCTCTGCTGCTCGACCGAATACCGCACGCCGTGCCGCTTCAGCATCTCGGCGAGCGCGTTGTTCTTCAGCGGGACCGTCGTGAAGCTGCGTGGTTTACCGGTCTTCGGATCCGTGACGGTGAGCTCGCCGCTGATGAAATTGTCGCTGATGACGGCGCGTTTGACCTGGTTGTTGTCGAGGTACTGCAGGAACTGGCTGTAGGGAATTTCGGTCTGCGTCACACCACTCGAGTACTGCCAGAGGTACAGCATGGCGATGAAGAACAGGACATAGAGGACCACCGCCACATCGGGCCGTTGCCAGAACTTCATCTTCGACGGCTTTTCCGGCTTGTTGACCTCGATATCCGGTTTCTTCTTCCCAACGTCGAACTTGGCCTGCTTCATCAGGATCCCCGCTTGAGACTGCCGCACGCCTGGCGTGCCGCTCACCTGCCGTCCGTTGACGCTCCGGCGGCAGCGCACTACAACGCGGATCCGGGGTTCAACCCGATCCCTGTGACGGCGGTGCCGGCGATCTCCCGCCCATGTCGGAAGCGCCGGCCTGAACCGCGCTTCCATCTAGCCCGCTAGACGACGCTCCCGAATCCCCGGTCGACCACCCCCGCCGGCGCCTTGAGCCCGGCGAGCCGGCAGCCCTGGGCCACGGGACCGGCCGGAAAGAGCTGGTAAAGGTAGCGCATACCGCCTTCGTGGTGGAACTTTTCATCGAGTGCGTCGTGCAGTTCATGCACATTCACCGCCACGTCTTCATGCTTGGCGAAATATTCCTGCAGCGCACGGATGGTTTCCCAGTGATCGTTGCGGAGCACTAGCCCTTCCTGTCTGGCAATATCGGCAGCGGTCTGCTTGGTCCAGTCTGGCGGGGCGTGCGGAAAATCCGGTTCCGCCGGTGCGCCCCCTCCTCCTTGCCTGATCGCATCAATGAGGCTTGGCATTGTTGCGCCCTCCGTTTCATGGAACTTCATTGCGACTGTTACACCCACCGGTAGCCATGTACCTTGACGGAGATCAACTACGCAGGAACCAGTATACTCGCGTTGATCGCCGAATGAACGCCGGCAAATCGAACACCGCGCACCGCCTACCGGACAGCGCGACGCCCCGACCTGTCTGCAGCTGCGGAGAAGTGCAGCCGCTTCTCGAATTCGATCGCGGCGGCACAGAGCGCGGCGGTGACGGCGATCAGGCCCCAATCCCGGAGCCCGATTGGCGCGGTTCCGAACACGCGGTTGAAAGCCGGCACGTAGGTGAAGATTCCCTGCAGCGCCAGCATCGTCGCGCTGCCGATCCATGTCCAGGCGTTGGTCCCGGCAGTCCAGAACGGCCGGCTCAGGGATCGACAGTTGAACAGGTAGAAGGTCTCGATCACGACGAAGAGCCCGGAGGCAATCGTGCGCGCCTCCGCTACGGTCTGCCCCCGATGCCGCGCGAGCTCGAACAGTCCGAACGTGCCGGCCAGCATGAAACTGACCACCATCACCGTGCGCACGACCAGGGTGCGATCGAGAATCGGCGCTCCGGCAGGCCGCGGATGACGCTGCATGATGCCGGGTTCGACGGGCTCGAATGCCAGCATCATTCCCAGCAGGACCGCGGTAGTCATGTTGATCCAGAGTATCTGCAGCGGCGCTATCGGCAGGGTGGTGCCGGCGAAGATCGCCGCGAGAATCACCAGACCTTCGCCGGCGTTGGTCGGAATAGTCCAGACAATGAACTTGACCAGATTGTCATAGACACCGCGTCCTTCTTCGATCGCTGCCTCGATGGCGGCGAAGTTGTCGTCGGTCAGCACCATGGCCGCTGATTCCTTGGCTACCTCGGTCCCGGCCCGCCCCATGGCCACGCCGATATCGGCCTGTTTGAGTGCCGGCGCATCGTTGACGCCGTCACCGGTCATGGCGACCACCTCGCCGCGGGTCTGCAGCGCCCGGACCAGCCGCAGCTTTTGCTCCGGTTCTATGCGGGCGAATATGTCGACTTCCGCGACCAGCCCGGCGAGCGTCGTGTCGTCGATATCCCGGAGCTCCCGGCCGGTCAGCACGCGGGCGGCGTCGCGGGCGATTCCGAGCTGGCGTGCCACGGCGAGCGCCGTCCCAGGATGGTCTCCGGTGATCATTTTCACGCGGATACCGGCGGTTTGACAGGTGCGGACCGCGGTGATCGCCTGCGGGCGCGGCGGATCGATCATGCCGGCCAGACCGATGAACTGCAGGCCTTGTCCAATGGCGGCGTGTCCGAACTGCTGGCCGGGCGGCTGGACGGAGCGGGCAAGTGCCAGTACGCGCAGGCCGCTGTCTGCCATCCGGGTCGCGGCAGCATGGACTGCCGATGCGTCGAGTGCGGCCTCGTGCCCGTCTGCATCGAGCAGTGACGCGCAGGCCGGCAGCAGTTTCTCCACGGCGCCTTTGACGTAGACGAGGCGCATCCCTTCGACCTCGTGCAGAGTCGCCATGTACTGGTAGGCTGATTCGAACGGGAGTTCATCCAGGCGCGGAAAGGCGACGGCGAGCGTTGCTTCGTCCAGCCCGCCCTTGCGTGCCAGAACCAGCAGCGCGCCTTCGGTCGGGTCACCCAGGATTTTCCATTGCCGCTCCTCATGCACCATGCGGGCATCGTTGCACAGAACGCCGGCCAGCAGGACTTCCCGCAGCCCGCCGGTCGGGCTGACTGCGATACCATCCGCCTCGATGCTGCCGGTCGGGCTGTAACCGCTACCGCTGACGGTGAAAACCCGTCCTCCCGCCCAGACCTCCCGGACCGTCATCGCGTTTTCCGTCAGTGTTCCAGTCTTGTCGGAGCAGATTACGGTCGTGCTGCCGAGCGTCTCGACCGCGGGAAGTCTGCGGATGATCGCGCGGCGCCTGGCCATGCGGCTGACGCCGATGGCGAGCGTGACGGTCATGGCTGCCGGCAACCCTTCCGGGATCGCTCCGACGGCCAGCGCTACCGCGGCCATGAACATGGGTAACGTCCGCTCCCCGCGCAGCATGCCGACGACGAAGGTGGCCGCGGCCAGCCCCAGGATGGCCCACAGCAGCTGGCGGGAAAAGACATCCATCTTCCGGGTCAACGGCGTCGCGAGTTCCGGCGCCTGGGAGATCAGCGTGGAAATCCGTCCGATTTCAGTACTGTTGCCGGTAGCGATGACCATACCCGTTCCGTGCCCGGCCACCACCAGCGTCCCACTGTAGGCCATGTTGCCGCGATCGCTGAGCGACGTGTCGGACGGCAGCGGAGCAACGTGCTTGTCGACCGGGGCCGATTCGCCGGTCAGGGCAGCTTCTGCAATGCGCAGCTGCCTGCCGCCGATCAGACGCATATCGGCGGGAACCCGATCCCCGGCAGACAATGTGACCACGTCACCGGGCACCAGGTCAGCTGAGTCGATCGCACGCCGGTAACCGGCGCGCAGCACCGTGGCTTCGGTTGCGACCGAGCGTGCCAGGGCGGCCAGGGCGGACTCGGCTTTTCCTTCCTGGATGAATCCGATGGCGGCATTGACCAGCACCACCCCAAGAATGACCGCGGTATCCACCCATTGTCTGAGCAGGGCAGTCGTCACCCCCGAAGCGATAAGCACCAGAACCAGCGGCTGGACGAACTGGGACAGGAACCGCGATATTGCACCGCGCCCGGCCCGCACCGTGGGTCGGTTGGGTCCGTAAGTCTGCAGCCGCCGAGCGGCCTCGGAATCACCAAGTCCGCCCATCGGATCGACCTCGAGTTGGCGCGCCACCTCGGCCGCGCTCATCGCGTGCCAGTCGGACCGATTCCGAATCATGATCCGGCCCCGTCTGCAGCAGCCCGTCCCGCGTCCCGGCATGGCGACGCCAGACTGCAGTACCCCATTTGCTGTTTCGGCCGATTTCTGTCCGGGTGTGCCATGGATGCTAGCTACACCATCCGCTTCCGCCTTGCAACGCAATTCCTCAACAATTAATGGTGGCGGCCGGCAGCAATTGCCGGCGCAGGACCCTTGCAGATGATCGCGCCGTGTATAGCGGGCGCGCATTCCCGCGACGTCGGGAGCAGGAGACGCGCGGCGGGCAGCTTGCTATGATCGGCGGCATGATCGTCCAGCGCGGTTCGCGGAACAGGCTGCGTCTCCGAATCCGGTTCGAGCCGCGAGAACCCGCCGTATCGTTAGGGAATCCAGGCAGCATTCATGACTGATCTCAATGACCTTTTCGAGCAGGAGTTTCCTGTCGACGCCAACCTGCTGTACCTGAACCATGCCGCCGTGGCTCCGTGGCCGATGCGCACGGGCGACGCCGTACGCCGGTTCGCTTCGGAATGCGTCGACATGGGCGCGCATGATTACGGGACCTGGCTCGAGCAGGAGCGCCTCCTGCGGGCGCAGTTCGCGCGCCTCGTCAACGCCGCATCGACCGAAGACATTGCGTTCATCAAGAACACGTCCGAAGGCCTGTCGACGATCGCCCACGGCTTTCCGTGGCGTGCCGGCGACAACGTCGTGATCCCCGCGGGCGAATTTCCCTCCAATCGCATCGTTTGGGAGTCGCTGGACCGCTACGGCGTCGAGCTCCGTCAGATTCAGCTGTTGGAGTCTGCCGATCCCGAATCCGAATTACTCGCAGCTGCGGATGAGCGCACCCGCCTGTTGTCGGTGAGCAGCGTTCATTACGTCACGGGCCTGCGCCTGGACCTCGCTCGCCTGGGTCGGCAGTGCCGCGAGCGCGCTATCGCGCTCTGCGTTGACGCCATTCAGGGGCTGGGTGTCGTGCCGCATGATGTGCAGGCCATGGGGATCGACTTCCTGGTTGCCGACGGCCACAAATGGCTGCTGGGTCCCGAAGGCATCGGGGTGTTTTACAGTGCCGCCCGCTGGCGCGAACGCCTGGCATTGCACGAGTACGGCTGGCACATGACCGAGCATCCCGAGGACTTCGATCGTCTCGAGTGGTTGCCGGCGGCATCGGCGCGCCGCTTCGAATGCGGTAGCCCCAACATGCTGGGAATCCATGCCCTGTCGGCGAGCCTGGAGCTGTTGGAAGAGATCGGCCAGGCAGAAATCGAGCGCCGGGTACTCGGGCATGCGCACCGGCTCATGGATGGCATTGCCGCCATGCCGGATCTCGAACTCTGCACCCGGAACGAACCGCAACGGCATGCGGGAATCGTGAGCTTCCGCCACCGCACGGTTCCGGCGCCCACCCTCCTCGCGCACCTCCAGGCGCAGCGCGTCGTCTGCGCGCTGCGCGGCGGAGTCATCCGTTTCTCACCCCATGCCTATCACCGGCCGGACGTCATCGAGCGGGCGCTGGATCTGATTTCATTGTAATAAAGACATTATGTTACGGATTGTTCTTTACCTGACTTCTAGGATCTGAAGGACACGTCCGGTCGCACCATTCCTTCCCGAACGCCCTGTCCGAATGGCTATGGCGCGGCTGCGGTGCGGGCGCAAGCTGGCGTGCATGCCAGTCCCGACATCAGTTCTGCCCGTTTCGGAGCGCCTCGGCGGCCGCGCTGGAAAATCCTTGCACGTCACTCATGGTGCCGGCCAGACCACCGGCGCCCCACCGACAACCCGGATCAGATCCTGAGCCGGGATGTCCGGCGCAGCGGATTCCCGCGCGCCCGGGCATTTCCACCAGTTCGTGCCTGGGACCGTCATCCGGCGCAGGCCGCGACCGGCCAGCTATGCGGAACGGAAATTGCATCCTGGCGATTAGCGGAAGGCGCCTTGAAATCCAGGCACCTCAATAACCCGGAAACGTGGTGCATCCATTGCGAACGACAACCGCCCTGCCCCGCCGCAAACGCCGCGCGCGTCAGAAATCTGACGCTTCGGACGGTCTCGCCCTGGCCCAGCCATCCCCGCGCCAGGGATCGGAACAATCGCTGGATCCCCAGGACTGGACAGCGCTGCGCAGCCAGGGCCATCGCATGCTCGATGATATGTTGGATTATCTCGAGGGCATCCGTGAACGCCCGGTCTGGCAGCCGATGCCGGACGCGGTTCGGCAGCGGTTTGATCAGCCGCTACCCCGCCAATCCGCCGCCCTCGGGGCAGTCCACGAGACCTTCCAGGACTCGGTGCTGCCCTACGCCCTCGGCAATACGCACCCGCGCTTCATGGGCTGGGTTCATGGCGGCGGAACCGCGGTCGGCATGCTGGCGGAGATGCTGGCGGCGGGGCTCAATGCCAATCTCGGCGGGCGCGAGCAGGCACCGCTGGCGGTAGAACGGCAGGTGCTGCGCTGGGTGCGCGAGCTGTTCGGTTTTCCCGACAGCGCGAGCGGGCTGTTCGTGACGGGCACCTCGATGGCCAACTTCATCGCCGTGCTCGTCGCCCGCACCGGCACGCTCGGCCGGAAGGTGCTTGAGCACGGCATCGCCGGAGACGGCTTGCGCCTGCGGGCCTACACGTCTGCCGCTGCCCACAACTCGCTGGCCCGCGCCATGAACCTCTGCGGACTTGGAACCGATGCGCTGCGGATCGTCCCGGTAGACCATAATCACCGGATGGATATCGATGCGCTGGTATCGGCCATCAGGCAGGACCGTGATGCGGGGTTCACGCCATTCTTCGTGGCAGCGACAGCCGGCACGGTGGATGTCGGGGCGATCGACGAGCTCAACGCCGTGGCGGAGGTGGTGCGCCGCGAACGGCTCTGGTTTCATGTGGACGGTGCCTGCGGTGCGCTGGGAATGCTGGCGGCGGACATCGCCCCAAGGCTCGCCGGCATCGAACAGGCCGATTCGATTGCGTTCGATTTTCATAAATGGGGTCAGGTACCCTATGACGCCGGTTTTGTGCTCGTGCGCGATGGCAGGCTTCATTACGACACGTTCGCAACACCCGCACCCTATCTCGGGCGCGCGCGGCGCGGTATGGCCGCCGGATCGCCCTGGCCATGCGATTTCGGTCCGGACCTGTCGCGCGGATT
Organism: Gammaproteobacteria bacterium; assembly: GCA_028068195.1. Taxonomy (GTDB): domain Bacteria; phylum Pseudomonadota; class Gammaproteobacteria; order Acidiferrobacterales; family UBA6901; genus JAJYCY01. The sequence goes on from JAPTTX010000050.1 coordinate 29,720, forward strand.
CCGGGCTCTCAAGACATGGTTCACGATCAGCGTTTATGGAGCGGACCGTCTCGGCCGGATGATCTCCGGCTGCTGTGAACGGGCCAGATATCTCGAACGCAGGATCGAGACGGAGCCGGAGCTCGAACTGCTCGCTCCGGTATCGCTCAATATCGTCTGCTTCCGCTTCCGCTGCAACGCGTCCGATACGGTGAATGCGGATATCGTCGCCGACCTGCAGGAATCGGGGCTCGCCGCACCATCCACCACCCTGGTCTCCGGCAGACTTGCCATCCGGGCCGCGATCGTAAACCACCGCACTGCCGATGGGGACATGGACAGTTTTGTCGATGCCACCCTGCGCCTCGGCCGGCACCATGACACGCACATCAGGAGGACTCATGACGAATAAGGCAGCCATGCAGGCAGTCGACTCCGAATCTTCCGGCGATATCCCGCTGCAGGGCATGGCGGCACTGATGCACGCGCTGATTTCCGGAGGCGATCTGGGTGCGCTCGGTTCCGGATTAATCGCTCGCGTGCAGCGCAACCCTGCCGATGCCAATGCCCTGATGGACCTGGCCACCATGCTCCAGCTGGCCGGCAAGCCGGATCTGGCTCTCAACGCCCAGCAGCAGGCGCTCGCGCTGAGCAGACTGTACCGCATTGTCCCGGCAGACGGTCGGGTGGGAATCCGCGTGCTCGCCCTCATGGCGCCGGGCGATCTGATGTCCAACACACCGCTGGAGTTCCTGGTGCACGGCTCCGACATCCAGCTCGAAATGCTGTACCTGTCGCCGCTCCTGTCACTGCCTGCCGCGGTCCCCGACCACGACGTGCTGTTCGTCGCCATCGGCGAATCCGAGCACAACCAGACGCTGCTGCGGGCGCTGACCGATGCATTGAAGGAATGGCCGCGACCGGTGATCAACAGGCCCGAGCTGATTGCGCGCCTCTCGCGCGATCAGGTCTCGGTGCTGCTGAATGGCATTCCCGGCCTGGTCATACCAGCGTCGGTACGGGTCGGGCGTGCGGCGCTGCAGCAGCTGGCATGCGGCGCAGGCGGGATCGGCGCGATGTTGGGAGACGGAGGTTTTCCGGTCATTATCCGCCCCACTGACTCGCATGCCGGCCGGGGCTTGGCAAAGATTGATGATCCCGGCGCGATTCCGGCATATCTGGCGGACCTGCCGCAGGATCATTTCTGCATCGCCCGCTTCGTGGACTACCGCGGACGCGACGGCCTGTTCCGCAAATTCCGGATCGCGCTCATCCAGGGGCAACCGTTCGCCTGCCACATGGCGGTATCGGACAGCTGGATGATCCACTACATCAACGCCGGCATGATGGAGAGCGGGGAGAAACGGCTGGAAGAGGAGCGGTTCATGACGGGGTTCGACGACGGATTTGCGCGCCGGCATGCGGCGGCGTTGCACGCGATCGACGAACGGATCGGGCTCGACTATCTGGTGATCGACTGCGCCGAGACTGCTGACGGACAGCTGCTGGTTTTTGAAATCGACAGCAGTGCGGTCGTGCACTCGATGGACCCGGTGGACATTTTTCCCTACAAGCAGGCACCGATGCGCAAGGTGTTCCAGGCGTTCCGTGGAATGCTCGGACAGGCGGCGGCGCATGCAGCGCATTCCGACTCGCGAGGCGCGGCGTGAGCACCGTGCTCTACCGGGCGGCTGCCGGTGCCGGCCGCGCACCGTTTGCGATCCTGCGGGAACCGGACCGGGTCCCGACCACCGGGCAGTTGCTGGTTGAAGGCGGTGATGCCCGGATCGCGCTCGATCCGCACTGCGGCACGAACCGCTACGGGTGCGCGCCGTTCCCGGATTCCGGGCTGGCTGCCTTCGGTTCCTCTACTGCGTCGGTGATTTCGGAAGCCGCGTTCCGCGCCGCCGACCGTTTACGCGACCGCCTGGCAGATACCCCGGCTGGCGCCAGGGCCGAGTTCTGCGAGCTGGAGCTCGCGCGCATGCGGCTGGAACTAACACAGTACGTAGGCACCGGAGGCCGGTCGGCAGCGGAGATCGTATTCGCGGCCTCCGGCACGGACGTTCATCTGATCGCAGCCTGCCTGGCCCGCTCCGATCATCCGCTGCCACCGCTCGTCATCATGGTCGCCGGCGCCGAAACCGGCGCCGGCGTCCCGGCAGCGGTCGCCGGCTGTCATTTCAGCACCCGCAGTGCCTGGAGCAGCAACATCGCCGCTGGCAGCCCGGTCGGACCGGACGCTGCCCTGCCGGTGATGCACATCGCCCTGCGCGGTGCGGATGGTGCTCCGCTTGCGCCCGACGCCATCGACGCGGCCGTCGTGACCGCGGCACTGCGCGCAGCCGCACGTGGCCGGCGCGTGCTCGTGGTTGTCAATGACCTGACCAAGACCGGCATGCTTGCCCCCACGCCGGCCTGCGCGGCGGCGCTGCGCGCGGCGCTGCCGGGACAGCTGGAGGTGCTGGTCGATGCTTGCCAGTTCCGCGTGGCCCCGTCCACGGTACGCGCCTATCTCGGGCAGGGGTTCATGGTCGCCGTGACCGGCTCCAAGTTTCTCGGGGGGCCGAGCTTCTCCGGAGCCCTGCTCGTTCCGCAGGCCAGCGCGGAGCACTATCGCCACCTGGCCGTCGGCCGGCTCTTGTCTGCCTATTCGGCCCGCAGCGACTGGCCATACGGCTGGCGCGCAGCCGCATCCCTTCCCCAGGCGGCCAATCCGGGTTTGATGCTGCGCTGGGAGGCGGCGCTCGCCGAGCTGCGTGCCCTGCGCGCAGTCCCGGAGGTTGAGATCGGCAATTTCCTGCGGCGCTTTGCCGCGGCCATCGCTGAACGCCTGGCTGACCAGGATGTCTTCCGTACCGTGCCGGTGCCGGAAATCGACCGCAGGCCCCTGGCCGGGAACTCGGGCTGGGACAGTATTCCCACGATTTTCCCCTTCCGGCTGCGCCGCTCAAACGGTGGCGCCTTTCTGAACCCGGAAGAAATGCAGGCTGTCTATCGTCTGCTGCAGGCTGATCTGGCTGCCCGGGCGGTCGGGCAGCGCCCGGGGGCACCGGCGAAAATCACCCGCCTGCGTTGCCAGCTCGGTCAGCCGGTAGTGTGCGGAAACGACGGGATGGCGCCTTTCAGCGTCTTGCGTCTGAGTGTCGGGGCGCGGCAAATTACCGCGGCAACCCGGGACGGCCGGGCTGCCGGGATCATCGAAGAGGCACTCGCCGCGCTTGACAAGACCGCATGGCTGGCGCAGGCCGGCTTGCTTGGCGACGGGTCCCGTCTCGGGCGCCTGCAACAGGCGCAGCGCCGCGGGCTGCCCCGGCAGCTCAGCACAGCGGCGACGGCACCGGCGGCCCGTCCGGCATCCGGGCAGCGGTAAACAGCCGGAAAAAATTCTCGGTGGTGATGCTGGCGATTTCCTCCAGGGTCAGCCCGCGCAGCGCAGCGAGCTGTGCGGCAACGTGCCGGACGTGGGCCGGCTCGTTCGTCTGTCCGCGAAACGGCACCGGCGCAAGATAGGGAGAGTCAGTCTCCACCAGCAGGCGATCCTGTGGGACGCGCGTGGCGACGGCACGCAATGCCTCGGCATTCCGGAAGGTGAGGATGCCGGAGAAGGAAATATAGAATCCCAGGTCCAGGGCGGCATTGGCCGTGTCCCAGTTCTCGGTGAAGCAGTGCATGACGCCGCCCGCCTGATCGGCACCCTCCTCGCGCAGGATGCGCAGCGTATCCTGCGCCGCTTCGCGTGTATGGATGATCAGCGGCTTTCCGCATTCACGCGCGGCGCGGATGTGACGGCGGAAGCGCTCCTGTTGCCGCTCCTCGCTCCCGGTCGAGCGATAGTAATCCAGGCCGGTCTCGCCGATCGCAACGACGCGCTGCTCGCCGGCCAGACCCAGCAGCCGTTCCACCGTCGGATCCTCTCCCTCTACCTCTCCGGGATGAACGCCGACCGAAGCGTAAACCTGGGCATGATCGCGGGCGACTTCGATCACCTGTGGGTAGCCCTCGAGATTCACCGATACGCAGAGCATGCAGCCCACCGCATTCGCGCTGGCATTCTGCAGGATCCTGGGAAGCTGGCTTGCGAGAGGCTCGAAGGTGATATGGCAGTGGGAATCCGTCAGGAACGCCATTGCGTCTTACATGGTATGGGTCGGCTTGTCCGAGGTAAGCTGCCCGGCGAGCAGGGTCTCGATCTTATTGCGCGCCGCACCGGAGTCCTTTTCGCTGAACTGGATGCCGATGCCGGCAGCTCGGCTGCCCTGGGCTCCGACCGGCGTGACCCATATCACGTGCCCGGCCACCGGGATCTTTTCCTTGCTGTCCATGAGAGTGAGCAGCATGAATACTTCGTCGCCGAGCTTGTAGGGCTTGGTGCTGGGAATGAATATCCCGCCTCCCTTCACGTACGGCATATAGGCTGCATAGAGGGCGCTCTTGTCCTTGATCGTGAGGGAAAGCACGCCGGGCCGTGCGACGGGGGCGACCGGTTTGATGTTTTCAGTCATTGTCTATTTCTGCCGCGCCAGCCTGCTCCACCGGATCAGAATATCCTCGAGCAGCAACAGTTCATCCGCGGGCCCGTCGAGGAGACGCCTGCCCCCGGAGACCACCTCGAGAAAACGGAATAACTGCTTCAAGTCTAACCGCTTTTTCAACACATGCAACCGCTCCCCGGCATCGGGGTTTACCAGCCGCCCGGGTGCAGAGGCCATGCCGATCTTGATCAGGTCCATGATCCCGCCTTCCAGCCACTCGAGGCAGTGCCGAGCCCCGTGCGCCTTCCAGCGCGCAGCACAGGATACGGGATCCGCTTTCCCGGTCCCCAGCGCTTCCATGTCGCCCAGCAGTTCGCTGCGGACCGGAAGGAATCCGTCCTGCTGCAGCGTGAGCGCGCGCAGCGGCGCGCCGCCGGCAAGATCCAGCAGCAGCTCGGCCTCGCCGCCGGGAACCCTGTCAGCCGCCCGCAGCCACGCGAGCGCCTCGCTGCGTGCCGGCGGGAAGAAGACCACGCGCTGGCAGCGGCTGAGCACGGTCCGCGGCAGCCGTGCCGCATCGGCGCCCACCAGCATCAGCACGCTGTCCGGCGGCGGTTCCTCCAGCAGCTTGAGCAGACTGTTCGCGGCATGAATGTTCATCGCCTCGGCCGGCGATATGACGACAAGCTTGCGCTGCCCGATATGCGGGCGCAGGTGAAGAAACTCCGCCAGCGCCCGGATCTGGTCCACCGTAATCGCTTTCCTTTCGTCCGCGGGCGTCACCCATTGCACGTCCGGATGTGTACCGGCTGCCAGAAGCCGGCAATTTTGGCAGACTCCGCATGCCGCCGGCGCTACCATGTCCGGTTGCGTGCAGGAGAGGATCTGCGTCATCTGGGCGGCGAACGCGTCCTTGCCGAGGCCGCGGGGCCCGGCAAGCAGCAGAGCGTGCGGCAGGCGTTCGATGTCGCGTGTCAGGCGGCGAGCCGCTTCGCGTGTCCACGGGTACAGCTGCGCACCGTCCGTCATCGCATGAAATCCCCCAGAATCCCACGGATCCTGTCTTCGACCTGCCGGGGGGCGAGCGCGCCGTCGATCACCCGGATGCGGCCGGCTTCGCGTCCGGCGGCCGTCAGATAATGGCGGCGTACCCGTTCGAAAAATTCCCGTTGTTCGCGCTCGAACCGATCCGGCGTGCTGCGCTTGCCGGCACGCGCCAGCCCCTGTTCCACCGGAATATCGAACAGCAGCGTCAGATCCGGTCGCAGCCCGCCCTGCACCCAGCTCTCGAGGGCGGCGATGCGCTCGTCCGGGATTCCGCGCCCTCCGCCTTGATACGCATAGGTGGCGTCGGTAAACCGGTCACACACCACCCACACGCCCTCGTCCAGGGCCGGACGAATCCGTTCGGCGAGGTGCTGGGCCCGCGCGGCAAACATCATCAGAAGTTCGCTATCGACACAGATAGGCGTGCGATCTCGATGCAGCATGATTTCGCGCAACGTCTCGCCGAGCTCGGTGCCGCCGGGCTCGCGCGTGAGGAGGTGAGGGATGCCCGCCGACCGCAGCAGCCGGCGGATATATTCCAGACTCGTGCTCTTTCCGGCCCCCTCGATTCCCTCGAGCGTGACGAAGCGCCCGCGGCTCATGAAGCAGCGTGGCCGGCACGGCGCAGGGTGGCGCGCCGCGCCGCAGGAGCGGTGGCGCGGCGCGTTGCCGTCCGATGCTGCGGGACTCCGCCGTGCAGCTGATACTTGATGACAGCCCGGTCCTGGCCCTGGAGGGTGTCGGAGAACACATGGGTTCCGTTACCGCGGGCCACGAAGTACAGCGCCTTGGTCGCAACCGGGTTGAGCGCCGCATACAGCGCTTCCTTGCTCGGCATGGAGATCGGCGTCGGCGGCAGACCGGATATCATGTAGGTATTGTACGGCGTCCAGCGCCTCAGATCGGCTGTCGTGATCTTGCCATGGTAGCGGTTGCCCAGACCGTAGATCACGGTCGGATCGGTCTGCAGCTTCATGCCCAGCCGCAGCCGGTTGTCGAAGACGCCTGAAATGATGCGGCGCTCCGATGGCAGGCTCGCCTCTTTCTCGATGATGGAGGCAAGAATCAGGGCCTGATCCGGTGTCTTGAGCGGGACCGACCGGTCGCGTTCGGCCCATTCCTTGCGCAGCGCGCGCTGCATCCGACGATAGGCGCGTTCGAGGACCGTCCGATCGGACATGCCGGCCGCGTAGTCGTAGGTGTCCGGAAAAAACCGTCCCTCGGGCATGACGCCAGGATGCCCGAGACTCGCCATGATCTCGGCCGGCGTCAGATTGCGCAGCGTATGGAGCATGTGCGGTGCCGCCTCCAGCGCCTGCATGACCTGGGCGAACGTCCAGCCGTCGATAATGGTGAACGGGTACTGCACCACCTTTCCTTCAATGACCTGCCGGAGCATTCCGAGCGCGGTGATGCCGGGAGGAAAGCGGTATTCGCCGGCCTTCAGGCCGCGGCTCTCTCCTTCCAGGTAGGCCAGCAGCACCAGGCTGCGCGGATCCGGCAGGACATGCTCAGCGTAAAGACCGCGGCTGAAGTCGTGCAGGCTGGTGCCCGGCTGCACGGTGTAGATATTCGGTGGGGGCGATAGCGGTCTCAGGCTGAACCACAGGAGATAGGCGCCAGCGCCCGCTACCAGCGCCGCGGCCGCAAAGATCCCGTACTTGATCGCTCCAAATAGTTTTCCCAAATGCCGGTTCCTCGTGTCGCAGCGGCGCGTCCGTGCCCCTTGTTCCTGTGTCGCCTGCCGGTGTGGGAACGGCGGTCGACGGTTAGTGACTTCGTACCGCGGATCCCGCACTGCACGCCGAGAGTCACCGCTGCAGTGGACCGTCCCGCGTTCCGCCACCCTCCGCAGGGGCAACGGAAACCGCATAATATTCAGCGGCTCATGATACATTCAGCGACCGCGAACTGCGAGCTGGGCCGGAATGGGCCGGAAACACGGCGGTGCCGGCGGCCGCTGCGTACGGGCGCATCCGGCTTGCGGTGGGCGCTGCGCCCCACCGAAGCCCGCGCGGTTCGCCGCGGCATTTCCGCTGCTCGCGGCCCTGGCCTGACGGCACGCCAGTTGTGCGGGCAGCCAATAAGGAATTATATTCTTAGACTCGCCCTAATCGGTGATACCGTGGCGATATCCGTTTTGGTTCTGGGCAATTGATATTTTCAAACGAAGAAAATCCAAAGGACGAATCCCTCTCATGAAAAAACTTACCGCAGTCACTTCGGCATTGGCCGCAGCCATCACGCTCACATTCAGTCTTGCCGGCAACGTCCAGGCCGCGGGCGGATCTCCGGCAGCGGGACTCCAGGCTGCCGTGAACCACGGCCGGAACCTATTCGAACACGGCACGTTCGGGAGCAGCCGCCGCATGCACGGAGCGCCCGTGACGTGCAGCACGTGCCATATGGGAGGTGGTTTGGTCGCCGGCAGACTTCCGAACGGCAAGCCCCTCCCCAGCCTGGTCAACGCTGCCGCAATCTTTCCCCGCTACAACCCCAATCTCCATCGCGTGGTGACGCTCGAGATGCAGATCCAGCACTGCATCAAGGGTGGGCTGGGTGGCAATCCGCCCGCATTCGGGAGCAAACCGATGGTAGACATGGTGGCTTATCTGCATTCAATCGCGAAGGGTCAACCCGTCAACTCCGGGGGCAAACCCTGATACCCTGAGTTGTCCGGAGCATAAAATCACTGCCGGGCTGCGCTGCCGCGCCGCAATCGGCCATCGGGCGCCGGGATCGGGAAAACCATGCCGGCCGGCACTGTTGCCGGCCGGTGCGGCGCCGGCAACAATCAGGGACGGGCCGGGCGCCCGGAACCGGCTGTACCTGGAATCCCGCCGGTTCCGGCCAGGCCGGCGCAAAGACAGGTCCGGTCACGACCCATGGGTGCAGATCCCGGGGGGTTGCGCCGGGCCAGCGCCGTGGACAGTGGCGGGCACGGCTCCGCGAAGCGGCCCTGCCCGGTCTCCCGGGAAACCGGTCGTGGTTCCGGCTGCGGGGCAGCGCGCCACGATCCGCCGTTGTTGCTGAGTCGTGTCTCGTTTCGCGCCCGCATGGGTCACGGCCAGCGTGGTGGCAGCCGGCCTGCTCGCAACCGCCGCCTGCGGCGCGCCCTATTCCCTGCCGGCACGGTCCGGCGCGACTCCGTCGCCGCGTTCGCGAAGCGCTGAGCTGCTCGTTGCGGTCGCGGTCGTGGATTACGGTTGGCACACCGGACTGGTCTTGCCGGCAACAGCGCTCGGGCCGCCTCTGGCGCCCCTGCGCGACCGGTTTCCAGGGGCAGAGTATCTGATATTCGGATGGGGCAACCGGCGTTTTTACGAAACTGAAAACCCCGGCTCGGGCATGGCTGTGATGTCGCTGTTTCCCTCCCCCAGCGTTGTCTTTGTCCAGGGCGCGGGACAACGCCCGGTCCGGGTACCGCTGTCCGGCAGCGACGTGCGCTGGCTGTGTGTTTCCCCGTCGGGAATCCGCAGGCTCGATTCGTTTTTGGCCGGATATTTCCGAAAAGGACCGCACGGCGGGTTCATCAGCGCCGGACGCGGCTTGTTGCCGCGCAGCGAGTTCTTTGCTTCCACCGGCACGTATGATGCATTCCATACGTGCAATACCTGGACTACCGAAGCCTTGCATGCCGCCGGATTGCCGATCGACAGCAGGGGGATCGTTTTTGCCACGCAGGTTATGGCGGAGATTCGGTCCCTGCCTGCGTGCGGCGGACAACCCCGCTGACAGCATGGGGCCGGACGCGGCTGCCGTGCCGCCCGTACTTGCGCAGGACTTACCACCCGGGCGCCCGGCATCCCGGGTCTGCCGCTTGTGCCGGGCTATGTGTTGCCGCCGACCTCGAAACACTGCGCGTCGCGTACCGCCTCCTGCAGTAGCCGCGAGATCGCGCCGATGTCGTAACGGCTGTCCTCCAGCGCCACGACCGGCCACAGACCGATGATGCTGTTCGTCAGAAAGAGTTCATTCATCCGTTCGAATTCGGCCGCGGTAATCCTCTTCTCCGCGCAGCGCAGCCCGAGCCTCTGCGCTGCCGCGATGACTTCCGCACGCATCACTCCGGCAACGCCTGCTTGCGATAAATCGGGCGTGACAAGGATGCCATCGGAAACGCCAAAGACATTGCTCATGGTCCCTTCGACCACATGACCGGACGGATCGCACATCAGCCCCTCGGCGAACTCCCGGTCCCACTCCGTGCGCGCCAGAACCTGCTCAAGCCGGTTGAGGTGTTTGATTCCCGCCAGTTGCGGATTGATCGATGCCGGAGTGCGGCACCAGCGCACCTTCACGCCGAGATGCGCATACCGGGCGGGATGATCTGGCCAAGGCCAGACGGACACGATACGCACCGGCTTGGCCGCGACCGGGGGTGCATAGCCGCGACCCCCGCAGCCGCGGCTTATGATGATCTTGACCACCGCACGCTCCCGATCCCGACATAGCGAATCGATTTCGGCGCGCAGCACGTCCGCGTCCTGAACAGCGAGTCGCAACAGCTGGCACCCGGCACGCAGCCGCTGGAGGTGACGCTCCCAGAGCAGCGGCACGCCAGCGTGCACCGCTACCGTTTCGAATACACCGTCGCCATAGTGCACGGACCGGTCGAAAACGGAGATCCGCGATTCGGAAACGCCGTCGATCAGTGTGGGTATAAAGGCGTCGTGCATCGGAATCTTGCCGTCCACCCGGCCGCTACCGGCTCAGGCCCGTCCGAAGACGGCCAGTAGCCCCTTGGCCTTGGCGCGGGTCTCATCGAGTTCCCGCAACGGCTGGGAATCGGCGACGATGCCGCCGCCCGCGCGCAGCAGCACATGTCGGCCATCCAGCACCAGGGTTCGGATCAGGATATTAAGATCCATGTCTCCATTGCGGTTCAGGTAGCCCATCGAACCCGTGTATGCTCCGCGCGGCGCTCTCTCGAGTTCCGCAATGATCTGCTGCGTACGCAGCTTCGGGCAGCCAGTAATGGTGCCTCCGGGGAACATCGCGCGGATCACTGCGCCCGGACGGACATCCGCGCGCAGCCTGCCTGCCACGTCCGATTCGAGGTGGTGCACATGGCGATAGGAAGTGACCTGCATTGTTTCGCTCACCTGGACAGTACCGGGCCTGCAGATGCGGCCGAGATCATTGCGTGCCAGGTCGATCAGCATTATGTGCTCGGCCCGCTCTTTCGGATTGCGTGCAAGCCTGCGCGAATTGGCGTCATCTTCGGCCGGTTCATGACTGCGCGGACTGGTTCCGGCGATCGGGCGGGTCGAGATCCGGTCGCCACGCACGCACACGAGCCGCTCGGGCGAGGAACTGATGATCGCCTGATCATGCCCGATGCTTGCGAGACCCGCAAACGGCGCGGGATTGGTGTGCCGCAGCTTACGGTAAAGATCGCCAGCCAGGGGTGCTGTGCGCAGTTCGATTTTCCAGGCGCGGGACAGATTGGCCTGGAATATGTCACCTGCCCGGATGTAGTCGAGCGCGCGTGCGATACGCTCCACATGAAGGGACGGATCCTCTTCGCGCACGTCCAGCACGTCGATCGGATTGCTTGGCACCTGACGGCAGTCCCGGACATCCTCGATCATCGCCGGAATCAGCGCTGATGCCTGTTCCCGTTCACTCACGAGAAATGCCCGACCCTGCGCGTGGTCGCGGATCAGCGCAGCCGGGAAACGTGTGGCGACCGCAAGAGGAAAGGCGCCGTCCGCGGGCAGCGAAGCCAGCACCGGTTCGATATCGCGCGCCAGTTCATAGCCCAGATACAGGAACCACCCCCCGGTGAAAGGGACGCTGCCTGTGGAAAGGTCCGGCGCAGTCGCTTCAACGCACCACAGCCGATCCAGAGCCGTCAGAAAATCCCCGCCGATCCGCGCGCCGTCAAGCCATAGCTGGCGGTCGGACGCCAGCACAAGGCTGCTGCCGGGAAAGGCGAAGAGGATGTCGTAGCGTGCCTGGGCAGTCCCCTGCGCCGTGCTTTCCAGAAGATGCGGATACCGTCGCGGCTGAGCGCGGTGAAGCAGCGCGGGATCGGGAAACTGCCCGAGCGCGTGGACGACGCAACCGTTTTCGCCCACGCTTGGGTCCAGCGCCGGTCGATTCACTTCATGCGCCGCAGCACCAGAGTTCCGTTGGTGCCGCCGAATCCAAACGAATTGGTCAGCGCCACGTCGATGCGCATGTCGCGGGCGGTGTTTGGCACGTAGTCCAGATCGCACATCGGTTCAGGCTCGAACAGGTTGATCGTCGGTGGCGCAACACCGTGGTGTATGGCGAGTGCGGTATAGGCTGCCTCCACACCGCCGGCGGCGCCGAGCAGATGCCCGGTCATGGACTTGGTGGAGCTGATCGCCAGGCGGTAGGCGTAATCCCCGAAGGCCTGTTTGACGGCATTGGTCTCGGCGCGGTCCCCGAGCGGCGTGGAGGTCCCGTGGGCATTGATATACTGGACCTCGGTTGGGTTGACTCCGGCATTGCGCAGGGCATTGCGCATGCAGCGCGCCGCACCTTCGCCGCTCTCCTGGGGGCTGGTTATGTGGTAGGCGTCCCCGCTCATGCCGAAGCCGCACAGTTCGGCATAGATGCGCGCGCCGCGGCGCCGCGCGCATTCCAGTTCTTCCAGCACCACAATCCCGGCGCCCTCGCCCAGCACAAAGCCGTCCCGGTCCTTGTCCCACGGCCGGCTTGCGGTTGCCGGATCGTCGTTGCGTGTGCTGAGCGCGCGCGCATTTCCGAAGCCGGCCATGCCGGTGGGTGTAACGGTAGACTCTGCGCCGCCGGCCACCATCACGTCCGCGTCGCCGTACTCGATGATGCGGGCCGCATCGCCGATCGCGTGGGTTGCCGTCGCACAGGCCGTGACCATGGCAAGGTTCGGCCCCCGCAGCCCGAAGAGAATCGACAGATTTCCCGATATCATGTTGATGATCGTCATCGGGATGTAGAACGGCGAAATGCGTCTATGGCCCTTTTCCAGGATCGTGCGTGTCCCGTTCTCGATGGTCTGCAGACCTCCGATGCCGGCACCGATGTGCACGCCGATGCGCTCGGCATTTTCTTCGTTGATTTCCAGCGCCGCATCCCGTATCGCCTCGATCCCCGCGGCGATGCCGAGCTGCATGAACCGGTCCATCCTGCGGCTCTCCTTCTCGCTGATGAATTTTCCGGGATCGAAATTCTTGACCTCGCCCGCGATGGTCGAGGGGTAGCCGCTGGCGTCAAACTGGGTGATGGTGCCTATCCCGCTTCTGCCGGTGGTGACGCCTCGCCAGTTTTCTTCCACACCGATGCCGAGCGGGGAGACTATTCCCAGCCCGGTGATGACAACGCGACGCTTGCTCAATCGGAAATCCTCTCGCTCGTTAGCCGGCTGCGCACGGGCAGGCAAAACCAAAAGGGCCGCCCCACGCACCGTGGCAGGCGGCCCTTAGCGCACTGATCGCTGCTTACTTCAGGTGCGCATTGATATAGTCGATCGCCTGTTTGACCGTGGTAATCTTCTCTGCCTCTTCGTCCGGGATTTCGCAGTCAAATTCTTCTTCCAGGGCCATCACCAGTTCGACCGTGTCGAGAGAGTCCGCGCCCAGGTCATCGACGAAGGACGATTCCTTGGTGACTTCGCTCTCGTTGACGCCCAGCTGCTCCACGACGATTTTCATGACGCGTTCATCTACACTGCTCATGGTTACGGTATCCTCCAGAAAATTGCTAAAAATCACGCTTGCCGGCCTCACGAGGCCGCATAGTTAACACGATAAGTCCGGCCAAGTCTACCGCGCCGGGGCGGTCAGTTCATGAACATGCCGCCATTGACATGCAGCGTCATCCCGGTGATGTAGGCGGCATCGCCCGACGCCAGGAAGGCCACGGCACGGGCCACATCTGCCACACTTCCCAGCCGACCGAGCGGAATCTGCCCGGTCAGCATGGCGCGCTGCTCGTCGGAGAGCGCCCGGGTCATATCCGTCTCGATAAACCCCGGGGCCACGGCATTCACCGTGATGTTGCGCGATCCGATCTCGCGTGCCAGCGCATGCGTGAAGCCGACGATTCCGGCCTTGGCGGCCGCATAGTTGCTTTGCCCGGCATTGCCGGTGTAACCCACTACGGATGTAATGCTGATGATGCGGCCTTTGCGTGCCTTGAACATCGATCGCAGGCAGGCCTTCGACAGACGGTAGACGGACTTCAGGTTGGTGTCCAGAATCGCATCCCACTCCTCGTCCTTCATGCGCAGCAGGAGATTGTCGCGCGTGATACCGGCATTATTGACAAGGATGCTGGGTGCGGTCCAGGACTTCTGCATCTGTTCCAGGCCGGCGTCGATCGAGCCCTGGTCGGTGACGTTGAGCACCATTCCTGCTCCACGAATACCGTTTTCCTGCAATAGCTTGCTGATGTTTTTTGATCCTTCTTCCGAAGTAGCGGTTCCAATCACGACTGCGCCCCGGCGACCCAGTTCGACCGCGATTGCGGCACCGATGCCCCGACTCGCACCCGTGACCAAGGCCACTTCCGCTTCCAGCGACATAGTCATTCCCCCCTTACTGGCTCATTTCACGCCCGTCGCCGCGAGCCCCTGTTGCAGCGTTTCCGGGTCATACACCGGCAGCGTCACGAGATTCTTCGCGATCCGCTTGCTGAGTCCCGAGAGCACCTTGCCCGGACCGCATTCTATCAGCAGATCCACACCGTCTGCCGCCATCTTGAGCACCGTCTCCCCCCAGCGTACCGGAGATTCGATCTGGCGTACCAGCGCGGCCCGGATGCCGGCTGCGCTCGTTTCCGTGCTGACATGGAAATTGTGAATCACGGGGATGCGCGGATGATTGAACTCCACTCCTTCCAGGCGTTCGCCGAGACGCAGCGCCGCCGGATGCATCAGGGCGCAATGCGACGGAACGCTGACGGGCAGAATCACGGCACGTTTGGCTCCGGCCGCGGCCGCCTGGTCGACGGCCCGTTTCACCGCTGCGGCAGTGCCGGCCACAACGACCTGCCCCGGGGAGTTGTAATTGACGGGCGCCAGCACCTCGCCCTCGGCGGCACGCTCGCACAGGCCGGCGACACCGGCGTCGTCCAGCCCGAGTATGGCTGCCATGCCCCCGGTTCCGGCCGGAACCGCCTGCTGCATGAAGCGCGCGCGGTCGGCAACCAGCCGGACTGCATCCCTGAAACCCAGCGACTCGGCGCAGACCAGTGCCGTGTACTCGCCCAGGCTGTGGCCGGCCATGACTGCCGGCACCGGACCGCCCCGGCTTACCCATACCCGCCACACGGCGACTCCCGCAGCCAGCATGGCCGGCTGGGTGAATTCCGTCTGGTTGAGCTGATCCTCGGGGCCGGTGCGGACCAGTTCCCACAGGTCGTAACCAAGCGCGCGCGATGCTTCGCTGAAGGTTTCCCCGACTTCCGGGCGAGATTCAGCGAGAGTCGCCAGCATGCCGATCGACTGCGACCCCTGGCCTGGAAACAGGAACGCCAGTTTATCGTGTGGATTCATCTGATTATGTACCATATTTCGAGTGTTTGATCAGATCTAGGACAGGCCGTCGGGCGCCGCGCAAGGCCAGAGCCTTGGGTACGGAGTACCGGTCTCAGTAACGGAGCAGTACTGAGCCCCAGGTAAAGCCGCCGCCGAACGCCTCCATGAGCAGGACATCGCCGCGGCGAATGCGACCGTCGCGCACGGCCTCATCCAGGGCGAGCGGAATCGAGGCGGCGGATGTGTTGCCGTGCCGGTCGACCGTTACGACCACCTGGTCCATCGGCATTCCAAGTTTCCTGGCAGTGGCGCTGATGATGCGTATGTTAGCCTGATGCGGAACGAGCCAGCGGATGTCTTCTTTCCCGAGGCCGTTGGCCTCGAGCGTCTCGTCCACGATGCGCTCCAGGGTATTGACTGCGACCCTGAATACATCGTTCCCGCGCATGTGCACGAATGCCTGGCCGTCGCGGACCTTGTCATAGCCTTGGGAGATTCCGGCCGGCACCGTGAGCAGCTCCTTGTAATGACCGTCGGCGTGCAGATGCGACGAAATGATACCAGGCTCGGTCGCAGCCTCCAGGATAGCCGCGCCGGCGCCGTCGCCGAACAGGACGCAGGTGCCGCGATCCGTCCAGTCGAGAATGCGCGACAAGGTTTCGGCGCCAACCACGAGGGCGCGTCGCGATGCTCCCGTGCGGATGAACTTGTCAGCAATGCCGAGCGCATAGACGAAGCCGGTGCAAACCGCCTGCACGTCGAACGCCGGGCAGCCGCGTATTCCCAGGCGCTCCTGCAACAGGCAGGCGGTGCTGGGGAACACCCTATCGGGAGTGGTGGTGGCGACAATGATGAGATCGATTGAGTGCGTGTCGATACCGGCGGCCGCAATGGCACGCAACGCAGCCTGCTCCGACAGATCGCAGGTCGTTTCTCCAGGGGCGGCAATGTGGCGCTCGCGGATTCCGGTGCGGGAGAATATCCATTCGTCCGAGGTATCGACCATCTTTTCCAGTTCGGCATTGCTCAGGATCTGCTGCGGCAGATAGCCACCGGTGCCGGTGATGCGCGAATAGCTCATGCGAATGTGCTGCGAACCTGCATCGAGGAGATCCTGCTGCCCATGATCTGCGGTACCTGGTTACGGATAGCAGCGACCGCGACGCGTATAGCGTTCTGGAACCCGTAGGAATCGGCGCTGCCGTGGCTCTTGATCACGATGCCGTTGAGGCCTACAAGGCTTGCTCCGTTGTAACGGCGCGGATCCACTCTCTTGCGGAAAGATCGCATCGCCGGCATCGCAATCAGTCCGGCCATGCGGGCGAACACGTTGCGCGTGAACGCCTCCCTCATCAGCTGCGCGATCATCCGCGCCAGGCCCTCGCTGGCCTTCATGGCGACGTTGCCGACGAAGCCGTCGCAGACGACAACGTCCGAGGTGCCGGTGAAAATCTCGTCGCCTTCTACGTAACCTCCATAATTGAGTCCGCTCTGCCGGAACAGCTCCGATGCCTTCTTCACGGTTTCATTGCCCTTGATGTCTTCCACGCCGATGTTGAGCAGGCACACCTTCGGGGCCGGATTGTGTTCGATGGCGCCCACGAGCAACGAACCCATGATGCCAAATTGGAGCAGCTGCTGCGGCGTGGAGTCCACATTGGCGCCAAGGTCGAGAACATGCACGTGCCCGTGCATGGTCGGCCAGGCAGTGATGATGGCGGGACGGTCGATGCCGGGCAGCGTTTTCAGCACGAACCGAGCCGTGGCCATGAGCGCGCCGGTGTTGCCGGCACTGACGCAGGCCTGGGCCGCGCCGGATTTGACCAGATTGATGGCAACGCGCATCGACGAGTCCTTTTTGGAGCGCAGCGCCTGGGCCGGGGGCTCATCCATGCCAACTACCTCCGAGGCATGATGCACCGTCAGCCGCCCGTCCTCGCGGCAGCCGAGCCGCTTCAGCTCGGCGCCGACGTCATCGCGCCGGCCGACCAGGATGAGACTGAGGTCGGGATGTTCGCGCAGCGCTGCCGCGGCAGCCGGTACGGTTACCTGCAAGCCCCGATCGCCCCCCATCGCGTCCAGGGCTATCGTTATGCTCACAGGCGGTGGGACCGGTCTGGAGGCCTGCCGGCGGCGGACCGGCTCAGTCGGTCTTGGCGTCGAATACCTTGCGCCCGCGATAGTAACCGCTGGCGCTCACATGATGGCGCAGGTGCGTTTCGCCGCTTGTCGGTTCGATCGAAAACTGGGGCGTCTTCAGGGCATCGTGCGAACGGCGCATGCCGCGCTTCGATGGGGTCTTCCGGCTTTTCTGTACGGCCATGGATAATCCTCTCTGTCATCATGAACCCGAAATCTCACTGCCTGCTTTGAGATCCGCCAGCGCCGAAAACGGACCCGAGTCCGCCTGGGTGCTGTCCGGATGTCCCGTTCCGGGCGCAGAACACGCGCCCTGCGGATGTCTCGGCGTCATCGGCAGCGCCAGAAGCAACTCATCCTCCACCAGCTCCGCCAGCGGAACAGACGCAGCGACCTCCATGAAGTCTGCGTCCTCCGGCAGCGCTGAGCGCGACGCTCCGGTCCGCAGCAGAACCACGTGCGTTGCCGCCGTGACATCCTGTTCTACCGGTCCGAGACAGCGCTGGCAGGTCAGTTCCAGCCTGGCCGTGACGGTCCCGTCCATCACTGGTCCGTACGTGCCGCGGCTGAAGTGCAGATCCACCCGCACCATCGCTGCCGGATTCCGGCACGCCTCCCGCAAGCGGGGCATCGTCCGGACCGGCAACTCGCCCTCGAGGCTCGACCCCTCATCGGCGAGCCGGATTGGGTCTATGGCGGCAGGCAAAACGGCGGACATAGGCCGCGCATGATATATTTGTGTAGGAAAACTGTCAAAATCGGCCGCGAACCGCCGCAACCGGCCGCGAACCGCGACAAAACGGCGCCCACCGGCCGGCATGGCCGGGACGGAGCATGGCGACCGCCCCCGGCTTATTGACACACTCCTGGGCTTTACGTAAAAGGTTCACTCTGGCCGTTGTGGAATTCCCGAACCTGCCGTTGTGTCGCAGCCTGCACCTGCGACGGAGTCCATCTTGTTTAAAAAGATCCTTGTCGCCAATCGTGGCGAGATCGCAGTCCGGATCGTGCGCGCCTGCGCCGAAATGGGTATCAGGTCGGCGGCGATCTATACCGATGCCGACCGTAACGCGCTGCACGTCAAAAAAGCCGACGAGGCCTACAACGTTGGCCCCGATCCGGTCGGTGGCTACCTCAATGCGCACCGGATCGTGAATCTGGCCGTGACCACAGGCTGCGATGCCCTGCATCCCGGCTACGGCTTCCTGTCCGAGAATCCCGAGCTGGCGGAGATCTGCGCGCGCCGCGGTGTCACGTTCATCGGCCCGCCGCCCGAGGTCATCCGTTGCATGGGTGACAAGGTCCAGGCACGCCGGGCCATGGCCGCCGCGGGCATTCCGGTGATACCCGGCAGCGACCGCAGCCTGCGCGACGTCGCCGAGGCGGCCGAGCTCGCCCGCGAAATCGGTTATCCGGTGATGCTCAAGGCCACCAACGGCGGCGGCGGACGCGGCATCCGGCGCTGTGACAATGACGATGAACTCGGCCGCAGCTTTCCGCGCGTGGTCTCCGAGGCGACCAAGGCGTTTGGTTCCGCGGAAGTCTTCCTCGAAAAGTTCATCGCCCGTCCCCGCCATATCGAAGTCCAGATACTCGCCGACAGCCACGGCAACGTCGTGCACCTGTACGAGCGCGACTGTTCGATCCAGCGACGCCATCAAAAACTGGTCGAGACCGCGCCGTCGCCGCAGCTTACCGAGGAACAGCGCGCACAGGTGTGCGCTTTCGCGGTGCGTGCCGCCCATGCGGTCGGCTACCGGAACGCCGGCACCGTGGAATTCCTGTTCGATCACGACAACCTCTTCCATTTCATGGAAATGAACACCCGCCTGCAGGTCGAGCACACGGTAACCGAGCAGATAACGGGGATCGACATTGTGCAGGAACAGATCAATATCGCCGCGGGCGCACGGCTCGGATTCCGCCAGGACGAGATACAGCGCCGCGGCTTCGCGATCCAATTCCGCATCAACGCCGAAGACCCGAAGAACAATTTCCTTCCCGGCTATGGGCGCATTACGCGTTATTACGCGCCGGGCGGGCCGGGCGTGCGCACCGATGCGGCGATCTATACCGGCTACGAATTTCCGCCCCACTACGATTCGATGTGCGCCAAGCTGACCGTCTGGGCGCTCGACTGGGAGAAGGCGGTGGCGCGCGCCGCCCGCGCCCTGCACGACACCGGGGTAGCCGGAGTCAAAACCACTATTCCCTATCATCAGCAGATTCTCAGGACCGAGGAGTTCCGCGCCGGAAGATTCGACACCGGCTTCGTCGAACGGCACACCGAGCTGGTACACTACAGCGCGCGCCGCCCGCCTGCGCATGTCGCGACAGCGGTCGCGGCGGCGATTGCGGCACACTACGGCCGTTAAACCGTCGGGGATCCGCCGCAATGACGTCAAACAGGGTATTCGTGACCGAGCTCGCGCTGCGCGACGCACATCAGTCGCTGATCGCCACGCGGCTTCGCACCGAGGACATGCTTCCGGTATGCAGCAGGCTCGACCGGGTCGGTTTCTGGTCCCTCGAGGCATGGGGTGGGGCCACCTTCGATGCGTGCATCCGCTTCCTCAAGGAGGATCCATGGGATCGGTTGCGCCAGCTCCGGGCGGCGCTTCCTGGCACTCCGATCCAGATGCTGCTGCGCGGCCAGAACCTGCTGGGCTACCGCCACTACTCCGATGACGTGGTCACTGCGTTCGTGCGCCGGGCGGCGCTGAACGGAGTCGAGGTCTTCCGCATCTTCGACGCGATGAACGACCTGCGCAACATACAGGTCACTGTGGACGCCGTGATCGCCGCCGGCAAGCATGCACAGGGCGCGATCTGCTACACGACGAGTCCGGTTCATTCGATCGATCATTTTGTGGAACAGGCGGTGGAGATCGAGAAGATGGGCTGCCACAGCCTGTGCGTCAAGGACATGGCTGGACTGCTCACTCCGGTGCGGGCGAGCGAGCTGTTTGCAGCGCTGTCTGGCAGGGTCAAACTGCCCCTGCACTTCCATTCTCATACCACCGCCGGCATCGCCAACATCAGCATGTACAAGGCGGTCGAGAACGGCGCGAGGCACGTGGATACGGCCATCAGCTCGCTGTCCTGGGGTACGAGTCATTCGCCGACCGAGTCGATGGTCGTCGCATTCCGCGACACTCCCTACGACACCGGACTCGATCTGGAGCTGCTGCAGGATATCGGGAGCTATTTTCAGGAGGTGCGCCGGAAGTATCGCGAATTCGAAAGCGAGCACAATGGGGTCGATACGCGGGTCCAGGTCAACCAGGTTCCAGGCGGCATGATCTCAAACCTGGCGCACCAGCTCCGGGAACAGGGGGCGCTGCAGCGCATGCCCGAGGTGCTGGCCGAGATTCCGCGGGTGCGCGAGGACCTCGGCTATCCGCCGCTGGTAACTCCAACCTCCCAGATCATCGGAACGCAGGCGGTGCTCAACGTGCTCACCGCCCAGCGCTACAAAAACATCACCAGCGAGGTGAAACTCTACCTTCAGGGCCGCTACGGACGGGCGCCGGGACCGGTGAACGAGGCGATCCGCCGCCTGGCCATCGGCGACGAGGAGGTCATCAGCTGCCGGCCGGCCGATCTGCTCAAGCCGGAACTCGAGCGGCTCACGGCGGCCGCGACCGGTTTCGCGCGCAGCGAGGAGGACGTTCTCACTTATGCCATGTTTCCGGAAGTCGGCCGGGCTTTTCTCGCGGCGCGCGCGACCGGTGCCGCCGCCCCCGCAGCCGCACCCTCTCCGCCCGCTTCGGCGGCGGCCGGAACGGGAACCGCCCCTACCGAATTCAACGTCACGGTGCACGGAGAGACCTATCACCTGAAAATCACCGGCGCCGGACACCGCAGCGAACACCGCCGGCCGTTCTACGTCACAGTCGACGGCATGCCGGAAGAGATTCTCGTGGAAACCCTGACGGAAGGGGCGCCCGCCGCCGGCGGCGCGCCGGAGGCGCTCTCCAAGGATTCGCACCGCCCCAAGGCCAGCAAAGCGGGTCACGTCACCAGCTCCATGCCCGGAACGATCGTGGCCGTGACCGTGCAGCCCGGCGATCACGTCAAGGCCGGAGATCCGGTGCTCGTGATCGAGGCAATGAAGATGGAAAACGAGGTGCCGGCACCCGTGGCCGGCACGGTCCGGTCGGTGTATGTCGCCAAGGGCGACAGCGTGAACCCCGACGAGGCGCTGCTCGAAATCGACTGATGCGCCTGCCACTTGCAGCCTGATTCCATGTCCGCTTCCGTGCCCCAACGCGACCTGATCCTGGCCTCATCGTCGATATTCCGGCGCGGACTGCTCGAGCGGCTGCAGCTGCCGTTCCGTGCCGTCGCCCCGGAGGTCGACGAGCAGCCAATGCCACACGAGCTGCCGCCAGCGCTCGTCGAGCGCCTTGCTGTCGCCAAGGCGCGCGCGATCGCACAGCGCCATCCGACAGCGCTCGTCATCGGCTCTGACCAGGTGGCGGTACAGGATGGCCGTATCGTGGGCAAGCCGGCCGACCATGCTGCCGCGGTACGGCAGCTGCGTGAGGCCTCCGGACGGCGGGTCGTGCTCTATACCGGGCTTGCCCTGATCGACGCGGCCAGCGGACGCACGCAGAACGAGGTTGTTCCGTTTGCCACGGTGTTCCGCCGTCTGCGCGACGAGGAAATCGAGAATTACCTGCTCAAGGACAGGCCCTACAATTGCGCCGGCAGCCTGCGTTCAGAGGGGCTCGGAATCGCCCTGCTCGAGCGCTTTGAAGGCGATGATCCGACGGCGCTTATCGGCCTGCCGCTCATTGCCTTGCGGCGGATGCTCGAAAACGAGGGTGTGCGCATTCTCTGAGGCAGCGCTCCAGCCGCTATAATCTTTAATATTATGGAGAGAAACAGATCCGGACAGGCCTGCCCGGTCGGGAGACGCAACCATGCCCCTGAAACCGATACACCACAATCCCGATCCGCTTTACCGCCTGCTGCGCGAAGGCCGCGTGCAGGACTTCAACGAACGCCGGCAGCGCGGCGATGTGCCGAACCTACAGGACTGCGACTTCCGTGGTCTCGATCTGCGCGGGCTGGTTGCTGACGGAATCGACTTCAGCGGGAGCTACTTCCGCCAGACCGACCTGCGGGGCATCGATTTCTCGCATGCGAACCTCGCGGGCGCGAGCATCAATGGCGCCAAGATCTCCGGGACTTATTTCCCCCGGGAACTGCCGGCCGAGGAGGTCGTGCTGTCGCTGCTCCACGGAACGCGCATGCGCTACCGGTAGCGGGCGCCTGCTCAGCGCAGGCTCGGCACGGGCTGAAGCAGATCGGCCTCGAAGCGCTGGGCGATGCTTGTGCCGATGCGTCCGGCCACGCGATCAAAGAAATTCTGCTGCACTGTGAAATCCTCGATGTGCCGGGCACCGATGATCTTGCGTGCCACGTAGCGGGTGGTGCCGAAACCGTCGATCAGACCGAGCTTGCGCGCATCCTCACCGGTCCAGAACAGCCCGCTGAACAGGTTCTTGCTGTCCACCTTGAGGGCCTTGCCCCGGCCCTGCTCCACGGCGTGGATGAACTGATGGTGGATCTCGCGCAGCATGGCAAGCGCGTACCCGCGTTCCTTCGGCGAGAGCGGCGAAAACGGATCCAGCATGCCTTTGTACTGGCCGGCGGTGAGCAGGCGCCGCTCGACTCCCAGCTTATGCATGGCGTCGACGAAACCGAAGCCGTTTATCAGAACGCCGATCGAGCCGACGATGCTCGCCGGGCTCGCGTAGATCTTCTTGGCACCGGCCACCGCGTAGTAACAGCCCGAGGCGCACTCATCGCCGATCACCGCATACAGCGGGATCTTCGGGTATTTGCGACGCAGCCGCCGAATCGCATTATAGATGTCGGCCGCCTGCACCGGACTGCCGCCCGGACTGTCGGCGCTCACGATTACCCCCGCGGTCTGCTGGCTGGCGAACGCTGCGCGCAGCCCGGAGATGACGTTGGCGGCGCTGGCCTGGCTGTTGGCCGAAATGGCGCCATCAAGCCTGACCAGTGCGGTGTAACGCCCGACCAGCGCGGTCTTGCTCCAGCTCCCCATTTCCGACAAGACGATGACGCCAATCACGAGCGCGACGACCAGAAGCTTGAAAAAGATTCCCCAGCGGCGCGCCCGGCGCTGTTCATTCAATGCCGCAAATGCCAGTCGCTCGATCAGGTCGCGTTCCCAGTCCCGCCCCCTGTCCTGGTGGTCGCCATCCCGTTCCGTATTGTTGTCGGCCATGTTGGCATGCTCGCTGTGTCAGATAAGCTTTAATCGCCGGCCCACCCCGGAACCGGTAGATCCCGTGCCAGCCGCACTGCCTCACGGTCCAGTTCGAGCGCCAGCGCGGTCAATCCGCGACCGGCGCACGGCCCGTCGATGCAGGCGCCGCTCGCCGGATCATAGCGTGCGCCGTGGCTGGCGCATATCAGATACCGGCGGTCCGCGTCAAAAAATTCCCCCTCCGTCCAGTCGAGCTCGAGCCCGCGGTGGGCACATTTGTTCAGGTAGCCGTACACCCGCCCGGCGTAGCGCACTACGAACGCCGGATGCACGGCACCGGCGGTCTCCAGCACGAAGCGCAGGCCGCGGCCGCCGTCCGCAAGCTCACCAATGGCGCATATTCGCCCGCCCGGGCGCACCAGGGGCGTTATGCCAGGGCCGGATTCAGCTGTTTTCAGCTTCAGGGAATCCATCGGCACACCTCGACGAACGAGTCGACGCAGCCGAGCGGCCCGCATTCCAGGAGCTGCGCGCGGCTGTGCACGCCGTAGGTCACGGCGAGCGCCCCCATTCCCGCATTGCGGGCCATCAGCAAATCGTAGGTCGTGTCCCCCACCATCAGGGCACGCTCGCGGCGCACCCCGGTCTGTTCCAGAATATCCTCGAGCATCCTGGGGTGGGGCTTGGACAGCGCCTCGTCCGCACAGCGTGTGGCGGCAAAATAGCGTCCGGTGCCGGTCTCATGCAGCACGCGGTCGAGGCCGCGCCGCGCCTTTCCGGTCGCCACCGCCAGCAACAATCCGTCCCGCGCCAGGCGTGCGAGTCCCTCTTCCACCCCGGGAAACAGCGGCATATCGGTCTGATCGAGACCCAGAAAATGCTCGCGGTAGCGCTCCACAAGGCGCTGCCGCAGCGACGCCGGGGCTTGTGGAAAGAGCTGCGCCATGGCCTCGTCGAGGCCAAGGCCGATGATCTGACGGATTGCGTCGGCCCCGGGATCGGCAAGCCCGAGATCTGCGGCGGCAGCCGACATGCAGCGCACAATCTTGCGCTCGGAATCCATCAGCGTGCCGTCCCAGTCGAAGACGATCAGGTCGTAGCGCGTGTTCATGCGCGTGGAGCACGGGCGGTAGGTTGTGCACGGGATACTTTCCGGATATCGCGAAGACGCAAAGGACTGCCGTACGGCGCCGGCATCTGCGCGCTCCCTAGGCCGCGACGGACACGCCCTGTCATGCCGCCTCCCCATCCAGCCGACGCAGCAGTCCGACCAGCTCCGGCGGCAGGGGCGCCTCGAGCACCAGTGCCTGCCCATCGTCCGGATGTTCGAATCGCAGGCGGGCGGCATGCAGGAACAGGCGCCGCAAGCCGAGAGCGCGGGCCATGGTGTTGCAGTGCCTGTCTCCGTATTTTTCGTCGCCGGCGATCGGGTGACCGGCGTGTACGGCATGCACGCGCGCCTGATGGGTCCGGCCGGTAAGCAGCTCGACCTCCACCAGGGTGGCCGCAAAGTCCTGCTGTGGTCCGCACCCGGCATATCGCCGGAGCACGTGGAAGCGCGTCGCCGAATCCTTGCCGGACTCGTCCACGTCGACCCGGCGTTCGCCGGACCTCAGTTCCTGCTTGCGCAAGGGCGCGGTCACCGTGTGTGTCTTGCCGCCCCAGGTTCCGCACAGCAGGGCCTGGTAGCGCTTGTCGACCTGTCCTTCCCGCAGCATCGCGTGTAGCCGCAACAGAACGCTGCGCTTTTTGGCAACCAGCAGGCAACCGGACGTATCCCGGTCGAGCCGGTGCACCAGCTCGAGCGAACGCGCCTGCGGGCGCAGCC
The DNA here is from genome assembly GCA_028068195.1 of Gammaproteobacteria bacterium. Classification (GTDB taxonomy): domain Bacteria; phylum Pseudomonadota; class Gammaproteobacteria; order Acidiferrobacterales; family UBA6901; genus JAJYCY01. The sequence continues at coordinate 54,925 of JAPTTX010000050.1, forward strand.
GGCGCAGCATCTCGATCAGGCCGAGGCTCACGCCACTGCCGCCGTGGACCGCCAGTCCGGCCGGCTTGTCCACAGCCAGCAGCGCCGCATCTTCATACAGAATGCGCCCCTCCAGCCAGGCAAACTGTGCACCATCTTGGATCGAGACCTGCGCCTGGACTTCGGCGGTGCGCACGGGCGGGATGCGCACGATATCCCCGCAGCGGATGCGGTAATCGGCCCGGCTGCGGCCCTTGTTGATCCGCACTTCACCGCGCCTCAAAAGCCGGTAGATATGGGTCCGCGGAACTCCTTTAAGCTGTGCAATCAGGAAGTTATCAAGACGTTGCCCGGTGTGTTCCGCGTCCACCTGAACCTGTCTGACCCGCGGGGCGGGCCCGGACCGTATTGCCTTCTTGGCTGCTGACATAGGAAAAAATGATAACAGATTTGCAGGGATAGCGATGCGCTGTTATATTTGGGAACGGTGCCACCGGCCGTCTTGGATGTGCCGCGAGGCGCCCAGTTTTCTCTTTAGAGAGAGCGTATTGCCGGTTTATCTACCGGGCGAAAGCCGGGTTTGGGCCGCAATCCAGGTCCCGTAGCGCCGGAGAGGCGTTCGGCAGCCCGGAAGGCCGTGTACAGGGTTCCGCACCACTCACCCGACCGAAGTGGTGCATGAAAATTAAGACGCCACGGGGACGTCGCAGCCCGGGCGGTAACCACCGCACCCCAGGTGCCAGGCAGCGTGGTCACGCATCGCCGGCCGGGTGTGTGCCTGTTTGTGCTGGCTCCAGGTGGTCGTCCGCGGGCTGCGGAATAACAGGCCCCCGGCGTCGGGAAGCTATTTATAAATGAAAAGAATGCTGTTTAACGCAACTCATCCTGAAGAGTTGCGGGTCGCCATCGTTGATGGCCAGAAACTCCTCGACCTCGACATCGAATCCTCCTCCTATCAGCAGAAGAAGGGCAATATCTACAAAGGAAAGGTAACCCGTGTCGAGCCGAGCCTCGAAGCCGCCTTCGTGGACTATGGTTCCGAACGTCAGGGCTTCCTGCCGCTGAAGGAAATATCCCGCATCTATTTCCGGGATTATGACAGCAAGACCCCGATGGCGCAGGTGCGCATCAGGGATGTGATCAAGGAGGGCCAGGAACTGGTCGTACAGGTGGAAAAGGAAGAGCGCGGCAGCAAGGGCGCGGCGCTTACCACGTTCGTCAGCCTGGCAGGGCGTTACCTTGTCCTCATGCCTAACAACCCCAAGGGCGGCGGCATCTCGCGTCGCATCGAGGGGGAAGAGCGCGCGGAAATGCGCGAGGCCATGGCGCAGCTGAAGATTCCCGAGGACTACGCGGTAATCATAAGGACTGCGGGCATCGGCAAGAGCGCCGAGGAGCTCCAGTGGGATCTCGACTACCTGATCCACCTCTGGGATGCGATCAGCAACGCTGCCCAGGAGCGCACGGCGCCGTTCCTCATCTATCAGGAGAGCAACCTGGTCATCCGCGCGATCCGCGATTACCTGCGCCAGGACATCGGCGAGATCCTGATCGATAACCCCGAAATCCACGAGCGTGCGCTGAAGTTCATGCAGCAGGTCATGCCGCAGAACCTCAGCCGGCTGAAGCTCTATCAGGACGAGACGCCGCTGTTCTCGCGCTTCCAGATCGAACACCAGATCGAGTCGGCATTTTCGCGCGAAGTCCGCCTGGAATCCGGCGGAGCGGTTGTGTTCGACCACACCGAGGCGCTGGTGACCATCGATGTAAATTCGGCGCGCGCCACCAAGGGCGCAGACATCGAGGAGACCGCACTCAACACCAATCTCGAGGCAGCCGAAGAGATTGCGCGGCAATTGCGCCTGCGCGACCTTGGGGGCCTTATCGTGATCGATTTCATCGACATGACTCCGGCGCGCAACCAGCGCGCCGTCGAAAACCAGCTGATCGAGGCCTTGAAGGCGGACCGCGCGCGCGTTCAGGTCGGACGGATCTCGCGTTTCGGTCTGCTCGAGATGTCACGCCAGCGTCTGCGTCCCTCGCTCGGGGAATCGAGCAGCCTGGTCTGCCCGCGCTGTGACGGCACCGGACACGTCCGCGGTGTCCAGTCCTCGGCATTGCACGTGCTGCGTTACATCCAAGAAGAGGCGATGAAGGAAAACACGGCGGCGCTGCATGTCCATCTTCCGGTCGAAACCGCGACCTACCTGCTCAACGAAAAGCGCCATGAGATCACCACCATCGAGACCCGGCTTGGAACTCCGGTGGTGATCATTCCGGATCCCGAGATCGAGACACCGCACTATCACGTGCGCCGGTTGCGCGGCGAAGAATACGAGGCGGAAAGCGATACGCCCAGTTACGAAGTCGAATTGCGGGAAGAAGAGGAAGAAGAACCGCGTCATGCCCGTCCCGCAGCCGGCGCGACTGCCGAGATTCCGGCCGTAGGCCAGATCAGCCACGCCGCTGCACCGGTCCCGGCGCAGGCCCCTGCTGCAGTTCCTCTGCCCCGGGAAGGCATGCTGAAGCGCATCGCAAAACGGCTGTTCGGTGCCCCTGAACCGGCACCGGCGGTCGCCCCCGGCAAGGTTCAGGAGCGCACACGTGAGCCGGCGGCGGCACGTCCAGCGGCCCGACTACCGCAGGCACGGCGGCCCGAGGGACGCGAAAAGCGTCCGCCGCGTCCGGCCCATCCCGCGGCACATCGTCCACCGGAATCCCGTGCCGCCGAAACCCGGCCTACGGCCCCCTCCCCCGGCCGCGAGCCCAGCCGTTCCGGCGCGGTCCAGAAGGAACGGCCGGAGGGCGGTCGCGGACGGCGTGGACGGCGCGGACGGCGCCGTCCACAGACGCGCCAGGGCGAGTCGGGAGTCGCCGCGAGCGGCACCGATCTCGCCGCGCCGGAGACGGTTGCCGTGCCAGTGTCGGCCGAACGCGCGCCCGCTGCGATATCGGACCACCCTGAGGGCCGTCCCGCTGTCGGGCAGCCCCATGGCCAGCATCCGTCCGGGGAACACAATGTCCCGGCGGCCGCGGAACCGGCGCACAACGATCAGACACCTGAGGCCAAGGTCGCGGCGGCCGTACCCGTGGCGATACCTGCGGCCGCCCCCGCCGAAGTCGCCCCGGTGCATTCCGAACCGGCACAGTCCGAACCGAAGACCGGAGACTGATTCCGTCCTGGACGGCCGTCAGAGACCCGGCATCCTCGCCCGATCGCCGCCCTGCCGCTGCGATGCCGGCAGGGGCGGCGGCGCGTAACGCTGCCGGTCGGCGTCGCCGCTCGTGGCGATATGAACGCCACCGGCGATGAGCACAGTCGCCAGCACGATCGCCGCCAGGCGTTGCGGACGGATCCGGTCATGCGACTGGTATTCGTAGGCAACGGCGAATGCGGCCACCCAGGCTACCCCGAAGCTCAGGCCTCCCAGAACGTCGGAGAGCCAGTGCGCCCCGAGATAGATCCGGGAAAACGCAATGAGGCTGACCAACGCAACCCCGAATACGAGCACCGTCCGGCGCAGACCGGGACGGGCCTGGCGGGACAGCAGGAACGCCAGAAACCCGTAGACAACCGCGCTCATCATGGCGTGCCCGCTCGGAAAGGAGAACTGCTCGGCGCCGCTGTAGAGCGGGCCCGGACGGACACGGTGGAGCGTCAGTTTCAGCACGTTCGCCAGCGCTTCGGCGATTCCAATGGCAGTGAGCCAGTAGCCGGCAGTGAGCCAGAGCCGGCGCACGAGCAACCAGGCCAGGGTCACTAGGATCACAGGCAGCAGGACCTGGGCATCCGCCAGCTCGGTGATGGCGATCATCATGCGGTCGATTCCCGGAGTGCGAATCGACTGCATCAGGTGATAGACGAAGACGTCCAGATCGACCAGCCGGTCATGGGTCACTATGTCCTCCAGTACCCCGAAAAACAGCCACGCTCCGCCCACGACAAGGAACGCCGCAAGGGTCAGCATCCATTTCGGGCTGTTCTCTCCGAGCGCCCACTGGATCAATTGGCGCAACTGCAGGGGACGGACCCGCGCCGAACCCGCACGCGGGCGCTCGGCAACTGCCGCACCCCAGCGCAGCGCAACGGCTGTCGCCGCGGCTACCGCCGCCACGTATAGCCAGGCCACCGGCGGCAGCGGTTCGAGTGCGAAGAACGCCCGCAGCCACGCCACGCACAGGACGAGCACGAACGCTGCTACTGTTCCGGCGAGCACGGCTGAGCGACCCAGCCTGAGCGGCCGCGCAACCATCACCACTACCCAGGTGGCGACCGCGAACAGGGTCACGGTCGCGGCGGTCCGGGCTTGCGCCAAACTGACCGCCGGTTCGGAACGCGTGAGCGCATAGACGGCAAACGTCGCACCCGCGACAAACAGTCCGCTCAGCACGGCGAAACGCATCACCCGCTCGACAAACCCCGATTTGGCGCGTTGCGTGTTCTGCTCGAGCGACAGGAAGAAGGCAGGCACACCGATCGTCAGCGTGCCGACGAGCGTGAGATGCCGCGGAAGGAACGGGAAGGTCACGCCGGCGATACCAACTACCAGTGCCAGAATCATCGCATACACCGTCTTGGTCAGGAACAGAGCTGCAAGCCGCTCGACATTGCCGATCACGCGCCGGCCCTCGCCGATGACGGCCGGCAGGCAGGAGAAACGGTTGTCCAGGAGCACAAGCTGCGACACTGCGCGGGCGACCCCCGCGCCGGCGGCCATGGCGATGCCGATGTCGGCCCGCTTCAGGGCGAGGACGTCGTTTACGCCGTCGCCCACCATCGCAACCCGGTGGCCGTTGTCCTGGAGCGCGGCAACGAGCGACTGCTTCTGACGGGGCGACAGGCGCCCGAAGACCGATCGCGCCTCGACCAGTGCGCGGAATTGGGCGGCATCTTCCGGCAGTTCGCGCGCGTCAACGGGCCTATCGTCATGCGCGATTCCGAGCTCGCTCGCAATCCGGCCGACCGTCGCCGGATGGTCTCCGGAGAACACCTTGATCGCCACCCCCTGCGCGCCCAAGTACCGCAGCGTTTCGGCGGCATCAGCGCGGATCTCTTCGGCGAACAGCAGCAGCGCGACGGCGGTGAGATCGGCGGGCAGCTGTCCGGAGTCGAAAGGCCGGCCGGTTCTGGCAAGCAGCAGCACGCGCCAGCCATCACGGGCATGCGCTTCGGCGCGCCGGCGCGCCGAAGCGCTGTCGGCGATTGCGCCAAACAGGGCCTCCGGCGCACCCAGCACCCAATTACCGTGCGCGCCGAGATCCGCTCCACTCCACTTGCGTACCGGCGAAAATGGCACGTAGGCGTTTAAAGCCAGGGGCTCTTCCTCTGAATAGGCCCGCCGGATTGCCCGCAACGTGGCGTTCGGACCGGGATCGGCACCGGCAATGGCGGTGAGCGCGCGCACGGCATCGGAATGTCCGGGCTGCAGCGGTTCAATGCGCTCGAGCCGGGGCTCGCGCTCCGTGAGCGTGCCGGTCTTGTCTAGGCAGACCACGTCGACCCGGGCCAGCGTCTCGGTCGCCGGCAGGTCCTGGACCAGCGCACGATGACGGGCCAGCCTGACGGCAGCCACAGCCAGCGCAAGGCTGGTGAGCAGCACCAGGCCTTCGGGCACCATCGCGACCACCCCTCCGGCTGAATACAGCAGCGCGCCGGAAAATGTCCGGTCAATGACGAACTGGCTGCTGAACAGCAGCACCAGGGTCGGCGCGATGGCCCAGGTGATGTACCGCAATATCCGGTCAATCCCGGTCCGCAGTTCGGATTGCGCCAGACTGAAGCGCCTGGCTTCGCTGGCGAGATGTTGCCCGTACGCGGCCGCTCCCACGCGCGTCGCACGGCACCAGCCGCTGCCGGCAATGACGAAGCTTCCGGAAAGCACCTCCTGGCCACCGTCCTTGCCGACCGGCTCCGACTCACCGGTGAGCAGGGACTCGTCGATCTCCAGGCCGGTCGCGACGACCACCACGCCATCGACCACCGCTTGATCGCCGGACGCGAGCTCGAACAGGTCATCGTTGACGATGTCAGCCGCGCCGAGTTCGACGCGCTTTCCGACGCGCAACACCCGCACCACCGGCTGGTTCACGAGCGCCAGCCGGTCGAGCGCCCGTTTTGCCCGGAGTTCCTGAATCATGCCGATCAGCGCATTGACAACCAGCACGCCGCCGAACAACGCGTCCTGCCACGGCCCGGTCGCCAGGATCATGATGCACAGCGTCCCGAGCAGCGCATTGAAGCGCGTGAGAACGTTGGCTCTCACGATCTGCAGGACGGTCCTGCTGACAGGCAGTGCGCTCCGGTTCACCGCGCCCCGCCCGATGCGCTCCTGGACCTCCGCGTCCGTGAGCCCATTGAGCCCTGCCGGCACCGTTTCTGCTGGTGATACCGATGACATGGATTATCGTCCGAGCTCCTGCCTCACAGGCAAGCGGATCGCCGTGTCCATTGCCCTGCTCCCCGGTGCTGCCGCTGTCGATGTCTCCGTTACCGAACCTGGCGCCGTCAGAGGCGCGCCCCGTCCCGGGTCCGGAACCTTCCTACGCCAGTGCGATAAAAATCCCAGCAGACGGCCAGCGCGATCGCCGCCAATACGATGAAGGCAAAAAACCTCCGGCGTATCCGCGCCGCCTGCCGAGGGCGTCCGCCACCGCACCAAGAAACAGCCGCAGGATGAACCCGCCGGTTGCGCCGATTCCACCAACAAATGCGGCTGCACCCGGCACGGCCTGGGGAACGTATTTCGGCACCAGGGCAAACACCGCTGCATTGCCGGTGCCCATGCCGAGGGCCATCAGCAGTTCTCCGGCCAGGCTCAGCGAGAAGCCCGGGCCAAACGTGACCAGCAGCGCCCCGGCCAGCACGACGAAGTACGCGACGAACGCGGTACGCTCGGCGCCGATCCGATCGGACAGCGCGCCGCCATAGATGCGTATGGCCGCCGCAACCAAGGAGAATCCGGCACCGCTCAGGATCCCGGCCTCGACCGCACCCACACGATAGGAATTCGCCCAGAAAACCGGGAACCAGGCGCTCAGGGCCAGGAATCCGCCGAAGGACACGAAGTAAAGCAGCATGAGTCCCAAGGTTCGCGGATTCTCGGCGGCAACGATCAGCGCATGCCATGCCGATTCCACGGGAAATAGCTCCTGCCCGCACTGCGCGGCGATCGTGCGGCTCTCGCCGCTGCCAAGCCCTGTGGTGCGCAGCGGGAAGTAGCAGGCATCGCGCGCGAGCAAGGCATAGACACCGGCTCCGGCGATCAGAAAGAAGAACCAGGCAAAATACGATCCGGCGAGTCCCCAGCGTCCGATTGCCAAGGGTAGCGCCAGCGTGAACATGCCCGGGGCCAGGTTTCCGATGCCACCGTAGGCCCCCAGGATCACCGCCTGGCGGTTGCGTGGATACCAGTAGGAGACCTGGGGCAGGCCGGCCGAAAACGACGCGATGCCGCTGCCGCACAGCAACCCGAAAAAAACGAGCACCGGATAAAGATTGAAGCCGATGGAACCGGCGGCGGCCAGCACGAACGCCAGCCCCCACATGCCGATCAGCGACAGGCCGAGCAGCGTCAGCATCGGTACGCGCCCGCCGGCACGGTCGGCCCAGACGCCGCAGGGAATGCGCAGCAGCGCACCCGCGATCTGCGGCGCTGCCACCAGAAATCCGAGCGCCGTTGCGGAAAGCTGCATGCGGTCCTGGAACAGCTCGGCAGCCGGTCCGTACAGCGCCACCGCTGCGAATCCGACGAAAAATCCCGCAGCTCCCCCGGCAAAGCCGCGCGCCGGCGATCCGGACAGCGGGTAGCGATGCGCCGGGTGCCCGGTGACGGCTGCCGGCATGCGAGATCCCTCCTTATCGCCAGATTCTTGTGACCATGGATTGATCGCTCAAACAGGCAATCCAAGGCTATTCGACTCCGCCGTGCTGCAACCTTGACCTGTGTCAACTGTCCACGCGGCACGCGTCGCCTGAGCGTTTCAGGCCCCAGGATCACGCCGTATCATTACGGCCAGAAACCCGCCCCAGGGCAGCACAGCGGGCAGGACCGGTTCGATCACGCGCGCAGCCCTCCCGCCGCCCGGCACGAACACGGCGCTGCGCACCGTGAGCTGCGGCTGCAGACCGAGCCGCAGCGACCATGCGCGCACGTCGGCAACCGTGTCCCAGCGGGCGCCACGGTAGCTTCCGGTGCCGCGCTTGGCACGGTGCAGCAGGCTGTTACGGTTGAGGAGCCCGAGCAGCACTCCGCTGCGACAGACGCGCCACAGTTCGGCGAGCGCGCCCGACGGCTGCGCCACAAAGCACAGACTGGTCACGGCCGCGACATGATCGAATGAACCTGACGCGAACGGCAGCGCCGCTGCGGTCCCCTGAATGTACGCCACCCCGCCGCCAGCGCGGCGCGCCCAGGCGAGCATCCCGGCATCCGCGTCGAGGCCGGTCACCGCCAGACCGGCGGCGGCAAACCGCCGACTGAAGTGCCCGGTGCCACTGCCAACATCCAGCAATGACGCGCCGGCAGCCGGCCGCATGAGGCTCATCATGAGGCTGAATTCCGCCTCGGCGATCCAACTGCCCCGCGCCGTGCGGTACCAGGCCTCGTAGTCTTCCGCCGAGAACCGTCCGGACTCCTGGTCATCCGTCATTGTCGATCCACCTCCTGACCGCCTGCCTCGATCCGCCATCCCGGCGGGCGGACATCAGCCGGAAGCAGCCGACCCGAAGCTGCCACGGCCGGTGCCGTCATGCGCTTGCGAACCCCGGGCCTGGTTGGTGGGGCAGCGCAGCTTGGTGACGATGGCCCGCCAGGCCTGCCCATCGCCGGGGCAGCAGATGCCCTGCGATCCGCCTTAGCATAGAATGTCCTGTCGGGTTTCGCCGCGCAAACAGACCGCGAATCCGGGGGCTGGGCATGCCAGCGTGGCGGCAGGCTCGGTAACTCCTATCCGGTCGCGTGCTGCCCGAAAGCCAAACGAACATGGGTGGCGCCTCTGCGGCGGCGGCAATCGACCCAAGGTCGGACGGGACCGACGGTGCCTGCGTCCGGATGGGGCAAATCCATTAAAGGGCGATCTTGCCCGGGTTTCTGGGAACGGCAGACCATGGATATAGCGGCAACGCCCGATGTTGCGCTCCAACTGATAGCGCTTTCGTCGCCGCTGCCGGGCCACACCGATGCGCGCTGCCGGTCTCCCCGACACCGCGCGGGCAGCCGATAGGCGTGGCACAGCACGCGGAGACCCTGAACAGCCCGCGCTGGCACCTGCGCCGGGCCAGCTGGCCGGATCTGGCCGCCACCGTGTTGGTGCTCGGCATGCTGATCGTAGTGGGTTCCGGCGCGCACCAGATGGCGGCGCCTCTTGCAACCGCGCCGCCGCGCATCAGTTTGTCACCGGCAGCGCTGCCGTACTATACCCTGCAGACGACAATGCGGATGTTTATTGCCATTACCGTCTCGCTGGCATTCACCTTTGTCTATGCCACGCTTGCCGCCAAAAGCCGGCGCGCAGAGGTGATCCTCATTCCGCTGCTGGATGTCCTGCAGTCGGTGCCGGTGCTGGGCTATCTTTCGTTCACCGCGCTGTTTTTCATTTCGGCGTTCCCCGGCAGGGCGCTCGGTCCAGAGCTCGCTGCGATCTTTGCCATCTTTACCAGCCAGGCCTGGAACATGGCGTTCAGCCTCTACCAGTCGTTGCGCACGGTCCCGCGCGATCTGGATGATGCCGGGCGCAGCCTGCGCTTTTCAGCCTGGCAGCGTTTCTGGCGCGTCGAGGTGCCGTTCGCCCTCCCCGGTCTCGTCTGGAACACGATGATGTCTATGTCGGCAGGCTGGTTCTTCGTCGTGGCATCCGAGGCCATCACGGTTGATGGCCTGAATATCCGGCTGCCGGGCGTCGGTTCCTACGTCGCCGAGGCCATCCGCCAGCACGACCTCGCTGCGGTCGGATGGGCGATTCTGGCTATGAGCGCAGCCATCCTGTGCTATGACCAACTGGTCTTCCGGCCTCTGGTAGCCTGGTCGGGCCGCTTTCAGGTTCCGGCACAACCCGCCGCGCGCGGGCCGCGGTCCTGGGTCCTCGAAATCTTTCAACGCTCGCATCTGCTGCAGCAACTGACCCGGCGCGTGGCAACGGGCCTGCAGGATGCCGGCCGCGCCCGCCTGTCGTTGCCCGCCCGTGTGCATGCTGCCGGGAAGCGGCTTGCCGCCAGCCGCCTCACGGAGGCGCTATGGTACGGGTTGCTCTGCGGTAGCCTCGTCTACATTCTCGTTCGGTCTGTCGGCTTTGCCCGCATCGCACTCTCGTGGAGCGATGTCGTCGCTGCCGCGCGCGGCGGCGCGCTCACTTTGCTGCGGGTGATCGTGCTCGTGGCGGTGGCAACCGTGGTCTGGGTGCCGGTCGGGATCGTCATTGGCCTGCGACCGAAACTCACGCGCATGATCCAGCCGGCCGCGCAGTTCCTGGCGGCGTTTCCCGCCAATCTGCTGTTCCCGCTGGCGGTGTTTTTCGTTGTGCGCATGCATCTCGCGCCGGCGGTCTGGCTGAGTCCGCTGATGATTCTCGGGGCGCAATGGTACATCCTGTTCAACGTGATCGCCGGTGCCAGCGCGTTTCCGCAGGATCTGCGTGAAGCGGCAGCCAGCCTGCGCATTCGCGGATGGCGCTGGTGGCGCGACGTGATGCTGCCCGGGATCCTTCCGTATTACGTAACGGGCGCGATCACGGCCAGCGGCGGCGCTTGGAACGCGAGCATCGTCTCGGAAGTGGTGCGCTGGGGGCCGACGGAGCTCACGGCCGGGGGGCTCGGCGCCTATATCGCGCGCATGACCGAGGCCGGCAACCTGCCGCGCGCGGCGCTCGGAATCGCGGTGATGGCGATCCTGGTGATCGCCATGAACCAGCTTCTCTGGCGGCCGCTGTACGCCTTCAGTGAACGCCGCATGCGTCTCGACTGAGACCACCGATGAACACACCTGCCGGCCGGCCGCTCATCGAACTGCGTCAGGTCTGCATGGATTTCGCCAAGCCCTCGGGGACGACCCTGCCGGTGCTGGCGGATATCGACCTGGCGCTGCGCAGCCGCGAGATCCTGGGTATCCTCGGACGGTCCGGGGCCGGAAAGTCGACGTTGCTGCGTATCGCTGCCGGCCTCGAGCGGCCCACCTCCGGGCAGGTCTATCACGGCGCAGCGCCTCTCACCGGTCCGGCCGAGGGCATCGCCGTGGTGTTTCAGACCTTCGCGTTGTTTCCGTGGATGACCGTGATCGAAAACGTCGAAGCCGGGCTCGATGTCTTCGCCCTCCCCCGCAGCGAGAGGCGCCAACGTGCCGAGGCCGCCATAGACCTGATCGGTCTCGACGGTTTCCAGGACGCATACCCGCGGGAACTCTCCGGCGGCATGCGGCAGCGGGTCGGCTTCGCGCGCGCGATCGTTACCGGCTCGCCGATCCTGCTCATGGACGAGCCGTTCTCGGCGCTGGACGTGCTGACGGCCGAGACGCTGCGCTCCGATTTCATCGATCTGTGGCTCGAGCACGAGATTCCGACCAACTCGGTGATGCTCGTGACGCATAACATCGAGGAGGCGGTGCTGATGTGTGACCGCGTCGTCATCCTGTCATCCAATCCGGGTCGCGTGGCGGCCGAAATTGCAGTGCCCCTCCCGCATCCGCGCAACCGCCTGGATGACGCATTCCGCGCAATCGTCGAAGACATCTACGCCTCTCTGACTTCCCGGGCCATCGCTTCGCTCACTGCGCCCGCCGCGTACCGGGGCGGTCTTGCACTGGTGCTGCCGCGCGCGTCGGTGAACCAGATGAGCGGATTCGTCGAAACGCTCGCCGGCCCGCCATACCATGGCCGCTCGCGCCTGGGGGAGATCGCGCGTGTACTCGGACTGCAGGTGGACGACCTGTTTCCGGTCGCCGAAGCGCTGCACCTGCTGGAGTTCGCGGAGCTCAAAGATGGCGCGGTCCGCCTCACGACCGCGGGGCGGCTGTTCGGCCACGGCGGGACCGAGGAGCGCAAGCGGCTGTTCAAGGAACATCTGATCGAGTTCGTGCCGCTTGCAGCGCATATCCGGCGGGTCCTCGATGAACGCGGGGAACACCGTGCGCCACGTGTGCGCTTCGAGTCCGAACTGGAAGACCATCTCATCCGCCGTGACGTCGAGCGGACGCTGCGGGTGGTCACCGGCTGGGCGCGCTATGCCGAGCTGTTCGCGTATGACGACCGCGCGCGCCTGTTCCGCATCTGAATCGGACGCCGGCCGGACCCGTGGCCCATGGCCGCTCCCCAGGGCATATCCGGCCCTGCCGCCAACCTACCAAACGTAGCACTGCACCGCCCAGGCAGCGCAGCGGCCAGCAGCGTCGCTGCCGCTGCCGCCACCCGATGTCTGGGCGTGCCAGCACCACGCCCCACCTTGCAACAATCGGCAGCAGCCCCCGGGGGTTCCTGCGCCCATCCGTGGCACAGCAGCGGGGCGCACCGTTCCGGGAAGCTGCCGGACCCCCGCTCTGCGAACCGGTACGCGTCGGGAACCACAACCAGCCTGAATCGACCGCCTGGCCGGAAGATTGCCGGGGATTTGGCAGTGCAGTACGGGCACTGGCCCATAGCTTGTTCGGGTACCGGACGGGACAGCCCTGATCCAGGCCGAAGGCAAAGCTGCGGCAGCGCCGGCTACAGGTATTCGCGCCGGATAAGTTCGAGCAGGCCGACCGCCGCCTCTTCCACCATGTCGAGCACGCGATCAAAGCCGCTCTCGCCCCCAAAGTAGGGATCAGGCACCTCGCGCTCGGGGCGTGCCGGCGCGAATTCCAGAAACAGGCGGATCTTGTGCTCGAGACCTGAGGGACTCATGGCGCGCAGATGTTTCAGATTTTCGCTGTCCATTGCGAGAATGAAATCAAAACTTTCGATGTCTCTGCGCGTCGCCTGACGACCGCGCAGCCCCGACAGATCGATGCCGCGACGCGCAGCCGCCGCCTGGGCACGCGCGTCGGGCGCTTCACCGATATGATACGCATGGGTTCCGGCCGAATCGACTGCGATGACATCCTCCAGTCCGTGCGCGCGCACTACCGCGCGAAACACGCCTTCAGCCGTCGGTGAGCGGCAGATATTCCCGAGACAGACGAACAAGACGCTTACTTTTGTCATAGGCAGCGATTCCTTCATTCCTTATTGCAACATGCGAAATACCGGCTGACAGCCGCGTTCCCAGGCCTATGATATCAAACACGCAATCCGGCTGTTTCAGCCCCGCGCCGGATCACGCATGGATGTTGACAGTTTCCATGGGGCAGCAGGCGCCAGCGCGAGGTCCTCGGACCTGCCGGACTGCGTTCCCGGACATGCGCCCGGAAGGTTCGGCAATCGGCGGCGCCACCCGCCTCAGTCGACAGGCTGATTCACGTGGCGGTTGCCGGGCGAACCTCGTGGCGTTCCCGTTTGCACCACTGCTGCGCAATGGCATCGCGATATTCCTGGTAATGGTGCACGGATTACCGAGGCATCCCACGGGACCCACCGCAAGATGTTGATTGGACGCCGAATACATCGGTGGCACGGGGATTGCTATACGCCATGTCGTGAGAGCATGACCGCTCGACGCGAGGTAACATACGATGACCGACGAAGAATTGTTTGTTGCGTTTGGTCCCGGGAATCGAAGGGTTCGTCCGTCGAATTGGATACACCGGCTGCAGGGGATTGCGGCCGCGCATTGGCAGAGCGAGAGACAGCCGCAACCCTGCGCAACCTGCGCCGCATGTTCGGACACCACCTGCTTCGTCTTTCCAGCGAGCCTGCAAGCAAGCCATCCGGCGCTGGTCCGGGACCTGAAGTTCTGTCTGCGCATGCTCGAGATACCGGAAGTCAGTTCCCGCTGCCCGCGAAATGCCGACCACACGAGCGTTGCGCAGCGAACCGCTGCCTGACGTCCGGATTCGGACGGCTTGACGACCTGCGCGGACCGCTGCGGCAGCCCGAAACCAGCCGTCACGGGCAATCGTTTACGTGGCTGATCCGCGCCGATTTTCCGAGGCCGGACACAATGATGGCTGCGAGTGGACAAGATCGGATGCGGCATATTGCCCGGCTGCGCGACGTGCCTGAATTCTCTTCTTATCAAGCATGCCCTCGTCGGCAGCGCCGACTTGAGGCGCCTGGGCGGAATACCGGGCATGGCGCCCACTCATCGCTCGCGGACACGGAGGTGCGCGAGGATACGCTCCGCCCGCCCGCGTGGCAGAATGACGGCCGAGAGCAGTGTTTTCCCATCGAAGACTACCCGCACCGACCGAGGTAACGCTCCAGATCCTTCCCGGTCAGAATCCCCCCATTGTTCTTGCGCCGCAGAACCGGGTACGTCGCCGCGCGCTCCGGTGCGGCTCGCTAAGCAGCAGTCACCTGAAATTTTCATGCGGCCTCGCGTAGGGGATCTTTATTCTGCAGGCGGTCGGTTCACTCTGGCTGCTAACGGCAGCAATCGGTCGCCCTAGGGATTGCTGCCGGCTTCCGCAAGCTAAGCAGGTCAAGGCCTGCTCGCGCTTCTCACCGTTCCCAGCGCGGCTCAAACATTCAGCGAGCCTCCAGATGTTCCGGAAATCTCCAAACCTGCCTGCGCGGGCGAATAGCTCCGGATCGGCGGTCGGCAGTCTCGGAGGCTGGCTCAAATCACATGCCGCCTTGGTATCAACCGGATCCGCCCGAATTCCGATGGGACGTTACCGAGGGATTGTAAGAAAGCGTTCGCCGTCACGACTAAACAACAGGCGACACAAGCAGTCGCCAGGACGTCTCAAAGTCCACAACCAATTTAAGGAGAATGGTGCATGAAACAGTCCAGCTTGCTTTTGAAATCGGCCCTGGCCGGAGTCGTTGCCCTCGGCATGGGCGGTGTCAGTCAGGCTTCCTTCGCTGCCATGATGGGCAATCCCGTCGCCAAGACACGGCAGGAAGTCGCAGCGGGCATGAAAATGTGTTTTGGAGTCAATGCCGCGTATAAAAACGACTGCCAATCCCCGGGGCATTCGTGCGCCGGTCAGGACGCCAAGGCGCGCGACCCCAACGCGTTCATACTCATGCCGGCGGGCCTGTGCCAGAAAATTGCAGGCGGCTCGCTGAAACCGAAGGACAAGATGTAAGGCCGGCGATGGCCGCTGCATCCGCCTTTTCGGCCAGGCCGATCCCCGCGCAGGCAGGGATCGGCCTGCGGCCACCCCACTTCGCGAGGGTGCTCGATGAGCATCCCCAAATACCCTGGTTCGAAGTGCACAGCGAGAACTTCTTCTGCGCCGGCGGGCCGATGCTGCGGATCCTGGAGGCGATCCGATCGGAATACCCAGTGAGCCTGCACGGCGTCGGTCTATCCCTGGGCGCTGCCGCGGCGCTCGACCGCGGGCATCTTGCAAAGCTCAAGAAGCTGGCTGACCGGATGGAGCCAGCGCTCGTATCGGAACATCTGTGCTGGGGCGCCGTCCCGGGTCGCCACCTCAACGACCTTCTTCCCCTGCCCTACACCGAGGAGGCGCTCAGGCTGATGGTGGACCGGGTCCAGGAAACACAAGCGTATCTGGGCCGCCGGATCCTGATAGAGAACGTCTCGAGCTACCTGGCTTACACCCATTCCACCATGACCGAGTGGGACTTTGTGGCCGAGCTGGCGCGGCGCGCCGGCTGCGGGATCCTCCTGGACGTGAACAACGTCTACGTCAACGCCATCAACCACGGTTACGACCCGCGGACTTATATCCAAGCGATCCCACCGGATGCCGTACAGGAGATTCATCTCGCCGGCTTCACCCGCAAGACCAGCCTGCCCGTGGAGCTGCTCATCGACTCCCACAGCCGTCCGGTCGATCCTGCGGTATGGGCATTGTACCGCGAGACTCTGGCGCTTGTCGGGCCAGCGGCAACCCTGATCGAATGGGATCAGGACATACCGGGGCTGGAGGTTCTGCTGGCCGAAGCGGCCACCGCCGAGAGGATGCTCGATGAGCGCCGCGCCATCGCTGCCTGAGCTCCAGCGGCTGTTCGCAGAGCAGGTCACCGGAGGCACGCCGTCCCGGCCGGATCTGGATTCCTGCATCGCAGGCCATGGACTGGCACCCGCAGCGCGCCTGCAGATATACCGCAATGTCGTCTTCCATAATCTTAGCGGCGCCCTCAAGACGGCCTATCCGGCGGTGCTCGCGCTCGTCGGGGTGGATTTTTTCGAGGGGGCGGCCGCGCGCTATATCCGTGACTACCCCTCGGTCAGCGGCAATCTCCAGGACTACGGTGCGCGCTTCCCGGCATTTCTGTCGGATATGCCCGAAGCGCATGGTGTCCCGTACCTCGCCGACATCGCCCGGCTTGAATGGGCGCGCCAGCAGGCCTATCTCGCGGAGGACGCGTGGCCGCTCGATCCGGAAACCGTGAGCGGGATTGCGCCCGAGATGCCCTCGGAACCCGGACTTCGCTTGCACCCGAGCGTCCGCCTGGTCGAGTCGCGCTACCCGGTTTTCGACATCTGGATGTACTGCCAGCAGGCGGGTACCGAGCCCCCGTCGCTCGATTCCGGTGGCCAGCGCGTGCTGCTGTGGCGCGACCAGGACCAGGTGGCGATGCGGGCGATCGAGGCGCCCGGAGCCGCCTTTATCGGCGACATGCTGACCGGGGTGGATGTGGCAGGCCTCGGCGAGCAGGCCGCCAAACGGCGGGCCGGCGGCTTCGATCCGTCGTCCTTTCTCCTGGAACTGCTCCGCGATGGCCTGGTCACGGGCTGCACGGGTGGCGGAGACAGGCATGAACCAGCGAGGAATACCGCATGAAATGCTGTGCCGGACCGTACCATCTCTATCGGAACATCGCTCAGGGTCTGGAACATCTCGGCCCCGTCAGCATGCTGCTCTTCCGGCTGTGGGTGGCCGTGGCCTTCTGGCGGGCGGGCGTCGTCAAGGTAAGCGACATGAGCAGCACCGTCATGCTGTTTACCTACCTCTACCATGTACCGCTGCTGCCGCCCGTTTTTGCCGCCTATCTCGGCACATTCATCGAGCTCGTGTCTCCCTGGTTCCTGGGCGTGGGCCTGCTGGGCCGTCTGACGGCGCTCTTTCTGTTTATCTACAATATCATCGCGGTGGTCTCTTATCCCGCGCTGTGGCCGCATGGTCTGTGGGCGGGCTTCTGGAGCAGCGATTTCATGGATCACAAGGTATGGGGCATGATGCTGCTGGCCATCGTCGCCTATGGCCCGGGTACGTTGTCGGTGGACGGCATCGTGCACCGCTGGATCCAGCCGCGCCGGGGCGCCTGGATGGCCGCCAAGGCCGACGGCCATCCCGAGGTTATCAGGTAACTCCAGCGGCGATCATGGCTTCTGCGGCAACCGGGTAACCGCCCCCTTTTTATCATGGACCGCGGCCGGCCCGGCTATTTGGTGTACTGCTTCATGGCCTTGCGCATGAAGGCGAGCTGTTTGTCGAATTTCCGGCACATGCGGCAAATCAGCAGGTGCAGGCGCAGCATGGCCCGTTCCTTGCGGTCCAGGGGGCGTTCCATGGCCTGCGAGAGCAGGCGGCTCGCTTCGGCGCAGTTGATCATGTTGCGCTTCGTTCCGGAATGAACCATTTCTGCTCCAGGCACTCGCGCAACCTCATACGTGCGCGATACAGCAAGACCCATAAATTAGACGCAGAGATGCCCAGCATCTTACAGATCTCGTCCGCGCCCAATTCAAACACCTCGCGCAGCATGAATACCCGACCCTGGTTGGGCGGCAGGCCGTCGAGACAAAAATCGAGCACGGTGAAAAACTGCTTGCGCTCCAGCTGCTGCTCGGCGTTTTCCCATTCGGCCGGCTTCCGCGCCCAGTGCCCGCGCGCGTCGAATGCGGAATCGAAGTCATCGGAATCGGTCTCGTCGTCGAACGGCTCGGTCGCGTGACGTGCCTTCTGACGCAGCGCATCGATGATCTTGTGTTTGAGAATGCCCACCAGCCAGGTCTTTACGCTGGAACGTCCCGCGAAATTGGGGGCATCTTTGAGGGCCGCGAGCACCGCATCCTGTACAGCGTCTTCGGCCGCATCGTGATCGCGCAGTTGCAGACGGGCGATCCGCAAAAGCTGAGGCCGCAATGCCTCGATCTGGGACGTAATATCGGCTGCCGGGGCACCGCCGTGTTCCACTATCGTCTGCCTGTTCGATCCCATGGGATGCTGCAGTAGTCTCCGGCGGGTTTGGAGTTGTTATCGGTTTATCGGCTGGCAATGATACGGCCCATCCGGCCGGCGTACAAATGGAAGTCTCTGCGCACATGGTATGAGTCTGAACGCAGGTGTTTGGGTCGATCATTACCTCCTGGGGCTTTCGTTTAGACGCAAACCTCACCGAGAATTTACGGACTCGCCGCGCCGGACCGGCGCGCCGGCTCACCGGCCGCGCGCGAAAGCCGCCCGCACCCTTTCCAGATCTTCCGCGGTGTCTACGCCGCCTGGTGGAACATCGGGTGTCTCGCACACCGCGATGCGTTCTCCGTTCCAGAGTACACGCAGCTGTTCGAGGGACTCGATGCGTTCCGGCGGACAAGCGGGCCATGCGGCGTAGCGGCCGACGAATTCGGCGCGGTAGGCGTATATTCCGATGTGCCGCAGGGCCTCCACGGCGGACTCGCCCGCATGTTGCGTCCCCTCTCGCGGCCAGGGTATCGGGGCGCGGCTGAAATAGAGCGCGAAGCCGCTGCAGTCGGTGACAAGCTTGACCACGTTCGGATCGAGAAAGCTGCGTCGGTCGTGGATTGCATGGCCGGCGGTCGCCATGGAGGCCTGGGGGTGGGCCAGCAGCGTGTCGGCCACCCGCCGGATCAGGTTCGGCGGCATGAGCGGCTCGTCGCCCTGCAGGTTGACGACAACTTCCTCGGGATCGATCCCCAGGGTTGCGATCGCTTCGGCGATCCGGTCGGTGCCGGAACGGTGATCGGAGGCTGTCATGCAGACTTCGCCTCCTGCGCCCTGTACCGCAGCGCTGATACGCGCGTCGTCGGTCGCAACGATCACGCGCCGGGCGCCGCTGGCGCGCGCCGCCTCGTAAACCCGCACGATCATCGGCTTCCCGGCGATATCTGCCAGCGGCTTGCCGGGAAGCCGGGTCGATGCGTGGCGGGCGGGAATGATGACGATCACCGGTCTATCCGCGCGCGCTAGCGCGCCTCCTCCTCGGAGATCTGGCGGGCCTGGTCCTCCAGCATCACCGGAATGTCGTCCCGGATCGGATAGGCCAGACGATCCGCCTTGCATACCAGTTCAGACCTGGCCCGGTCGTACCGCAGTGGTCCTTTGCAGATCGGGCAGACCAGGATATCCAGCAGTTTTTTATCCACCACACTTCTCCTTCAGCAGCTCGACAAGCCGGGCGCCGAATCCCGGATCCGGGCGGGCCTCGACCTCGAGGAACCAGTAGTCGGGGCGAGCAAAGCGCTCGCATTTTACCGCATCTTTCTCGGTCATGATCACGGGCGCGCCGTCGGCGAATTGCAGGTCTTCGGGACGAAAGCGGTAATGATCGGGAAACGGGTGCTCCCGCACGTCCAGCCCCAGATCGCGCAGCGTGGCAAAGAACCGGTCGGGATTTCCGATTCCGGCCACGGCATGCACCGCCTGCCCGGCAAAATCCCGCGCGTCACAAGACTTGCCGCTCGCGAGGTTGCGCAGGCTGGCCGGGTACAGCACCAAGCTATGCTCCCCGTCCCGGGCAACTCCCTGCGTGATACGCAAATCGGTGCGCCGCAGGCGCGAGATCGGCTCGCGCAGCGGCCCGGCGGGCAGCAGCAGCCCGTTTCCGAAGCGCCGCCGCCCGTCGATCACCACGATTTCGATATCGCGGCCCAGCCGCCGGTGCTGCAGTCCGTCATCGCTGATCACGATGTCGCAGCGATGCACGGCAAGCAGCCTCTGCGCCGCGGCCGCCCGGTCCGGACCGACCACCACCGCGCAGCCGGCGCGGCGTGCGAGCACGACCGGCTCGTCGCCCACCTGCCGGGGATCGGAATCGGGGGTGACCACCTGCGGCCACTGTCTCGCCTGCCCGCCATAGCCGCGCGACACGATTCCCGGCCGGTATCCGGCACGCTGCAGGAACAAACTGAGCCAGATAACAAGCGGTGTCTTGCCGGTTCCGCCAACGGTAATGTTTCCGACAACGATAACCGGCACCGGCAGGCGCCGGACGGGGAGCAGCCTCCAGTCGTACAGCCGGTTGCGCCACCCTGATAACAGCCGATAGAGCCAGCTGAGCGGGATGAGCGTCAAAACCGGAAGCGACCGGCTCTGCCAGAGGTCCTGTATCCATCCCGAAGCACTGCGGTTCACCAGGCGAACACCCGCGCCAGCAGTTCCCGGTTGACATCCGCAGCGCGTCGGCGTTCGCCCCAGAACAGCCGACGCAGGCCATCGCCACGCCGACGCCCCCCGATCGGATCACCCCGCATCGCCGTCCAGAACCGCTCCAGCTGCGCCAGTGTTGGCACCTCCTCGAAAACCCGCGCCGCCGCAGTTGCGTCCGCGTCAAGGCGGCCCAGTACGGCAGCATGATCGGGCACGCTCACCGGGCGTCCTCCCGCCAGGGTCTGCCAGAATGTCCAGGCATCGGCTTCCAACAAGTGGATGGCGTCGCTTGAGGCGGCGACCGCCGGCAGCCAGCGGCTGTCATCCACCAGGACAACCCTGCCGCCGCCCAGCACTGTCCGGTTCCATGCGCTGATACGCAGCCACCCCGGGGGCGCCGCCGCGGGCGCCGCCGACCCCACCAGCAGCAGCCCACGCCTTCCCAGACCCGAATCCCGCCACCACGCGTCGATTTCGGGAAACCGCTGGGGGCTGGCGCCAAGCAGGCACCATACTGCCAGATCCAGCCCGCCGCACAATGCCGACCGGAAATTCGGATCCACCTGGGCCTCTACCAACAGGGTCGTGAGGTCGGCACGCGGCGCGATGTAGTCGGCCCGCCCGCATTGCTGCCATGCCTCGGCCTGCGCGCGGTCGGCCGGATAGGCCGCCTGGAAGCGCCCGGCAACCGCCGCCGGGGTGTGCACCGCCACGCAGCGTATTCCCGCCGCTTCCAGAGCCGCGCTCAGGATCGGTGCGGGACGGCGCGCCACCATCAGCACGCCGAGCGGCGCAAACGTGCGCAGCACGCGCCGCACAGCGCGTGCCGAATCGCTCGGACCGTAGCCGAATCCGGTGCGCTCGAGGCCAACGAGCGCACGTTCGAGCAGCTGTGGAAATTCACGCTCGAACGACAGCACCAGGCGCAGGTCGTGCCGGCTCTCGCGCAGCGCCCGCAGCACCCCGGCGCCCAGGCGCACGCCCGCCTCTTCGGCTCCGGTTTCAATCCAGACCAGCCGCCCGCCGCCAGCCGGCGCCCGCACATGACCCCAGCGCGCATTGGCCCGTCCGCGGTCGCCGCGCAGCCGATCGCGCAGACCGTACCACCACAGCCACAGGGTCCGGTTGCCGTAGGCGCGATCAGTGACGGGGTTCATTAAACTGGATGCGGTACAGGCGGGCGTAGATACCGTTGCGCGCCAGCAGCTCGCGATGACTGCCGGCTTCCATCACGCGTCCGCCTTCCAGCACCACGATCCGGTCGGCGTTCTCGATGGTCGACAGGCGGTGGGCGATCACCAGGGTCGTGCGATTGCGCATCAGCTGCTGCATCGCATCGTGCACCAGGCGTTCGGACTCGGTATCGAGCGCGGAAGTGGCTTCATCCAGGATCAGTACCGGCGCGTTCTTGTACAGGGCGCGTGCGATCGCAATACGCTGACGCTGTCCGCCGGACAGCCGCACGCCGCGCTCCCCGACGACGGTGTCGAGCCCTTCGGGCATGCGCTGTGCGAACTCCAGGACATGCGCTGCGCGCGCCGCGCCCTCGATGCGCGCCGGATCAATCTCCCCGCTGGAACCGTAGGCGATGTTGTTGCGGATGCTGTCGTCGAAAAGCACCGTGTCCTGGCTCACGAGCGCGATATGGTGGCGCAGATTGGCGAGCCGCAGCTCGTTGATGTTGACGCCGTCCAGCAGGATTTCGCCGGAGTCGGCCGGATAGAAGCGCGCGAGCAGGTTCGCGGTCGTGGTCTTGCCGCTGCCCGAGGCCCCAACCAACGCCAGGGTGGTCCCGGGTTCAATGCGCAGCGACACCTGATCCAGCACCAGCGCCGGCGAACCGGGGTAACTGAAGCTCACCTGGCGGTATTCGACTTCGCCCCGAACCTCCGGCAGCGTGCGCACGCCTGGATCCGGCTCGGGCTCCTCGTCCACCATCGCGAATACGCTGCCGGCCGCCGCCACCCCGGTCTGCACCGTCTCATTGACCTGGGTGAGGCGCTTGAGGGCCGGCATCATCAGCATCATGGCCGTGATGTAGGAGACGAAGGTGCCCGCATTCATGAGATGGGCGGCGGCCTCCTGTATTGCCGCATAGATGGCGATAGCGATGCCGATGGCCGACAGCAACTCGATCACCGGGACGTTGAGCGCGGAGGTCGTGGCCTTCTTCATGACGTAGCGCTGGTTGCGGCCATTGACCTGCCCGAAGGCCGCGATCTCGCGATCCTGCGCACAGAAGGTCTTGACCACCCGCTGGCCGTCGATGGCTTCCTGCACCGCATGCGTGATTTCACCCATGGACTGCTGGATCAGATGGCTCGATTTACGGAAGCGGCGGCTGATCTTCGTTACCGCAAATGATATGACCGGTGCCACGAGCAGCATGATGAGAGTCAGCCGCCAGCTGTAATAGATCATCAGGCCGATAAGGCCGATGAGCGACAGGCTGTCCTTGACCACCGAAGACACGGCCTTGGTGGTCGCCGACATCACCTGCTCCACATCGTAGATGACCTTGGAGATCAGAAGACTCGAGGAATTGTTGTCGTAGAACCGGCTGGGCAGGTGCACGAGCCGCGAGAACATGCTGTTGCGCAGATGAAATATGATCGTGCGCCCGATCCACGTCATGACGTAGTTCGCCAGGAATCCGAACAGCCCCCGCGCCAGAAAAATGCCGACGATGAGCGGCGGAATATAGCGGATACTATGCGGATCGCTCTTCACAAAACCGCTATTGATCAGCGGCTTCATGAGCCAGGCGAATCCGGTCTCGGTGCCGGATGTGACGGCCATGCTCACGACCGCCAGCAGGAAGCGGCCACGGTAGGGCCAGGCGTAACTCAGCAGTCTGCGGTAGACGCCCGCACCCGAGTCCGGCTGCCGGCCCTCCCGGTCGGCACTCACGGCGTGGAGCCGCCAGAGGCTTTCTGCGTGGCGAAGGTCAGGTGAACGAACCCGAGCTGGCGCGCAACGTCCATGACTTCGACCACCGCACCCTCCGGTGTCCGCCGGTCGGCCTCGATGATCACCACCGGATTCTTCTGCGCGCCCGCTGCTTCCGCCATGGCCTGCCGCAGCACGCTCTCGCTGGTATTGAGCAGCGCCTTGCCGCCGATGAAATACTGCCCGCCGGCATCGATCACGATGCGCAGCGTCGCGGCCTGCGGCTTCGATTGCGCGTGCGCGCTCGGCAGCTGCAGCCGCAGCTGTGCCTCCTTCGAGAAGCTGGTGGTCATCAGCAGGAAGATCAACGTCATCAGCAGCACGTCGATCAACGGAATGAGGTTGATCTCCGGTTCTTCGGTCCGCTTCGCGCGAAATTGCATGGTTGCGCCTCGGGGCCCAGCCGGCTACGCGCTTTCGCGCGCGCCCTGGATGATCTCAACCAGCTTCAGCGCTTCCTGTTCCATGTCCACAAGCAGCGCGTCGACGCGGGCTCGGAAATAGCGATAGAACATCAGGCTCGGGATTGCGACTGTGAGGCCGGACGCCGTGGAGACCAGCGCCTGGGAGATGCCGGCAGCGATCACCGACGGGTCACCCAGACCGTGGCTGCCGATGCCCGCGAACATCTTGATCATGCCGAGCACAGTGCCGAGCAGGCCGAGAAACGGCGCGATCGCCGCAATCGTGCCGAGCGGGTTCAAGTAGCGCTCCAGTTCCGGCGCCACGTGACGCCCGGCATCCTCGATCGCCTCCTTGACGACCGCCCGTTCATGGCTGCGGTTCGCCAGGCCTGCCACCATGATGCGCCCGAGCGGCGAGCTGTCGCGCAGCAGCGCCATCCGGGTGCCATCGAGTTCGCTACGCTCCAGCCACTGGCGCACCTGCGGCAGAAGCCCGGCCGGAGCCACATACCGTTTCTGGAGCGACCACAGACGCTCGCCGATGATCGCCAGAGCGGCGATCGAGCAGAGGATGATCGGCGCCATAACCCAGCCGCCGGACCTGACCAGTTCAAACACGCGGACTTGACCTGAAGGATCGAGTTGGACCGAAAAAATGTGCGTAATCTATCAGACGCACGCCCGGCCGGAAAGCACCAGAACCGGCGGCGCTCCCGGCAGACGGCCGGGCCGGGCCCGGCCCCACCCCGTCGCGCCGGGCCGGTCCCGCCTGCCAACGGCATGAGGCGGCCGCGCGGCGGCGGTCCACCAGGCGTTCAGCCCTCCTGCAGGGTGCCATCGACGATCGTCACGACGCGGCCCATGCGTGCGGCCAGTGTCGTATCATGGGTTGCGATGATGAAGCTGGTGCGCTGGTGACGGTGCAACTCGAGCATCAGCGCATAGACCGACTCGGCTGTCTTGCGATCGAGGTTGCCGGTGGGCTCGTCGGCCAGCACGCACAGCGGGTCGGTCACCAGGGCGCGGGCGACCGCGACACGCTGTCGTTCGCCGCCGGACAGCTCTCCGGGCTTGTGCGCCAGGCGGTGTTCGAGTCCCACCCTTTTCAGCATTTCCTGGGCCCGCGCAAGCGCCTCCGCAACAGGTCCACGCCTTATCAACAGCGGCATGGCTACGTTTTCGAGGGCGCTGAACTCGGGCAGAAGGTGGTGAAATTGGTACACGAAGCCGAGCGCGCGATTGCGCAGTGCACCACGCTGCCGTTCACTAAGCGCGCCGATGTCGCTGCCGTCAAGCTCCACGGTCCCCGCGCTGGGCATATCCAGTCCGCCGAGCAGATGCAGAAGCGTGCTTTTACCGGCGCCGGAGGACCCGACGATCGCCACCTGTTCTCCCTGGGCCACGGTGAAATTGACATCGCGCAACACCGCGATTACCAGGCTGCCCTGGCTGAAGGTTTTGCTCAGACTGGTGCACCGCAATACCGCGTGATCCGTCATTCGTAGCGCAGCGCCTCCGCCGGTTGGGTCTGGGCCGCGCGCCACGCGGGATAGATCGTCGCCAGAAAGCCCATGGCAAGCGACACGCTCGTTACCGTAATCACGTCTGACCATTTGAGGTGCGAGGGAAGCTGGCTGATGTAATAGACGCTGCTCGAGAGGAAGTTCGTGTGAAACACGCGCTCGATAAAGGGCACGATGGTCACCACATTGAGCGCCAGCGTGACGCCCCCGATCGCCCCGATCACGGTACCGATGATCCCGATCACCGACCCCTGGATCATGAATATTCCCATGATGCTACCGGGGCTGGCGCCGAGCGTGCGCAGAATGGCGATTTCCGCCTCCTTGTCCGTCACGACCATGACCAGCGTCGAGACGATGTTGAACGCGGCCACCGCGACGATGAGCAGCAGGATGACGAACATCACCGTCTTTTCCATGCGCAGGGCCCGGAAGAAATTGGCGTGTTCGCGGGTCCAATCCCGCACACTGTAGGCTGGCCCGAGCCTGTCCGCCATGAGCTGTGCGATTGCCGGCGCCTGGTAGATGTCGGAGAGCTTGATCCGCAGCCCGCTGACCCCTTGCGGCATCAGGTAGAGCTTGGCGGCGTCATCGAGCTGGATGAAAGCCAGGCCGGTGTCGTACTCGTACATGCCGACATCGAATATTCCAACCACCTTGAAACGTCGGAGCCGCGGCAGCAACCCGGCTGGGGTCACCTCGCCTTCCGGAGCGATGAGCGTCACGTGCGAACCCACATCGACGCCCAGCTTCCAGGCGAGCTCCCGCCCTAGGACGATGCCGAATTGTCCAGGCTTGAGGGCATTGAGGCTGCCGGCGACGATCTTGCCGCCGATGTCCGTGACCCGCGGCTCAGCCGAAGGCAGGATTCCCCGCACTACAACGCCGCTCGAGGCCCGTCCATGGGTCAGCATCCCCTGTCCCTCGACATAGGGTGCCAGACCGGTTACGCCATGCATGCCCTGGACTGCCGCCGCGACCGTACGCCAGTGTTGCAACGGCCCCCCGACCGCCTGGATGGTGATGTTGGACGTCACACCGAGGATTCGGTCGCGCAGTTCCCTGTCGAAGCCGTTCATGACCGACAGCACGGTGATGAGCGCTGTGACACCCAGCGCGGTCCCCAGAATCGAGGACAGGGAAATGAAGGAAATGAAATGATTGCGCCGTTTGGCACGGGTGTAACGCAACCCGACAAACAGCTCGTACGGTCGAATCATGAGGCGCCAATTAAACCACAGGGCATGGCCGCCGGGAAATCAATTTGCGATTCCCTGCCGGTCTTTCGACCGGCCCGCTCGCTGCCCTGCCGTCCCGCGACACGTACTCCTTAGAGCCCAGGCGCAGGCATGCGTTCCCCACCTGTCGGTCGCCGCGTTCCCGCAGGGCGCCCGCGGCGGGTCCGCTCAGCCACCGGCATCGGATCGGCCGCGGCCCAGTCGCACCAATGCTGCCCGCAGCTCCGGATCGCTAATGTGGTCTGCCACCTGCCTGAGGAGGCTGCGGCTCGCGGCGGACAGCTGACCGGGACGCGGGCGGCGCCCGACGGCGGTGTCCGCGCTGCGCCCGGGCGGGACAATCCGGACGTGCAGTCCGGTCAGCTGCTGGAAGGCTGCGGTGCGCCGCAGCAACTCGATCAATGCCTGCTGCCGGTAGCGAACTCTCCCGGCCCAGACTGACGAGTCGGCACACAGGCTCAGCCGTCCCCCGACATAGCGCGTGGCATGCACATGCCGGCAAAGCGGTTCGCCGGCCGCCCTCACCCATGCCTCGCTGATCTGGGGCAGCAGGCGCAGGTCCGACGGCATCCCGAGATGTGCGAGCACCTCCTGCGAGAAGAAGCTGCCAATCCTGCGCGCCGATGGATTCGGCATGTGCATACTCCGGCTGGGCTAGTACCGCAATTATCGGCGTTTCCACGGCCGTCGGTAAAGAGGCGCCGCCTCCCGCCGCGGCTGAATACGGTTCGAGTGCGAAAGGCTATACTCCGCCCATGAACGTCACTGCTGCCAGCGATATACCCGGAAACCTGGAACGGGCCCGCGAGGCGGTCGCCGCCGCCGCGCGCGCCGCCGGGCGCAACAGCGACGAGGTCGTGCTGGTGGCGGTCTCCAAGCGTCAGCCGGCCGAACTCATTGCCGCGGCAGCCGCCGCCGGCCAACGGCATTTCGGTGAGAGCACGACCCAGGAGGCCTTGCCGAAAATCGAACAGTTCCGGACGGCGGGGCTTGTGTGGCACTTCATCGGGCACCTCCAGTCGAACAAGGCCCGGTTTGTCCCGGACAATTTCGCCTGGCTGCATTCGCTCGACAGCCTTGACCTCGCCCGCCGCCTGTCGCGCCAGGCGCAGGGCGGGTCGCTCGACACGCTCATCGAGGTGAACGTCACCCGCGATCCCGTCCGCCACGGCCTCGCGCGCGAGGCCGTGTTACCGTTCGTGGAACAGCTGGCGCAAGCCGCGCTGCCGGGCATCCGGCTGCGCGGCCTTATGGCTATCGGCCCCCATCCGGCCACGGAGCCGCAACTGCGCGCGGCATTCGCGGCCGTGCGCGCCCTGCGCGATGACTGTCGTCAGCGGCTCGGCCTGTCGGGCTTCACCGAACTGTCTATGGGGATGAGCGCCGACTTCGTTCCGGCGATCGCGGAAGGCGCTACGATGGTGCGTCTGGGAACCGCCATCTTCGGCGCGCGCGGCTGACCGCCGCTTGCCGCTGCTAGGCGGACCCGACTGCCGACAAATAGGCGCCGGCGATGATCAACGCACCCCCGGCCCATTCGCGCGCCCCGACCTGCTCGGTGGTGAGGAGCTGCTGGGACACCGCGCCTGCCACCAGCTCGAACAGCATGATCACCGCCGAGCGGTGCACCGGCATATGCGACACCCCGTACTGCACCAGCAGCGTCATGACCAGGATCCCGAACAATCCGAGCGCCACAGCGCCGCCGAATGCGCCGGCGCCGGCCGGCGGCGGGGCCAGATGCAGCAGCGCGATCATGCCCACGGCCACAATCAGGACACCCAGCCATATGGCCAGAGACTTGGCGGTGACGGAGATCTCCTCCATCCTGCGCACCAGCACATTGCCCGCGGCAAAGGCAAACCCGGAGGAGATTGCAAACCAGTCCGACGCGCCACGGGGCCAGGCGCCATGGGTGTGGGGATTCCAGAGCATGAGCAGCGCCCCGCCCATGGCAAGCGCCAGGCTCGCCAAGGACCGCAGCGACACCCGCTCGCCCAGCACGAGCCACCCGAGCACGGTTGCCCACAGCGGTGACAGGTAAAACAGCAGCAGCACCCGCACGATGTCACCGTGCAGTACCGCCTCGATGAACGCGACATTGGTCCAGCCGCCGACGAGCGCCAGGGCCGCCAGTGTCGCCGGTGCCGCCCGGAACTCCCCGAGGCTCGCGGCGCTGCGCGGCAGACTGAATGCCAGCGCGCTGGCGTACAGGACCAGGGTGAGCCATACGCCGTTCAGCCCGGCAGCATCGAGCAGGCGCATCGGGTACCAGATGACACCCCACATTCCTGCCCCGGCGAGCAGCGCCAGCACGGGAAGCAGCCGCGGAGCGCGCAGATTGGATGGCATCAGGACGTTACCGTATAATTATCGTTCTCGGGACTTTCCACGGCACAGATGAATTCCAGACTCTCGGGCCTTCAACCCTACCCCTTCCAGAGGCTCGCCGAGTTGACGCGCGGGACCACCCCGGCGCCGGACAAGCCGCCCATCCGCCTGTCGATCGGCGAGCCACAGCATGCAGCACCGCGTATGGTTTTGGAAGAGATCAGCGCACAGCTGCACACGCTGTCCTCCTATCCGACTACCCATGGCCTGCCGGCACTGCGCCAATCGATTGCGGCATGGGCCGGCCGACGCTACCGCCTGCAGCGCATGCCGCTCGATCCGCAGCGACACATTCTGCCGGTAAGCGGATCGCGCGAGGCGCTGTTCTCCATCGTCCAGGCGGTGATTGACCCGCAGGACGCAACCCGTCCGGTGATCATCCTGCCGAACCCCTTTTACCAGATCTACGAAGGTGCGGCACTGATCGCTGGCGCCGAACCCTACTTTCTCAATACCGTCGCCGAAACCGGCTACCGGATGGATTTCGACTCGGTGCCGGCCGGGATCTGGAAACGTACGCGCATGGTGTTTGTGTGTTCGCCGGGCAACCCCACCGGCGCGGTGATGGACCGCACGGAGTATGCGCGACTCATAGAGCTCGCCCACCGCCACGATTTCCTGATCGTGTCCGACGAGTGCTATTCGGAAGTCTATTTCGATGAACTCCAGCCGCCCATCGGGATCCTGCAGGCCGCCCACGACCTGGGTGTCGCGGACTACCGGCACTGCCTGGCTTTCCAGAGCCTGTCGAAACGGTCCAATCTGCCGGGTCTGCGTTCCGGATTTGTCGCCGGAGACGGAGCCGTGATGGCCCGCTACCTTGAATACCGCACCTACCATGGCTGCAGCCTGTCGTCGCTGGCCCAGGCAGCCAGCATCCGGGCCTGGGATGACGAGCAGCACGTCCGCGCCAACCGCGACCTGTACCGCGCCAAATTCGACGCGGTGCTGGCGATACTTGCTCCGGTCCTCGATGTTGCCCGCCCCCAGGCCGGGTTCTACCTGTGGCCGCGCACGCCGCAGGATGACGAGAGCTTTGCACGCGCTCTGTACGAGCGCGAGAACGTCCTGGTGCTGCCGGGCAGCTACCTCTCGCGCACCGCATCGGGCATCAATCCGGGGCGCAACCGGGTTCGCCTGGCCCTGGTGGCGCCGCTCGAACAGTGCGTGGCGGCCGCCCACCGCATCCGGCATCATGTAGAATCGGCTTGTCTAACAGGAATCGCCCAATGAACGATATCAAGACTGTCATCGAACAGGCTTTCGATCACCGCGCGCAGATCACCCCGCGCAATGTCGACACGCACGTCAAGGATGCAACACTCGAGGCAATCGCGCTGCTCGATGCCGGCAAAGCGCGGGTGGCCGAAAAACATGCGGGCAAATGGACCGTCAATGAGTGGCTGAAAAAGGCGGTCCTGCTTTATTTCCGCATCGAGGACAACAGTTTCGTCAAGGGTGGATACACCAATTATTACGACAAGGTGCCGTCCAAATTTGCCGACTACAATTCCCGCAACTTCCGCGAGGGCGGCTTCCGTGTGGTGCCGCTCGCCACGGTGCGCCGGGGCGCCTACATTGCGCCCAACGTCGTGCTCATGCCGAGCTATGTCAACATCGGCGGCTACGTGGACGAAGGCACCATGGTGGACACCTGGGCGACTGTCGGTTCGTGCGCCCAGATCGGCAAGAACGTGCATCTTTCCGGGGGGGTGGGAATCGGCGGTGTGCTGGAGCCGGTCCAGGCCGCACCGACCATCATCGAGGACAACTGCTTCATTGGCGCACGCTCCGAAATTGTCGAAGGGGTGGTCGTGGAGGAAGGTTCGGTGATTTCCATGGGGGTATTCATCGGCAAAAGTACGAAGATCTACAACCGCACCACCGGGGAGGTCAGCTACGGACGGGTTCCGGCGGGGTCAGTCGTTGTATCGGGCAATCTGCCTTCGGCGGATGGAAAGTACAGCCTTTACTGCGCCGTGATCGTCAAGCAGGTGGACGAGAAGACACGCAGCAAGGTCGGCATCAACGAACTGCTGCGCGACATCTGAACGGTGGCGGAACCGTCCGGTCGGCAGCCTCCCGAGCCCATGTCGGAAACGCTCAATCTTGCCATGCAGCTCATGGCCTGCCCTTCGGTCACCCCGGTCGATGAGGGCTGCCAGCCGCTCATGATCGCACGGCTGGAGCGTCTCGGCTTCGAGGTCCGGCGCCTGCGCTTCGGCGCGGTCGACAACTTCTGGGCGCAGCGCGGCACGGCCGGCCCGGTCGTGGCATTTGCCGGCCACAGCGACGTCGTTCCGCCCGGCCCACGCGAACAATGGACCAGCGACCCCTTCAAACCCGAGGTGCGCGCCGGAATCCTCTACGGCCGCGGCGCGGCCGACATGAAAGGATCGCTGGCTGCGTTCGTCACCGCCATTGAGGCCTTCGTGGCACGCCATCCGCGCCACACTGGCACCCTCGCGCTGCTCATCACATCCGACGAGGAAGGTCCGGCGGTGGAGGGAACCGCAAAGGTGATGGAATGGCTCGGAGCCAACGGCCGGCGCATCGATTACTGCGTCGTCGGCGAGCCGTCGTGCCAGGCCCGGCTCGGGGACGTCATCAAGATCGGACGCCGCGGCTCGCTCAACGGGCGGCTCGCGGTCCACGGGATCCAGGGACACATTGCCTATCCGCGCCCCGGCACCAACCCCATCCATGAGTTTGCCCGGGCCCTGAACACGCTCGTGTCTACCGAATGGGACCAGGGCAACGAACATTTCCCGCCCACCAGCTTTCAGGTATCAAACATCCACGCCGGCACCGGCGCGGAAAATGTCACGCCAGGCGAGCTCACGGCGCAATTCAACTTCCGTTTCTCCACTGCGGTAACGGACAGCGAGCTGCGTCAGCGGGTGGAGGATGTGCTCACGGCCGCCGGCCTGCGCTATGACCTGGCCTGGCAGCTTTCGGGCCAACCCTTCCTTACCGCAGGCGGTCCGCTGCTCAGAGCGCTGCGCCAGGCCGTGCGCGATATCCTGGGGGTAGAGCCGTCGTTGTCCACCGCCGGAGGCACCTCGGACGGTCGCTTCATCGCCCCGACCGGTGCCGAGGTGGCCGAATTCGGCCCCATCAACCAAAGCATCCATCGCATTGACGAGTGCGTTCCGGTCGCCGATCTGGACTTGCTGGCGCAAGTCTATACACGCACCCTCGAGCACCTGCTGGCCTGAGCAAACCGCCCGAAAGCCCCGCTGCGGCGCAATTTCGAGCCGGAAAGTCCTTGCGGACCGGGGAAATGTGTCATATCTATTTATGATAAAGAGAAACCGGCCGCGTAACCACGCCAGCGTCACATGACCAGAGGAGGGTTCCTGAACAGCAGTCCGTGCACTGCCCACACCGGGCAAGGCCAGACCGGGCACCACGCCACGGAGCACGCCGGCATGCACGCCGCCCTCCCCGCCCGCATCCGGTCCGGCGCGACCCCTGCGGCCGGCAACGCGTCGGCAGGGGGCCGGCATTGCCCGGCATCGGCCAGCGGCATGCCTCCGCGGGCTGATCGCCACAGAGGCTTTGCTCCGCCACACTGCCCAAGACCGTTGTGCCCGGACCACCGGCACTTGCGGGGACTGTGCCAGCGCTCCTCACCCCGGGCACGCCTACCCCTACGACGCTGCCGCAGGCTGCGGCGTCCCGCCGGCTATTGCCGCATGCGGCCAGCCATGCCGGCCACCCGGGTCCACCCGTCGTGCGCGGCCGTCTTCGGCGCCCGGTCTGCAGTCTGTCCCCTCCACTCCGGGATACACCCGTGAGCGGTCTCGTCATGGCAGGGATCACCGATCCCGGCATGGTCAGGGACCGCAACGAAGATGCGCTGATCATCCGCCCGGAGCGCGGCCTGGCGGTGCTGGCCGACGGCATGGGAGGGCACCAGGCGGGAGAAGTCGCAAGCGCGATGGCGATCGATGTCATCGACCGCAGTATCGGGGAAGCGCTCGATACCGCTTCTGCCAAAACCGGCGGCCGCGAACAGCGTTCCGCGGCAACCATCGTGACCGACGCCATACAGCAGGCCAACGCCGCGATCTACGAACAGGCCAGAACCCGCGCGGAATGCAGCGGC
>JAPTTX010000020.1:0-23256 GCA_028068195.1 Gammaproteobacteria bacterium
TCACCCTGATCAACCCAATCGCCATGGAAGATGGCCTGCGCTTTGCCATCCGTGAGGGCGGACGCACGGTCGGGGCAGGTGTGGTGTCGAAGATCATTCAGTAGCACGAAGTCGGGCTGGGCGGCGGCTGTGAACGTGGCTCCCTGTCTGCAACAGAGGTTAATATGGCAAATCAAAAGATCCGCATTCGCCTGAAGGCCTTCGATCATCGCCTGATCGATCGTTCGGCGATGGAGATTGTCGACACGGCGAAGCGCACCGGCGCCCTGGTTAAGGGGCCGATTCCACTGCCGACCAAGATCGAGCGCTACACACTGCTGCGTTCCCCGCATGTCGACAAGAAGTCGCGCGATCAGTTCGAGATCCGAACACACAAGCGGATCATGGATATCATTGAGCCCACCGACAAAACGGTGGATGCGCTGATGAAGCTGGATTTGGCAGCCGGCGTGGACGTGGAGATCAAGCTTAGCTGAGCACTGCCTCTGCGGGCGGCTCGTCCGGTTCCGGCCGCATGCTGGCTTCGGGATTAGGCGGCGACAAACACGAAACGACAAGGTTTACGACGATGGCAATTGGAGTGATTGGCAGGAAGGTCGGGATGAGCCGCGTATATACCGCGGACGGCACTGCGGTGCCCGTGACGGTTTTCGAGGTCGGCCCGAACCGGGTAACGCAACTCAAGACTGCTGATACCGATGGCTATCGTGCCGTTCAGGTCACGGTGGGGGAACGCCGGCCGGCGCGTGTTGGCAAGCCTGCAGCGGGCCATTTCGCCAAGGCGAGCGTTGCTCCGGGGCGGGGTCTGTGGGAGTTCCGCTTGGAGGAAGGCGAAGGCGCCGATCTCAAGCCGGGAACCGAGATCAAGGTGGATATCTTCAATCCGGGCCAGAAGGTCGATGTGCAGGGTACGTCGATCGGCAAAGGGTTTGCGGGTGTCATCAAACGCCACCATTTCGGGGGCGGACGCGCGACCCACGGTAACTCGCTGTCGCACCGGGCTCCGGGTTCTATCGGTCAGAGGCAGACGCCGGGCCGCGTGTTTCCGGGCAAGCGCATGGCCGGACACCTGGGCAATGTCACCCGCACGCAGCAGAACCTCGAAGTGGTGCAGGTCGATGCTGGCCGCAATCTGCTGCTGGTCAAGGGCGCCGTTCCCGGCCCCAAGGGTGCCGACGTCATGATTCGGCCCGCAGTGAAGGCGCAGAAGAAATAGGGTACTCAGCAATGAAACTCAGTGTGATGAGTGAAGCCGGAAGCAAGTCGGCAGCCGAAGTTGAAGTGTCGGACGTGACGTTCGGCGCCCGCTTCAACGAGGCTCTGGTTCACCAGGTCGTGGTGGCAGCCCAGGCGAACGCGCGTGCTGGCACGCGCGCCCAGAAAAACCGCTCTGCGGTTGCTGGAGGCGCACGCAAGCCATGGCGGCAGAAAGGCACCGGCCAGGCCCGGTCCGGCACCACCCGCAGCCCGCTGTGGCGCGGTGGCGGCAAGGTATTTCCTGCCTCTCCGGATGAGAACTTCACCCAGAAGGTGAACAAGAAAATGCGCCGTGCGGCGATGCGCGCGATCCTGTCAGAGCTGCTGCGCCAAGACCGACTGGTCACAGTGGACGGATTTGGGGTGGACGCTCCGAAAACCAAGGTCCTGGTCGAGAAGCTGAGCAGGTTTGGCGCTGCTGACGTTCTCATCGTCACAGACAGCGCCGACGACAATCTGCGGCTCTCGGCCCGCAACCTGCACCGGGTTGAGGTGCGTCCGGTTCAGGGCGTCGATCCCATCAGCCTGGTTGGACACGAGATGGTCATCGTCACGGTGTCGGCGCTGAAGCGTTTCGAGGAGATGCTGGCATGACCGAGCAGGATCTGTTTCACGTGATTGTGGCGCCGCACATTTCGGAAAAGAGCAGCCGGGTTGCCGACAAGAACCGGCAGTTCGTATTCACCGTGCAGCGCGATGCCACCAAGCCGATGATCCGGCAGGCGGTGGAAAAGCTGTTCAGCGTCCAGGTCGACTCGGTAACCGTCGCCCGCGTCAAGGGTAAGGTTAAGCGCCAGGGCAAGACGCCTGGCCGGCGGCAGGACTGGAAGAAGGCCTACGTCCGGCTGAAGCCGGGCCAGGAAATCGATTTCGTCGGCGGTCAGGCGAAGTAACGGGAGCGCAGAGATGGCATTGGTAAAGGTCAGACCCACATCGGCCGGACGCCGCGGCCTCATCAAGGTCGTTAATCCCGATCTGCACCGCGGTGCGCCCTTCGCCGGCCTTGTGGAGAAGAAGTCCAAGATCAGCGGCCGCAACCACTATGGGCGCATCTGCGTGCGCCATCGTGGCGGTGGCCACAAGCGCCACTATCGCATCGTGGACTTCAGGCGCGACAAGGACGGCATTGCCGGACACGTCGAGCGCCTTGAGTATGATCCGAACCGCAGCGCCAACATCGCTTTGGTGCTGTACGCTGACGGAGAGCGCCGCTATATCATCGCGCCCAAGGGTATCGAGGTGGGCAGCCGGATCCTGTCAGGCGCGGATGCGCCGATCCAGCCGGGTAATTGCCTGCCGCTCAGGAACATCCCAGTAGGCAGCACGGTCCATTGCGTGGAAATGAGACAGGGACGAGGCGCCCAGCTCGGGCGGTCGGCGGGCGCTGCCATACAACTCGTCGCCCGCGAAGGCAGCTACGCCCAGCTGCGACTGCGCTCGGGCGAGGTGCGCAAGGTGCACGTGGAATGCCGCGCAACTATTGGAGAGGTGGGCAATGCGGAGCACTCCCTGCGGAAATTGGGTAAGGCGGGCGCGAGCCGCTGGCGAGGAATCCGGCCTACGGTGCGCGGGACCGCGATGAATCCGGTCGACCACCCCCATGGCGGCGGCGAGGGGCGCACCAAGGGTGGCCGTCACCCCGTCAGTCCCTGGGGCACGCCGACCAAGGGATATAAGACCCGCATGAACAAGCGGACCGACGGAATGATCATTCGGCGCCGCAACAAGA
The DNA here is from genome assembly GCA_028068195.1 of Gammaproteobacteria bacterium. GTDB lineage: Bacteria > Pseudomonadota > Gammaproteobacteria > Acidiferrobacterales > UBA6901 > JAJYCY01. Next base: position 2,987 of record JAPTTX010000020.1, read on the forward strand.
CGAGAGAGGCGTAAAACGTGCCACGTTCCATCAAGAAAGGTCCATTTGTCGACGCGCACCTGGCCGCAAAGGTGGAGAAGGCGCGCGCCGAGGGCAGCAAACGGCCGCTCAAGACCTGGTCGCGCCGCTCGACGATTATGCCGGACTTCATCGGCTTGACGATTGCCGTGCATAACGGCAAGCAACACGTGCCGATTCTTGTCACGGAGAACATGGTGGGCCACAAGCTCGGAGAATTCGCGGCAACGCGGACGTTCAAAGGGCATACGGCCGACAAGAAGGCTACGACGGAGTGATGACCGCGATGCAAGCTACCGCAGTCCTTAAGTACATTCGCGTAACGCCGCAGAAGGGCCGTCTACTCGCAGACCAGATCCGCGGCTTGCCGGTGGAGCGCGCTCTCGAGATTCTGCAGTTCAGTCTGCGCAAGGCGGCACTGCCGGTCAGGAAGGCCCTGGAATCGGCAATTGCCAATGCCGAGCACAATGAGGGGGCCGACGTCGATGAACTCAGGGTGCAGTCGGTGGAAGTCAGCGACGGTCCAACCATGAAGCGCTTTCATGCCCGTGCGAAGGGACGTGGCGCGCGGATTCTCAAGCGCACCAGCCATATCACCATTACGGTGTCGGATGCCGCGCGTGCCAAGGGTGCGCGCAAGGCGAAGAAAGGGGACAACTGATGGGCCAGAAGATCAATCCGACCGGGCTGCGTCTGGGAATCATACGCGACTGGACAGCCAAGTGGTATTCGGGCAGCAAGCATTATTCGGCCAATCTGGCCTCGGACATAATGCTGCGCAGCCGGATCAAGAAGAAGCTGGCGCACGCCGCGGTCAGCACAGTGATGATCGAGCGGCCGGCGCAGAGTATCAACATCACGGTTCATACAGCGCGCCCCGGAATCGTCATCGGAAAGAAGGGTGAGGACATCGAGAAGCTGCGCCAGGAGCTGACGCGGACCGCTGGACAGCCGGTCCACATCGCGATCGAGGAGGTGCGCAAGCCAGAACTGGACGCGCTCCTTGTGGCGGAAAACATCTGCCAACAGCTGGAAAAACGCATCATGTTCCGGCGCGCCATGAAGCGTGCGGTCACCAATGCCATGCGCTTGGGTGCGCTGGGCGTGAAGATCATGTGCGCGGGCCGTCTGAACGGCGCTGAAATCGCACGCACCGAATGGTACCGCGAGGGCCGCGTGCCGCTGCATACACTGCGCGCGGACATCGACTACGGCGCGGCCGAGGCGCACACCACCTACGGCGTCATCGGCGTTAAGGTGTGGATATTCAAGGGCGAGATTCTGGACCGCTCGGAACAGGTCCAGGCTGAGCAGGATACGGCCAAAAAGGCCACGGCCTGATACGGGGAAACGCAGATGTTGCAGCCAAAGAGAACCAAGTATCGCAAGCAGCACAAGGGCCGCAACCGTGGAGTCGCAACGCGCGGCAACAAGGTGAGTTTCGGTGAGTTCGGACTGAAGGCCACGACGCGTGGACGGGTTACCGCGCGTCAGATTGAGGCTGCGCGCCGTGCGTTGACGCGCTCGATCAAGCGTGGCGGACGGGTGTGGATCCGCATATTCCCCGACAAGCCTATCTCGAAGAAGCCACTGGAAGTCCGCATGGGAAGCGGCAAGGGCAACCCGGAGTACTGGGTCGCAGAGATCAAACCCGGCACGGTGCTATACGAGATGGAGGGCATTGGTGAGGTCGAGGCGAGGAGTGCGTTCAGACTCGCGGCAGCCAAGCTGCCGGTGCGTACGACGTTCGTGGCCCGCCAGGTGATTTGACAGGTGCAGCGATGAAAGCGAAAGAAATCCGTGGTATGTCGGCAGAAGGTCGGGTCCAAGAGATTAACGGACTCCTGCAGGAGCAGTTCAATCTGCGGATGCAGAAGGCGACCGGACAGCTTGCGAACAACTCGCGGCTCGGCAAGGTGAGGCGCGATATTGCGCGTATCCGCACGGTGATGAACGAAAAAGGGGTAGCCGGCAATGAGTGAACAGGCGCGCACCGCACGCACCGTCAGCGGTCGCGTGGTCAGCAGCAAGATGAACAAGACCATCACGGTCGTGGTTGATTGGCAGGTCGGGCATCCGCTTTACGGAAAGTTCATACGCCGCCGCACGAAGCTGCATGCGCACGACGAGAACAACGATTGCAAGGAAGGGGACCTGGTTCTTGTCGAGGAATGTCGGCCGCTGTCGAAGACCAAGACCTGGAAGCTGGTGAAGGTGCTGGAGAAGGCCGTCGCGGTATAGGCCACGGCCGCAGGCAGTTTGCTGCGCCCCCGTGTAGTGATAAAATCAACCGCTTTACCGCGGGAAATGCGGGATAACAAGTTCGAGTGCGGAGTTAGGTCATGATTCAGATGCAGAGCATGTTGTCGGTGGCGGACAACAGCGGAGCCAAAACTGTGCAATGCATCAAGGTGCTCGGTGGATCAAAGCGCCGCTATGCCGGAATTGGGGACATCATAAAGGTGAGCATCAAGGAGGCCATCCCGCGGGGCCGTGTGAAGAAGGGTGATGTCTACGATGCGGTGATCGTGCGGACGCGCAAGGGCGTACGCCGGGCGGACGGTTCTGTGATCCGCTTTGACACGAATGCAGCAGTGCTGCTCAATCCGCAGCACCAGCCCGTCGGGACCCGCATTTTCGGGCCGGTGACCCGGGAGCTACGCAGCGAGAAATTCATGAAGATCATTTCCCTTGCACCGGAAGTACTGTGAGGGCCGAGGATTATGCGAAAAATACGCAAAGGCGATCAGGTTGTTGTCCGCAGGGGTAAGGACAGGGGAAAGCATGGCACGGTGCTGCGCATTCTCCAGGATGATCGTGTGCTGGTCGAAAACGTAAACATGGTGAAGCGCCACACCCGACCGAACCCGAACAAGAATATCACCGGCGGGATCATGGACAAGGAAGCACCCCTCCATGTTTCGAATGTGGCGCTGTTCAACAGCGCGAATGAAAAGGGCGGGCGGATCGGTTTCCGGACCCTGGAAGACGGCCGCAAGGTGCGGTTCTTCCGCCATGGCGGCGAAGTCGCCGATAGCTGACGGGTAAAGTCGAGATGGTGAGATTGCAAGAATATTATCGGAAGACGGTGGTACCGCAGCTGATGGCGAAGTTCGGGTACAAGAACCCGATGCAGGTGCCCCGAATAACCCATATCACGCTCAATATGGGCGTGGGCGAGGCGCTGGCTGACCGCAAGGTGCTGGAGAACGCCATGTCCGATATGGAGAAGCTTGCCGGGCAGAAGCCGGTCATGACGCGGGCGCGCAAGTCGGTTGCGGCCTTCAAGGTGCGTGAGAACTGGCCCATCGGGTGCAAAGTGACGCTGCGGCGTGCGCGCATGTATGAGTTCCTCGATCGGCTCATTACGATCGCCATACCCCGGGTGCGTGATTTCCGCGGCCTGTCGAGCCGTTCGTTCGACGGGAACGGCAACTATTCGATGGGTATCAAGGAACAGATCATTTTTCCGGAAATCGATTACGACAAGATCGATGCGTTGCGTGGCATGGACGTATCCATAGCGACCAGCGCAAGGACCGATGACGAGGCCCGTGCGCTGCTGGCGGCCTTCAACTTTCCCATCAAGAGCTGAGGGGTACATGGCAAAGAAATCGATGGTACTGCGCGACGAAAAGCGCAAGGCGCTGGTGGCGAAATACGCCAAGCGGCGCGCCGAACTGAAGGCCATGATCTGCGACACGAAGCTCGGCGACGAAGAACGCTATCAGGCGCAGTTTGAGCTGCAGAAACTGCCGCGGGACTCGAGTCGCAGCCGGATCCGCAACCGCTGCGCCGTTACGGGACGCGCGCGCGGCTATTACCGGAAATTCGGCTTGAGCCGCAGCAAGCTGCGTGAGGTGATGATGCGCGGCGAGGCGCCTGGCGTAGTCAAGGCAAGCTGGTAGCGGCGTACCGGCACAGACAGGAACATTGAACCATGAGCATGACCGACCCCATAGCCGATATGCTGACCCACATCCGCAACGGCCAGACTGCCGAGAAGATCGGCGTGCGGATGCCATCGTCCTCGATCAAGCGGGCGATCGCGCAGGTACTGAAGGATGAAGGGTACATCGAGGATTTCAGGGTCAGCGACTCGGATGGAAAGCCGGTTCTTGAGGTCCGCCTCAAGTACTATGCCGGAAATCCCGTCATTGAGCGCATCGAGCGTGTCAGCACCCCGGGTTGCCGCAGATACCGCGGCAAAGACAGCCTGCCTCAGGTCAGCGGGGGGCTGGGAGTGGCAATCATCTCGACGTCGCAGGGCATCATGAGTGACCGGGCCGCACGCAAGGCGGGGCTCGGTGGCGAAGTGCTGTGCGTCGTTTCCTGAGATAGGTGCAGAACAGTGTCAAGAATTGCAAAATATCCGGTCAACATCCCAAAGGGCGTCGACGCGAAGCTTGCAGGCAGCGTGCTGAGCGTCAAAGGGCCGAAGGGCCAACTTCAGTACAACGTCCATCCCCTCGTGAAGTTGTCGCTGGACGACGGGAAGGTCACGTTCGAGGCGGTGGACCAGACTGCTCTTTCCAATGCCATGTCCGGGACGACGCGGGCGCTGGTGAACAACATGGTCACGGGTGTGAGCAAGGGTTTCGAAAAGAAGCTCACCATCATTGGGGTAGGTTACCGTGCGGCGGTGCAGGGCAGGAACCTCAACCTGTCGCTCGGCTTTTCACACCCAGTGGCGTACGCGATTCCGGATGGCATCACCATAGAAACACCCAGCCAGACGGAGATCGTGGTGCGCGGCTCGGACAAGCAGATGGTTGGTCAAGTGGCGGCGGAGATCCGGGATTATCGGGCGCCGGAACCGTACAAGGGCAAGGGCGTGCGCTATTCGGACGAGCACGTGGTCCGCAAAGAGGCCAAGAAGAAGTAGTCTTTTTGCAAGTCATTGTCGAGGCAGGCAGTCAATTATGAACAAGGCACAATCACGCGCACGGCGCACCCACAAGACACGCCAGAGAATCGCAGTTTTGCAGGTTGCGCGGCTGTGCGTGCACCGCACCCCGCGCCACATTTATGCCCAGGTGATCGATCCGAGCGGTGGCCAGGTTCTGGCGAGCGCCTCGACGCTGGAGGCAGAGGTGCGCAAGGAGCTGAAGTCCGGGGGCAATATTGCCGCTGCGGGCACGATCGGAAGGCGCATCGCCGAGAAGGCCAAGGCGGCGGGCGTTACGCGCGTGGCATTCGATCGATCTGGGTTCAAGTACCACGGCCGTGTTAAGGCGCTTGCGGATGCGGCGCGCGAAAACGGTCTGGAATTCTGAGGGCAAGCAAGGTGGCGGATTCGGATACCGAAGGACGCGGAGACAATCTCCGCGAGAAGCTGATCAGCGTCAATCGCGTTGCCAAGGTGGTCAAGGGTGGCCGGCAGTTCGGTTTTGCGGCCCTGACCGTCGTGGGGGATGGCGATGGGCGTGTCGGTCTGGGCCAGGGCAAGGCGCGCGAGGTGCCGGTGGCGGTGCAGAAGGCCATGGATGACGCGCGCCGCAACATGGTTAAGGTGAGCCTTAAGAAGGGAACCCTGCACTATTCCGTTTCGGGCGAGCATGGTGCGGCCAAGGTCGTGATGCGCCCCGCCTCGGAAGGGACCGGAATCATAGCCGGAGGCGCCATGCGGGCGGTGTTTGAAGTGGCCGGCGTCAACGATGTTCTGGCCAAGTGCATCGGCTCCAGCAACCCGATAAACGTCGTGCGTGCCACCATCAAGGCACTGCAGGCAATCAGTAACCCCGCCGAGATCGCCGCCAAGCGCGGCAAGACGGTGGAGGAAATCACCGGATAAGGAGCACGGCCGTGACCAATACCCAGAACACCGGCGCCGGAAAGAAGCTGAAGGTCACCCTGGTTCGCAGCCCCTTCGGGACTGGCAAGCGGCATATCGCCTGCGTCAAGGGACTGGGGCTGCGCCGCATCCGGCATTCCGTTGAAGTCGAAGATACCCCAGCCGTGCGTGGCATGATCCGCACGGTGGCGTACATGGTCAAGTGCGAGGAAGTCTGACAATGCGGCTCAACACACTCAAGCCCGCGGGCGGCAGCAAGTCCGGCCCGAAGCGCCTGGGGCGCGGCGGTGGCTCCGGCCTGGGCAAAACCTCCGGCCGCGGCCATAAAGGTCAGCGTGCGCGCGCAGGTGGTTATCACAAGGTGGGATTCGAAGGCGGACAAATGCCCCTGCAGCGCCGGCTGCCGAAGCGCGGATTCCGCTCGGCGCAGCAGGCGCTGGTCGGCGAGGTGCGCCTGCAGGCGCTCGGAAAGCTCGACGTCGATGTGGTGGATCTCGCCGCACTCAAGGCAGCCAACCTGGTTGCAGCCAATGTGCTGCGCGCCAAGGTGTTTCTGGCGGGTACGCTGGAGCGGCCGGTGACGCTGAAGGGCATTGCAGTCACCAAGGGTGCCCTGGAGGCCATTACCCGGGCCGGCGGGAAAGTCGAGGCCTGATGGCACGCGGTGTTGCACAGTCTGGGGCTGGTGCTGGTCTGCTCGGCGGGAAGCTGACAGACCTCAAGCAGCGGGTGTTTTTTGTGGTGGCAGCGCTGGTGGTCTTCCGTATCGGCGCCCACATTCCGGTGCCGGGCATCAATGCGGTGGCGCTCTCGGAGCTGTTCCGCCAGAACCAGGGGTCGATCGTCGGTCTGTTCAATATGTTCTCGGGCGGTGCGCTCGGCAGATTTTCGGTGTTTGCCCTGGGCGTCATGCCGTACATTTCCGCGTCGATCATCATACAGTTGCTGACGACGGTAATCCCCTCCCTGGAAGAGCTTAACAAGGAGGGCGAGGCCGGACGGCGCAAGATAACCCAGTACACCCGCTATGCCACGGTGTTTCTGGCCATGTTTCAGGCGCTGGGCATAACCATCGCACTTGCCGGGCAGCGGGCCGGCGGCATACCCGTGGTGATTTCGCCGGGTATCGGTTTCAAGGTGGTATCGGTCATCACGCTGGTCAGCGGAACCATGTTCCTCATGTGGATCGGAGAGCAGATGACCGAGCGCGGCGTGGGCAACGGCATTTCGATGATCATCTTTGCTGGAATCACGGCCGGTCTCCCGGGGGCGGTGGGCAACACGCTCGAGCTGGCCCGTACGGGATCGTTCCAGCCGCTGTTTGTCCTGGTGCTGTTCGTGATTGCCATCGGGGTGACTGGGTTCGTGGTGTTTGTCGAGCGCGGGCAGCGCCGCATCACGGTGAACTATGCCAAGCGACAGCAGGGGCGGAAGATGTATGCTGGGCAGACGAGCCATTTGCCGCTCAAGATCAACATGTCGGGCGTTATTCCGCCGATATTCGCGTCGAGCATCATCCTGTTTCCGGCCACGCTCGGCAGCTGGTTCGGGCATACCAAAGGCATGGGATGGTTGCAGGATATCGCCACGACGCTATCGCCGGGACAGCCCATATACGTGATCCTCTACGCGACCGCCATTATCTTCTTCTGTTTCTTCTACACCGCCATGACCGTCAATCCGAAGGACATGGCGGATAATCTGAAGAAATCGGGAGCGTTCATCCCCGGAATCCGGCCTGGGGAACAGAGCGCGCGCTACATCGACGGCGTGTTGACGCGTCTGACGTTTGCCGGTGCGCTGTACGTGACCCTGGTGTGCTTGCTGCCGGAGTTTCTCATCGTCAAATGGAACGTACCGTTCTATTTTGGCGGCACATCGTTGTTGATCATCGTGGTCGTGTGCATGGATTTCATGGCCCAGGTGCAGGCTCATCTCATGTCCCATCAGTACGAGAGCCTGCTGAAAAGGGCCAATCTGACCGGCGGCGGAATGGGCATTCCGCACTGAGCAGAGGTAGCGGGCAGCGGCGCCTCCGGCGCCACTAACGGGAGTGTAAAGAGATGAAGGTTCGGGCCTCGGTCAAGAAACTTTGCCGCAACTGCAAGGTGGTTCGGCGCAAGCGCGTGGTGCGTATCATCTGCTCGGATCCGACGCATAAGCAGCGTCAGGGCTGAGCGGTTCCGTACCCGTTGATTTTTTAGCATAGTTGACATATTCTTCCGCGTTTACGCGCGGGAAAAAGCAGAGCTGGAGATAGGCTGAATGGCCCGTATTGCAGGCATCAACATTCCGAATCACAAGCACGTCGAGATTGCGCTGACCTCGATTTACGGCGTTGGCCGTCCGCGTGCCCACCTGATTTGCACCGGCGCCGGAGTGGCCTCGACCACCAAGGTCAAGGATCTCACCGACGCGGAGGTCGACAAGCTTCGCGCCGAAGTGGCCAAGTTCACCGTTGAGGGGGACCTGCGGCGCACCGTGTCGATGAACATCAAGCGCCTGATGGATCTTGGCACGTTTCGCGGGCTGCGCCACCGTCGCGGTCTGCCGGTGCGTGGGCAGCGAACCCGCACCAATGCCCGTACCCGCAAGGGTCCGCGCAAAGCGATCAGAAAATAGACTGGATTTACGGGAACCTGAATGGCAACTCCAACATCGAATGTTGCAGCACCGAAGGCAAAGAAGCGTGCACGCAAGAGCGTTGCGGAAGGCATAGCGCACATCCACGCCTCGTTCAACAACACCATCATTACGATTACCGACCGTCAGGGAAATGTACTGGCGTGGGCGACAGCCGGAGGCGCGGGATTCAAGGGATCACGCAAGAGCACGCCCTTTGCCGCACAGGTCGCGGCGGACAAGGCCGGCCGCGCCGCCCAGGAGTTCGGGGTCAAGGCGCTGGAGATCAAGGTGAAAGGCCCCGGACCGGGGCGTGACTCGGCGGTACGCGCCCTGCATGTCATCGGTTACGAGATCAGCAATATCATTGACGTCACGCCGATTCCGCACAACGGCTGCCGGCCGGCCAAGAGACGTCGCGTTTAAATCCCAGCGGGATCAACGGAGAGATACGTGGCACGCTATACCGATTCGAAATGCCGTCAATGTCGCCGCGAGGGAGGAAAACTCTTCCTCAAGGGCGAGAAGTGCTTTACGGAGAAATGCCCAGTAGAAAAGCGTGCCTATGCGCCCGGCCAGCATGGCCAGCGACGCGGCCGCGCCTCGGACTACGGTGCGCAGCTGCGTGAAAAGCAGAAGCTGCGTCGTATATACGGAATTCTGGAGCGCCAATTCGCCAACTATTACGCCGAGTCGGACAGGCGTCGCGGCTCCACCGGCGAAAACCTGCTTTCGCTGCTCGAGTGCCGCCTGGATAACGTGGTGTTCCGGATGGGTTTCGGCGTGTCGCGCACAGAAGCGCGCCAGCTCGTACGGCACAATGCAATCCTGGTTAATGGCAAGCGTACCAATATTCCTTCCTACCAGGTACGTGCGAGCGACGAAATTGCGATTACTTCTTCGGCGAGGGAGCAGCTGCGGATCAAGGCGGCGCTCGAGGCTGCCGAACAGCGCGGGTTTCCGGAGTGGGTCGAGGTCGACCCCAAGGCCATGAAGGGTGTCTTCAAGGCTGTGCCCGAGCGCGGGGACCTGCCGTCGGATATCAACGAACATCTGGTTGTCGCGCTCTACTCCAAGTAACAGGGCGCTGGTTCAAGCGAGGACACACTATGCAGAGTTCTGCAACGGAATTTCTCAAGCCAAGGCTGGTCGACGTGCAAAGCATGGGCGCCGCGCGTGCCAAAATCACGCTGGAGCCGCTGGAGCGGGGGTTCGGCTACACTCTCGGCAACGCCCTGCGCCGCATTCTCCTGTCGTCGATGCCCGGCTGCGCCATCGCCGAGGTCAAGATAGAGGGTGTGTTGCACGAATACTCCAGCATCGAGGGTGTGCAGGAGGATGTGATCGACATTCTGCTGAACCTCAAGTCTCTGGCCATGCGGATGCACGGCAGCCGCCAAGAGACCACGCTGAAGCTTGCAAAGAAGGGTCCGGGTCCGGTTACTGCAGGTGACATCAGCCTCGATCAGGACGTGGAAGTCGTCAATCCGGGGCACCTCATCGCCACGCTGACGAAGAACGGCTCGATTTCAATGGACCTGAAGATTATGCGTGGCCGCGGCTATCAGCCAGTTACTGCACGGTCGATGGAAGAAAGCCGGGAAATCGGAGTCATGCAGCTTGATGCCTCGTTTAGCCCGGTGAGGCGCGTCTCCTACTCGGTAGAGAACGCGCGCGTGGAGCAGCGCACGGATCTGGACAAGCTGGTGCTCGATATCGAGACCAATGGGGCGATTGATCCGGAGGAGGCCGTGCGCCGCGCGGCAAACATCCTGCAGGACCAGATCTCCATCTTCGTGGACCTAAAGAGTCCCGAAGCCAAGGCAATCGAGTCGCCGGCACCGAACATCAATCCGCTGCTGCTGCGGCCGGTAGACGACCTAGAACTCACTGTGCGCTCGGCGAATTGCCTTAAAGCCGAAAACATCTTCTACATCGGGGATCTGGTGCAGCGTACCGAGGTGGAGTTGCTGAAGACGCCCAATCTGGGTAAAAAATCGCTGACCGAAATCAAGGATGTCCTGGCCACCCATCAGCTGTCGCTCGGCATGAAGCTTGAAAACTGGCCACCGACATCGATCAAGACCAAGGCTCCGGAGAAGGAATCCGCCTGACGGGAGAGGTATAAGCAATGCGTCACCACAAGAGCGGCCGTAAGCTCAACCGCACAAGCAGCCACCGCGAAGCCCTGTTCAAGAACATGGCAGCGTCGCTGTTCCGTCATGAGCAGATTCAGACCACCCTTCCCAAGGCGAAGGAACTGCGGCGTGTCGCCGAGCCGCTGATCACTTTGGCGAAGTCGGCGAGCGTCGCGAACCGGCGTCTGGCCTTTGCGCGCCTGCGTGACCGCGAGGCTGTGACGAAGCTGTTTGATGTCTTGGGTGTGCGCTACCGCGACCGAAAGGGCGGGTATCTGCGCATCCTGAAGTTCGGCTATCGTGCCGGCGACTGCGCCCCCATGGCGCTGGTGCAGCTTGTGGATCGACCCGAGACCGGTGCTGGCGAGGCCGTTAGTTCCGGGGAAGCAGCGGCAAAAGGCTGAACGCGAAATCGCCGCAGGGTTTCGGCGGCAATCATAGGCAGGCCTAGAACGGGTTTCTGCCGGCATCACAGGGGCAGGGGCCGTTCGCCGGCCCCTTTTTGTTGCGCGTGATCCTTGCATCCCGCTCTCTGTTACCATGGCAATATGATTGCCTTGTTTACCGACTTCGGCCTGGGCGGACCGTACGTGGGCCAGCTGCATGCTGTACTGGCGCGATTGGCGCCCGGCATTCCTGTAGTCGATCTGCTGCATGATGTTCCCCGCCAGGACGTGCGGGCTGGCGCGTATCTTCTGCCGAACCTGCTCGCCCCGTTCCCCGTCTCCACGGTATTTTTGTGCGTTGTCGACCCCGGGGTGGGCGGTGCGCGCCGGGCCGTAATGGTTTGGGCCGACGGGTACTGGTTTGTCGGTCCTGACAACGGGCTATTTCATGTCCTGGCGCGCCGTGCGGTGCGCGTTGATTGTCGGGAGATACTGTGGCGTCCGGATCGTCTGTCCAGCTCGTTCCACGGACGCGATCTCTTTGCTCCGGTGGCGGCCCGGCTGGCATGCGGCACCCTGCCCGATTCCCGTCCGGTGGACCTTACCGCCCCGGCCGGCGCCGACTGGCCCGAGGAACTGCCGGAAGTGATATACATAGACGCATTCGGGAACGCCATCACCGGCCTGCGGACCAGCAGCGTCCGACCGGGGCAGATCCTGCGTATCCGCGGACAGGCGCTGCGCCATGCGGGGACATTCAGTGCCGTAGCGCCCGGAGTGGCCTTCTGGTACTTCAACTCGAGCGAGCTGGTCGAGATTGCCGTCAATGGGGGCAGTGCTGCCGGGACATTCGGCCTGAAGCCCGGAGATGCGGTGCAAATGCAGTAGGGGCATTCCCGGGTACCGCAGAAGCCCGCCTTCACACGGCTTGGGCGTGCCGGAGCGCCAAGCAGTAACGCCCCGCGCTTGCCGGGGTGCGTCGCCCGCAGCCTATCCAAGCAGGAACTAGCGAGGTCAGCCAATTTTGCGCTGAGCGCTGAGGCTGCGGTCGCGTTCGAGGACGGGTCCAAGAAACCGGGCGGTATGGGAAGAGGTCTGCTCCGCCAGTTGTTCGGGCGTGCCGGTGGCAATGATCCGGCCGCCGCCATCACCTCCCTCCGGGCCGAGATCGATGATCCAATCTGCAGTTTTGATGACGTCCAGATTATGCTCGATGACGACCACGGTGTTGCCGTGATCCCGCAGGCGATGCAGCACCGCCAGGAGCTGCCTGATATCATGGAAGTGTAGGCCGGTAGTCGGCTCGTCGAGTATGTAAAGGGTGCGTCCGGTATCGCGCTTGGACAGCTCGCGCGACAGCTTGATGCGCTGCGCTTCACCCCCCGACAGCGTGGTGGCGCTCTGTCCCAGCGTGACGTACGAAAGGCCGACATCAATGAGCGTCTCAAGCTTGCGCCGGATGACCGGAATGGCATCGAAGAACTCTGCAGCTTCCTCCACTGTCATGCTCAGGACCTCATGGATGGTCTTGCCCTTGTAGCGGATTTCCAAGGTTTGCCGGTTGTAGCGCATGCCCTTGCACACGTCGCAGGGTACGTATATGTCCGGCAGAAAGTGCATTTCCACCTTTATCAGGCCGTCGCCCTGGCACGCCTCGCAGCGTCCGCCGCGCACATTGAAGGAAAACCGGCCTGGTGTGTAGCCGCGCGCACGTGCCTCCGGGGTCCCGGCGAACAGTTCGCGCAACGGCGTGAACAATCCGGTATAGGTTGCCGGATTGGACCGCGGGGTGCGCCCGATAGGGCTCTGGTCAATGTCGACCACCTTGTCGAGGTGCTCCAGGCCATCGATGCCCCCGCAGGGCGCTGGTTCGACGCTGCTTCCATGGAAATGGCGCGTGGCGATCGCAAACAGGGTGTCATTGACGAGAGTCGACTTGCCGGACCCGGACACACCGGTAACGCAGGTGAGAAGTCCGATAGGAATGGACACATCCATGCCTTTCAGGTTGTTGCCCGTCGCGCCCCGAATGACGAGCTGACGCTGCCCGTCGGCCGGCGTGCGTCGCGCCGGTACGGCGATGCGTTCGGTGCCCGCGAGATACCGGCCGGTGATCGATGCCGGCTGGCGCGCGATTTCGTCCGGATGTCCTTGGGCGACAACCCGTCCGCCATGAATGCCGGCACCCGGCCCCATGTCGAGCACATAATCGGCGGCGCGGATCGCATCCTCGTCGTGCTCGACGACGATTACCGTGTTCCCCACGTCACGCAGATGGCGGAGTGTGTCGAGCAGGCGGGCATTGTCGCGCTGGTGCAGGCCTATGGACGGTTCATCGAGAACGTACATGACGCCGACAAGCCCTGCTCCAATCTGGGAAGCCAGGCGAATGCGCTGCGCCTCGCCTCCGGAAAGGGTCTGTGCCGAACGTGCGAGTGCGAGGTAGTCTAGGCCCACGTTTACGAGGAAGCCGAGTCTATTGCCGATTTCCACAACGATCTTGTCAGCAATCTCGCGGCGCTTGCCCGTGAGCGTGAGTCCGCGAAAGAATTCCAGCGCCGCTGCGACCGGAAGCCGGGTGATCTCCTGGATCGGCCTGTCACCCACGAACACGTTGCGTGCCTCGATCCGCAGACGGGCGCCGTTGCAGTCGAGGCACGGCTGCGATCCGAGATTTCTGGCAAGTTCTTCACGCACGGTGTTGGAATCGGTCTCCCGGTAGCGCCGCTCCATGTTGGGTATCACGCCCTCGAACGGATGCCTGCGACGCTGGGCACCGCCACGGTCGTTCAGATAGGTGAAGGCGATCAACTCCTCGCCGCTGCCGTAGAGAACGACCTTGCGTACCTCCTCCGGCAGTTCCTCGAACGGCGCCTCCAAGTCGAATTTGTAATGCCGCGCAAGGCATTCGAGCATGTGGAAGTAGAATACATTCCGCCGGTCCCAGCCCCGTATGGCGCCTGCCGGAAGGCTGAGGCTTGGGTCGGCAACAATGCGTTGGGGATCAAAAAACTGGCGTACGCCGAGGCCATCGCACGACGGACAGGCGCCGGCAGGGTTGTTGAAGGAAAACAGCCGCGGCTCTAGTTCCGACAGGCTGTAGCCGCACTGCGGGCAGGCGTAGCGTGCGGAAAAAATGTGCTCCTCGGCCGGAGCGCCGCCTTCCGGCAGAGTGACTGCACGCACCACGCCTTCGGCCAGCCTGATCGCGGTTTCGAGCGATTCCGCTAGCCGCTGCTCCTGTCCGGCCCGCACGACTACGCGGTCCACGACGGCCTCGATATTGTGCTTCTGGTTTTTCTCTAGCTCGGGAGTTTCGTCGAGTTCGACGACGTGGCCGTCGACGCGTGCGCGGATATAGCCCTGGGAGCGCAGACTCTCGAGCAACTGGACGTGTTCGCCCTTGCGCTCGTGCACCAGCGGAGCGAGCAGCATCAGGCGTGTTCCCTCGGGCAGCGCCATGATGTGGTCCACCATCTGGCTGACCGTCTGGGCGTCCAGCGTTAGCCCATGTTCCGGGCAGCGCGGTTCACCGACCCGGGCATATAGCAGGCGAAGGTAGTCGTAGATTTCCGTCACCGTTCCCACGGTCGAACGCGGGTTGTGGGAGACGGATTTCTGCTCGATGGAAATGGCGGGGCTGAGGCCTTCGATCAGATCGACGTCCGGCTTCTCCATGATCGCCAGAAACTGACGCGCATAGGCCGACAGGGACTCGACGTAGCGCCGCTGGCCCTCTGCGTACAGCGTGTCGAACGCGAGCGATGACTTGCCGGATCCCGAAAGTCCGGTAATGACAATTAGCTGATCGCGCGGGAGATCGGCGTCTATGTTTTGCAGGTTGTGCGTGCGCGCCCCGCGAATGCGCAGGTAGCCGGCGCTGTGTGGACGGTATTCCATGGCATTTCCGCTTCCAGGGGAACATATTAATATATGCCAAAGTGGCGATTCGCCCAAATCGGGATTTCGTCGTGACGGGACCGGCTTGCCGCTACGGACAATTGCGGCCGACAACCTGCTTGGCCCGGATGTTCCCGAGGAGAGCCTGACCCCTCCGGGCTGCCGCAGCGCGGGGCAGCGGCGCTCTCGGTGAGCGTCGCAACAGGAGGCTCGCGGTAGCGTGCGGAAGGAATGCGGTGCCAAGAGGGAGGCCGCGCCAGAAGGGGGCGCATCAGCCGGTCCAGCGTGGACCACGTGGACCGTCCGAACTTCCTGCGACGCATTGCGGCGGGGACCCGAATCGGCCTTTCCGGCCCGATCCGGATCGGGCAACTGCGCCTGTACCCGCCGGCAGGGATTTCGTATCGGGGCTGTGCCGCGTGCGGACCGGCCTCTCGACGGGGTCTAGACCGGATCTAATGGCATGCCGGGCGGCGGGCAGTTTGTCGCAGACGTCGCCGGGGCATATGGCACAAATGCTCCATAGCGTATACTGATGCACCCTTCCCGCCGCCGGACGAGGCTGTGTGGTTCTTAGTGCATGACCGAATTTCTGGCGGCGGACGGAAGGGAACCCAGGCAAACAATCCATCTACGGGAGACACCATGAAAAAATCTTTCCGCGCGACCCTGATCGGCGCCGCCGTCATCCTGGCCACCGGAGTTGCTGTTGTTCCGGTTACGGCACTGGCTCAGATGCCCGCCAATCCCTGCTCGTCGCAGGCGGCGGGTACGATGAAGACGACGAAGAAGATGCACACGGGGATGGCAGCGAGCGCCCGCGTTAAGGCGATCCAGGAAGCGCTGAACAAGGCCGGCGCCATGCTCAAGGTGGACGGCAAGATGGGCATGAAAACGCGCGCAGCGCTGAAGGAATTCCAGTCCAAGCATGGTCTGAAGGCGACAGGTTATGCCAACAAGGCCACGCTCAAGGCGCTGGACGTCAAGTAATTGTGAATGTCCCGCAGGCGCCACGGCGTTACGCATGGCGCCTGCGGTCTTGATGCGCAACCCACCCCTCTGCTTGTTGCTGCCTTCGCGGCGGCATCATGCGGTGGGGGGTTCCCGCAATTCCGACAGTGCAGGCCAGATCCGTCCGGTCGGATAGCCGAATCACCGGCATGCAGCGCCGGCGTCGTTCCGCAATCGGTCAGCCGGACCGATGCGATTCAGCCCCGGCGGTGCCGGCAGCCTGACTCCCGGAAGGTGGGCCATCCGGGTCCATCGCAGGACTGAGTGCGGGGTGTCCGAAATAATAGCCCTGGCCCCAGTCGATGCCGGCTTCGCGGATCCGCTGTGCAGTAGCCGCGTCTTCGATGCCTTCGGCGATGGTGGTCAGACCCAGATCCCGGGCGATGTTCGCCACGCCTTTCAGCATCGTCAGGATGCGGGGCTCGGATCGTACGCGCTGGACCAGCTGCATCTCGATCTTGAGAAAGGATATCGGCAGGTCCGCGAGATAGAGAAATGACGAGTACCCGCTGCCGAAGTCGTCAACGGCCAGCCGGATTCCGAAATCGAGCCAGGGCTGCAGGTTGCGGATAATCTCCTTCGGATCGCCAAGCAGCTCGCGTTCGGTGATTTCGATCACGAACGGTTGCCTGCCTTCGGCATTGAGGCAACCGCCGCAGAGCTCATCGCCGCACCGGATCCCGTCCAGCCATTCCTGTATCAGTTCGCGGTCGTGCAGCAGTGCCGCCGAAGAGTTGATGAACTGAAGGGGATGCAATGTCCCGGTACGCGGCTGCGCAGCGCAGCGTGCGAGAACCTGCTGGAACACCGCGGTATCGATGCGCGGGCCCAGCTGCAGGATTTCGGCTGCGGCCATGAATTCCGCGGCCGCCACCACCGCCCCGCCCGGCCGGACCAGGCGCGCCAGCGCCTCCTCGGCCACCACCTGTCCGCTCTGCAGGTTGATGATCGGCTGATAAGCCGGCCGGAGCCTGCCCTCGGCAATCGCCTCTTCGATCTGGCGGCCGAGCGTGAAGAGCTCCGGGGCGCGGCTGTCGGCCTGGGCGGCCTGGTTGCGTCCGAGATTTTTGGCCCGGTACAGGGCAGCATCGCTCTTGGCCAGGAGCACGTCGATCCTGTCTCCGTCGCGCGGAAACCCGGCGAGCCCGATGCTTACCGTCAAGGCGACCGGATGACCTCCGGCGGTGAACGTCAGGGCGTCGATCTGATGCCGAAGCCGTTGCACGACCGACCAGGCAGTCTCCGAATCGACGCCAGGCAAGAGGCAAAGAAACTCGTCGCCGCCCCAGCGGCCGGCCCAGTCGTGCGCACGAAGCGTCTGGCGGAGGGCCCCGGCCACCTGTGCCAGTGCCCGGTCGCCCACGCTGTGGCCATAGCCGTCGTTGAACAGCTTGAAGTGGTCTACATCGACCACGAACAGGCTGTACGCTTCGTGATTGCGTACGGCACGGGCGTGCTCTCGCATCAGGACCTCCCGGAAGCCCCGGCGGTTGAGCAGGCCGGTCAGCGGGTCCATGACGGAGTGGGCAAACAGCGTGCGCTGCAGGATCATCTGGCCGATGGCGGCAAGTCCGCCAACCCCGGCGACCAGAGTGAGCAGCCATAGTACTGCCGCACCGTCAAATGCCGGCATTGGGAAACCGGTTCCTTCGGCTATCGGGATGCTGGCGACGGCAAGCAAAGGCACGAGCAGCATTGCCAGTTCCGGTGCTGTAAGCGGAAACAGGCTCACTCCGGCCACCACCACGAACGGAAGAAAGGCGTAGCCGCTCGCCAGAATCGCTCCGTCCCAGCTGAGGCGCGCGTTCAACAGCACCGCGTGGGACAACAGAAAGAACATGGAAGGTATCAAGAACAGCGATGCCACCGCCGCGCGCACCTGGGCCGTGGTAGGCGTGCGGCACCCATAGCGGGCCAGCAGCGCAAAGCACGCGCTGGCAGCGATACGTCCAAGCGCGAGCGGTCGCCACACCGGGCCCGGAAGGACGAGCATGTCCGCCGGTATCCAAATCGGAACGAGCACGGCGAATACAATGGCCAGCACCCGCACCCGGGAAAGGATGAGTCGGGCGCGATAGTGATTGAACACGACCGAGGACTGAGCCGTGCCCAGCAGTTCGGCGAACTCGCTGGTTTCCAGGGGCGGGTGAAAGAAACCCCGCAGAAAATCCATCCACCCCATGGAAATCCTGACGGGAGCAGGTGGCGGCTCACCCTGCAACGGCTGTGACATCAATGGACTCCACGGCCCGGCGATGCACAATTATCTGGGTATTCAGCGTATTCACATTGACAAAGGTCAATGTGAATCAATGCATAATGCATTCTTCACCGCCACGGTTCCGCCACGTTCCGGTCAGAAGACAAGCGTTTTTCCTTCCTGCGCCATCTGCCACATCGTGGCGCCGCCGACCAGCGCGACACCGTCGATCAGGTCCTGCGATTTGAGATCGTGCAGCGCCATGGAGGCCGTACAAGCAGCGAAGGTGACTCCGGCGTCCATGGCCTGCTTGATGAAGTAGCTCGCTGGTTGTCCGTCCTTTTTGGGGAAAACCTGCTCGGCAACACCCTTCTTCAGCAGAAGGGTGCCGTCAATCGTGCAGAAAACTCGTGCTTCGAGGTCCATCGCCGCTGCCAAGGTGGCAAAGAAGAACGGGGTAGCGCAGCGGCGCGGCGTCTCCGGCCCGCTGGTCATGATAATCAGGATCTTGTCCACGCGCGACTCCTGTTGCTGCCAGCCGCGACCGGGGGCCATATCGGTGCGGTCAGCAGCCGGCGGTCTTCGATACCCGCAGCCAATACGCCCACATGCGCAGTTGCAGGCCGAGTGTGGCCGCGCTGAAATACTGCAGCGATGGGGCCAGCGGATCCTTCCGGTTTAACGTGGCGCATGTGCGTTCCCACTGATGTTCCGCATTGTGAGGCGCCGTTGTCCGGTCGCCCGATGAATGCTACGAGACGGCGGTGGGACATGGCGTTGTGCAAATTGCCCCGCTTTTCGGTGGCGGAATCGTGCCTCGCGACGAGCGGCGTGCAGGTAAGCAGCCCTGCGCGATCGACGGTGAGCGGCTCGCAGCAGGCTGCCAGGTTTTCGCGGATGAAAGGATTGAATTTTCCGACGATGAACCGCGTTGCATCGGGTGTGACGTTGGCATCTTCGTATGCCAAGATGCGGCTGCGCCGGAGGAAAAGTTGTTCGGACCGGAAAAGTCGTTCGATGACGTATCGCTCCGGCTGAGATACCGGGACAGGACGTAGAAATCGAGGGCCACGTAGTTTTGGCCGCAATGTAGCGTTACTCCCTCCGTCGCGGATCTGGCGGCGCCGGCCATGACCAGAGTCGCGATGGGTACGATCCCGCGCCGGACGATGTTTGCGATGCGGCTCTTCCGGAGCGAAATTGTTGTGATCAGCTTTCCTCCCCGCTTATTTCCGCTTGGATGCACATGATCTTTTGTAGTCCGCACGAATTCTCTCGTGTCCCTGCTCTGGTGGCAGGCAGCACAGGCCTTTCGGAGTGCGTGCGCAAGTCGGCGATCAGGCCGGCGTGAGCGGGCGTTTTTTTTCGAAACCAGGATCTCCCTCCCGTGGCAGCCGATGCAGTCGTTGATGAGCTGCTCAGACGGTGCCTTGCGTGTCATGCAAAGCACATTGCATGCCAGCGATCGATATCGCCTAAAAGCAGTCAGTTAAGCGGGATTGAAGCGGGCCGGGCGTTGCATTTGGTAGCATTTAGCGGCCGCGCCCTTGCGGCGCTTTCAATTTGCAACAACCCGCCTGGAATCTCCAACAACGGAGGGGACAGGCACTGCGAGGTCGAGCAGCTGGTAGCGTGCGGCGATGGTCTGCGCGAGCGCCTGCCGGAGGATGGCGACCGTGGTCTTGTCGTAACGCCGCGAGTGGCGAAGCTCATGGCGGAACAGATGTTCATAGTGCGCGCCCGGCGAGACCTCGATGCGCAGGCGGACTTGCGTGGCCGGCAGCGGCTTCAGCGCAAGGTGTGCAGTCAGCACGCTCCTGCCGCCCGGAGGTATGCGTGTGTCGAAGAACTCATGGGTCAGTTGCAGGTTCACGCTGCGTCCGATCACCTGCCTGGCGATCTCGCGGGCATCGCGGCCATCAGGCCCTATCGCGAACAGGGTCACGTAAACCTTGGGAACGAGATAGGTCGGAAAGTCGTGCCCGATGGCGACGCTGCGGACGACTGCGCGCGCCTCGGCTGCGGTGTCATCCACGCGGGTCACGCGCAGGGAGATCCGAAGACCGTGCCGCACCATCGCCGGATCATGGATACCACGCCACAGATGCCGTCGATGGGGCATGTGGCAGGACTGGCACGTGACGCCCTCGCGGGCAAACCGGCTCGCACGCCACTCCGCGTAGGTGTTCTCAAACGGTTTG
>JAPTTX010000027.1:0-23215 GCA_028068195.1 Gammaproteobacteria bacterium
CCCTCAAGGCCAAGGCCGCGGCCGAGGAATCGCTGAAGCACCGCCAGTCCGACCTCGACTATGCCCGCGCCCAGGCCGAGCTCGCCCAGGCGGTGGCGCAGCTGCGGGCGGTGCGCAGGGTGCGGGAGCGGCCGCAGTCCTAGTCACCGCCGGCACGTGCTGGCAATGCGCCCGGCGGAGGTTTCCGCCGGGCGCCCGGTACAGTACAATAGCCGCTGTGAACCGGCCAATCCGCTGAACTGTCCGTACCTATGCGAACACGACACTGTACCTGTGGCGCCGCAAGCGATGTGCATCGTGAAACCCGCCGCACCGAAGACGGGCGCGAGGAGGTCGTCTACCGCGTGGTCTGCCCCGTATGCGGACAGATCGGCCCGGCGGTTCCGGCCGAGGGCCGCGATGAGGCCGCCGCCATCGCCGAAGCAGTTGAAGTCTGGAACACTATGATAGCCCGGGTCCGCCCGCTAGAGGCCTGAGGCCGGATACCGCACGACGCGATCCGGCGACGGCCGTGCTCGCGGCAGGAACCTGGCGGCGCGGTACATGTCTGCAGTCAGGATTTCTTCCCAATATAGACATCCACCAGCTCTCCGGGATACAGGTTGATTCCTTTCGTGACCTGAAACTGGAAGATGACCGGCAGCACCCGCACGTCCACCTTCTCCGTTCTCTGGTCCGACAGCTCGATCTTCGGGGTCACGTACGGCTGTATTCTGACGAACTGAAGCGGAATACTGACATTATTGGCGCCCCGGACAAACATCTTCGCGGCTATGTCCCGGGCTGGCGGCAGCCGCGGCACGAGGATCTCATCCAGGTAGCATTGCACCTGCAAATAGGAGCTCTCTCTGCCCATGGTGATCACGGGGTCCATGCCCTGTGAGTAGGTACCGTAGACACCTTGGGCCGAGACATAGCTGCCCACCCCAGCCCACACCCGCAGCACAGTACCCGGAACAAGGGCGTGCACCAGATACTTGTCGAGCAGGGCCTGGTCGGCAGCATGGGTGCTGACTGCCACCTTGAGATTCTGCCGGGCCACGAGCACATTGTCCTGGGCGGTCACCAGTGTCATCCGGCTCACGGCCCGGGGATCGATGGCAATTTCCTTTTCTAGTATCGCCAGCTGATCGCGTTGATAGACGAGAGCGGCCTGCGCCGCACCGATCTTGGCCCGATCCTCGGCCACGATCTCCTTTTGCACGGAATCATCGATCGCCAGCAGCGGCGCGCCCCGATCGACGGTCTGGCCTTCCTGCACGAATATGTGCGTGACCGTGCCGGCAACGTCCGGATAGATGTTGATGTTTTCGCCGCTCTCCTGGGGGCTCTGGATTATGCCTTCGGCATAAATGCCGTCGGTATACGGATCGCGACTGGGCGCCAGGGGCGCATGCACCGGCAGCTTCTGCTGATAGAGATAGGCGCTTGCCAGGCCGACGATAATCCCGAGGAAGGCCACTGCGAAGAGGATCCTGTGTTTCATGGGCCGGCTCCCGTATGGTCAGTAACGCGCCCGTCTTCCATATGGACGATGCGCGAGGCGTATTCGTAGATCCGGTCATCGTGCGTGACGACGATGATGGCCCGCCGTTCATTCAGGATGTTGTTCTTCACGAACGCCAGGATCTTCTTGCCGGTATCCCCGTCCAGGGATGCCGTGGGCTCATCGAGGATCAGCAGATCCGGCTCCGCCACGATGGCCCGGGCGATGGCCACCCGCTGCTGCTCGCCACCGCTCAGCTTTTGCGGCGGCAGATCGGCCTTGCCCGAGAGCCCCACGACCTCCAGGATCTTGCGCGCCTTCTGCAGGCCTTCATCCCAATGTACGCGTCGCAGGATGAGCGGCACGGCTATGTTCTCGACCACCGTAAGCCGCGGAAAGAGATGGTAGTCCTGGAAGACGAAGCCGACCTCGTGCAGCCGGAAATCCGCCAGCGCGTCACTGTCCAGGGTCCAGATATCCTTGCCCTCGACGATCACGCTGCCGGCATTGGGACGGAGAATTCCGGAGATGACGCTGAGCAGGGTGGTCTTGCCGGATCCGGACGGACCCACGATATAGAGCATTTCACCGAAGTCCACATCGATACTTACTTCTCGCAGCGCGTAGGTGCGGGCCGATTCCTCTCCGAACCACTTGGTCACCTTCTGCACGTCCACGATCATGTCAACCCCGGAACACGCTGAACGGATCGATGCGGATGACCTTCCGGATGCCGAGATAGGCCGAGAACACGGAGATGACCAGAACCATGACGAGCGCCATGAACAGGTTCTGGTAGGTGATGACCGCCGCGTAGTTGGGAATCCGCAGCTTGCCGAAGGCAATCAGCGCCGAGGACAGCAACACGCCCAGACCGAAGCCGAGGAATCCGACCACCAGTGACTGGAAAAAAATCATCTGCACCAGTTCGCCGCTCTTGGCGCCTATGGCTTTCAGCGCCCCGAAGCGCTCCAGATTGTCCAGGACGAACATGTAGAAGGTCTCGCCGGCAATGGACAGCCCCACGATAAAGCTTATGAGCGTCATGATCAGAATGTTGGTTCCGAGCGCGGTCTGGAATTCGTAGAACCGGTCGTTGCGCTGCACAAACTGCTGGTCCGTGACGGCGAGATAGCCGAGCTTCTTCACCGCCGCCTCGATGGGCACGACATCGCGGTCGGCCTTCGGCTGCACCAGGATGAAGGACGTCAGGTAGCGCGTGGACGGCAGATCCTGCGTCGCCCGCGTATAGGTGGTATACAGGGTGGGCAGGCCGAACAGGCCGCCTATGGACACCCGTGCGATACCGGTAATGACTCCGCGGTGATCGTTGATCTCGAACGTCGTGCCAATCTTCGGGCTGTCGAGCTTGGCGTAGTTGCCGTCATCCACAACGATGAAGCCATCGTTTCTGTAAATATCCAGTATGTTGCCTTGGATCAGGTTCGGGCGCCCGAAGAGCGTCGCGTCATCGAGGCCGACGACCGTGGCCGCCTGATAGCTGCCATTGTTGAGGTGAACCAGGCCGGAACCGACGTACAGCGGCATTGCATATTCCACGCCGGGAATGCTGCGCACCGCATCCAGCACGTAATCCGGCATGGGAATCGCGTTTTGGGGGGTCTGGACATCCGGATCCATCACCCACATCTTCGCGCCGACGTTGATGATGTTGGCGGCGGAATGCTCAATGATCCCGAAAAACATGGATGTCATCAGCATCATGAGAAACACCGAGAAGGTGATCCCGATCACGAGCGTCACGAACTTCCCGCGATCGCTGAGCAGCAGCTTGAGCGCCAGGCGCAGCAGGCCGCTCATTGCGCCGCTCCCGGCGTCTGCGGATGCGGCTGATCCGGCGACACACCCGGCGCTCCATCCGGTCGGCCCTGCTGCCAGTCCCCGCCGAGCGCCACAAACAGCGCTGCAGTATCCTGGTAACGCTGGGCTACGGCACGCACTGAGGCAATGCGCGTGTTCTGGTAGGCCACTTCGGCATTGAGCAGGGAAAGGTAGTCTGTGCTGCCGGCGCGGTAGCCGGCCTGAGCGACCTCGAGCTCCTGCCGCACCGTCTGCAAGCTGCGGTACTGGGCCCGCACCGCCTCCCCATCATGTTCCAGAGCACGCAGGGCATCGGCCACCTGCTGGAAGGCGCCGAGCACCGTGGCCTTGTAGGCCGCCAGGGTTGCGTCATACGCCGCATAGGCGCCTCTTTCCTGTGCTTTTAGCTTGCCCCCCTCGAAGATCGGCTGCGCCAGGGATGCGGCGACACCCCACACGCTGCTGGACGAGTCAAAATACGCTCCGGTCGTCGCGCTGCTCGTTCCCGCAGAAGCCGACAGGTTAACAACCGGAAAGAACTGCGCCTTGGCTACTCCGATCTGCGCCAGAGCGTAACGCATCTGCTGCACCGCAGCCTGAATATCCGGCCGGCTGCGGAGCAGGGTCGATGGCAGCGACACCGGGATCTCTTCCGGCAAGGCCAGATCGTCCAGCGTGAACGGCGGTTCCCGCCGCCGGCTCGGTGGCTCGCCGCCCAGGATGGCCATCAGGTGCCGCGAGACCGCCAGCTGCTGCTGCAGCGGCGGCAGGGTCGCTTCGTTTGCGAGCAGCTGCGCGCGCTGTGTGAGCACGTTGACATAGGGGGCTCCGCCGCCCCGGTACTGGGCCTGGGTCAGGACCAGCAGCTCCCGCTCCCGGGTGATGATGTCCTCGGTGGCGGCGATCTGGGCCGCGGCCGCTGCCTCGGCAATGGCAGCATTGACCACGTTGCCGCTCAAGGTCAGGCGGGCAGCCGCCAACTCGTAGCGCTGATAAACCACTTGTGCCCGGCTGCCACGATAGACCAGACGATTGATGCCGAAGATGTCCGGGTAATAGGTGACGTCCACGCCGCCCGTGAACAGAGAATACGTAAACCCGGGGAACCGGTTGCCGAGACTTGCGCCGGAGCTCTTTTGGCGCGACGCACCCAGACTGGCGCTGACCTGCGGATAAAAGATGCCGGCGTTGGCCTCCATGCTGGCCTGTGCCTGACGCAGCTGCGCCCGGGCCGCCGCGATGGTGGGGCTGTTGCGCAGCGCCCGTTGCACCACTGCATCCAGCCGCCGGGAATGGAACAGCCGCCACCACTGACGGGAAAGCATGTGCCCGTATACGAACTGCTGGGAGGCACCACCCGCTGCAGCGGCAGCCGCGGTACGCTGCGGCGGCGCGCCGGCAGTGTAGCCGGGACCGGAAGCAATCCGCGGCAGCCGCAGCGGCGGCTCGAAACTGCATGCCGCAAGCCCTGCCCACACACAGAGCAGGCCTGCTGCGGAAGTCCGGCGCTGCCAGCTCATCGCCGCCCTCCGCTACCCGTCCCCACAGCCGTGCGTGCGTCGCCTGGCCGCCCGCCGGCACCCGCGCTCGACCATGCCCCCTGGCACCACATTCCCTGTTCGTGCCCACAACCGGCCGCCCGGCTACTTTGTCCTGACATCAACCCACTGTCCACCATGGGCGCACCATACGGCGGCGGCACATCACCGGCTTTGATGCAAATCAACGATTGCGCCACTGCAAGGAAGGCATTGGGTAAAAGTTCGTCAAGGCGCGCGGGCAATTGCGCCATAGACCTGAAAGCCCGTTTCCACCCATCCGTGCCAAGCGCGTCACATTCCCACCCTCACCCGGCCAAGCGGCTCCCCCGGGTTCGTGGCAATCTGCCGTGCACGGCCAGACCGGGGCCCGCGCGACCCGGCGCCGATCGCCGGCACGTGCGGACCGCGGTGTCTGGTAGACGCGTTTCAGCTCCAGTCCTGCCGCTGCCGCCATCGCAAGAGCCGGGTCTGCTGCTCCGGGGTCAGCACCTGGTATGCACGGTTGAACGCCTGGCTGCGGATCACCATCAATTCCGACTGGGTCTTGCCAATAGCGCCGGCGAGCACGTGAACCAGACGGGTATCATAATGGGCGGTCATTGTTGCCGCAGCCAGCTCCCGCCGGTCGTGCTGCAGGGCTATCCGTTTCTCGCGGATGACCGGCTCCGCGGCATAGAAGATCTTGAATATCTGGTCGCGTTGCGCGCGGCTCAGGTCCAGGCGACGCATGATCCCGCGGCCCCAGGGACCCTGGCGGAAACCGGCACCGGGCAAACCATGGAAGTGCGCACCGCAGCCACGGAAAGGCGCAGCGGTAGCGACGCCGATGGCGACGGTGGCGATCCCACCAGCCAGGATTGCGGCGTAAACCAATTTTCGTCTGTTCATGCTGTGCTCCTTGAAAAATCCGAAATCGGCACCGGCCGGCCGGTCGATGCCATCAGGGCAGCCATGCTGCCTGTGGCGCCGATTATGGCAACCTCTGCTGCAAGCGTGGGTAGCAGCCGGGCAAAATCCGGTAAAGTTGTGTAAAACCGGTCCGGGTTCGCGCGGACCGCGCGGCAGAGCCGTCAATGCCTGGAGGACGGGGCGGACATTCCCCGGCTATGCTTCAATTGATCCTCGAACGTGGAACAAGCCCCCACACCGGTGCGGTACAGGCAAGCCAATCAGAACCAGACATCCGAGCGGAAATTTGCCAGAGGCTACCTCGGCCACCCACGCACAGAACCCGCGGCGGACTCAATTCCTGTCACGCATTCATGCCCGAGGCGGCGCCTGGCGACCTGATCCTTGGCTACGCTGGCGCCCAGTCGCGCAACCCCGCTGCAACGCGCGTACCGGCCCGGCCGAATCGGCAGTTGCCGGTGCCCACGGCAGCGAGGTCGGCGGGAACGCGGATGCCTGCTATCGCCGCCTGCAGCAGCCGGCCCACCTCGCCCATCTCATCGGGCGTCTTGCACCGCTGCTGCCTGCCCGATACGCGCCGCTGCACCGGTCGGGGTGCGGTCACGCTGCCCATGCAGAGTGATCAGCGCTGCGGTCGGTCAACCGGCACCCCGGGGAGTCCGGTTGTCGAGCTAGCGGGATGGGAAGTACCTTCTGCAGTAGCCACTGCGGGCGGATGCATACCAGACAGGCACTGAGAGGCCGCCATCGAACCTGGAAGACCCGGACAGGACCTGCCCAACAAGAACGTGCACAGGTTCGAACAGGGCTGCCGCACAACCGCAGCGAACCGGCCGGCGCATCGGCGCGCAAGCCGCTTCAGGCCGTGGCACTACCGCAACAATCACGACCGCCTGAAGGCCGAAAACGGGTTGCTGCTGACACCCGGCATCGACCACCTCTTCGACCGCGGGTTCATCTCGTTCCGAAATGGCGGTCGCCTTCTGGTCTCGCCGGTAGCCCATGATCTGTCCGGAAACGCATGGAAATCCCGACAATGGCGCCGGTCAACGTGGGCGCGCTTCCTGCGCGCAAAAATCCGGCGCCTCCGCTCCCCCCGCACCAAAGCATCCCTGGAATCCAAACGGAGCCCGGCAAGAATACCCGCACACTGCGCCGTGCCATCGCGACGAATGAACGGCATCGGCACGGCATGCACATTCCCTGCGCTGCCGGATCGCGACCGGCCCGGCAATCCGGGCAGACCCACACCGAGAGTCACCGTAGCACCCAAACTCGGGTATCATATCCGCAGCGCCGGGGGACGCCCGGTTCAACCGGCCCGTCCCGCAAGCCTGCGCCTCCGGCAGACACAGGCTGCGCCCGCCCTGCGGCAGCCCCGGAGCGGAAAGGTGAGCCCCATGACTCTTGCTGAACTGCTGGACTATCTGGATCAGAACACTGCGTTCGACATACTGAACGGCCCTCCCGGGGAAACGCTGGCCAAGGCACTTGCCGGCCGGCATTCCGATCCCCTGTCCGGCCGCATCATCCGGGACATCGCCGCGGGCAACCACTGTACCGACGAGCACTCGTCCGTGGATCGCGCCGGCAGCATTACGGCTCTCGGGCCACTGCGTCTGCAGTACATGAAAGACGACGCACCGGTGGAGAGTTTCCGCATGGTGCAGCAAATCATCCATGCAATAGACGGGGCTTTCAATGACGAGGCCCTGCGCACTAAATCGCGCTGAGCTGCGCAACCCAGGCAATGCCGGGCGTGAACAACCAAGGACATCGTGCCGACCATGACGACTGACCCGCTCGCCTGGCCCCCGGAAATTCCCTGGCCCGCCGCGCCCGCCGACGCCCTTTGGTCCCACCATGGCTCCAACATCGCGCTGGATTTTCACGGCGATCCGGTACACGCCGGGGTGACGGTTCTGTCGGACGGCAATCACCACATGGCACTGGAACAGACGCTGCAGGATTTCGTGGGCAGCCATCCTGAAACCAATGGCGTGTTCTACGTGACATTGCCGCCCGGAGTCCTGCTGCAGGTCCTGAAGCACGGAGCCCTGCGGCTCGGCAACCTGCGACTGCCGGTAACGCCCCACGTGGTGATCAGCCCGCCCGGATTGTTCGACCAACTCGCGCAGTCGGGACGCATTATCCGCCACGCACCCTTCATGCGCAGCTGCGGCAATGTGCTGCTGGTGCGCAAGGGTAACCCGAAGCTTATCGGCGATGTCGGTTCGCTATACCGCGACGACGTGCGGCTATTCATCTCCAACCCGCGCACCGAAGCAGCGAGCCACGTGGTCTACCGTGCGACCCTGCTACAGTTGTGCCGGGCAAGAGGACTCGACGTGGCCGCGATGGCCGGGCGGCTGGACGGCACCGACGGGCACGTCCTGCACGGGCAGGCAATCCACCATCGTGAGGCACCCCAGGCACTCGCCTCGGACCGAGCCGACGCGGCCATACTTTATTACCATCTTGCCCTGCGCTACACGCGCATCTTTCCTGAGTTCTTCGAGATCGTCGCGTTGGACGGCGGAAATCCGCAGCCCGGGCCGAGCCCGTGGAACGAGACAAGCCGTTTTCATGCCGGCGTCGCCGGCGACGGCGGGTCCTGGGGCGGTAAACTGCTCGAGCACCTGATGGGTTCCCGGGTTACCGACATCTATCGCAGCCACGGGCTGCTGCGTCCGGACGATTGACGGCGGCGCAACCGCGGTTCAGGCGGTGCGCGAATGCTCGCTCAGCAGTTCCGGACTGCGGATGCGGATGCGGTGGTTTTCGATGCTCAGCACACCCCGCTGCTTCAGATCGCTCAGCACCTTGGTGACCGTCTGGCGGGCGGTACCCACCATGTCGGCGATCTCCTGATGGGTCATGCGGATATTGAGGTGCACCTCGTCCCCAACCCGGGATCCGTGACAAGCGCTGAGCCGCAACATCAGCTTGATGATCCGGCTGTTCACGTCGTCATCGATCAGGTTGACGAGCATGTCGCCCAGGACACGCATGCGGCAGGACAGCGCCTGCATGACCACGAAGGATACCGCGCTGTGGGACTCGAGATAATCCTTGAACTGCGTACGCGCGATGCACAGCACTTCGGCCCGCTCGCAAGACTGGGCGTTCACCACCCTGCCCCCGCCCTGCACCACCTCGGTCAGTCCGAAGATCTCTCCTGGGAAACAGAACCACAGAATCACCTCCCGTCCGAGGGCCGAAGCCTGGTAGATCTTCACCCGCCCCCCGCGCAGGAAGTAGACATTCCGGCCGGGATCACCCGCCCGGAAGACGAACTCCCCCTTGTCGATGTGGCGGACCGTGGCGAGCGCCAGGAGATCGGCGAAATCCTCCGGGGCGATCCTGGAAAAGATATCCGACGGTGCCGTGAACACCGGGTCGGCAACTGCACAGGGCGGATCAAAACCTTCGAACATCGGACGTCCCTCCAGTACCGTTATACCATCCAGTATTGATCAGGCATTCTATAAAAAATTGTCGCCTGGACGACAATTTTTTATAGAACCGGACGTCGGTGTTGCATACCTTTATTATACCGCTGCCCAGAAGCCCCCTCGGGGCTGGATTTCCGCGTTTTCCGAGGCACTGGCGCCCGGGCCGGCGGCCACGTCCCGCAACCGCCGGCCGGGTTGTCACTCCTGTGACATACCGCCGCCGAAACTTCCTGTATTCTCATTCTAGTTACTGATATCGGCATCAATGCAATCCATCAAAACAGGTCGGCACATCTTACAAGCGCACAGGGGACCCATCATGGAAACTGCAGCAGCCAATACCGCTAGACCGGAGACAGCCGTCGCATCCGGCGTTCGCACCAGACAGATCATGGGGCTTATCATCGCCTTTTCCGTCCTGCTGGGACTGCATTACGGACCAGCGATCTCCGGCCTGAAGCCTGAAGCGCAGACAGTGCTCGGCGTATTCCTCTGGTTCATCGTCTGCATGGTCTCCGGCGCCTTGCCCAAGGCCGTGGTGGGCCTGGCCTCGCCGCTGCTGCTGGTGGTGTTCGCGCACATCAAGGTTCCGAACGCATTCAAGGCATTCAACACCGACATCTTCTTTCTTGCCGCGGGCGCCTTCACCATCGCAGCAGTCATGATGGGCACGCCACTCGGCAAGAGAATCACCTGCTCCGTAGCGTCTGCGATGAGATCGAACCGCGTGACCCGGGTGCTGCTCGGACTCATGCTCGCCGAGGTCGCCACACAGCCGTTCCTGCCGGTCGTGAATGAAAGCGCCCTGTTTCTACCCATGTGCAAGGGCATCTCATCGCTCACCGAGGGCAAGGAGCACCTGCCCGAGGTGAAGCGCATCAACACTGCGGTACTCTATCTGATCGCGGGACTGGTGCCCCTGTTCATCGGGCCACTGATGCTCACGAGCGCATTTCCGAACCTGATACTCACGGCGTATCTCAAGACCACACAGCATATCAGCATCTCCTGGGCGAAATGGTTCTGGCTCAATCTCCCTCTGTGGGGCCTGCTGCCGATCCTCTACCTCTACGTGATCCGCTACTTCAAGCTTCAGAAACTGGACATACCGGGTCTCGAAGCGGGCATGGCTGCCACAAAACGGGAGCTGGGGAGCATCACCTGGCCCGAGATCTGGACGTTGCTGTGCCTTGCCCTCGGGATGACGCTGTGGATAACGGGCTGGGTCAAGCCAGGCATGACCGCCCTGCTGGCATCGTCGCTGATGTTCACGCCATGGGGTGGCATCAAATACGACGACGTGAGCAAATACATGCTGTGGGACGTGCTTATGCTGCTCGGCGGAGCGATCTCTCTCGGCACCGCGCTCTATTCCGCCGGCACGGTCACCTGGCTGGCACACGGCGTGATCGTCCCGTTCCAGAACACCGGCCTGCCGATCCTGGCGGTGCTTTTCCTGCTGATATTCAGCTTCCACATTCCCCGGGCCGGCATCGTCAGCGCGGTGGCAGCAGGCGCAGCGTTCGTACCGCTGGCAGTCGGGCTGGCCGGGGTGCTGCACGTCAACGTCCTGCCGTTCTCGCTGGTCGTCATCAACTGCATGCAGTACGCGTTTTTCCTGCCGATTTCGATCACGGCATTCCTCATCGCCTGGAGCGCATCGGGGACTTCCGGTTGGGAGGCCGTCAAATTCGGCGCCCCGCTGACAATCATTGCCAACGTCTACGTAATACTCGTCCAGCCCGTGTGGCTCAAGCTGATCGGATTTCCGATGTAGCGCCCCGGACACCGCCAACACCGCCCGGCCATTCGTATTGATGCAGGAGAAACTCATGAAAAAGATGACAGACAGCGAACTCGAAAAGTGCCTCGGCCAGTACATCGCCCCGCCAGGCCTGTATGCCAAGACCAAGGACATGCCCTTCCTCGGAACAGTGCACTGCAATGTCGAGAAGGTTGTCGCCGGTTCCTGGCAGGAAATCATCATAGACTACGAGGTCGGCGCCTCCGGCATGGCGGACGGATCGTGGTTCAAGGCAACGTTCCGGTTCTATTCCGACTGGGCCCTGTTCCAGACGAGCGACCCCAAGGGGGCGAACTACATATCGGCCGAGTATCATGCCGGGCCATTGCTCGCGGGCCAGTCTCCGGCAACCGTCCAGGCTATCAAGGTCCGCTTCGACCAGAAGGGCCATGAACGCCCGTTCCAGAAGGCGGTGATCGTGGACACCTTCGACGGCTACCTCAAGGCCGGCGATCATATCGTAATCCGGCTCGGCGACCGGCGCTTCGGCGGTCCGGGCACGCGGGTGCAGACGTTCGTCGAGGAAAATTTCCGGATCCGCTGCTATGTCGATCCGCTCGGCACCTCGCGCTTTGCGGCCGTGCGGCCCGACCTCGTGATCCAGGTCGTACCCGGCGTCCCGGCACAGCTGCAATGGGCCGGTCCGCGTCTGGTCCGCTCCGGGGAGCAGTTCCCGCTGCGCGTGCGCGCCGAGGACGAGTGGGGCAATACCTGCTGGAACCAGGGCGAACAGATCGAGATCAGCGCCACGCTGAACGGCAGGCCGGTGTACGAGAAGAAAACGGAGCTGTCCAACCAGGGCTGGGCGGTGCTGTTGCTCGAGGACCTGCCGGCGCGCGAGGCCGGAGAGCTTGCCGTGACCGCATCCCTGCCGCATCATCCCAGGGTCAAGCCGAAAACCTTCTTCGTCACCATCGACAAGAAGCTCGGCATGCCGCGCATCTACTACACCGACCTGCACGTGCACTCCGAGGACACCATCGGCACGAACAGCACGCGCTACAACCTGACCTACGGGCGCGACGTAACCGGCCTCGACGTGCTCGCATTCGCGCACAACGATTTCAACATCACCACCGAGCGCTGGCAGGAAACCGTCAGCCTGATCCGCAAAATCAGCACCGATGGTTCCTTTGTCGCCTATCCGGGCACCGAGTGGTGCGGCAGTTCCTGCGCCGGCGGCGATCATAACGTCGTGTTCCTGCATGACGGTGAACCCGAGTTTCCGTTCCTGAAGAACGGCGACCATGTGCGCTCGGTGGACTGGAACGAGGACACCAAGGGTTCCCAGGTCGAACCCGGCGCCTGGCCGCTCGAGGAACTTTGGGCCGCGTACGCGAAGGATCCCGAGGGGCACCTGCTGATTCCCCACGTCGGGGGACGACGCTGCATTCTCGACTGGCACCACCCCAAGCTCGAACGGCTCATCGAGATCGGTTCATCATGGGGCCACTTCGGATGGCTGTACCAGGATGCCATGGCGCGCGGCTACAAAATCGGCGCCTCCATGGCGGGTGATGAGCACCGCGGCCGCTGCGGCGGCGGCGTGCCCGGGACAGCCGTTTTCGGCACCAAGGGCGGCATTTCCGGCGTGATCGCCCCGGCGCTCACCCGCCAGGACATCGCCAAGGCGCTGCGCGCCCGGCATACGTTTGCCTCCACCGGCGAACGCACATTCGGCATCACCCGCTGCGGCACCTACATCATGGGCGATGAGTTTCCGCACACCGGCAAGGCGACTGTGGAATACCGATTCCTCGGCAATGCCGGCTGGGATGAGATTATCGCCTACGACCACGGAGGCGCAATCTGGCGCCGCGACCTGCAGCAGGAACTGGGTTACTCGCAGCGCCGGATCCGGCTCCGCTGGGGCGGGGCACGGGTCAAGGACCGCTACCGCGTGGCGGCCTGGCAGGGCAGGATCACCGTCTCCAACGGCGTAATCAACGACTTCGTCGGCAGTGGCTTCGAGCATATCGAGGAAACCTGCTGGCGCGAGAGCGCCACCCAGATCGGCTTCCGGAGCGATACCTACGGGGATGTCGACGCAATCGAGATCGATATCTCCGATCTCTCCCGCAGCGTGCTGCGGGTGGAAGGAACTATCGACGGCTACGTCAAGGTCGGCGATCCGGCCAAGGGAAACCCGTTCGTGCACTGCCCCGCGTTCTCCTGGGAGATCACCGGACAGGAACTTCTGGAGCAGGGCCGGTTGCAACGGGATCTTCCGGGCATCGAAATGTTTCTGGCGTTCGAGCGCATGAGCGACACCCCGCCTCCGCGCGAGGTGTCCGGACATTTCGAGATCGAGCCCAGGAACGGTCCGCACGGTTTTCGTCCGGTATATCTGCTGGCGCGTCAGGTGGATGACGCGAAGGTGTGGACCTCGGCTCTGTTCATCGAGTTCAGATAGCCGGCGCAGTGCACCGCCACGACAGCGCCGGGCGCCGGCAGTACGGTGCCCGGCGCCCGCCTAGCGCAGCGGAAAGTCATCGGCCCAGATTTCCGTCAGGCGCCCACCGCCCTCGGCCAGCGCCGCCTGGATCGTGGCGCTACCCGACCCGGTGCGCTGCACCTCGAACTCGAGCCGCCAGTGTCCCGGCGCCCCGTTGCGGGTGACCCAGGCGTTGGTGACCCGTGCCGGCCCCTGAATCCGGACGTCTGGCCGGACCGAAGACAGCGCCGGATCCGCCAGGCGCTTGCCGCGAAAATCCACAATGTAGGTTTCGCGGCCCAGCCGCGCGTTGTAGCTGTAGCGGCTAGACGAGACATAGCCGAACTTCGCCCCCGACGGCGTCGCGCCACTCCAGACGATGCGGTAGCGGAACGCGAACGGCTGGCCAGGGGGTGCCTGGCGGCCAGGCACCCAGAACGCGCTGATGTTGTCGTTCGACTGCGAGTCGGAAGGCAGTTCCACCAGCAGCAGGTGTCCGCTGCCCCAGCTGCCTTCGGGACGGACCCAGACGCTCGGCCGGTTTTCGTAATGCATGCCGAGAACACGGTAGTCCTGCGCGCGGCGCGCGCGCTGCATGAGGCCGAAGCCACGCGGATCCCGCAGCGGAAAGCGGACCACCGCCAGCGTGTGCGGGTTGCGCAACGGCCGCCACAGCCGCCTTCCCTTGGCGGTATCGATCAGCAGGCCGTCGGAATCGTGGGCGCTGCGGATGAGGCGGTTGTAGCGCCGGGTACTGAAACGGCCTTGCAGGAACATGCTGGTGAGCGGTGCGATGCCGAGCCTGCGCACCTTGTGGCGCTCGAACAGGACCGCCTTCACGTCCATCACTGTGCTTCGGCCAGGACGCACGATGAATCGGTAGGCGCCGGTAAGGGATGGACTGTCGAGCAGGGCACAAAAGCCGAGATGCCGGGCATTCGGGCCTGGCGCCACGATCCAGAATTCCCGGAAATAGGGAAACTCCTCCCGGCGGTGCGGAAGCGCTGTATCGACGGCTACTCCACGCGCCGACGACCCCCAGACCTCACCCAGGCCCACGGCACGGAAATAGCTGGCTCCGAGAAATGACAGAAACTCCTTGACCAGGGGCGTACCGGCGGCGTGACTGTAGACACTGAAACCTGCGGTGGGCACCGAGGCCGGCAGCTGCTGCGCGAGCTGCGGGTCTCCGCTCACGACCGCCGGCAACCGGGCAAGCACGCTGTGACTGCCGGTGATCACATGGACTTCGGTTGGCCAAGTGAACAGATAGCCGGCTGGGTAGAGACTGACGTGGAAAGGTGTGCCCTTGCGCCACCCCGGAAGCCGCCCCGGGAAACCGATTTTGCCGTAGTCGGTGTAACTCAGCGATTTCAGAACCGGAGGGATCGGGGGTGGATCCTGGTAAGGGCGTGCCGCCAGGGCGCTCGCCCTCGCGAGTACGGTCTTGAAGATCCGGTCGGTACGCAACTGCGTCTGGCCCCATGCCGCGGCCGGCGCGGGCGCGCCGGCGACGCCGCGCCGCTGGGCGTACAGTGCCCGAGCGAGCGCCGCTTGCCGTGCCTCCAGCTCCGCCAGCTGGCTCCGCAACACACTTAACGCCTGTCGGCGCCGGACAGCTTCCCGGTGGGCCACTGCGAGTGCCCGCCCGCTCTGCCGGAGCGCCTCCTGCGCACGCGCATCGGCGTGCCGCACCGTCACTGGCAGCGCACAGCCACCCAGGACAGCCGTCATCGCGGCGACCATCGTGATGCCCAACCTTTTCATCCGCCACCCCTTTCCCCGCTGATTCCGCGGCGTTCAACGCCGGCCTGCCGCCACATCTCGGGCGGCAGCGCTGACCGGTCCCGTTGCGACAGCGCCAATCCTGCAGCCGGCCGGATGCCGGACCACCATGAGGCGGCCGCCGGCCCCTGCTGCGCCCAGATCCGCCAGTGCAGCGCTACCAGGGTATCGCGGTCGCCCAGGAGGCGCAGCCGGTCACGGGCATCAAGCGCATCCGGCCCGCCCCTGAGGGCGCGCGTCAGCATAAGTCGGCGCTGCAGCGTCACGGCTTCACCGGGCGCGGGCCGAGGCCCAACAAGCACGCAATGGAGCGCGTTCACGCCGGGATCGACCACCGCAGCGATAAAGCCCCGCGCCGGAGTGCATGGCCGCGCCGGTGACCGGTCGCGGATCCGTTCGTACAGACACAGCAGCGGCGGCTTCCGGATCTCCTCGGGTGTCAGGAACAGCCGCAGCCTGCGCGCCCCCAGACCGGGGCCGGTACGGCTCAGCCATACCGACAGCGGGACCGCCACAAGCCAGGCGGCAATGATCGGCATCAGCCACCAAAAGTAGCCCGGACTCAGCAGAAAAATGCCGCCGCCCCAGACTGCCGCCAGAAGGGTGCCGGGCGCATGCCGGCGCAATGCCTCGCGCCACGAGGTACCCTGATCGCCGCGCACCTGCGGACCCCAGCCCGTCTTTCGGCCGGTCAGGACCGACACCACGAATAGCGCATGGAACAACATGCGCACCGGCGCGAGCAGCGCCGACATCGCGGTTTCCAGGATGACGCTGGCAATGAGCGGTACGATGCCGCCGAACTGGCGCGCGCGCCGGCGCAAGACCACTAGCAAGAGCGCCAGAAGCTTTGGCAGAAACAGGATCGCCATCGTGAACCAGAACAGGGCAAGCGCCCAATGCGGATGCCATACCGGCCAGACCGGGAACAGCATGTGGCGCTTCGGAAAATACTGGGGCGTCACGACCCGGTGCGCCACCACCTCGACGCTCGACAGGAGCAGGAATGCCAGCCACAGCAGGGACGAGACATAGGACATGATGCCGCTCAGAAAAACGGCCCGATGCGGAAACGCGATCCCGCGGGCGAACATGAGCCGCGTGTGCTGCAGATTTCCCTGTGCCCAACGCCGGTCGCGCTTGAGCTCGTCGAGCAGCGTCGGCGGCACCTCTTCATAACTGCCCTCGAGCCACGGCTCGAGCCACACCCCCCAGCCGGCGCGGCGCATCAGGGCTGCTTCCACGAAATCGTGGCTCATGATCTCGCCACCGAGCGCCCCTTTGCCCGGCAGGCGCGGCAACGCACAATGGCGCATGAACGGCTCAACCCGGATGATGGCGTTATGACCCCAGTAGTGGCCCTCCCCCATATGCCAGAAATGCAGTCCGGCGGCGAACACCGGACCGTAGAGGCGGTTCGCGAACTGCTGGATCCGGCCGAACAGCGTGCGTTGGTGGATGGCGGCAGGGAGCGTCTGGATCAACCCCACGCCCGGATTGGCCTCCATGACCTCGACCAGGCGCGCGAGCACCTGACCGCTCATGAGACTGTCTGCATCCAGCACCACCATGTACCGATACTGGCCGCCGTAGCGGCGGCAGAAATCCGCGATATTGCCGCTCTTGCGCTTGATGTTGCTGCGACGCCGGCGATAGAACACCCGCGCCTGCGGACCCAGCTGGTGGCGCAGCAGCGCCCACGCCCGCTCCTCTTCCACCCAGGCGTCGGCGCTGTCGCTGTCGCTCAGCAAAAAGAAATCGAACTGTGCCAGACAGCCGGTCTCGGTGAGCGACCGATATATGGCTTCCAGGCCGGCACATACGCGCGCCGGATCCTCGCGAAATACCGGCATCACGACCGCCGTCCGCGCGCCGTCCCGGGCCGGAGCATCGTGCCGGTGCGCAAGTGCCGGACGCCGCCATGATGCCAGCACCGCGCCACCTGCCAGGGAGATCCACAGGCCGATGGAGATCCAGCCGAACAGCAGTCCGAAAACGACCGCGAGACAGGCGTTCAGCCAGCCCACGCCCGGATGCGGCAGCACCTGGAACATGAACTGACTGGCGATGTAGCTCGGAACCAGTACGAGCAGCGCCAGCATCGCCCCGCGCCACGGCATGGACGGGGCCGCTTTCGTCCGCGACCGCCATCGTTCCGAAGCCATGGACCGGCGCGCCAGCGGCGGTCCGGCAGCAAAGTCGGCGGCGATGCACCGCTGTCCGGCTGCGCCCAGCCAGAGGCGAAGCCGGAAGCGCCCTGCCGCAGCAACCGTGTCCGCGCATGTTCCTGCGGCCGCCTCCTGGCGCGCCATAATCTCCTGAAGGCGCAGGAATGCCTCATCCCCGTTGACAGCACCCTCGCCGGCCTCGCTGATCCATGCTGCGATCAGCTCCTCCGGAACCTCGAGCGATTCCAGATAGACGCGCAAGCGCGCCTTGATCAGCGGACGCTCTTCGACACGCAGCGGCATGGCGCCTGAACGTTTCCGTTGTCGCTCATCGGGCACCCTGGCATATCCCGACCGGTCCGGGTACGACATTGATGATTGTGCATCGGCATAGATACCGGCAGTCGATTGGTGCCGCCTGAAATCACACCCGCCCGGCAATTTGCGGCAGGATTACTGGCGCCCCGGAAAAGTCGCGCGCGACTTCGGGATCCCTCTGCCCGCCCCGACGGCGGGAGACGCGCCAGTCGCGCCTATTATCCGATGATCCGCGGGCCATTGCCACTGAATCCAGGACGGAAAAGGATCCTGCCGCAACGAAGATCGCCGGCGAAATCCCCCGCCCGGAATCCGGCCGGATCTCTCGGGTGCAGTCGCACAGGGCCGGGATACCGCCGGAAAAAGCACCGCATGCGGGGATCAGATCCGCGAAACCACCGCGAGAACGGCGTACAGGCCGGCCAGCGTCAACGCTGCCGCGACCACGTCATCCAGCATGATGCCGAAGCCCCCTTTCACATGACGGTCCGCCCATCCGACCGGTCCGCGCTTGACCATATCGAAGAGGCGGAAGAGAACGAAGGCCGCCGCCTGGATGTGCCAGCCTGCCCGTTGCCGGGAGAACCAGTCCAGGGCACACAGCACGAGCCACATGGCCGCCACTTCGTCGAACGCCAGCTGTGGCGGATCTGCCCGGCCCAGCACGCGCGCACTGCGCCCGCAAGCCCAGACGCCCGCGGCGAAACCGGCGCAGACCAAAGCGCCCCGCAGCGGCAACGACAGGCGTCTCAAAATTGCGTCATAGGTCAGCCAGCCCATCAGGCTGCCGGCTGTGCCGGGCGCAAGCGGCGCGAGCCCAGCCCCGAAGCCCGTGGCCAGAAACAGCACCGGACTCCGGAGCACCTGCTTCCACAGCGGCACCATTTCCGGCATCGACGATATCCGAACGAACGTTAGGGGCGGCAACCGGTCCCGATCCGGCACGGTCCGGTCAGCCACATCCGGACTGGACTGCCAGCCGTGCGCGCGAACACGGTCGCAGCCAGCCGTGTCGGGCCGACAGTCGGATCCGGCCCGCGGATGATACCGGAAAACCGGTTCCGGCACCGCTGCTTCGGCGGCTGCCGATGACCACGGCAGGTGTCATTCCATGAGACGATAGCCCACCCCGGTTTCGGTAATGAGGTGCTTGGGTCGGGCGGGGTCGGATTCGAGCTTCTGTCGCAGGTGGGCCATGTAGGTACGCAGATAATGACTGCTGTCCACGTGCGCCGGCCCCCAGACCTCCCTCAGCAGCTGGCGGTGCGTGAGCACCTTGCCGGCATTGCGTATGAGGATGCCCAGCAACCGGTATTCCGTCGAAGTCAGATGAATCTCCGCATCCGCACGGAACACGCGCCGCTTCTGCAGATCAACGCGCACCTCCCCGAAGCGGAATTCGCTGCTGTCGGTCGCACCCGGCAACCCGCAGGACCGGCGCAGCAGGACCCGCACACGGGCCAGCAGTTCCCCCACACCGAACGGCTTGGTCAGATAGTCGTCCGCGCCGGCATCCAGGGCATCGATCTTGGCCGCTTCACCGGTGCGCGCCGACAGCACGATGATCGGCAGATCCGACCAGGCACGCAGGTCACGTATCACGTCCACTCCGTCCATGTCCGGCAGACCGAGGTCGAGAATCAGAAGATCCGGCTGGCGCGTAGCGGCCTCGACCAGTCCCTGGCGGCCGCTGTCGGCCTCGTAGACCACGAATCCGTCGCCTTCGAGCGAGGTGCGCAGAAACCGCCGGATCTGCTTCTCGTCCTCGACGATGATCGCCACGCGCTGACTGGTCGTCATTCCACTCCTGGCAGCTGGTCGTTGCCGGTTTCAATATGTTCCGGCACCGCCGGAGGCTCGAGCAGGGGAAGCGTGAAGGTGAACCGCGCGCCGCCTCCGTGCACATTCTCCGCCCAGATCCGGCCGTGATGGGCCTGCACGATGGCCTTGCAGATCGCCAGCCCCAGGCCCACGCCCGCCGTCGACGACTCCCGTTCGCCGCGGGTGAATTTCTCGAAAATGCTCTCCAGCATGCCGGCCGGAAGACCTGCTCCATCGTCCTCAACCGATACTGCCAGATCGCCATCCCGGACCTGCCCGGCAATGCGGATAGAGCTCCCCGCCGGGGTGTATTTCACCGCGTTTTCGACAAGATTGTACAGCACGCGCTCGATCAGCACGCCGTCCACATAGATCAGCGGGAGCGAGGCGTCCAGCGATACCCGGACGTCGCGGCCCGCCAGTGGCTTGCCCAGCGCGCGTAGCGCACTGCCCACGATCTCCTCCAGCACATGCCACTGGCGGTTGATATGCACTCCCTCGGACTGCAAACGAGCCATATCGAGCAGGTTCGTAACCAGGCTGCTCATCCGCATCGCCTCGTCCGCGGCTGCCTGCGCGAGTTCCCGGCGGCTGTGCTCCGGCAGATCGGCGCCGCGCGCGAGCGTGCTCGCCAGACCGACCAGTGCCGTGAGCGGCGTGCGCAGGTCGTGCGAGATCGCGCTGAGCAGCGAATTGCGCAAACGCTCTGATTCGATCTTCATCAACGCCTCCTGCGCCACGTGCACGAAGTGCACCCGTTCGAGCGCCAGCGCTATCTGCGACGCGAACGTCTCCAGCAGCCGGTGCTGCTCGGGCACGAACACCAGGCGGGGGTTGCGCGGCGCTAGCGCCAACACTCCGCGTGGGCGGATTGGCGCCTTGAGGGGCAGGTAATAGAACGGGCTCGCCGCCAGTGTGTTGGTGCCGTATCCCGCTGGCTGCTGGTGGTCGAAGACCCACTGTGCGATTGCCGTGTCAATCTGCGGCATGGTCTGATTGCCGCCCGGGGGCGGTGAATACATGATCCGTTCAGACAGGTCCGGCAGCAGCACCGCCGTCTCCGCCTGGAATACACCCTGGATATTCCGGTTGGCGATCTCCACGATCTGTTCGGTCTGGACCGCGCCGCTCAGTTCGCGCGCGGCCTCGTACAGCGACCGGGCTCGCCGCTCACGCAGTGTCGCGATCCGCGCCTGGTAGCGCAAGTTATAGGCCAGATTGCTGATCACGAGCGCCATCGCCAGCATGACCAGGAACGTGATGACGTACTGGGCATCCGACACCGAAAAGGACAGCTGTGGCGGAACGAGGAAAAAATCGAATGTCAGCACCGCCAGCACGGAACTCAGCACCGCCGGTCCGCGGCTGTAGCGGAATGCGACGAGCATCACGTTCAACAGGTAGAGCATGGCGATGTTGGTGAGGGACACGCGCTGGGCCAACAGCACGGCCACCGCAGTTGTGATCGCGCACGAAGCCACAGCGACAAGATAGCCGCGTCTGTTGCTGCGCCGTCTCTCGCTGCCCGCAAGCCTGCGCACCTCCGCAGCGCTTCCCCCGGCAGCCGGTTGCGGACCGGCCGGCTCGTAGCCGACGACATAGACGTCGACCTCCGGGGCTGTCAGCGAAAGCTGCTCGGCTACCGGGGTCGCGAAGCGCCGCCGCCACACCGGACGCGAGGTCCGGCCAATGACCAGCTTGGAGACATTACGGCTGCGGGCATAGCTGAGCAGGGTGGCGGCGACATCGGATCCGCCCATCGTGGTCGTTTCGGCACCCAGATCGCGCGCCAGATGCAGGGTCTTGAGAATACGATCCCGCGCGGCGCTCGGCAGGCGCTGCAGGCGTGGCGTTTCGACATAGATCGCGATCCAGTCCGCATGCAGGTTGGCCGCAAGCCGGGCTGCACCCCGCACCAGCTTCTCACTATCC
Source organism: Gammaproteobacteria bacterium (assembly GCA_028068195.1). GTDB lineage: Bacteria > Pseudomonadota > Gammaproteobacteria > Acidiferrobacterales > UBA6901 > JAJYCY01. Next base: position 21,475 of record JAPTTX010000027.1, read on the forward strand.
GGACCAGGCCCCACACACACGAGCAGGCGCTCCTTCGCCTGCCACACGCTGCGGATCGACTTGTCCTCCCGGTACTCGCGCATTTGCGCGTCCACCCGGTCCGCGGTCCGGCGCAACGCCAGCTCGCGCAGGGCGATGAGATTGCCCTTGCGGAAGAAATTGCGGGCGGCGTCTTCCACCTGCTGGGGGACATAGACCTTCCCGTCCTTGAGCCGCTGCAACAGCTCATCCGGCGGTAGGTCGACGACAGTCACCTCGTCGGCGCGGTCGAACACGGTGTCGGGAATCGTTTCCCAAACCCGGATCCCCGTGATCTGGCCGACGACGTCATTCAGGGTCTCGAGGTGCTGGACGTTGACTGTCGTGTATACGCCGATGCCCGCGTCGAGCAGCTCCTCGACATCCTGCCAACGCTTCGCGTGACGGCTTCCCGGCACGTTCGAATGCGCGAGCTCATCGACGACGACCATAGCGGGCTTGCGTGCCAGCGCCCCGTCGAGATCGAATTCCGTCAGCTGCCGGCCGCGGTACTCGACCTTTTTCGGGGGCAGCATCTCGAGGCCCTTCAGGAGTTCGGCGGTATTGGACCGACCATGCGTCTCGACCAGGCCGATCACGACATCCAGGCCCTGGGTCTTCAGTGCGTGCGCTGCCGACAGCATGGCGAACGTTTTTCCGACCCCGGCGCAAGCACCGAAAAATATCTTCAACCGGCCACGTTGCCGCTGCGTGTCCTCCTTCTGGACCCGTTCGAGCAGGCGGTCAGGATCGGGACGCTGCTCACTCATCGGGGCGGTTCCGTCCATGCCAATGCGATCCCTCCTGGCTGCAGGGGAACCCTGCCTGAGAACCACGGATCCTTTTCAGCCGCACGCGCGCCCAAAGTCGCGCCACGCGAAATGGCGCGACGCGCACAGACAGCCCTGGTCGCAGCAGATGCCGGCGGGAATCGGCACCATCCGGCGGATAGTCCGACGCACAACTTTCTGTACGTAACTCACCTTTCATGCGTTGCGGCCCCGAAGCGGAAAGCGGCTGGCTCATCTGGCCGGTTTACTTCCCAACAGCGGCCGGTCCGCAACCGGCCTCGCCGTAGCGACTCCCGCGGCCTTGTCCTTTGCCCGCCCCGGTTTCCCGGGACAGCGGTGCATCGGCTGCCCCAATTTACTCCTGAGCCGACGGAAAATCCTCCACAATCGGGTCTGCGGACTTCACTTCCGCGGTCTTCGTGGACGCCCGTCGAAGCACCTTTCCTCATCGCCCCGCACTCAGCCGGTGAACGCTAGCCTATGGTCGAATGACAACGTTGCGGTTTTTGGAGCACTTCGATCCATTCGAAGATATCCTGTTCCCTTTTCCCACGTCTGCGGTACTGCTCCGGGCGCAGGCGACGTCACGGGCTTGCGGGTTCCTGAAGATGCCGCGCAACGTGTGGTGCGGCCAAAACCCGAAACGCCATACCCACCTGCCGTATCGACGTTTTGGCTCACACGTCGGCACCGACCAATCATGCCAATTCTCCGGCCGCAGTCGGAGTCGTTTTGGGCCCGCATTTTCAAGTATCAATCCGCTCTAGTGCCGTAATCATTGCCCGAGCTAATCTGCGAAGAGCCAGGTTAAAATTTATACAGGGCTTCCACGCCCACTGAAGACTGGCTGTCCTTGGAAGTCCCGTTGACCATCTCGAATACGGGCTTGTCCGACTTGTCGTAACGTACTTCGCCGCGCAGTTCCACCTGCG
>JAPTTX010000096.1:0-85766 GCA_028068195.1 Gammaproteobacteria bacterium
CGGGGGCCTATGGCGTACTTCATTGCCCCATGGTGCCGCGGCGCAAACAGGAAGCCGACTCCGATCTCCTCGATGCAGCGGCTCACCTGGGCCGGCGTTAAGTCTATGTTTGCTCCGGCCGCCTCTAGCACATCAGCGCTTCCGGACCGGCTGGACACCGAACGGTTGCCGTGCTTGGCCACAAGCCCGCCGGCAGCCGCCACGACAAACGCACTTGCGGTCGAGATATTAAAGGTGCAGGCCCCGTCGCCGCCCGTGCCGCAGGTGTCGACGAGATGCGTGGTATCCGACACCTCTACCGCGGTGGCCAGTTCACGCATGACGCGGGCCGCCGCGGCAATTTCCTCGACTGTTTCGCCCTTCATACGCAGGCCGATCAGCAGTCCGCCGATCTGGGCGGGCGTGGCAGCGCCGGTCATGATGGCATGCATGACTCCATACATTTCCTCGGAAGTAAGGTCGCGTCGCTCGACGACCGCTCGGATTGCGGATGATAGGTCCATGGTCAGCTTCTAACGAGATCAGATGGGCGCCTGGCAGGCATCAAACCTGCTATGCGCACGATTCCAGGAAGTTCCTCAGCAGCTCGTGACCGCACTGGGTCAGAATGGACTCGGGGTGGAACTGTACGCCCTCGACCGGGTAATCCCGGTGCCGCACCCCCATGATTTCGTCGTCATCCGCACTCCACGCCGTGACTTCCAGGCAATCCGGCAGGGTCGCACGATCGATGACCAGTGAATGATAGCGTGTAGCCTCGAATGGGTCAGGCAATCCCCGGAACACGCCGCTGCCGCCATGATGGATCCAGGAGGTCTTGCCGTGCATGAGACGCCGTGCGGGCACGATCCGTCCGCCATAAGCCTGTCCGATACTCTGGTGTCCAAGACACACACCCAGTATCGGAATCCGGCCGCCGAATCTGCGTATGGTCTCGATGGATACTCCGGCCTCGTTGGGCGTGCATGGACCGGGCGAAATCACAATGCGCTCCGGCCCCAGCTCTGCAATGCCTTCGACGGTAATCTCGTCATTGCGCACCACGCGCACATCCTCGCCGAGCTCGCCCAGGTACTGGACCAGGTTGTATGTAAATGAGTCATAATTGTCTATCATTAACAGCATGCAAGGCCCCCTAGCCTCCGTGCGCCTGACCAGCCCGGCATCCGCCCCTGTCCCCGCAATGAGGTTCCGCTGGACATCCTAATTTCCGTCGTGCTGAGCCAGTCCACAGGCTGCCAGCGAAGCTGCGCGAAATATGGCCCGCGCCTTGTTCATCGTCTCGTTCCATTCGTTGCGTGCCACCGAGTCGGCAACGATGCCCGCGCCGGCCTGAATGTGGAGCCTGCCTCGGGCAATGACAGCGGTACGTATGGCGATGGCTGTATCCATCGCGCCATCCCACCCGATGTACCCGACTGCGCCCGAATAGATTCCACGCTTGACCGGCTCGAGCTCGTCAATGATCTCCATCGCGCGTACTTTGGGAGCGCCGCTTACTGTGCCGGCTGGAAATGTCGCCCGCAGCACGTCGATGGCATCCAGTCCGCGCCTTAACTCACCGGTAATGTTGGAGACGATGTGCATCACGTGCGAATAGCGCTCGATGACCATCCTGTCGGTGACCTTCACGCTGCCGATGCTTGCGACACGCCCGACATCGTTGCGCCCCAGGTCAATCAGCATGAGATGCTCGGCGAGTTCCTTGGGGTCGGACAGCAGATCATGCTCCAGCGTCTTGTCCTCCTGCTCGTCGCGTCCACGAGGCCTGGTTCCCGCGATCGGCCGCAGCGTCACGCCCCCGCCCTCGAGACGAACCAGGATCTCCGGCGAAGATCCGACGACATGGATGTCGCCCAAGTCCATGTAGTACATGTACGGCGATGGGTTGAGAGTGCGCAGCGCGCGGTAGAGATCAAGGGGTGGGTGTTCGAACGGAACCGACAGGCGCTGGGACAGAACAACTTGCATGATATCGCCTGCACGGATGTATTCTTTTGACTTTTCTACCGCCGCCTCGAATCCGGACTGGGTAAAGCCCGACACAAAGTCCTCCTCCCGAAGGCGCATGTCCGGCGACCCGCGTTGCGGCAGCGGCAGACCTTCATGCAGGCGACCCACCAGCTCATCGAGGCGACGCACGCCCTTCTCGTAGGCATGCTCTACCGCAGGATCAACGTGAATGACGGCATACAGCTTCCCGGCAAGGTTGTCGAACACGACAACCTCATCAGACACCATCAGGATGATGTCCGGGCCGCCGATTTCGTCGGGCTTGTTGCTGCCCCCAAGCACCGGCTCTATGAGCCGCACGGTATCGTAACCGAAGCATCCCACCAGACCACCCGTGAACCGGGGGAGTCCGGGGAGTGCCGGCACCGAATAGCGCCTACGAAAGCTGCGGAGGTAGTCGAGCGGATCGCCCACGGTCGCGCGCTCGACAATCACGCCATCCCGTTCGATGCTGATTTCATTGCCAAACGCACGCACAACGGTCCGGCACGGCAACCCGATGATGGAGTATCTTCCCCATTTCTCGCCACCCTGCACCGACTCAAACAGATAGCTGTATCGGCCGCGTGCCAGCTTGAGGTAGGTACTGAGCGGAGTATCGAGATCCGCCAGAACCTCGCGCATGAGCGGAATGCTATTCGCGCCCCGGAGGGCGTAACGGTCAAATTCGGACTTGCTGAGCAACATGGGTCACCACCGGATCACAGAAACAGAGAAAGCGCACTGACATCTCGGAACGCCTGTACCATCGTTCCAGCAGATGTACTCCCTTCTCTGTCATGCGTGATATGGCCAAATCCGGTGGTCGCGCACCCTTTACAGGCACCGCCTCAGGTAGTGGGGTAATTCCGCCAGCGAGTCGATCACCGCATCCGGCCCGGACCCGCGTATGTCTTGTCCGTGATTATACCCATACGTAACGCAAATAACAGGCATCTGCGCCGCACGGGCCGCCTGCACGTCGCTTCGCGAATCACCCACGAGGACACCCTGGTCCGGGCGGATACCGAAATGGGCGCAGGCGTGCTGCAGCGGCAGGGGATCCGGCTTCTTCCGTGGCAGACTGTCCCCGCTGAGAACCAGCCCGAAGTACTGCTGCAGCCGCAGATCGCGCAGCAGCGGATCCGTAAACACCTTGGCCTTGTTGGTGATGCAGGCAAGATCAAACCCCATGCTCTTTAGCTGCTCGAGCCCTTCCACCACCCCCGGAAACGGGCGGCTCTGCAGCGAAACACAGGCCGCATAGTGCTTCTGGTAGAGCGTGTACGCCCGCTCGAACAGCGCCGGATCGGGCTCGCCCTCCATTTCCCCGGTCAACGCCCGCTTCACCAGGCGCGGGACACCGTTTCCGATCCAGGCCTCGATGTCCACAACGTCGCGCTTGGGGCGGCCGAGATCCGCGAGCATGCCGTTTGCGGCTGCCGCCAGGTCTGGCGCGGTATGCACCAGCGTCCCGTCGAGGTCTATCATCACCATTTTGACCGCGAGCGGAAAGCGGGAACCGTCTGGTTGCGGCTGCGTTGCGCTCATTTTGCCCTGGCCAGTTCCGCGCGCATCTTGGCGATCGTCGCCTTGTAGTCGGACGTGCTGAAAATAGCCGAACCTGCAACAAACGTATCGGCACCGGCCGCGGCTATTTCGCGGATATTGTCGACTTTCACGCCCCCGTCGATTTCGAGCCGGATGCTGCGGCCGCTGTCGTCTATGAGGCGCCGCGCTTCGCGCAGCTTGTCCAGGCTCGAACGGATGAAACTCTGGCCCCCGAAACCCGGGTTGACTGACATCAGAAGCACCATGTCAATCTTGTCCAAGACATACTTCAGGTAGTCGAGCGGAGTCGCCGGATTGAACACGAGACCGGACTTGCACCCTGAATCCCGTACCAGCTGCAGTGATCGGTCAATATGTTCAGTTGCTTCCGGGTGGAAGGTGATATAGGTGGCGCCGGCTTTGGCGAAATCCGGAATGATGCGATCCACCGGCTTCACCATCAGATGCACGTCGATGTCGGCCGTGACGCCGTGCTTACGCAGCGCTTCGCAAACCAACGGACCAATCGTCAGATTGGGCACATAGTGATTGTCCATGACATCGAAGTGAACGATATCGGCGCCGGCTGCCAGCACCGCCGTGACGTCATCACCGAGCCGGGCAAAGTCCGCCGACAGGATCGACGGGGCAATCTTGTAGTCAAGCATAGGTTTTCCTCAATCCTGCTGCCTAGGGACGTCCGCAAAGGGCAGTCATGCGCTGCCCAAAAACGGCGACTTTACCGGATCACGCAGAAGTTTTCAGCCGACGGGCGTCATCGCATCTTCGGCATGCATCTAACCGACTGAAAAATCCCGGAAGATTTTCCCGCAGCCCGGGCACGGATATTGCAATGCTTCTCGCATAATCGCTCCCATGAGCTTCCGGGGAGCGGCCAAATAACAAGGCACCGGCGACAACCCTCGGGGGGCGGATCGCTGCAACTGCCCATCGTGACGTTCCGCCTCTTGGCGGCGTCCAGCCGGCTTAGGATTGTCATGACTGAACGCATGTTTCGCCTCGTCTTCGCGTCGGTTCTGCTCGTGGGGCTCTATTTCGGCCTGCGCTTTGTCGTTTACGGATTGATCGCGCTGTCTCTTTTTCGGGGCGTGGCCCCGTGGCGGATCGGCAACATGCCAGCGCGCCTGCGCCCACGCGGTCGCGCACATTCGGGCCGCGACCTGAGCGCACTGGCGTCACATCCGGTCCGGATGAATTTCGAGGCAGAACGGGCGGCGTCCATACTCGCTGCGGTGACCATCTTCTGCGGAAGCTTCCTGTTTGCCGGTCATCTGTGGTTCCTTCCTTGGTTCGTTGCCTTTGCGTTCTTTGGGGCAGGTTTAAGCGGAGTCTGTCCAATGGTCTTGTGTCTGAAATGGGCCGGACTGAAATGACGGGCTACAACGACTCCACCAGCGTCTTCCGCGGTGCCGGAAGGACCACCCTGTCGATGAAAATCACCGGCCTCGTCTTCTGGGGCATGATCCTTGTCGGCATCTCAGTCACATTGCTGCTGCTGCACGGACTGGAACGCGACATCGCCTCCCGCCAGCAGATGCATGCCGACCGCTTCGCCTATGCCCTGCAGCAATACCTGCTTCACGAACCCCATCCGCTTCCGGCTGAACTGCAGGCCGCGGCGCGGCGGCTACGGCGCGAGAGCGGCGTGGCGGGCGCAAGCATCCGCATCGCGTCCGAGTCCATCCGAACCGGAGACACCGGCACCGGACTGACAATGGTGCCCCGCCTGATCCAGTATACCGCCCGCCGCGGCACACACGGGACGGCAAGTGCCTTTGCCACGGTTTACGAGCCTGCCCTGTCCAGCTCCGTGGCCGCAGCCCGGCGGCACATACTGATGTTCATGGGGGCGATCACCCTACTATTCGGAATGGTATTGCAATGGGTACTGGGCCGCGTCTTGTCGCAGCCCTTCGAGCGCATGGTTGCCACCGCCCACGCCTTCAGCCGCGGGGATGCGACAGTCCGGTTTGACGAGACGCGTGACGACGAATTCGGATTTCTTGCGCGATTTATCAACCGGGCGCTTGATGTCAGCGCCTCCCAGCAGCAGGCTCTGCGCGAAGCGTTGGCGGACGTTCAGCAGTCGGAATCCGAACTCTTTGCCGAAAAGGAGCGCGCCGAGGTTACGCTGCATTCTATAGGCGACGCCGTAATTACGACGGACAGGGACGGGACGGTCGAGTACATGAATCCTGTGGCGGAGTCCCTGACCGGGATTCGACTGTCGGATGCACGGGGCACGCCGCTCGGTGAAGTGCTGAAACTGGTTGACGAGGAGACACGCGGCCCGATCGACAGCCCGGTTGACCGATGTCTGCGCGAAGGCACCGTGGTCGGCAGCTTGGAGCACGTTGTCATGCTTTGCCCGGACGGACAGGAGCTGGACATTTCGCCGTCGGCCGCCCCCATCCACAATCGAAGCGGTGACCGGGTGGGCGCGATAATGGTTTTTCACGACGTCGGACATGTGCGCAGGATGGCCCGCCAGCTTTCCTATCAGGCAACCCACGACGCACTCACTGGACTGTACAATCGACGTGAATTCGAACGGCAACTGCAACTGGCCCTGGAGGAGGCGAAGCATGACGAGCGCGGGCACGCGCTGTGCTTTCTCGATATGGATCAGTTCAAGGTTGTCAATGACACCTGCGGACATGCCGCTGGCGATGAGCTGCTGCGCCGGTTTAGCGCAATCTTGCGCGGGAGCACGCGCGACTCCGATGTGATTGCACGGCTTGGCGGCGACGAGTTCGGCGTGCTGCTCAGGCACTGCGATCTTGATCTGGCAATGCGGATTGCTGAAGATCTGCTGCACAATACCCACAACCTGCGTTTCGCCTGGCAGGACCACAGTTTCGATGTCGGCGTCAGCATCGGCGTAGTACCCGTCTTGCCGACAGCGTCCGGAATTGCCGAAACCATGAGCGCTGCCGATGTTGCCTGCTATGCTGCCAAGGACGCCGGGCGCAACCGCGTCCACGCATACCGTTCTGGCGACGATGTGCTCCGTCAGCGCCATGCTGAGATGCGGTGGGTATCAAGGCTGCAGCGCGCCATGGAGGGGAACCGCTTCCGGCTGTTCTGTCAGCCAGTCATGGCGGTATCACGGAATTCCGATCTGGTCGAGTATCACGAGATGCTGCTTCGCCTGGAAGATGAAAGCGGCGGCCTCATTCCGCCGGTAGCCTTCGTCCCCGCAGCAGAACGCTACAGCCTAATGCCGCAGATAGACCGATGGGTCGTACGCGCCACGCTCAGCACGCTGCAGTCGGTATGTCCCGGCGGTGGCGAATGGAAATTCGCGATCAACGTTTCTGGCCAGTCGCTGTGCGACGACCGCTTCGTCGATTACGTGATCGACGAGATCAAATCCAGCGGCATCGCGCCGCGCTGCATATGCTTTGAAATAAGCGAAGCGGCGGCCATGGCAAATCCTGACCAGACCATGCGTCTAATTGCGGCGCTACGTGCCATCGGCTGCAGCTTTGCGCTCGACAACTTCGGCAGCAGTCTGAATTCCTTCCTCCAGATCAGGGAATTGAAGATGGATTACCTTAAGCTGGACGGCTGCTTCATAAAAGACATCGCGCACGATGCCTACGCCCGTTCCATGGTGGAGGCAGCAAACCACGTCGTCCATGCCGCCGGGATCAGCATGATCGCGGAATTCGCCGAGACCCAGAATGTCGTGGCTGCCCTGCGTCGGATCGGCGTCGACTATGCTCAAGGCTTTGCTATCGCCAATCCCCGTCCGCTGGAGGAGGTACTTGCCGGCGGCGAGGGCGCACCTGCGCACCGCGCGTCAGCGCTTCCGGAACCATCCCGGCTTCCGTGACCGCCGGCGGAATCGCGAACCAGCCTCGCCACCGGCTGCGCGCCCTTCGGACGCTCGCCCAGGGAGAAAGGTCGCCCCGTGCCGCTGTCAGTCGTTCCGCGCCGCCTTGGTACCGGGACACATTGGATCAGGAAACGGCCTGGTAGTACAGGTTCTGCGGGTGGTTCGCCTGGGCAAAAAAGAACCAGCGCTCCACCAACAGGCCGAAATACTGCACGACAAAGGCTATCAGCACCAACGCCGGAATCCGCAGCATCATGCCCCACCATAGCAACAATACCGGAAGCGGAAACACCAGCAGCAGAAACAACCATTTCAAAGAACGGAGCAGCCCTGGGCCGACGCCATGAAAGAACTCACGTGTGTTGAACGACCCGCCCATGGACCCTTGCGCCATCTGGGTGATCCTGGCGTGACGCACGCCAATGGCGGTCTGGGGCGAAGACTTGTGGCGGATCCGGGCATTGCGGATTAGCGAGGCAGACCGCGTGACGAGCGCGGCGGCCGTGATCACGGTTGCCCAGGTAGCCAGGAATCCTTCCAGCTGCGGCGACTGGTACGCAGTGTAGGCACTTGCGAGTACGAATCCCGACGCCAGTCCAAACAGCAGGTAGTTCATCACCGTAAGCCATGTCGCCCATTCCTGGAGGAACCGGATGCAGGCATAGACCATGCCGGTGCAGAGGAACAACGCGAGCGTGGCCACCACCGCCACAGCTCCTACGACCAGCGGCACGATATCGTGCAAGGCACCGCGTCCGTCAGGCAGCACCACCGTCCAGCGCAGGTAGTGCACCAGACCGTAGAGAATAATGGTCCCGGTGGCAACGGGCAGCGCAATCACCTCGCGCGACAGCCACGACGTACGCCACTTCGTGGCCGCCCGCCAGGCCCGCTCCGGGTGGCCCAGGTGGAAAAACGATGCCACCAGGCCAGCGCAGAGAAAGGTCGCAGCGATCACGCTGCCGCGGACAAAGAATGCCGCATTCTGGGCCGGCAACAGTCCGATGCTGGCGTAGACCTCAGTCGTGAACAGCGCGAGAAACAGCCCCTGGCCCACGCCGATAAGGGTTGTCAGAAGAACTACTGAAAATGCTGGACGCATAACGACTCCGATAGCAGATGGCGAACGGACGGCGAACCCGGTTTCGAACCGGGTCGCGTCGGAAAATCGCCGTTACCCGCAGACACTCACCAGCTGGTTACATCGTCCAGCGATGGATCGGTAATTGGCGGTTTGGGGAGCTTGGCCTCCTTTTTCAGAGGATTGGCCGCGCGAATCAGCTCGTCATCATGAATCTTCATGCGCGTCTTGCGCCGTGGCAAATAGTGGTTAGCCGGCCTCGTGCCCCACTCTGGCATAAGCGCATAGCCACCAGACTCCCGGATCGCGACCGAAACCTGCGAGTCGGGATCATGCACATCGCCGAACAGCCGCGCATTGGTCGGACAGGCCAGTACGCAAGCCGGTCTGCGCTCTGATTCCGGCAGCGTCCGGTCATAGATGCGATCCACACACAAGGTGCATTTTTTCATGACTTTCTGGTGCTCGTCTATTTCGCGTGCGCCGTACGGACAGGCCCACGAACAGTATTTGCAGCCGATGCACTTGTTGTAGTCCACGAGTACGATTCCATCTTCCGGCCGCTTGTAGCTTGCGCCGGTAGGACATACCGGAACGCATGGCGGATCTTCGCAGTGCAGGCAGGATTTCGGAAAATGCACGGTCTCGGTGCGCGGAAACTCACCCACTTCGAATGTCTGAACCCGGTTGAAGAACGTACCCGTAGGATCGGCGCCATACGGCCTGTCGTCTGACATGGAACCGGCTGCTCCGGACGTGTTCCATTCCTTGCAGCTGGTAACACAGGCATGACAGCCCACGCACACATTGAGGTCGATTACCAGAGCGAGCTGCGTCATGGCTTTTTCCCCCTGCCAGCGAAATACGCGAGCCACGGCCGCCGCTGGCCAACACCGGGCGGCGGGGCAATCGGCTGGAACTGCGGATAAGTCTGCTGCGGCTCTCCGGGCGCGGCCTTGTACACGCGCACCCGCACATCGTACCAGCCGGCCTGGCCGGTCACCGGATCGGAATTGGACAGATGCACCCCGTCCGCAGCGACGGGAAGTTCCTCTGAAATCAGGTGATTAAGCAGAAACCCCTTCTGAGATTCGTTAGCGTTCGGCTCGAGATTCCATGCGCCCGACTGCTTGCCGATGGCGTTCCAGGTCCAGACCGTGCCCGGCTCTACCGCCTCGCTGAAGCGGCACATGCAGCGCACACGCCCCCACATCGACTCCACCCACACCCAATCTCCGTCGCGCAGCCCTTCCTGCGATCCCAGCTGCGGGCTCAAGTAGAGATAGTTATGGGCATGTATCTGGCGCAGCCACGCATTCTGCGAATCCCAGGAATGGTACATGGCCATGGGCCGCTGGGTGACTGCGTTGAGGGGGTACTTGCGACGGTCGGTGCGCTGGGTCTCAAGCGGCTCGTGGTAAAACGGCAACGGATCGAAATACGTCGCAATGCGCGCGCGCAGGCGTTCCGGCGGCTGCTTGCCGGAAGTCCGGCCCTGGGCAGCGAGACGGAATTTCTGTAAAACTTCCGAATAAAGCTGGATCAGTATGGGCTCGGCATAACGGGTGAGGCGATGGCGCTGTGCCCACTCCAGGTAGCCCTTGTTCCAGTTGCGCAGGTACTGATATGAACGCGGCAATCTGTAGTGGTAGACACAATTGTTCTTCTCGTACATTTCCCATTGACGCGGATTGGGTTCGCCCCTCATGAACTTCTCGCCCCCTGTCCCGCGCCAGCCCGCCAGAAACCCGATGCCCGATCCGGGTTCGGTCTCATAATTCACGACGAAATCGGGGTAATCGCGGAATTTGCGGGTGCCATCATCATTTACGAATGCCGGAAGGCGCAGGCGCGACGCTACTTCGATCAAGACCTCCTGGAACGGTCGACACTGGCCGGTAGGTGGCACCACCGGGACACGTACGGAGTCAACCGGACCGTCGAATTCCGAAATCGGCCGATCAAGGATGCTCATCACATCATGGCGTTCAAGGTAAGTAGTATCCGGAAGGACCAGATCGGCGAATGCAACCATTTCCGACTCAAAGGCATCACAGACCACCAGGAAAGGGATCTTGTATTCGCCATCCTCGCGCCGGTCGTTAAGCATGCGACGGATTTCTGCCGTGTTCATGGCGGAGTTCCATGCCATGTTCGACATGAAAATGAGCAGGGTATCAATTGGGTAGGGATCTCCGCGCCAGGCGTTGGTGATGACATTGTGCATCAACCCGTGGACCGACAGCGGATATTCCCAGGAGAATGCCTTGTCTATGCGCACCGGCTCGCCTTCCTGATCCACGAACAGATCGTCGGGCTCCGCCGGCCAGCCGAGCGCCATGCCATCCAAGACCGAGTCTGGCTGCACTGCCTCGGGTCCGCGTGGCGTCTTGGCGCAAGGCGGAATCGGGCGCGGAAACGGCGCCTTGTGACGGAAACCACCCGGACGGTCGATGGTTCCAAGCAGGCTCATCAGCACCGAGAGGGCGCGGATTGCATGAAATCCGTTCGAATGCGCCGCCAGGCCGCGCATCGCATGAAACGCGACCGGATTGCCAGTTACCGTATCATGCTCCGCGCCCCACGAATCAGTCCAAGCGATGGGCAGTTCGATCCGGTGATCGCGCGCGGTGACGCCCATTTCGTTGGCAAGCCGGCGGATCGTTTCCGCTGGGACCCCAGTTATTCCTGCGGCCCACTCGGGTGTATAATCCTTGACACGGTTTACAAGAAGTTGGAATGCTGGCTTGACCGGCGTGCCGTCTTTCAGGGTGAATTCGCCAAGAAGAAATGGATCAGCTCCCTCAGTATGGGACCTAACCGGCTGGCCACTGAGCCTATCCCACCAGAGCTGATCCTGGGGATCGAAACATCCTTCCTCGTGCGGTTCGCCCGTACGCACCAGCAGACCGGACCGCGGTCCGTCAGCGGTCAGATCCACGAGTTGCGGTCCATTCGTATAACGCACGACGAAATCGCGGTCATACAGCCCCTGACGGATGATTTCGTGAATCAGCGCTAACAGCAACGCGCCGTCCGTGCCGGGCTTGATCGGCACCCATTCGTCGGCAATTGCCGAATAGCCGGTGCGCACGGGATTGATTGATACGAATCGCCCGCCGTTGCGCTTGAACTTGGATATGGCGATCTTTAGCGGATTGGAATGATGGTCCTCTGCCGTACCGATCATGACGAACAGCTTGGCTCTATCAAGATCGGGCCCGCCGAACTCCCAAAACGAGCCTCCGATCGTGTAGATCATGCCTGCTGCCATGTTGACCGAACAGAACCCGCCGTGTGCCGCATAGTTCGGCGTACCGAACTGCCTCGCGAACAGGCTGGTCAGCGCCTGCATCTGGTCACGGCCGGTAAAAAGCGCAAACTTCTTTGGATCGCTCGAACGGATCTGCGCAAGCCGTTCCGTCATGAGCGCAAACGCTTCGTCCCAACTGATCTCCTCGAACTCGTTGGCGCCGCGCTCTGCGCCTGCTTTGCGACGCAGCGGCTTGGTGAGGCGCGCCGGGGAGTATTGCTTCATTATTCCGGATGCACCTTTCGCGCAGATCACTCCTTTATTGAGCGGGTGATCGGGATTGCCCTCGATGTAACGGACCTGACCATCGCGCAGATGCACGCGTATGCCGCACCGGCAGGCACACATATAGCAGGTTGTATTTTTGGTTTCCGAAACCCCGCTGGGAACGGGTGACGTATCGGTTGAAATATTCATTCGGAGCGTTGCTCAGGAAAACGGAGCTTGACTATATTTGGAGGCTCAATCCGATGCCAATTAGGATTATTAACAGGCGCATAAGCCGCTGCCGGAAATCCTGCACGCCTTTTCCGCCGGATGCGCCGGGCCGAACGGATTCGGCCGCAACACCGACCCGCCGTGCCCTCTCGCCGGCGCAGGTAGCCCGTGCCGCCTGTCTTGTCCCGATGCTGCTGCTGGCACGCACAGCGGCAGCGGTGATATCGATAGGCGCGGGAGGCGACGTGTTGTACGCTCCGGGGACGTACGCCCTGTTTTTGAATTACCGGCCGCAGGCACAGCATTTGGTTTACTTTGCAGGTGGCTGGCGCGGGCGGTACCATGATGAATTCTACGGCGCCGGTTACCACTGCGGGTATGGCCGCCTGTCTCTCTCGTTTGGGATAGCCTACCTGGCGGACGAAACCGCCATCAATGGTACGCGCTGGAATTTCGCGTTTCATTTCGGGTATCTGCTGGGACGCCACTGGGATTTGAGTTACCGGCACTTTTCCAACGGAAATTTCATGTTCCACTGGGACAATCGCCCGAACCTCGGCTGGAATTTCCTGGGTATCGACTACCGGTTCGATGTGGGAAGCGGGAAAGCACAAAGGACATGCCTTCCCCAGCGATGGTAGGAATTGAACGGAAGGCGACAAGGGCCGCCGGCCTCGGTTGCTATCCATTTTGCAGATGCAAGTGCTGAAGGATTCCCCGGCTACGTTGTGCCCGCCGGCATATCCTGCCAGTCACGCCCGGTCGTGGGCAAGCAGCGCCCAGACGATGCGCGTGTTCCTGTTGGCAAGCGCCACAGTGGCGAGGCTCTTGTGCCAGCGAGGCTCGGGTCTCGGCGGCATTTTCTTCCGCCACCAGCGAACGAGCAGGTTGGATTGAATGCCGGGCTCTTGGGCGACTGCGGCACGAGACCACGGCCTCGGCCTTGAACTCCTCGGTATATTTACGACGCTTTACTTCTGGCATGACCACCTCCGATTGCACGATTGTCCACAATAAGAACTCCGTGAGATCGGAGGAAGCCCAACCACCAGGCAGCCTCGCTTAACCCGATGCGCAGTATCAAGCCTGCCCGGACAGCAATTTGCGGATCTGGTTGGTGCAGGCTGTGCGTGGCTTGACGAACCCCGCCCGGCCGTGGTGCAGGACCAGCAGCGCCTGGCTCCCGGGGGCCTTCATCGGTACGAAGTACATGCCGGATTGGCAAACCGACTCGCAGAAAGCTTCGGCGCTGTTGCCCTCGTTCTTGTTGCACTTCACGCAGGATTCGACACACTGCGGGCCATGAGCTTCGCGGTGCACCTTCACACGCCTGAAGCTTCCGTTCCCACACGAAAATCGGAAGAGCCATATTCATATTTCGCAGCAGTCAATGATCACGTATTGGCTGTTTAAAATCCGGACAGCGGCCAGACACACTCTATTTTCGCGCACGATCTCGCTTGGCGGGAGGCATGCAAACTGAATCAATCGTTGATGAGCTCTTGGACAAGAAATTCCGCGCGCCACCATTTTGATTTGCATCAACACCGTCAACGATCTGCTGTGTTAACGTTAAAAACTATCTTATCGATGCATGAATTACTGGCTGACCAATTCGATGACTCTCCAGGGAATCGCGTGGATCAGGCAGGTTTTGCCTGAATCCCACTCCCAGGCGGGTATTGCGTCCCTATGCGCGATACCGAGCTCCACCAAACACCTGTCGGCCTGACAGTACCGCGGGAGGTGTCTGTGGTGGATATCACCCGAGCCTCCGCCCGCCTCGTAGAGAGATCGTGGGCAGCATGCGCCGGCAGCCGGATCGCCCCGCTCATCTGCCCGACCTGGGGACAGGCAGCACTGGGCCATGATTTGCGCCCGAGGCGCTGGCGGCATTTGAGCACCACTCAATGGAAAGCCTTCCTCACCGCCACCGCCCAGCGGGTGAACTACCCGAAGCGCTGGACCAAACAGGTGCGCGTCACCTGGGCCAAGGATCATAGCCGGTTCACCAGGCCCAACGATACCTTCGCCAACCAGGCGATCAAAGCTATGCGGCGCAAGGCCCAGGAACAATGGCTCAAGGCGCTGCCCTTGGCCTCACCTAATATGGCGCTCGATGAGAACGACTTCGGGCGGGACCATGACACCGCCTCAGTGCTGCACGATGTCTGCGGGCGGTGGGCGCTCGACATCGCGCTGGGCGCAGCGCGCAGGGAGCCGGTGCTTTCTGGGGGAAAATTTTGCCAGCCCTGCGCCCGGGCATCTGGGCGGCGATGGACCGATGGGACAATGACACACAGGTCGCCGGAAAGGCCGCGCCCAAGGCCTCCATCGTTCACGACAATTCCATGCAGCCTCGGGATTGAACAACACCGCCGACTTCGTGCGCTGACGCGAGCATCGGGAATTGAAACAAGCCGGTCGCGAGACGCTCATCAGAACGCAGTGCCAGTGGATCAAATCCACCGAAAGCCGGGTAACCGCTAACACGAACGCTTTGCCAAGCTCAATGTCGACGCCACTCCGAGTTCTGGAACTACCGCTATGCCAGTCCTGCAAACAAGTTCTTCGACCGCTGATAGATCTGGGCCGCCCGCGCGCCTCGACCCGATCATGAATGGCGCCAAGACCTTGAAGTGCCATCTCCGGGGACTTGTTGTCGACATGAAGCGCCGCATTACTAATATCGCGGCCGAAGGCGCCAACGGCCGGGCTTGCCGCTGCTTCACCCAGTACTGCATCGCCATTCTGCTTCATTGTGGGGGCCTTGATCTCTACTCGTAGGGCTGTGCCCCATGATCGCTTCGGGGTTCACCCGCACAAAAGCCGGAAGAGCCGCCATATTTGGAGGTTCATTTGATGCCAATTAGGATTATTAACAGGCGCATAAGCCGCTGCCGGAAATCCTGCACGCCTTTTCCGCCGGATGCGCCGGGCCGAACGGATTCGGCCGCAACACCGACCCGCCGCGCCCTCTCGCCGGCGCAGGCAGCCCGTGCCGCCTGTCTTGTCCCGATGCTGCTGCTGGCACGCACAGCGGCAGCGGTGATATCGATAGGCGCGGGAGGCGACGTGTTGCACGCTCCGGGGACGTACGCCCTGTTTTTGAATTACCGGCCGCAGGCACAGCATTTGGTTTACTTTGCAGGTGGCTGGCGCGGGCAGTATCATGATGAATTCTACGGCGCCGGTTACCACTGCGGGTATGGCCGCCTGTCTCTCTCGTTTGGGATAGCCTACCTGGCGGACGAAACCGCCATCAATGGTACGCGCTGGAATTTCGCCACCCATATTGCGTATCTGCTGGGACGCCACTGGGATTTGAGTTACCGGCACATTTCCAACGGAAATTTCATGTTCCACTGGGACGATCGTCCGAACCTCGGCTGGAATTTCCTGGGTATCGACTACCGGTTCGATGTGGGAAGCGGGAAAGCACAAAGGACATGCCTTCCCCAGCGATGGTAGGAATTGAACGGAAGGCGACAAGGGCCACCGGAACGGCCCGCGCCATGGGAGGAACACCGCATGATAAGACACACCGCAGAGGAGCGTGCCGCGCTCAAGAATGCCACGCTGCAGTTCCTGGACAGGCTTCGTGCAGCATTCCCGTTGGAGCAGCGCATCAGGGCGGCGGATTCTGCCGCACGGAACGCCTACGGGCGCGTGCTGGCCAAGTGGATCTGCGGCGAGGTCCCCGATCGGGACTTTCTGTCGCCCGCTGAACTGCACGCGCTGTGTCAGCTCGACGCCGTCGTACCGGGTCCCGCCGGCCTTGGCTGTTACCCATTCAGCACCGATGACCGCGGCATCAGCGTACGGTTCGGCCGTTACCAGGCAAACGCCATGTGCGCGATCGATGCACTCGCCATTTCGCGTCTGGCTGGCCTCGCCAGCGTGGTGGACGCACACTGCTCCGTCTGCCTGGTTCCGGTAAACGGCCAAGTACAGGCTGATGGCAGTCTGGACCACGACGCATGGCCCGATGTGCGTGTCCTGTGGCGGCACGCAGTGCGCGCGCCCGGCTCATGCAGCGAGAGTATTTGCCGTGATCTCGTATTTATCTGTCAAAGGTGCGCGGCATCGGAAGGTTGCGACTGCCTGACCCTGCCGCAGGCTACAGCGGTTGCCAACGCGTTTTTCCGCTTCCAGCGGGAATTCGCGCTGCCCCGGTCGACATGAACCGGCAATTGAGATCCCATCCGCAGCAACAGGCGTGCGCCTAGGCCGGCGCATTGCAACCATTGCCGAGAAAATCGGCGGCACACGGAGGACACAGGGCCGGTCGTGACGCACAGATATCCGGTGTGGTAGCGTGCGCACATGCGCCCTCGTTGCATAGGGTGCTGCTCAATCAACAATTCGGAGGTCATCATGCCTGTTGCAATTGCCCTGCACCTGGTTGCCGCTGTCATCTGGGTTGGGGGAATGTTCTTTGCCTATATGGCCCTGCGTCCGGCAGCGGCGTCCATGGAGCCGGCACTCCGTCTGCCGCTGTGGTCACGGACTTTCGGCCGATTCTTTCCGTGGGTCTGGATGTCTGTAATAGCATTGCCGGCAACCGGATACTGGATGATATCCGACGCTTTCGGCGGCATGGCTCATGCGGGGATGCGCATCAACATAATGCAAACCCTAGGCATCATCATGATCATGATATATCTGCATCTATTTTTCGCCCCCTACCGGCGCCTCAATCGCGCGGTCGCAGCCGGCGACTTCGCCGCTGCCGGACTACAGTTAGCGCAGATCCGCAGACTCATTGGAATCAACCTGCTTCTTGGCTTGGTGACGATCGTCGTGGCCAGCGCCGGACGTTATTGGCGCTGAGCGGGACCGGTCCCGCGGAAAGCGGTCGGCCCACCTCCGACGCGGCGCTGTCAGCCGAGCTCATAGCGGCGCAGTTTGCGATACAGGGTGCGCTCGCTGATACCGAGCGCATCCGCGACCGCGCGTCGATGTCCGCTGAAACGCTCCAGCAACTCGGCGATGTGGCTGCGCTCCACAGCGCGTATGCTGGTTGGGGTGCCCTCCGCTGACATCTGGGGTTTGGCGCCGGTCTCCTCCGGGTGGACCGCAGCAGCGCGAACGCCGTCAAACCGGATGGCGGAAGCACCTATGGATCCGTTCCCGGAACCGGCGCTGAGCGCAGCCGCACGCTGCAGGATATTGCGCAACTCACGCACGTTTCCCGGGAAATCATAGCCAATCAACCGGTCAAGCGCTTCGCCGGTCAGATACAGGCGGCTGCCGTTGGCCTGGTTGATGCGCACAAGCAGCGCTTCCGCCAGTGCCGGGATATCGCTACGCCGCGCGCGCAGGGGTGGCAGCTCGATGGTGATGCAGGCCAGGCGGTAATACAGGTCTTCGCGGAAGCCGCCGGACTCGACCATGGTCATCAGGTTGCGATTTGTAGCCCCGATGACCCGCACGTCAGCATGCAGCACCTCTCGACCGCCGACGCGGCGAAACTCTCCGCTTTCCATCACACGCAGCAGCTTGGCCTGCATGGCTAAAGAGAGCTCGCCCACCTCGTCGAGGAACAGGGTGCCGCCGTCCGCGAGTTCGAACAGCCCCTGCTTGCGCCCCACACAACCGGTGAACGCACCGCGCTCGTGGCCAAAGATTTCACTCTCGAAAAGGGTTTCACTGATGGCGCCGCAGTCGACTGCCAGAAACGGGCCGTTTCGCCGCGGACTGTGGCGATGCATATAATGTGCCGCAAGCTCCTTGCCGACACCGGACTCTCCGTGCAGCAGAATGTTGGCATGACTGGCGGCAGCCAGGGTCAGCTGCTCGACCGCACGCAGAAATGCGGGTGAGCGGCCAATCAGACGCATCTCATCGCAGTTCAACTCCGGCTGAGCGGCTAACCGAAAAATGGACTCTGCCACCAGATAGCCTCCGTCGGGAAGCGGTATGGCCAATCCCTTGATCTGCACATGTTCAGCCGAGCCCTGCTGGTCGTAATGGGTGTGCAACACCTGGCATTCCTTGCCGGATGCAAGGACCTGCCGGTGCGGACAGTCTTCGCCATGCTGGTGACATGGGGCCGTGCGCCGGTGCGACAGCTCATAACAGTACCGTCCCACTATCTGTATGGCCTCGAGACCGTATGCCGCCTGGTAGGCATTGTTGGCGGCAACGATACGGTATTCGGGATCAATCAGAACAAACGGGTTTTGCTGAGCATCGATCAGCGCCTGAAGAGTCGGAGAAAGATCAACCATGAGCACCCCCGCATGGGCAGTCAGATCACCGCAAAAGTGTACATGTCATGCCACTATGGCAGCAAATACCCTGATCTAGGTCAAAATATGCTCATGTCCTTCGATAATCAAATCGCCGTTTTTATTGGGCCGCCGGGTATATTCATGGGACCTGCCAGACCGACCTGTCACGGCGACATGTCAGAATCAGAGAGCCATTTATTGCAAACGTGGCATACCTGAAGTGGGCCGCGGCAGCAAGGTGCCCGGGCTTGCCTTATCGCGACCGCCGGTCCCGAACCGACTTCAACCTGGCGGGCTAGCCCAAACCCGCGGACAGCATTCTGCCCGTTCGGCTCAGTCATGCATGTGCACTATCCCGTGCGGACTGACAGGAGTGCCGGAGCAGTCCTGATATGTTTCTGCCCAGCGCCGCACGCTACGCCGGCTGCCTCCACCGGCCGCCTGCGAGCCTGCGCTTATCGTCAACGTCGAGCCACGCGGGCGCCCAAAAGGGCCGGTCGGGCAGTTCTGTGAGAGCGCTTTCTCAACCTTCCGAATTTTTGCTCGTCTGGTCCAACGATTGCCATGCCTCGAGTCCGGCCGGAATATCGCCTTCCCGGCTCTCGACCCGG
Organism: Gammaproteobacteria bacterium; assembly: GCA_028068195.1. GTDB lineage: Bacteria > Pseudomonadota > Gammaproteobacteria > Acidiferrobacterales > UBA6901 > JAJYCY01. The sequence goes on from JAPTTX010000096.1 coordinate 19,085, forward strand.
ACTGCGCCGGATTGTCGTCGCGTAACGGCCAAGCTCCCAGCCTCCGTTCAGCCTGTTGTGCCAGGCGGCATGCGCCCGCCGCATCCGCTGACACTCTGGCAACCCAAGCTTGCCGGTCTCCGGCATCACTGCTAAGATTACCGCACTGACCGGTCGGTCAGGATTCCGGCCCCCGCCAGCGCCGCGCTTCATGACTTCTGGGCATGGCGGCAGCGGTTCCTATACACAGACCAGCAATGCCCCGACTTCCGGCTGACTGCAGTTGCGGCACCAATGGACGCATCCTCATGGCGGCCGAGGAGCTTTTCTCCGCCCATGGCTTTGCCGCCGTTTCCATGAACGATATTGCCGTGCGTGCCGGCGTGAGCAAAGCCAACGTATTTCACCATTTCAGCACAAAGAACGCGCTGTACCTGGCAGTACTTCTGCAGGCGCAACATGACGCCGCCGGCCACCTGCGCAGCCTCGAGCGCGACACCGGACCTCTAGAGAAACGGCTGGCCGAATTCGCGGGAAACCATTTGGCGCGTCTGTTTGAACAGAGGCAACTGTCGCGCTTGATTCTCAGGGAACTTCTGGCCATCGGTCCGCACCGTGCGCGCCAACTGGCGGAACATGTATTCGAGGAGAATTTCAGGCGATTTGTGCTGATTCTTCGTTCCGGCCAGCGCTCGGGAGAGCTCCGCCCCGACCTCGATCCGGCCATGGTGGCCACGATTCTGCTCGGTGCCAACGTTTTCTTCTTCGAGGCGCAGACCTTGCTGCGTCAATTCCGGGACGCCGGCTTTGCCGAGAAGCCGGAGCAGTTCACGAAATCGCTGATCGATATCCTGCTACATGGCATTCAACCGCCCGGACACGGACAAAGAAAGTCCCGGCGCGGCACGGGATCACAGGCCAATTCGAGAGCTGTCACCGCACGGCTACGGCGGCTTCGGGTCCGGAAGTAGCAGCCCTTGCCGGTGGCTGCTGCAGGATTCGCTGCTTGTGCGCTCGCGACCAAGGAATCGCGTGCAGGCTTTCTGCAAACAACGGCAGGATCGATACTGGTAACCGAACTCGAGAGGAGTACACAATGAGGCATGCCCCATTGGTCAGCCTGATCGTCGGCGTATGCATCAGCGTCGCTGCTGCAAGCACTCCGGCGCGGGCTGAAAATCTTCTGGACATATACCGTCTTGCGCAAGAAAGCGATCCGGCCTGGGCTGCGGCTCAGGCAGACTATCGGGCAAACATCGAGAAGGGACCGCAAGGCCGCGCACTGCTGTTGCCAGCGGTCATATTCACTGCCAACGCCATCCGGAACAGCCTGAACGAATCGGAGCCAGGCCCGTTCAGCAGCAGTTACCTGAGTCACGGTTATACTCTTCAGCTGACCCAGCCGCTCTACCAGAAATCGAGCTTTGCGGCATATGCGGAGGGCAAGCTCGAGGTAACCCAGGCACAGGCACAGCTCGCTATCGCACGCCAAAACCTCATCGTGCGCACGGCCCGGGCATACTTCAACGTGCTTGCAGCCCAGGACACGCTCAGGTTTGCAAAAGCTAAAGAGAAGGCTATCAACGGACAGCTCCAGCTCGCGGAACGCAATTTCGAGGTCGGCAACAGCACGATCGTCGACGTGAATGCGGCACAGGCGCAGTACGACTCTGCCGTAGCCGCCGAGGTCGTGGCGGACAACAAGCTCAGGGTTGAACGGGAAACGCTTTATACAATTACGGGCATGCCTGTCGGAACCCTCGCAACGCTGACGAATACGCTGCCTCTGCAGTTGCCGGTTCCGGAGAACATGGGTACCTGGACGCGCGCGGCCGAAGATCAGAGCCCGCGGATCAAGGTTGAGCAGCAGGCCGTAGCGATTGCCAAGGAAGACGTCCAGAGGATTCGGGCCGGCCACTACCCGTCGCTCGACCTCATTGCCTCCACTAATTACAGCAACGGCAACAGTCCGGGTTTCCCCGGCACCATTATCTACCATTCGAACCTCGTCGGAGTCGAGCTCCAGTGGCCGATATTCTCCGGCGGAGCCATATCTTCCGAAGTACGTCAGTCACTGGCGCGAGAGGACGGGGCACGTCAGAACCTGACGCAGACCGAACGTCAGACCGTGCTCAAAACGCGCCAGTACTATCTCGCCGTAACGAGCGGGGTCGCCCAGGTAACGGCACTGGAACAGGCCCTGGCTGCCAGCAAGAAGGCACTGGAGTCTACCGAGCTCGGGTACCGGACCGGCGTCAACACCGGACTGGACGTGCTTAACGCGCAGCAAAACCTGTTTAGCGTGGAAAATGACCTGTCACAGGCCAAATACACCTACCTCATGAGCAAGCTCGAACTAAAGGATGCCGTGGGTACCCTGAGCGAGAGCGACCTTATTTCGATCAATAGACTGCTCACTGGTCAATAGCAGGGAGTTGTCCTAGAATTTGCCGCCCGAAACAGATCGTCCCGCCAGCGGGTACCGTGCGATGTCAATTGAATTACCAAAGATCGGGTTCGTCAGCCTCGGCTGTCCCAAGGCACTGGTTGATTCCGAGCGGATCCTCACGCAGCTGCGGGCGGAAGGCTATGCGGTATCGCCTAGCTATGCAGACGCTCATCTTGTGATTGTCAACACCTGCGGTTTCATCGATTCGGCCGTGGAGGAGTCGCTCGACGCCATCGGCGAGGCAGTGGCGGAAAACGGGCGGGTGATCGTGACCGGATGTCTGGGGGCAAGAGAGCAAGCCATACGTCAGGCCCACCCCCAGGTGCTGGCCGTAACCGGCCCACATGCGCTGGCAGACGTGATGGAGGCGGTGCACCGGCACCTGCCCCGACCGCATGACCCGTTCCTGGATCTAGTTCCACCGCAAGGTATCAGGCTTACCCCGCGGCATTACGCATATCTCAAGATTTCTGAGGGCTGCAACCACCGTTGTAGCTTCTGCATCATACCTTCGATGCGGGGACGACTTGTCAGTCGCCCGGTCGGCGAGGTGATGCAGGAAGCGGAGCGCTTGGTTGGGGCCGGCGTCAAGGAGTTGCTGGTGATCGCACAGGATACCAGCGCCTACGGGCTGGACCTTAAATACCGCACCGGGTTCTGGCAGGGCCGGCCGCTGCGGACGCACCTGACCGACCTGGTGCGCTCGCTTGGCGGGCTGGGCATATGGGTGCGACTGCACTACGTCTACCCCTATCCGCACGTGGACGACGTAATTCCACTCATGCAGGAGGAAAGGGTATTGCCCTATTTGGATGTTCCCTTCCAGCACGCCAGCCCGCGCATACTCAAGGCAATGAAACGCCCGGCCGACAGCGAAGACAACTTGGGGCGCATCCGGGCCTGGCGCAATGTCTGCCCCGATTTGACGATTCGCTCTACGTTTATTGTCGGCTTTCCGGGGGAAACGGAAGATGATTTTGCAAGTCTTCTCGATTTCCTTTCGGAGGCTCAGCTTGACCGCGTTGGCTGTTTTACCTATTCCCCGGTGGCGGGTGCGGCGGCCAATGCGCTGGCTGATCCGGTCGCAGAGGAGCTAAAGCAGGAACGCTACGCACGCCTCATGACTCTGCAGGCCGGCATCAGCAAAGCCAAGCTGGAGGCGAAAGTCGGTCGGACAATGAGTGTATTGGTGGACAAGATCGAAAGCGATGGCACTGTCGTTGCCCGTTCCTCGTGCGATGCGCCCGAAATTGACGGTACCGTGATCGTCAGCAGCGAGCAGTGCCATTCCCCTGGAGATATCGTGCGCGTTCGGGTAACCGGAGCTGGCGAGCACGACCTGTGGGCCGATAGCCTATGATCCTGCGTGGCGGAGGTCTTCCCGGCGGCGAGGCGGCGCCCGCGAGGCAACGTCCGGCGCCTTTCGCGCGCCCGGCAGCGGGCCAAACGGACGCCCGGCACAGGCGGCGCTGAATCGAAGTTCGCCAGGACATGCGCCCCACGGCGTCGTGCCGGAACTCCCTCAGTCTGCTTCCCGCTCCAGCGAGCAGCAATGTATCGCCGGAGCGTCGCCTTCCTTGTCAATAAGAACTGCGCCGGTCACGGGATTGGGACGAAACGTGGTGCAGCCTTTGAGCCCCTTGTCGTAGGCGTAATCGTAGAGCGAACGGAACAGCTCGAAACCGTAGTGCTCGGGAACATTGACCGTCTTTGATATCGCGTTATCAACAAACGGTTGCAGCGCCGCCTGCACGTCCAGGTGCGAAGCCGGCGGGACCTGCTCCGTGGTAACGAATGCGGGCGGTAGGGGCGCATCCCCAAAGCGCTGGCGAAACAGGCGGTAGGCATAGTCTGCAACCGCATGCACCGTGACCGAGCCGCTCGCCTCCCTCATACGGCGACTGTATTCAAGCGCGTAAACAGGCTCCAGGCCGCTCGATACGTTGTTTGCCAGCAGGCTGATGGTGCCGGTTGGCGCGATCGCCGTGAGGTGGCTGTTGCGGATGCCATGCCGGCGGATACCTTCCCGTATGTCTGCGGGCAGACTCCCGACAAACGCCCCCTCGAGATACCGGTCCGCATCGAACCAAGGAAACGGCCCTTTCTCACGCGCGAGCTCTATGGAGGTCCGGTAGGCCCTATGGCAAATGGTCCGCATCACCTCAGCGGCCAGCGTCAGCGACTTGGCGCCCCCATAGGGGATGCCCAGCATGATGAAGGCGTCCGCCAGTCCGGTAAGTCCGAGGCCTATACGTCGTTCGCCGTGCTCCGTAAGCTCCTGCTTTTTGAGAGGGAACAGCGATACGTCAATGACATTGTCAAGCATACGCGTCGCGACTTCTGCCGTGTCACCTATGCCCTGCAAATCCAACCCTGCACGGTCGGTAAATGGCTCCGTCACAAACTGCGTCAGGTTGACCGAACCGAGGTCGCAGGCCCCGTAGGGAGGCAGGGGAATTTCACCGCATGGATTGGTCGCACTGATACGCTCTCGGTACCAGAGATTATTCATCCGATTTACGCGGTCAATGAAAATGACGCCAGGCTCGGCATAGTCATAGGTCGCACGCATGATCTGATTCCACAGCTCGCGCGCCGAGACTCGGCGGTACACCCGACAGGGCTGTGGCACATCGGCTCCCGACCACGCACGCTCGACCGTTTCAGCGCCAGCGGCATTCTCTCCGGGGCGAACCGGAAAAACCAGGGGCCACAGTTCGTCCGCGCGCGCTGCACGTATGAAATCGTCGCTGACCAGGACCGACAGGTTGAAATGGCGCAACCGCTCCGGGTCGCGCTTCACCGCAATGAAGGTCTCAATATCGGGATGATCGCAACGGAGTGTCGCCATCATCGCTCCGCGACGTGAACCCGTCGACAGGATCGTACCGCACATGCTGTCCCATATCTGCATGAACGATACCGGACCCGACGCAATCATGCCCACGCTCTGCGCGACATCGCCACGCGGACGCAACGTCGAGAAATCGTATCCGATACCGCCGCCCTGCTGCATCGTCAGGGCGCCCTCCTTGAGCGCATCGAAGATGCCGTCCAGAGAGTCCTCTACCATTCCCATGACAAAGCAGTTGAACAGGGTCACTCGGTGCCCTGTTCCGGAACCGGCCTGGATCCTGCCCCCCGGTAGAAAGCGGAAACCGCTCAGGACATCATGGAATCTGCGCCGCCACTTGTCCGCATCGGCAGCTTCCGCAGCTGCCAGAGCACGCGCAATGCGCCACCAGCTGTCCTCTATGGAGGCATCACGGATTTCCCCGCGCTCACGATATCTGTACTTGCTGTCCCAAATGCTGCGCGAGATGGCTGCCTGAAAATAGTCCGTGGACATGACCGCTATCCGTTGAGACCAGAATAAACTGCGTCACACACCGCAGTGCACGGAGATTGCTAGGGGTTCTTGACCACCAGCGTTCCCCGATACATCTTCATCTGGCAAGTGAACGCGTATTCGCCGGGCCGGTCCGGCACGATGGTCACGTCGAGCGGACGGTCCAGGGGCAAATCGCGCGTCATATTGTCAAACGCCTCAAATACCACTTTTTCCGCACACGGACTCGGATCCTTGCGCAAAAAACGCAACGTGACCGGCCTACCGGCCGGCACTTCAATGCGCGCGGGCGTATAGACACCGTCGGCCACGACGATATCTATCGGCGTCCCTTCTCCGGCATGCAGCGTTTTAGGCTTCGACAGCCAGAACCACCATACAATCAGCCCGATAACGACCAGGCCGCCGACATCGGCGGCGAGTTCCTTCATGGCCGCTTCTCCCCGGAGGTGAACCACCGCAGCCGATTGGCGTTGGATACCACTGTAAACGAGGACATCGCCATCGCGCCGCCGGCTATGATTGGATTGAGGAGCAGGTGAACCAATGGAAACAATGCTCCGGCGGCGATGGGAATTCCGAGAAAGTTGTAGACAAACGATCCAAACAGATTCTGTTTGATATTCCGGACCGTTGCCTTCGAAATCGCCACGGCGTCGGCAACACCATGCAGGGAGCCACGAATCAGGGTGATGTCTGCGCTCTCTATCGCGACGTCGGTGCCGGTCCCGATGGCAAAGCCGACATCCGCGCGTGCCAGCGCAGGGGCATCATTGATGCCATCGCCAACCATGCCCACGATCTCTCCGCGCGCCTGCAGTGCCTCGACCTGCTTCGCCTTGTCAGCCGGCAACACCTCCGCGCGCACTTCATCGATACCCACCTGCCCGGCAACTGCTTCGGCCGTAACCCTGTTGTCGCCGGTAAGCATTACCACTCTCATGCCGGCTGCGTGCAGCCGGGCGATGGCATCGCGCGAATCCGGCTTTACCGGGTCCGATACCGACACAATGCCTACGGTCGCTCCGTCCAGCGCCAGATAAATGGGGGTTTCGGCACGCGCAGCCATGGCTGCTGCTTCACCCGCAAGACTGCCGGGATCAATCCCGTGGCTGCGCATGAGTGCTTCATTGCCGAGCAGCAGCTGGCCGGTTGCTGCTGCCGCCGGAACCAGGGCCTTCGGCAGCCCGGCTGCTGCCTGGACCTGACGCATTCCGCCCGCCAGCTGGGCACGCACGCCCTTGCCGGGGATCGCCTCGAAGCCGGTTAGCTCCTGCAGGGCAATACTGCGCTGTGCCGCCGCCTCGATGATTGCTTCCGCCAGGGGATGCTCCGAGCCTGCCTCAATGCTTGCTGCCAGCTGCAGCAGCCGCGTCTCGTTCCACCCAGGCGCGGCAACCACGGAAGTCACTGCGGGGCGTCCGGCGGTGACAGTACCGGTCTTGTCCAGCACCACTGTTGTCAGGTGGCCGGCCTGCTGCAAGGCGTCACCCTTGCGAATCAATATGCCATATTCGGCAGCCTTTCCGACACCAACCATTATGGAGATTGGCGTCGCAAGTCCGAGAGCACATGGGCATGCGATGATCAGTACCGTCATGGTTGCCACCAGCGCGTAGCCCAGAACCGGATTCGGACCGAGACTGAACCAAACCAGAAAGGTGACAACTGCAACGATCAGCACGCCTGGTACGAAATAGGAAGAAATTCGATCCGCAAGCCGGCCGATGGCTGGCTTGGAATTCTGCGCCTGACGCACCATCTCGATGATGTGCGCAAGCGCCGTGTCTTCGCCGATGCGTGTAGCCTGGAACAGAAAGGTGCCGGACTTGTTGAGCGTCCCGCCCACCACTTCGTCACCGGTCTTCTTGGGCACCGGCAGCGGCTCGCCAGTGAGCATCGACTCATCGATGGTGGAGTGACCGTCTATGACAACGCCATCCACTGCCACTTTTTCTCCGGGGCGGACCCGCAACGTCTCCTGCAACCCCACTTCTCCAATGGGAATGTCTATCTCCTGTCCGTCGCGGACGACACGTGCGGTCTTTGGCTGCAGCCCGATCAGCCGCTTGATCGCCTCCGAAGTCTTTCCGCGCGCGCGCATCTCCAGGGCTGAGCCGAGATTTATCAGCGCGATGATGACCGCAGCCGCCTCGAAATAGGCATGCTGGGCGAGTACCGGCACCAGATGAGGGAATGCGGCAACCGCGACTGAATAGGTCCAGGCCGCACCGGTACCGAGGGCAACGAGCGTGTCCATGTTGGCACTGTGATTCCAGAATGCCTTCCATGCCCCCTTGAAGAAATGTCCGCCCGAATAGACCAGAACAAAAAGGGTCGCGGCTCCCACCGCCAGCCAGAACACCCGCCCGCCAGTCGTCGAGAGCGCCGGCAGCCAACCCAGCGGTCCCGCAACCATCAGGGGCACCCCGACGACGGCAGCCACGACTGCCTTGCGCAATAGACGGCGATAGTGGTCCATTTCCGCCGCTTCCTTCTGCGCCTCGTCCTCAGCTCCGCGCAGCTCTGCGGCCTCATATCCGGCCTCTTTCACGGCCGCAATCAGCGCCTCCGCCGGGGCACGTCCGGTCACCGAGGCGGTATGTTCTGCAAAATTGACCGTCGCATCCGCTACACCGGGTACCGCCCGCAGCGCATTCTCCACAGTCGCCACGCAACCCGCACAGCTCATGCCGCCTATGGACAGCCGCAGCGGCGTCGCCATTTCACCCATAGATCCGCTCCGCACAATAACCCCGACACGAGTTTCTGCTGGCATTATCGCCACATCGCAAGGAACAATGACAAGCCGACCTCGGGCCTTTGCTACGACCGTGCTGCACCGCGCAGGAATGCGGCCCTTACCGGGCTTGTCCCCGATGACGATAATCCTTCCCATGGCGGGAAGGTCAATGGCCCCGGCTTCTGCGCGCAACCCCTCATGCCACAGGCCGGTGCCATGCCCAATACCGCAAACATGGGGGCATGTTGCCGCAAAACCAAGGGTGGAGCGGGCAGCGTGCGAATTCTGCCGTGACATCTATCCCGCCGTGCCGTCTTGATCAGAGTCATAGCGGAGTCGCCAGGCAGACTTTAGAGTTTTTGCGGTGATCCCATGGCTTTTATATGAGGGCAGCATGGACCGGCAATCTTTCAACCATGAGCACATGCTGGCCGCCATGGGCGAGACGGGCACCTATCCGCATCCGGCAGAGGGAATCATCCACCTGCGCACCCATATATCCGACGTATTTCTTGCCGGCCCGTACGCCTACAAGGTCAAGAAACCGGTCAATCTCGGATTTCTCGATTTCACGACGCTCTCGGGGCGATGGCGCGCGTGCGAGGATGAGGTGCGTCTGAACAGGCGCCTAGCACCACAGATCTACCTGGGTGTCGTGCCCATACTCTGGATCGGCGGACATTACGCTGTGGGTAGCGAGACAGACGCCATGCACGCCGAAGTCGCGGACTATGCCGTTAAGATGGCACGCATGCCGCAGGATGGGCTGCTCAATCACCTCGCCACGACCGGACTGCTCAGCAACGACCAGATGCGTGACATCGCTCGGCAGCTGGCATGCTTCCACAGCCGGGCGGAGCGCGGCCCCGATATTGAGCGCTATGGCGGTCTGGAGAACATCTCTCATCACGTCCGGCAGAACTTCGCACAGATCGAGCCGTATATCGACCGCAGCATCTCGCGTACGCAGTTTGATGAGATTAGGAATCATGCGGAGCGCTTCATGCGCGACAACGCCACGGTGTTTTCCGCGCGGGTAGACACTGGTCACATCGTGGACGGGCACGGCGATCTACACCTCGGCAATATGTGCCTTTACGGCAATGCCGTGATCATTTTCGACTGCGTTGAATTCAGTCAGCAATTCCGGTCCGTAGATGTCATCAGCGATATCGCGTTCCTCACGATGGATCTCGATGCATATGCCCAACCGCAGCTGGGCAACTGCTTTATTAACGAGTACTTGCAGAGAACAGACGACTATATGGGGCTGACGGTACTTGACTTCTATCAGGCATACCGGGCATGCGTACGGGGCAAGGTCATATCTTTCCTGCTAGACAACCAGGAAGGTGGATTGCAGCGCCCCGCGGTCGCGAGCGAGGCATCTCGATATTTCGCAACGGCGCAGAAATACACCGGAACGCGCACGGGGGGTCTGCTGATCACATGCGGCCCGAGCGCCAGCGGGAAAACAACCGTAGCGCTCCAAGTCGCCGGATCTGTCGGTGGCATCGTGGTGCGTTCGGATGCCGTGCGCAAGCACCTGGCAGGCATGCCGCTGGAGCAAGCCCAGGCCACGCCCTATGGGCAAGGACTATACAGCACCGAGATGACCCACCGAACCTATCAGGCGCTTCTGGAGCGTGCACGCGCCATCGTTGCATCCGGGCGCTGGGCAATCCTCGATGCCACCTATCTGCGACACACACAACGACTGCAGGCAGCGATGCTCGCGCAATCTCTTGGAATCGCCTTCGGCATCATCCACTGCGACGCGCCGCTCCACGAGCTGGAACGGCGCCTGGAGCGGCGCTCCAGTACTCAACACGACATCTCGGATGCGACGCATGCTGTTTTGCGGACGCAGATACGCGAATTCGAACCGCCAGAACGCGATGCGGCGGCGGTATTCCGGTGGACGGGAAGCGAGGATCCGGTTCCCTGGATCAACCAGCTGGCCGCTGCCGGCTGATTCCGGTCCTCGGTCGGGCGGCATGGCCCGCGTCTTTAGAGCAGCCGGTGACCGCCACGGGCCGGTCCGATCCGCCGCTGCCGCCGTCTGTCCGGACATCCGCCGCGACCCACCCCAATGCCGCAGACTTCGATTCGCATCCCGTGGTGGCCGGAACCTGTCGCGGCGCGTCCTGCCACTTTGCCCGGCCGGAATGCAGACACACGCATCTAGCTGAGATCGCGTTTCTTCTCCTGAAATTCATCTCGCCCGATCTCACCGCGCGCGTAACGCTCTCTCAGGATGTCGAGGGCATCCTTGGTTCGCGGCCCCTCACTGCGAGACGACGTGCCGATCAGCCATTTCAGCAGCGCCACAACCGCCAGGATAATCGCGAGCCAGAACAGCACCATAAAGAGCCAGCCCATTCCCCACCAGGCTCCGAAGCCCATCATGTTTCCCCAGCCCCAGTTGTACATCATGGTCACCTTTCTCCGGTTTCTGTCGAGACCGCTGTGCCGGACTTCCGCAGCTCAAATCCTGTTGAACCGGGAGCCTAGAATACCGCTACGCATTGTCCGAGTGCGGTCTGACCCCGTACCGGACCGCGATGGGTATAGCCGGGATTACCCATTACAACCCCCACCGGGCACCAAGCCACCGCGACACCACTGCTGCTGCTCGCGCTCCTTGGCAGTATGAACATTCTGCGGGTCATGTCTGGCTGCACATCTGCCGCGATCATTGCCTGGCGCAACGCTGCAATCTTGCCCTAAATGGCACCGACCTCCCTGGGATCCAGCAGTTCCAGCACCAGGGGATCCCTAAGACCATTGGTCTCATCCGGCATCCGCCGTTCCTAAAACTATAGACATCCCTTCCATTGCCTAGAAGGGCATATCAAGCGACGTATCTATCGCGTCCAGCGAACAGCGTTCTGGACGACTCGCGTGCCGGAGTTTCGCCGACAATATCCCGGTAGATCCCGTGGCCGGCCGGGATTGCGCTGCATGCGCCGCTTCTTTCCGCGCCACTTGACGCCAGAAAGACCAGACATGCGTCGCGTGATCCCTTGCAGGTAGCGCGAAGGTGACCTGATCCGCCATGCGGCGGTTCGGTGATTCGGAGAGATTCATGGCCCGGCGGCCAATTGTGGCTGCTGCGGCCTGGTGATTCGAAATGCCATACCGGCGCGCAGACTTGTGCCGACCGATGATCGAGGCGCAAGCTGGGTTCACCTGCCGAACTTCGATGCCGGCATCAAGCGCCCGGGGGCGAGGATCGTCTGCATGATGCGGCCGTGCGCAAAGCCGGACAACATGCGCGCGCAACGCGGCACCTCTGCTTCCAGACAGCTTGTTGGCCCCATCGGGGCGCCAGTGTCTCCGGCGTTCGGCATCGAAAATCCCGTTGATACGATCGCGCCCTGACTCAGGCAGGCTCGACGAAACCATCGCCCCGGCCTACCATAGCCCGATAACCCACAGCCCAATGCCATAACCGCAGTAGCCGCGCAACATGCCGTGTCCGAATCCATTGTTCTGGCCCGACGCCGAGACGTTAATCAACACGCCCGACAGGACAAGGCTCTACGTGTACTTCGAGACTGCCTTCCCGATCATCGCGCGACCTCCTTTGCATATGGATGTCGTTCCGATTCCCTGAACCTCAAAAACCGCTGGCTAGCGCGCAAGCAACCCCTGCACCCGTTCCAGGCGGCTTCGAACTTCATTCGCCAGTCTTTCGATGCCTGGCTTCTCCGTCAGCCTCAACACCGAGACCGGATCCATGAATCCGACAGTCACCCGACCGTCGGATTCCTCGCGTACGATCACATTGCAAGGGAGTAGCAATCCGATGTCCGGATCCGCCGCAATTGCCTGGTGCGCCAGAGCGGGGTTGCAGGCTCCAAGAATGCGGTAAGGGCGGCTGTCCACGCCAAGCTTTTCCTTCATCGTCTTCTTGACGTCAATATCGGTGAGCACGCCAAAACCCTCGGTCTTGAGTGCCTCCACGGTCCGCGCCACCGCGGCGTCAAAGCCGTCCTTCACCTGAACACTGAACCCGTACATAGCAGACCAACCTCCAGCAATAGTGACCGACAAAGGAATTCAGGCTACCCCCCTAACCCACAGAGCGACGGTTGATAAACCGAATAAGCTTAAAGGTAAGCAAGAAAGACACGGGGCGTGTTGACGCAAATCAACAATCGCTCGAGGGCTGCTGATGGTCGCCACGACCACCGCCCCGGCGAATTGACTATGGCGCCGAATCCGCCTGCTGCTCAGCTCGACCGCAGCTTCCCCGCCTGCGACACAGCCTGATTCCGGTCGACCCGTGCCGGCCATAACGAGTGGAGCCAGGCTACGATATCACCGACTTCCGCCCTGCTCAGTCGGTCCTTCCAGGCCGGCATCACCACATTCCCGTCCGGCATCCGTGCTCCGTCTTCGATGGAGTCAACCAGTTGTTGGTAACTGCGTTTCGATACGCTTCCGGTGCCGTTGAGAGGAGGCGCCGCTACGGTAATTTGGCCACCCCCTGGCGCCCGCCACTCCGGGTGGCCCTGGGCCTGTGCCCCGTGACACGGGGCACAGTCGGCCTGAAAAAGTCGCCGGCCCAGGGCAATTTGTCCTGACGAAAATCCTGTGAGCCCAGCCGAAGCCGCTGTGGGCCTGACCCCAGCCGAAGCAGGACGGGCAGACTCGCTCTTGCATGCCGCCAGAGACAAGGCGGCTGCGACAACGATTATCCACGCCTTATTCATATTTTGCTCTTCAAGAAATTGGGTATGCCGACAGCGCCCCTCGCGCACCAGAAAATCGGTACGCCGGCCCCGGCCTGCCTTAGCCCCCGGATCCGCCCGCCCGAACCGGTGCGGTAAGCCGGCGCAGGGCTTCCTGGTATTTTTCCGCAGTACGTGCAACGACCTCCACTGGCAGGTCCGGGGCAGGCGGCCGCTTGTTCCAGTCGAGAGACTCGAGATAGTCGCGCACATACTGCTTGTCGAAGCTGGGCGGATTGCTTCCCGGGCGGTACTGGTCGGCAGGCCAGAACCGCGACGAGTCGGGTGTCAACACCTCATCAATCAGCGTCAGCGTCCCCGCGTCGTCAAGACCAAATTCGAACTTGGTATCGGCGATTATAATGCCACGCGTCAGGGCATAGGCCGCAGCCTCTGTATACAGGGCAATGCTTACCTCCCGGACCCGCCGCGCCAGATCCTCCCCAATCGCCGCTACTGTCTGCGCGAAGCTGATGTTCTCGTCGTGCGCGCCGGCCTCGGCCTTGGTGGACGGCGTGAACAGCGTTTGCGGAAGACGCTCCGCCTCGCGCAGACCTGAGGGCAGCGAAATGCCACATACCGTGCCGGCTTTCCGGTACTCCTTCCAGCCGGACCCAACGAGGTAGCCCCGGACGATCGCCTCAATCGGCAGCGGTCTCAGTCTGCGCACGACCATGGACCGACCCGACAGCAGTTCGCGCTCGGCCGCATCCGGAAGCACCTGCTCCAGGGAAATGTCTGATAGATGGTTGGGTACGATGTGCCGCAGCCGCCCGAACCAAAAATGAGACATGGCAGTCAGCACCGTCCCTTTGTCCGGTATCGGTGTCGGCAATACGACATCGAACGCCGAAATCCGGTCCGTGGCGACAATGAGCATGTTGCGGTCATCGACGGAATAGATGTCCCGCACTTTGCCGCGATGCAGAAGCGGCAGGTTTTTCAGATTGGAATTAAAGAGGGGCTCAGACATCGGGTACGGTTCCTGTTAGTCCTGGGGCGCCTGCCTATTTTAAACGGCAGCGGCGCCAAAGCCTACCCCGGCCGGGTTTCTACTACCCGCATGGGCCAGGCGGGGGGGTTTCACCCACACGTTCTCTTCTGGACCCAGCGCGGCGGCAGTCGGACTGTCTTAGACGGGCGCCAGGAATACGGGCCGTTTCAGGGGGACAGTTCCGCCATGCGCGTCGTTACTGACGCCGGATCCGGAGGCGGCCCCAGTCTTCTCCGCTCGGCTGCGCTTGGGCGCCGGCCGCGCAAGTGCCAGCCAGGCCTCGGGACCGGACAAGGAAAGAAACTGCCTAAGAACCGTCGTTCGGGAATTTCGTGTCGCCGTAACCGATCACGAGCGTAGTGAGCGCCAGAACGAATACGGACCCAGATAGCGCAACAACGGTCCATCCGGTCATTCCTTTCATTCCGAGTATGATATAGCGCGCGATTGCGACCATGGCGATATAAAGGGTATAGCGCAGCGGCAGCTTGCCGCTGGAAAAGTACAGACCAACCATGGTGATGATCTCCAAATAGATGAACAGCAGCAGAATGTCCTGAAGTGCGACAGCACCGGCACCTACCACCTGCGCCGTCACGCGTCCAATCGCAAACAGAGTTCCAACGACGATGAGTGCGAGGCCGAGCCCCTCGATCACGCGCAGAACATTCATGACCGTCCGGCCGATTTTGTCTTCTGTCTTCTTCATTCGCCCTCCTTAAACGGTAAAGGTCGAGAATTCCTGCCTGACACGCCACCTTTCCGCCACTCAAGCGCTACGTCTCAACCCCCCCTTATGCCGTAGCACTTTCCATGGTAGCCAGAAACCTCTGCCAGCGAAACATCACAGCTGGCAGTGCGCAAACGGGGAATTTTGCGGATATGGGCCGGGGCTCGCGCATGGTGCGCGTCCGCCGCGGGATCCGCCCCATCCCGGAACGCGATACCGCCGTAATGCAGACCGGGCACCTGCCCGTCCGGCGCCAGCGTCGAGCCGCTGCGGTCGATGCCGCCCGGCCGAAACGGCTCAAATCTTTACGACGTGCACATTGTCGAGCACTTGGCCTAGAAAGCGCTCTCCTACTTCCTGAAATCGTTGCGGCACATCGGTGACGAAGAAGCGGTACTCGGGGACCCCGATCTGAGGATTTGCAAGGCCCCCCGCTTTCAGCAACGTTGCGGCCTCGGCCGCAATAGCGTCAGCGGAATCCACAAGATGCACATCTCCTCCAATAACCTGGCGCAGCAGCGGCCTGAGCAGCGGATAATGCGTGCAACCCAGCACCAGTGTATCAATGCCATCCCGGCACAATGGCCGAAGGTACTCCTCAGCTGTAATGCGGGTCACAACGTGATCGAGCCAACCTTCCTCCACGAGCGGCACGAACAGCGGACAGGCCCGGGACTGAACTCGGATCGATGGGTCATGACGGGCGATCGCCTGGTCGTAGGCACCGCTCGCGACGGTCGCCAGGGTGCCGATCACGCCCACGCGCTTGCTGCGGGTCTCCTGGGCGGCGCCCCGGGCCCCCGCATTGATTACATCCAGCACTGGAACCGGGGACAGTGCGCGAATAACCTGAGAGGCGACAGCCGCCATCGTGTTGCATGCTACCACCAGGATCTTCACCCGCTTTTCCAGCAGGAATTCCACGATCTGGGCAGCAAAACGAGCTATGGTCTCGTCCGATTTCACCCCATATGGAACCCGCGCCGTATCTCCGAAGTAGTAAATGTTCTCCTGCGGCAACTGCCGCCGAAGCGCATGAACCACGGTCAGGCCACCGACACCAGAATCAAAAACGCCGATGGGATATTCGGGTAGGGATGACACGATTTGCCGGGCAAACAGAAGTTACTTATATTTTATCTTAAAAATCAGAATCGTCACCGCCAGAACAAACGTGACCGTGTTCGCGAGGATTACTGGAACCGATCGGATTCCGACCCCGTAGACAATCCACAAAAACACGCCCGCAGCAAAGAGCGTGAACATGCCAAGCGATATGTCCTTGGCGGATTTCGTCCTCCAAGTCTTCATTGCCTGCGGGAAAAATGCAACGGTGGTCAAGGTACCGGCCAGCACTCCGACGGCATTCGCGATTTCCATGGGTGTCGTTGTCTCAGCCAGACGGGATTGGGCTCATACGCCAAAAACGCGGGACGGCAACCCATTGCCGCCGTCCTGGCAATAGGCCCCTAACGTCGGTCTGACCGGCACCACGTCCACCGGCATTCTCCATGCCGGCATTTCCGGGCAAATAGACTCGCTGCCGGCCAATGCGAAACCGGCCCCGGTCCCTACCCAGCAACCATCGTGGACAGCGGGCCGCACCGATGCCATTGCCCGGCGCGGATAGACCGAAGGCCCCAAAATCCTCAACGCTGCAGTCGCTTCCCGCCACACGGCTGAAAAATCGACTCGGATTCATGCCGCTAGAAGCCAAACTGGGCGGGTACGCTAACACCATTCAATCTGAAGGCGCAAGCCTCGGAGTCCATCGCCGGACGTTGTGAACACCGACCGAACCGGCATGAATTTAGATGGTTCCCGCCGCGTGCCTCCAGCCGGGCGTTACGGGGACTGCGCGCGAATGCAATGCCCGATGCCGCTCACGACCCGAAATTGGCAGCGAAACCTTCGATTCGCGTGACATCGCTGCGAAATGTCCTGCAATTCGAACAACGCCGGCCTCGCCACGACCCGCCCGGTCCCGCCGTGTTGGCCGTCGTCCGCCAGCTCGGCGCGCTCCGGCTAAAATCGTCCGTTCGGCTCTTCTGTCTCTCCACATCGATTGCGCAATCAATAATCGCGATTCCACAGCGCAAGCAACATCTTGGCTCGCCGCTTTACTATACTCAGCGCACCATTCGCCAGAGCGTCCGAGACCGGGCATGACCTACCGCTTGCTTCAAACCACGCAGATGCGTTCCATCAAGATCAATTCCAGAGTGAGCGAGCATACGCTGATGACCCCGGAGCCTGCCGGCGACGGCCGGTTGTCGGATATAGGCGCACCGGCAGCTGCACAAATGCTATAAGCTCGCAGACAACCACATGGCGGCGTTCACCTCGGTGACACATCGACGATATAGCTTGTGACTTTCGGAACTCCTCCTGAACATTGCAATCACAGGTACTAGCTATGACGACACTGCAACAGACCATCCTCGAAAAAAAGGCTGCGCTCGCCGAAATCGTCAGTACGCCGTTCGCACAGATCGCCGAGCAGGTTGCCGAAGTCTGGCCGGATGCCGACGCCATTGATCAGCGGCTGCGCGAAAATCTTTCACTACTGCCCAACTGCCATCTTTTGTATGCCTGGGATCTCAATGGCATCGAGTTGTCCTCGATGGTGCGAGCGTCCGGACCGGATCCTTCATGGCGCGGCCGCGACCTTTCGGATCGACCTTATCTCAAGAATCATCTGCCTTTCAAGGGCGTGATGTTGTCGTCGGTTTATCTGTCGAAATATACCTTCGAATACTGCCTCACTGTATTGCAGGCCGTGCGCCGCGACCACCAGTTACTCGGATTCATCGCCGCGGATTTTGCTGTCAACGATCTGCTTCGCAGCACCCGCATCTCAGTGCCGCACAAAGTGCACTGGCAGCAGTTCCGCGGGGATCCATCGGTGCGTGGCACGGTCTTCATGCAGACGCGGACACCAAGCGTTTTCGACAAGTACGCCAATGAGTCGATCGAGGCCACGGACTTGCTGATGCGCGAATATGGCGTATTCCATACGCAGATTCATTTCTCGAGCGGACGCTGCTCGCTGTGGCTGTTGGACGACCCCTACAATTACCACCTGCACAGCATCGATGAGATCATTGATCCGGAGATGCGTTTGGTCTATCCGGCACGCCGCTACGCCGAAAACGCCAGGACCCGGGAAACCGACATCGTCCGGGTATTGGAACAATTTCGGGCGCTGCGCTTTTTGGACGAGACGATTTACTTGCGCTCCAGTTCGCTTAATGTCATGAACGGCATGGTGGGCCTGACTTTCTCTTGCGACGGTTCGCATTACATGTCAGCCGAAGAGTTCCTTGACCGCGATCTTTCATTCTGGATCGGTGGAAGGACACCCTCTGGACAGGCCATGACTGGGTGAAGGCGGCTTGCTGCCAGCAATCGCATTGCGCGGCTGGCCGGGTCGCTTCTCCGGTCTTCAAAAGAGACCCTCCAGTGCTAGAGACGTGCGACCGTCACCTCAAATGCGCCGGTGATGGGAGAATGGCACAGCAGTTCGCCACGTTCGATATCGAAATACCAGCCGTGCAGCGTCAGCTGCCCCGCTTCGACCGCTTCGCGCACGAATGGAAACCCCATCAGGTTGCGAAGGGATATTCGAATAGCTGCCTGCTCGCACGCGCGCTCGCGCGCCTCTGCCGCCGCCCCCGAATATGCGGCACGCACCTCGTTCCGGGCTTCTGCAACGATCGACATCCATGGCGCGATGAACCCGGATGGGCGGGGATTATCCTGGGCTTCTTCAAGAAGCGCGCGTATTCCACCGCAGCGCGCATGCCCCATTACGATCAGCTGACTCACGTGCAATGCGCTGACGGCGAACTCGAGCGCTGCGCTCGTACCGTGATAGCCTCCGCCCAATTCGCACGGCGGGATGAGATTTGCGACATTTCTCACCACGAACAAATCCCCAGGATCGCTGTCGGTGATGATGGCCGGATCCACTCGGGAATCGCAGCAGGCCACGATCATTACCTTGGGTGACTGTCCTTGACGGGTTAGGCGCTCATAAAGCCCACGATCCTCAGAAAAGTAGTGCTTCTGGAAACGCCGGAAGCCACTCACCAACTCGTTCACATTTTTCATCTGCAGGTCTTCCCTCTTTGCATATTATTGGCCTTTTCCGACTTCACGACCGTGGCAGACGCAAAGCCATGCGGAGCCGGCAGAGGAGGGCCAATACCGACGCACCAGCAGAAAGCCTGCAGGCCGCCAGCCGCCGCACCGGCAGCAGGAAACCTCGGCTTCAGGCGTGCGCGTTGCGCACCACCTGCGCGAGTATTCCGATTCCGCGCTCGATCGCCTCGTCTCCGGCATTGCTGAAATTCAGCCTCAGAAAGCCGCGTGGCCGGTCTTCATCCGGGAAAAACGGCTCCCCCGGCATAAATGCCACATCGTGTTCCAGCGCCTTACTGAGCAACTCGCGCGAATCCAGCAACCGGTTGAGCTGCACCCAGAAAAACAGGCCGCCCGTCGGCAATTCCCACTTCCCCAAGTCGCGGAAGTGGCGGTCCAGGGCCGATGCCATTGCGTCCCGCCGCGCGCGGTAGCTCGCCCGCAGCGCTTCCAGATGTTCCGGATAGTCAGAGCTGCCCAGAAAGCGGTCGGCCCACCACTGGCCGAGCCTGCTGCTGTGCAGATCGGCCGACTGCTTGAGCCGAACAAGCAGCGGATACACATCGCGGGATGCCGCTGCATAGCCGATACGCAATCCCGGCAGCCCGGTTTTCGATAGACTTCCGAGATATACCCAGGAAGACGACTTCAGACGACCACAGATCGGAACGTGCTCGGCCGTCCCATACCGCAATTCCCGATACGGCTCGTCTTCTATGAGCGGCACGCGTGCGTTGTCAAGCACTTCCCCAACTTCTGTTCGTGTCGATTCGCAATAACAATATCCGGAAGGATTCTGGAATGTCGGAATCAGATACACGAAGGCCGGCCGCTGCCTTTCGATGCTGTCCGCTAGCGACGCCGGGTCTATCCCGCTCGGGGACAGCGGCAGAGCAATAAAGCGCGCACCGAACAAACGAAACGACTGGATTGCCGCCAGATAACTCGGCGCCTCGAGCATGACCGGCGTACCCGGGTCGATGAACAACTTCGACGTCAGATCAATGCCTTGCTGCGACCCAGCGGTAATCAGGACCTGATCCGCCTCGCAGGCACGTCCGATCCGGGTGAGGTCTGCGGCAATGCGCACCCGCAACGACGGCTCTCCCTCGGTTGTACCATACTGCCGCAGGTGCTGCGGTGCTGCAGCCAGATCAAGATCCGGCATCGCCTCCGTTGCCGGCAGACCGCCGGCAAACGAAATGACGCCATCACGCTGCGTCAGCGCAAGAATCTCGCGTATCAATGACCCGGTTAGTCGCTCAATGCGCTCCGAAAACATGCTCGTTCCCGATTCTGTCCGTCAATTATGCAGGCAGCATTACGCTGCCCTGGCTGGCGCATAGTATATCGGAATCCGATCTTCTTGCGACGGCTGCGCATGCACTTGATGTGCCAGCGCCGCCCGGCAGACTACCGCTAATCTGATAATTCGGAGACGTGGCGCCTATCTTGTCAGGCCGGCATAAAGCTGCGGCAGGCGTTCCGGCAATCGGTCTACATGGTCGACCACCATATAGCTTTTCGAGCCGAAAATGCGGGCAACATAATCATCCGCGTTTGGATCAAGAGTCATGCAAAACGTGCGCACACCGCGCTGGGCGAGCTCTTCGACTGCCTTCTTCGTATCGTGCCTCAGGTACTGAGGGTCACGGACATCAATATCCGCAGGCTCGCCGTCGGTAAGCAGCAGAACCAGTTTCTTCTGCTCGGGCTGCTTCAGCAGGAAAGTAGACGCATGCCGCAACGCAGCCCCCATTCGAGTTGAAAGGCCTCCGCGCATTCCGGCGAGTCGCGCCTTAACTTCGTCACCGTACGGTTCCCGGAAATCCTTGAACCGATAATATTTCACTTCATGCCGACCGTCCGACGCAAAGCCATGAATCGCGAAGGGATCACCGACGCGGTCGATAGCCCATGACAGCAGCGACGTCGCCTCTCTTGCCAGCTGGAGCACCGGTTTCACGGACGTACCCAGCTTTTCGTTCGTTGATTCGGACAGATCTAGCAGAACCAGTACCGCCAAATCCCGCACCTTGCGTACGATACGGATGTTTATTCGCTGATCTGGCGTCTGGCCCATGCGGATGTCGATCATGGCTCGAATGGCGGCGTTCAGATCGATTTCATCGCCGTCTTCTTG
Source organism: Gammaproteobacteria bacterium (assembly GCA_028068195.1). Taxonomy (GTDB): domain Bacteria; phylum Pseudomonadota; class Gammaproteobacteria; order Acidiferrobacterales; family UBA6901; genus JAJYCY01. The sequence goes on from JAPTTX010000096.1 coordinate 40,354, forward strand.
CCGCCGAAACCTCTGGACACCTTCGGGCTGCATCGCATCAATGATATGGCGCAGGCGCGAGGCTATGGGCTTGTTTTCAGAGAGAATCGCGTCAATTTCTGCCGGATCGCCGCGGTGTTGCCGCTTTTCGAGAACCGTCGTCCAACTTGGCCGATGTAGCTGTACTGTATAGTCCCATTCGGGGTAGTGATGAGGCTCCGCTACCGGCTCCTTCCCCTCCAGCTCGTTGATCGTACATCCTTCCTGATCAAGATAGAACGGCTCCTTGAGCACCCAGATCTCCTGGGCATCGTCGCCGGCAAGCTCGCAATCAAGCTCGTTCACCATATCCATGGTGGTGACGTATTTTCGCACCTGTTTGGGCACCGGCATGTACTCTGCTTCCTCCCAGGCGATCTCGTCCGAAGCCCAGCAATAGCGATTATCGTCCCGATAGGGTATGGCCATCGCCTGAAGTGTCCGCAGCGACGGCAGCGTCCGGGATTGCCGGAGTAAGTTGTACATATTTACGCCCATATCCCACGATAACCGGTTGTCGGATACACGATGCCGGCACTCTTCACGGAATTGTGCTGCCATGTCTAGAATAAGGCTGTCATCGTCTCGATAGCCGTCATCGAGCAAGGAATAGGCAAGACGCTCGAGAAATTCGACTACAGGCTCTGTCGGACGTCTCGTTTCCCGCACCTTGGCATGAAACTGGGACCAAAGCTGCTTCATCCCGGGAAACTCGCGCAATGCGAGGTGTTCCACGCGTGCGTCTTCGAATATGCCGATCAGGAACATCTGCACAGGATTCAGCTGTTCCATCGAAAGCGGATCGTGCGTATAGACCAGATGTGCCGCCGCATGCGCTGCAGCAGCACGATACAGTTCCTTGCCCGCTATGCCCCAGAAGTCATCATAAGCATCAGGCAGATGAATCACTCTCTTTTCGATGAACGGCCTGTAACCTTCTCGCGTTTCGTAATCCCCGGAAGTCGGCCTGAGAAAGAAGTCCCGGCCCCAAAATGCCCGCAGATAGAAATTAAGCTTCCTCTGGCTGTCAATAAAAAGTGTGCCGCGCCTTTCCTTCTGGAGAACGCTGAGGCTGTCGGCACTCTTCAGATCGAAGTACGCAAGCTGGGCTTCGAAGTCGCGGGCATGTGCCTGGGCCCCCCACAACGCCCAGCGCCGCAGGCCGCCGAGCGTGAGCTTTGCAAACAGCTCGTCGAGGTGGGATAGAAGAGGCCGCAAACCGCGCGGTACCCGCGCCGAGAGCTGGTGAACGAGGCTGAGGTAGCCTTGTAGCAGCTCGGCGTCTCCGAGCCGGCCCGCGGCAACCGGAAGCGTGTCAAAAAGCAGCTGGATCACCTCGCCGCTCACCAGGGACGCCAACTTCATGGCAGCGGAAATGCAGTCCCCGAGGATGTCCTCGCCCACTTCCTTTACCACCAGCGGTACCGCCTGGAGATAGGTCACGACGAGGTCACTCCCGCGGCCGAGCTGGGTCAGTGTCTTCGCCCCTTCCAGCCAGCGCTGCAGCCCCTGAGGGGACATAACCCGCGCCGCCTCGGCAAAACTCTCGCCAAGGGAATCGCGCACATGCGGCTCGATGTGCGCCAGATATTCCTTGTATTCGTCAAGATTTACTGTCACGGGGAGCTGTACGTCCGACCTTGGCCTTCAGTCATCTTCATCATCCAGATCCGGCGACCAGCCGAGGTCGCGGGCCAGCCGTACGGCCTCGACGTAAATGCGTTCGTGCCGTGCCCGTAGATCGGGCGGAAGGCGGCTAACGAGATGACCGTAAGGCTCCCAGGCGGCATGCACCTTGGCGTACAGTTCATCGAACTGGGCGCGGACCCACCCTTGACAGGTCTCGCTTTCCGGAAGGAGACCGAAAACCCACGCATCCCTTATGATGCGGCCCAGATCACTCATTCCGCCGTAGCGGTCATGACAGATGCCCGGATATCTGGCCTCTTCACCCATATTGCCAGCACCACCCTCAGAAATAGGTGCTGATGGCCGCGTCCAGCGTATCGCGCATGTCCGGGTCGTCAGTTATCGGGCGCACTAGGGTCATCTCGCACGCTGCACGCGGATCAATCCCGCGGAATATCAGCTGGCCGGCATAAGCCAGCAGGCGCGTGGAAATGCCCTCGTCGAGGCCGTGGCCCTTGAGATTGCGCGCCCTGTGCGCGATCTGCACCAGCTTTTCGGCAATGTCACGTCCGACCGACGTCTCATGCTGGACAATCTCCACCTCGATTTCGGTGTCCGGATAATCGAAATCGATCGCGCCGAACCGCTGTTTGGTCGACTGTTTCAGGTCCTTCATCAGGCTCTGGTAACCAGGATTGTAGGATATGACCAACTGAAAATCCGGGTGACAGTGCACAAGCTCCCCCTTCTTCTCGAGAGGCAGCTGGCGGCGATGGTCGGTCAGGGGGTGAATCACGACAGTCGTGTCCTGGCGCGCCTCGACAATTTCGTCCAAATAGCAGATCGCGCCGATGCGTGCCGCCACCGTCAATGGTCCGTCGTGCCACTTCGTTCCGTTCGCGTCCAGCAGATAGCGCCCGACAAGATCCGATGCAGTCATGTCCTCATTGCAGGCGACCGTGACGAGAGGCCTCTTCAGCTTCCACGCCATGAACTCCACAAACCGGCTCTTTCCGCACCCGGTCGGACCCTTGAGCATTACCGGCATGCGCGCGCTGTAGGCGGCCTCGTACAGCGCTATTTCGTTGGATACCGACCGGTAATAGGGTTCGGTTTCCACCATGTACTGCGACGAAAGCGCGTCTTGCGCCTTCATCGTGGGATGGGCTTTGTTCATATTTCCGCACCTCGAAACTTCCAGCCGGCCTAAAGCCTGCCGCCAGGATTCGCCATTTCATCGCCCGACGGCTCGAGACCCCGCTAGGGACAAAATGCCCCGCCGAGGCGGGGCAAGTCAGAGCATGTTTCCTGCCACCTCAGCGGGGCTGGCTTTGCCCCATGTCTGGGCGGCACTCCCGATTATTGACACTCAGGACTTGGCTCCGCCGCGGTAGATAACCATTGCGGCACCCTGGGATTGCTTGTAATTGTCGTATCCAACCAGCCGTACATGGTTGCCAGGATGCGCCCTGTGGCAGGCATCCGCCTCTGCCAGAATCCGGTCAACGCTGGTCTCGCCAAACATGGGCAACTTCCACATGTACCAGTAGTGGCCAAAGGAATTCTCGGGCTCGGTATGCTCTATGGCAGGGTTCCAGCCGCGCTTGACAATGTATTCAACCTGTTTGCGGATATCTTCGGAACCCATAGCCGGAAGATACGAGAAAGTCTCGAACTTGCGGCTCGAGGCGTCCGTTAGACTCGACTTGTAATCTTGCATTTCACTCACGTTTCTAGCTCCAATTCGTTTTTTGGTCGGGCTGCCCGCTTCAACCGGCATCTACCGGCCGGGAGGGCTGAGCCGGCGCCGGGGAATCATTCCACGGCAACGGCTCGGCCAACCGGCCTCACTTGTGGACGACATCCAGCTTATCGACGGTATCGAATTCAAACTTGATCTCTTTCCACGTCTCCATTGCTACTTTGAGTTCAGGGCTCGACTGCGCGGCCTTGGTAAGAACCGCCTTGCCTTCCTTTTCAATGGGAATCCCCTGGTTGCGTGCCTCCACGCAGGCCTCGAGCGCTACCCGGTTTGCCGCCGCTCCGGCGGCGTTCCCCCACGGGTGGCCGAGCGTACCACCGCCAAACTGGAGTACTGCGTCATCACCGAAAATGTTCACCAGCGCCGGCATGTGCCAGACGTGGATTCCGCCGGACGCCACAGCGAACGCTCCCGGCATAGAACCCCAGTCCTGGTCAAAGAAAATCCCGCGACTGCGGTCTTCCTTGATGAACTTCTCCCGCAAGATGTCAATCCAGCCGAGCGTCGAGGCACGATCGCCCTCAAGCTTGCCCACCACGGTACCCGTATGCAGGTGGTCGCCTCCGGACAGACGCAGAATCTTGGTCAGCACACGGAAATGGATGCCATGATGGGGATTACGGTCGAGCACTGCGTGCATGGCACGATGGATGTGCAACAGCATGCCATTGTCGCGACACCAGTTCGCCAGTCCGGTATTGGCGCAGAACCCGCCGGTGATGTAATCGTGCATGATGATGGGCGCGCCGAGCTCCTTGGCGTGTTCAGCCCGCTTATACATCTCTTCCGGAGTCGGCGCGGTGACGTTCAGATAATGACCCTTGCGCTCACCGGTTTCCATTTCGGCCTTGTGGATCGCTTCCATGACGAAGTCAAAGCGCTGACGCCAGCGCATGAACGGCTGGCTGTTCACGTTCTCGTCGTCTTTGGTGAAATCCAAGCCGCCGCGCAAGCATTCGTACACTGCCCGGCCGTAATTTTTGGCTGACAGACCCAGCTTGGGCTTGATCGTGCAACCCAGCAGCGGGCGCCCGTACTTGTTCATAATATCGCGTTCGACCTGGATGCCCTGAGGCGGACCACCACAGGTCTTCACATAGGCGATCGGAAAACGGACGTCCTCGAGACGCAGGGCACGGATGGCCTTGAATCCGAAAACGTTGCCGACCAGGGAGGTGAACACATTGACAACCGAGCCCTCCTCGAAGAGGTCGATGGGGTAGGCAACGAACGCATAAAAGCAGGTATCGTCTCCCGGTACGTCCTCAATTCGGTAGGCCCGGCCCTTGTAGTAGTCAAGATCAGTTAGAAGGTCCGTCCAAACGGTAGTCCAGGTGCCGGTCGAGGACTCGGCCGCCACTGCCGCAGCAGCCTCCTCACGCGGCACGCCGGGCTGTGGGGTAATCTTGAAGCAGGCCAGCAGGTCCGTGTCGTTCGGCTTGTATTCCGGCATCCAGTACGTCTCGCGGTACTCCTTGACTCCCGCTTTGTAGCTTTTCACTTTGCCTGACATCGTCTCGTTACTCCTGTGATTCTGGTTAAGGTCCGGGATCCGGCCCGGCGCCGTACAGACAGTCTGTCCAGTTCCGTCCCATTCTACTGCCACCTGGAATGAGATGCCCGCAGTCCTCATCAGGGTTTCCGACAGGTCCTGCGGACGGGTCAATCAACTAGGTAATGTAAGGTTATAGAAATACTTGTATAAGTAATATTAAATATTTATGATAATAAGCATAAGGATTTATTTATGCATATTACATTACGGCAAATGAAGGTTTTCGAATCCGTTGCGCGCAATCTCAGTTATACGCGTGCAGCCAACGAGCTGTTCCTCAGCCAACCTGCGGTTTCCATGCAGGTGCGACAGCTCGAGCGGCAACTGGGCGTACCGCTCCTCGAACGACTTGGCAAACGCATACATCTCACCGAGGCGGGGCGCGAGGTTTATCAATACAGCCGGTCAATCGCACAGCAACTGGACGCGATGGAGACGCTATTAGCTAACCTGAAGGGCCTAAGCAGCGGCAGATTGCGCATATCGGTTGCTTCCACTGCAAATTATTTCGTCCCCAACCTGCTCGCTACGTTCCATCAGCGCTACCCGGGCGTGACTGTCAGCCTCGACGTAACTAATCGCGAATCCCTGCTTGGTCAGCTCACCGATAACACCGTGGATATCGTAGTCATGGGGCAGCCTCCCGCCAGTCTCGATGTCGACGCGCAGGCATTCATGGAAAACCCGCTGGTGGTGGTAGCGCCACCCGACCATTCGCTCGCACGCAGCAAGAGCGTTCCGCTCAAGCGCCTTCAGGAGGAGACCTTCCTGGTACGTGAGCCCGGCTCCGGAACACGGGTCGCTATGGAACGATTCTTCGCTGAAAGAGGAATTCGCCTGAAAACCGGCATGGAGGTCGGCAGCAACGAGGCAATCAAGCAGAGCGTGCAGGCCGGACTTGGACTCGGACTGCTGTCTCGCGCCACAATCGAACAGGAGCTGACACTGAAGCGTCTGGTCATTCTCCGGGTTGCTGAATTTCCGATCATGCGGCACTGGTATGTCGTACACCGTCACGGCAAGCGGCTGCCGGCAGCAGCTGAAGCGTTCAAGCGCTACTTGCTCGATGCAGCCTGAACGTCCACCACCAGCGATCCTAGGCCCGGATTTGCCAGATAATTCGCGTACCGCAGCTTCTGATCCGGTTCGGGGGTGGCGGTGGGCGCCGGGTTTGCGCACCGCCTTCTGTCAACTTGCCAGGCGCCGCCAGTAGGTCGTGCGCCAGTAATACAGCACAGTGGTATCCGCAAGAGGATAGGAGTCTGCGTAATCCACGCCGTGCTGCGGTTCTTCCGGATTATCGTGGGACGGATCGAGCGGACGCCAGGATTCGTCCCGCTCCTCTCCTTCCAGCGGATCGCGCGAGCTCCCGATGTTGCGCCGCTCCGCAGTGCCGAACAACGCATAGTTGCACTGAGCCTGTTCGAGCGAAACCTGGTTGGCGCTGCCCGGCATGCGTGGAAAGCGCAACTGTGCGAGATCGTCCTCCCACAGGCATATCGGACATCTTTCGTGATTTCCCGGCTGCAGCCGAAATACCCTGTAACCACAGCAAGGGCATGGATATTTACGGTAGTCCATGCCTCGCAAAATAGGCTCCAGGCCGGCAGGATGCAACGGCCGCGAAGGCCATGGGTGGCTTTGCAAGAACAGGGCGGGCTCCCTTGCCCAGCCAAGCGATCCAAAAAGAAGGGGCGGCACAAGCCACCCCTTCCTGCAAAGACCGCCATTCTACCGATCGCGGCCGGACCAGCCCGCTGTGCGGCGGCTCGAATCTGCGTCAGTTCACGCGCGGATCGAGTTCGCCCTTCTCGTAGCGCTTAGTCATGGCTTCCAGACTGATCGCCTTGATCTTGGAGGCCTGACCGGCACAGCCGAACGCCTCATAGCGCAGTCTGCAGACTTCCTTCATACCCTTGGTCGCAGCTGCCAGCCACTTGCGGGGATCGAACTCCTTCTTGTTTTCGGCAAGGTATTTGCGCACCGCCCCGGTGGACGCCATGCGCAGATCTGTGTCTATGTTCACCTTGCGCACACCGTGCTTGATGCCCTGCTGAATCTCCTCGACCGGCACACCGTAGGTCTGCCCCATGTCCCCACCGTAGCTATTGATGATTTTGAGCCAATCCTGGGGCACGGAACTCGATCCATGCATTACCAGATGCGTCGTCGGAATGCGCTTATGGATCTGCTTGATGCGCTCGATAGCCAGAATCTCTCCGGTGGGCGGACGGGTGAACTTGTAAGCGCCGTGACTGGTGCCAATCGCAATCGCCAGGGCATCGACCTTGGTCTTTTTCACGAAATCCGCAGCCTGATCGGGATCAGTCAGAAGCTGGCTGTGGTCAAGCTTGCCTTCGGCGCCTGAGCCGTCTTCCTCACCTGCCATTCCTGTTTCCAGGCTCCCGAGGCAGCCGAGCTCGCCTTCTACCGAGACGCCGCAGGCATGGGCCATGTCTACCACCCGCCCGGTGACGTCGACGTTGTATTCGTAGGTTGCCGGCGTCTTCATGTCTTCCTTCAACGACCCATCCATCATCACCGAGGAAAAACCAAGCTGGATGGAGCGTTGGCACACGGCGGGGCTCGCGCCGTGATCCTGATGCATCACCACAGGAATCTGGGGCCACTCTTCGATGGCAGCCAGGATCAGGTGGCGCAAAAACGAGGCTCCGGCATACTTGCGGGCGCCGGCAGACGCCTGCACGATCACGGGGCTATCGGTCTCGGCCGCAGCTTCCATGATGGCGCGCATCTGTTCGAGATTGTTGACGTTGAACGCGGGCACGCCATAGGTGTGTTCAGCGGCGTGGTCCAGCAGCTGGCGCAGAGAAACTAATGCCATGACGATCTCCTACGTAAGAAATTTAACAATGTCACCAAACCCGGGATTTCAACTGCATGGAACAGTGTGCCCTCCCAGCGCCTCGGCAATTTCTTGTTACACGCCAGCCGCTGCCGAGCGGTCAAGGCGATCAATGGCAGTTTCCCGAGGTCTGGAAAACGAGGGCAGCCAGCCTATCATCACGGTCGCGGGTTTGACGTCTTCCCTGCCGCAGCACACTGCCGGCTTGCCTCCGCTCCGATCCGCTGGGCGTCGGGCTGGCGGCGGGGCTGCGACCTGCTTCTTTCGAAGGACAGCGTCCTCCCTGGAAACGTAGGCGGGGATTATAAACCGCCCGTTGTATCCGCGCCATCGTCTCGGGTCCCGCGCGCGATCAGTACTCACGCCCACCCGAAACCAGCACTGGCGAAGATTATGTCGGTAATCTGATTCTTTTTATGTGGATTAGCCTGCTTGGTACGCAGGCAGATATCCCTTGATTCGGACAGAAAATCGGCACGGTCGCGTGACGACCCGTAGATTCCCCAGCGCCCTGACGCGAAAGCCGCGTTGCTGCAAGGCAGCAAAAATACCCTTTTGGCAGCGCGCGATGAAGAAGCCCTGCCGCCCGCAATGCCCAGCCTGAAATAATCCGGCGCAGGAGCAGCTGCCGCGCCGCTTTCGGCAACCGGGCATGCAGCATGCGGAATTGCCACTACTCCTTGTGGAGCTCCCCAACGCGCACGATCTTCATCGTATTTGTCCCCCCCGGCTTGGCAAGCGGCTCCCCGATGGTGAGAATCGTTAGGTCACCATCGCGCACCGCGCCACGACGGCGCAATTCGTCGACCGCTTCCTGCATTACCACTGCGGGATCCTTAGAGGTGAGCATAAATCCGACCGGATAGACACCGCGGTAAAGCGTGACCTTCCGGCGCGTCTCAACATGGGGCGTCAGAGCATAGATCGGTACCGCCGAGTTAATGCGCGACATCCAGAGCGCGGTAGAACCCGATTCGGTTAGGGCCGCAATGGCTCTGACGGTAAGATGGTTGGCCACATACATCGTAGCCCGCGCGATGGCCTCGTCCATACGGCTGAAATGCTGATCCATGCGCTGATCCAGCACGATGGTATCTTCGTGCTTTTCTGCCTCGCGACATACACGATCCATCGCCGCGACTGCTTCCACCGGGTGTTTGCCCATCGCGGTCTCGGCCGAAAGCATCACGGCATCGGTCCCGTCTAGAACGGCATTTGCCACGTCCGACACTTCGGCACGCGTAGGAATCGCGTTCTCTATCATCGATTCCATCATCTGCGTTGCCGTAATCACAATACGATTCATCTTGCGCGCAAGCTTGATTATCCGCTTTTGAACCGGCGGCAGAGCTGCGTCTCCGATTTCAACCCCCAGATCTCCCCGCGCTATCATGACCGCATCCGACGCGCCGATGATTTCTTCTATAGCCTTTACGGCCTCAGCGCGTTCGATCTTGGCCACGATACCGCCGAACCCGCCCGCAGCCCGCAGCAGCTCGCGCGCTTCGTCCACATCCTTTGCTGTCCTTGGAAAGGATATCGCCACGTAGTCGGCGTGCATAGCGGCTGCGGCTTTTATGTCTTCGCGATCTTTGTCGGTGAGCGATGGAGCCGACAGACCCCCGCCCTGTCGGTTTATTCCCTTGTTGTCGGACAGCCCTCCGCCGGCCACCACACGGCAGATGACTTCGCTGCCCGACACGCGATCAACCCAGAGCACGATACGGCCATCGTCCAGAAGCAGAGTTGACCCTCGAGATACATCATCCGGCAACGACCTGTAGGTTGTGCCGACACGCTGCCGGTCTCCCTTGTCGAGAGGATGATCGACATCGATAACAAAGTTGTCGCCCTCTACAAGATGCACCGGGCCGTCTCGGAACTTGCCTATGCGGATTTTCGGGCCCTGAAGGTCCACGAGCACGCCGACTTGCCGGTCGTGGGCCTGCGCCCGTTCGCGCGCCGCTTCCGCCCGGCGCGCATGGATTTCGGCCGTAGCATGCGAGAAATTCAGCCGGACAACATCGACACCCGCCTCAATGAGCTTATCCAGAACCTTGGGGTCGTCGGTAGCGGGACCCAGTGTGGCGACAATCTTCGTTCGTCTAAACATATATTCCTTGGCCAATCCTGAAGAGGACGGCCGTCAGGTCGCTAGCGAAACGCCAGTGCATTCCGCCACCGCGCTGTGCACGTTATTGCTTTGCCCTTTCTTCAAGAATGGCCACTGCCGGAAGCTTTTTGCCTTCAAGAAACTCGAGAAAGGCACCACCCGCTGTCGAAATGTATGAAACCTTGTCATAGATTCCGTACTTCTGGATCGCGGCTATCGTGTCACCGCCCCCCGCCAGCGTAAACGCCTTCGTGCTGGCAATGGCCTCGGCGATTTTTTTTGTTCCCGCGCCAAACTGATCAAACTCAAAGACACCAACGGGCCCGTTCCAGACTACTGTCCCGGCCTTCATGATAATATCTGCCAGCTCCTGCGCGCTCTTGGGGCCGATATCGAAGATCAAATCGTCGTCTGCAACATTGCTGACGTCCTTGAGCACGGCCGGTTCGGCGGCATCGAACTTCTTGCCTACCACCACATCGACTGCAATCGGAATCCTGGCGCCGCGCCTGGACATCATTTCCATCAGGTTTCGCGCCGTCGGAATGAGATCGGCTTCTGCCAGAGACCTGCCTATAGGTTTTCCTGACGCGGCCAAAAACGTGTTTGCGATGCCGCCACCGACCACCAGCTGATCGACTTTTTGTGACAATGATTCGAGTACCGTGAGTTTGGTGGAGACCTTTGAGCCACCGACTATCGCAACCATCGGCCGCTTGGGGTTCGCAAGCGCCTTGTCGAGCGCATCCAGCTCCTCGACCAGCAGGAGTCCGGCGCAGGCGACCGGAGCAAACCTGGCCACCCCGTGGGTCGAACTCTCAGCCCGGTGTGCGGTGCCAAAGGCATCCATGACGAACACATCGCATAGCGCGGCATATTTCCGCGCCGTCTCGTCGACGTCCTTCTTCTCGCCCTTGTTGAAACGCACGTTCTCCAGCAGCACCAGTTCACCAGGGGCAACCTCGAACCCGCCGCCGATCCAGTCCTTGATCAGCCGCACCGGCTGTCCGAGCTTCTTCGACAGATCTTCGGCTACGGGCTTCAGGGAGTTTTCCTCGCTGAATTCGCCTTCGGTCGGACGCCCCAGATGAGACATGACCATAACCCTGGCTCCGGCCTTGAGACAATGCTGGAACGTCGGCAGCGATGCGGTGATGCGCACATCGGATGTCACCTTGCCATCCTTTACCGGCACATTGAGGTCCGAACGGATCAGTACGCGCTTGCTTTTAAGATCGAGATCGGAAAGCTTGATTACGGACATGACAAAATATCCCCTGACGTCGAAAACGGCTTGGCGCAGGCGATTGCCGCCTGCGCCGGTTGCTACCTTTTTACTTCGCCCCCATCAGGGCGGCTGTGGTATCCAGCATGCGGTTGCTGAAACCCCACTCATTGTCGTACCAGGAGAGCACCTTGACTAGATTGCCGATCACCTTGGTCTGGGTCGAGTCGAATGTCGACGATACCGTTGTATGGTTAAAGTCGCTCGATACCAGCGGTTCGGTGTTGTACGCCAGGATTCCCTTCAAGTCCGTCTCGCTTGCGGTCTTGAGTATGCCGTTGACTTCGTCCTTGGTGGTATCGTGCTTTGCGATGAACGTCAGGTCGACGACCGATACGTTGGCGGTGGGTACGCGTATCGCGAAACCCGAGAGCTTTCCATCGAGGTCCGGCAAAACCTGACCCACAGCCTGGGCCGCACCGGTTTTCGTCGGAATCATGTTCAGCGCGGCGGCACGGGCGCGATACAGGTCACTGTGGTACACGTCGGTCAGGACTTGGTCATTCGTGTAGGAATGGACAGTAGTCATCAGGCCGGTGACTATCCCGAGCTTGTCGTGCAGCGGCTTGACCAGCGGCGCCAGGCAGTTGGTGGTGCAAGAGGCGTTCGAAATGACCGTCATGTCGCGGGTCAGCGTCTTGTGGTTCACGCCGAACACGATTGTGGCATCGCATTCGTTTTTGTCGGCGGGCGCGGAAATGATGACTTTCTTGGCTCCCGCGGCGATGTGCGGCTGGCATTTGCTGCGGTTGCGGAATATTCCCGTGCACTCGAGCACCACGTCGACACCCAGATCCTTCCACGGCAGCTTTGACGGATCACGTTCGGCGCATACCCGGATCTTGTCGCCATTGACGCTCATATGGTCACCTTCGACCTTCACTGTGCCGGCAAATTTCCCATGCACCGTGTCGTGACGGGTAAGGTGTGCGTTTGTTTCGGCGTTACCGAGGTCGTTGATGGCGACTACCTGTATGTCCTTGCGACCGGATTCGTATAGAGCGCGCAGCACGTTCCGGCCGATGCGGCCGTAGCCATTGATAGCGACTTTGATTGACATTGCCTTTAAGTCTCCCAAAAGTTGAATGAAAATCTGAAATCGTCAGCCCAGCGCTTCCACGGCTTTAGCTACATTCTCTCCCGTGAATCCGAAGTGCTTGAACAGGACACCGGCGGGCGCCGATTCGCCGAAGCGGTCAAGCCCCACGACCTGACCTTCGAGCCCTACATACTTGCGCCAGCCGTCCGTGACACCAGCTTCCACTGCCAGACGGCGGGTAATGCCCTTCGGCAGCACCGATTCACGATAGGCGGCATCCTGCGCGTCAAAGACATCCGTCGACGGCATGGACACCACACGCACGTTGCGACCCTTGGCAGCCAGCAACTTCTGCGCCTCCATTGCCAGCGCGACTTCCGATCCTGTCGCAATGATGATAGCGTCCGGACTGTCACCGGCAGCTTCACTCAAGATGTAGCCGCCGCGCCTGATGTTGGCAATCTGCTGCACATCGCGCTTCTGGTGCGGCAAATTCTGGCGGGAGAATATCAGCGAACTCGGTCCGGACGATCGCTCGATCGCGTATTTCCAGGCGACTGCCGATTCCACAGCGTCGCAGGGGCGCCACACCGACATGTTAGGCATCAACCGCAGGGTGGCGGTCTGTTCTACCGCCTGATGAGTCGGCCCGTCTTCGCCGAGTCCGATCGAATCGTGGGTGTAGACAAACACTACCCGCTGCTTCATGAGCGCTGCCATGCGCAGCGCGTTGCGCGCGTATTCCGAAAACATCAGGAACGTGCCGCCATACGGAATGAAGCCGCCATGCAGAGCGATGCCGTTCATGATTGCGGACATGCCGAACTCGCGCACACCGAAATGGATGTAATTCCCCGTGGAATTAGCCCGCGTGACGCTCTTGGAGCCCTTCCACATGGTGAGGTTCGATCCCGCCAGATCCGCGGATCCGCCCAGGAGTTCGGGCAGGACGGGCGCAAAACCGTTTATGGTGTTCTGCGACGCTTTGCGCGAAGCGATGGTTTCGGCCTTGGCATCCACGGCTTTGATGAATTCGTCCGACTTCACCGCCCAGTTCTTGGGAAGTTCGCTTTTCATGCGACGCTCGAACTCGGCGGCTAATTCTGGGTAGGCCTTCCTGTAGTCGGCGAACTTCCTGGTCCATGCATCTTCCGACGACTTCCCTTTGGAGCGCGCGTCCCAGCCGGCATAGATTCCTTCAGGAATCACGAAGGGATCATACTTCCAGCCGAGATTCTCGCGCGTCGCGGCTACTTCCGCCTCGCCCAGGGCCGCACCGTGCACATCGTGACTGCCACAAAGATTGGGCGCACCATAGCCGATCACCGTCTTACAACAGATGAGCGACGGCTTGTCGCCGACCGTGCGCGCCTCGACGATCGCCTTCTTAACCGCCTCGGAGTTGTGGCCATCGACCTCGCGCACCACGTGCCACCCATAGGCCTCGAAGCGCTTTGGCGTGTCATCCGTGAACCAGCCTTCCACGTGGCCGTCAATGGATATGCCGTTGTCATCGTAGAAGGCGATGAGCTTTCCCAGTCCGAGCGTGCCGGCGAGCGAACACGCCTCATGCGAAATGCCCTCCATCAGGCAGCCGTCGCCGAGGAACACATAGGTGCAGTGATCGACGATATTATGGCCTTCCCGGTTGAACTCGACCGCAAGCAGCTTCTCCGCGAGCGCCATGCCCACGGCGTTGGTGATTCCCTGCCCGAGGGGGCCTGTGGTGGTTTCTACGCCTGGTGCATAGCCGTATTCCGGATGCCCGGGCGTCTTGGAATGGAGCTGCCGGAAGTTCTTGATCTCTCCCATGGGAAGATCGTACCCGCTGAGATGCAGGAGGCTGTATAGCAGCATTGATCCGTGACCGTTGGAAAGTACGAACCGGTCTCGATCTACCCACTTCGGGTTGGCGGGATTGTGCTTGAGAAAGTCATTCCACAATACTTCCGCGATGTCAGCCATGCCCATCGGGGCGCCCGGGTGACCGGAATTCGCCTTTTGCACCGCATCCATGGATAGGGCGCGAATCGCGTTAGCCAGCTCGCGGCGGCTGGGTATTGCCTGTTGGGGTTTCGCTGACATAGGCTCATCCTCTTCAAAAATGAATTTTGCAATCTCAGCCGGTTGCTGGCGACCGACATGCGCTGGCGCCACTGGCCTTCTCCGGGACAGCAGAACTGGAAGGCTTCACTTCTGCCCAACCACGGGAGATGGCCGTCACCCCGAGATAAACCGTAGTAACAAAAAATCCCCTTGGCGCTGGAACTTGGCTACACCAGCCCTGGCTCATGCCCGCCAAAGGGATTGTTATTCTTGATACTGCCTCTAAATGTTGCCGCAGGAAAATCCTCGGCCGCCCGATGCCGAGTTTCGGGTCAAAAATCGGCCCGGTATTCTCCCTCAGTGGTTGGGTTTGGGCAATAGCCGGCCCGCAAGTGAATTTATGCGGGTATTAAATTTATTGTTAGATCTCGAGGTTGGATTGCCGGTTTCGAGCACAGGAACGGCAGCTCCCGTGATAAGGAAACAAGCGCCTAGCTAAACTGCGCCAGCCATTCCGACCACACCTGGAACGACGCGGCATCCGGTGCGGCTACCACGGAGCGGGGCGCCGGGGTTCGGGCAAGAACCGGCTCTCCTTCGAGAGTCGCGGCATAACCGCCCGCCTCGGCCAGAACCAGACTTCCCGCCGCATAATCCCACAGCTTCTGACCGCCATGCAGATAGAGGTGGAACCGTCGCCGTGCAAGCCAACACCACTCCAGGGCGCTCGATCCGAAATTGCGCTGCGATCCATACGGAGGACGCGATCCAAGCCTTGCTGCGAGACGCCCTTCCAGACGCTTGAAATCGACCACAGCGATGGAGCGGCCCATGGCCGGCAACGGCGAAGTCGGGGCACAAAGAGGAGATCCATTGGCCCAGGCACCAGCGCCGCGCATGGCACTGAAACATTCGTCGCGTACCGGGTCATACACGACGGCCAGGAGTGATTCACCCCCTACCAGCAGCGCCAGCGACACGCAAAAGAACGGCAATCCGCTCGCATAGTTGCTGGTCCCATCCAGCGGGTCCAGACACCAGAGCGGCTTCCCCGCCCCCGCCAACAGCCGCTCGTGTTCATCGCTGGTCATCTCTTCGCCAAAGAATTCAATATCCGGCCAGTGCCGGACGAGCGTTTCCTGCAAGCGCTCCTGCATCACCAGGTCGGCTTCCGTTACCGTGCTTCCATCATGCTTAATCCGTCCTGATACGCCCGCAAAACGCGGCAGAAGCTCCGAGCGGGCAATCTTGCGTACCAGACGCCGGACAAGATCCAGATCTGGTTCCACGCGGCACAAGTCAGCGGGACAGCTTGACGACACGGCCGCCGGACGCCGGCGCGACGACGTGCCGGAGCTCAAGCCCCGTCAAAGCACGCGGGAACTCCCCCTGCAATCGAGCCATCGTCCGCTCCGCCCCCGAAGCATAGTAGACCGCCTCGTAAGCCACCGGATCAGTCAGCGCATCGCGCGCCTGCGGCTGGAAGTTCTGCCATGCGAGCTCTATTGAGCGGTCCCCGGCACCGTCCACAAAAATAACCTCGTCCCGGTCCACGACTGCTAGATATTGCATGCTGCGGATCGGAACAAATATGCAGCCGCTGGTCGCGCACCGCAAGAGCCGTCGCATCAGGTTATAGGCGACCCCAGGCAGCCGATGCGGCAGGCGCGCCAGTTCCTGCGGCCGGTAGAATACCTCTTGGGCCATGGCAATGGATCAGGCCGGTTCCTTGATCCATTTTATGGAACAGCCAATGCTCGGAATCTGGTCCATAGGACCCAGGCCGGTCCGGGCTATCTGCCGCATCGCCTCGAATAGGTCTCGGTGCGCTCCTGGCACGGCATCCTTTCGGGACTCGTCCAGCCGGCCCCGGTACTGAAGCTTCAGGTCCTTGTTGTACCCAAAGAAATCCGGCGTGCAGACCGCGCCATACGCTTTTGCCACGTCTTGGGTTTCGTCGTACACATAGGGAAAGGGAAACGCGAATTCGCGCGCGACCCGCTGCATGTTCTCGAACGAATCCTCCGGGTAGTCGGTGGGATCATTCGACATGATCGCAATGCTGTTGATCCCGAATTCCTGGAGTTCTCGGGCATCGCGGACGATTCGCTCGCGCACCGCTTTCACGTACGGGCAGTGATTGCAGATAAACAATACGAGCAGGCCGTTTTCGCCACGGCTCGTCGCTAGGGTCCAGATCTTGCCGTCGACTCCGCGCAAGGCGAAGTCCGGCGCTGGCTGGCCGAAATCGCACACGGGTGTTTCAGTACGCACCATGGTAGCCACCTCCTGACTATGCGTGCCCGCAACCTGCGGTTCGGACACCATCTCAACAGACACGCAACCTGAACGCAACGGGTGCCGGCGGCAACTCCGGACCGGGCGCATGCCGGGCTCCGCCGCGTAACGACCCTCCCGCAGCAACGAAACCGGTCCATAGCATCGGGTCCGGCGACAGGGCCAGCACGAAAACAACCACATTCTAAAAGGGAAAAGTCCACATCCCGAAACGGCACGGCTGACTGCCAGCGCAATGTCCCTTTCCGGCTTGTGCCTGATCTTGCAGATCTTGTATCTTGAGTCGATGAAAAACGCCTCTCTGATCAAGCGCGATCTCGCAGTGCTCTGGCATCCCTGCACCCAGATGAAAGATCATGAGGACCTTCCTCCGATTCCGATCAGGGCGGGCGACGGGATTTGGCTGGAGGATTTCGACGGCCGGCGTTATATCGACGCCATCAGCTCCTGGTGGGTCAACCTGTTCGGTCACGCCAATCCGCGCATAAACACGGCGATATCCCTGCAACTTGCTTCACTGGAACACGCCATTCTCGCCGGATTTACCCACCGTCCGATCGTGGAACTCTCCGAGCGTCTGGTGGCGATTGCGCCGACCGGGCTCGGACATTGCTTCTATGCCGACAGCGGCTCCGCTGCCGTCGAAATAGCCCTGAAAATGAGTTTTCACTACTGGCGCAACATTGGTTGCGCGCAGCGCACCCGCTTCATCAGCCTGCGCAACGGCTACCATGGCGAAACCCTGGGAGCCCTATCGGTCGGGGACGTGGCGCTTTATCGCAAGACGTACGAACCGCTGCTTCAGCAACATATCACGGTACCCTCGCCTGACTGCTACCTGCGAGACACCGGCGAGACCTGCGCTGACTATTCCCGGCGCATGTTTGAGCCCATGCGCCAAGCACTGGAGCAGCATGCAGACGAGGTCTGTGCGGTCATCGTCGAACCGCTGGTCCAATGTGCCGGCGGAATGCGCATGTACGATCCGATCTACCTGCATCTGTTGCGGCAGGCCTGCGACGAGCACGAAATCCACCTCATTGCTGACGAGATCGCCGTCGGATTTGGACGCACCGGAACGATGTTCGCCTGTGAACAGGCCGGCATACGCCCGGACATCCTCTGTGCCGGAAAGGGGCTGACGGGGGGCTATCTGCCATTGTCGGTATGTCTGGCTACCGATGACATCTATGCGGCATTCTACGACGATTACACCTCGCAGCGGGCGTTTCTTCATTCACACAGCTACACCGGCAATCCGCTCGCATGCGCGGCTGCGCTCGCCACGCTTGACATATTCCAGGACGACGATGTGCTGAACCGCAATCGTGCGCTGGCCGAACATATGGCGCGGGCCGTCGCGCCGCTCGCCGACCATCCGCATGTGGGCGAAGTACGTCAGACCGGAATGATCGCCGCGATCGAGCTGGCGAAGAACCCGCGAACGCAAGAACCTTATCCGTGGCAGGAGCGGCGCGGCCGGCTGGCGTACCGCCAAGCGCTGGAGCGAGGCGCGATTCTTCGCCCCTTGGGGGACGTCATTTACTTCATGCCGCCGTACGTGATCAGACCGGAAGAAATAGACCACCTCGCCGCCATTGCCATGGAGGCAATCTCGTTCGCTACGAGGAACTGAACCCCCACGTACCGGACAGCCCCGCAGGGTCAGGAGTAGAGCGCCACCGAAAGCGCACTCATGTCTGGGATGGAAAGCACCGACTGGCCGAGCCGCACGGTCATCGCGATGATGGAGTTGTCCGGGCCATCCGCGGTGCCGGTGAGCACGGCTCCATCGACTACGCGCGACTGCGGTTCGGAGCAGGCGGCCACGCCGAAGAATTCCCAGGGGTTGCGGCCCGGTAACGGATAGAACACGACGACCTTACCTGTTCCACGTTGCCGCCGCCCCGCCACTGGGTCCGGCACCCCATCAGTTGCCGCCCCGGCTCCCCCCATCAGCGCCTCTAGCGAGATTACCTGGACCGGCCTTGAACGCCATGCCATGACGCCCAGGACCCACTGCGGACTGAGAGGTAGCTCCGCAAGCGCGCGATTCGGCACCACCTCGGCGATACAGGCGCTCGGAACAAGCAGCGACCCGGTTCGCGTCGGGATCTCCAGGGCATGCAGCGCCCCCAGGTTCACACTCTTCATTGCCGTGCTTCCAGTTCGCGCAGAAAGGCGGCCAGCGCATCGGCCTCGAACCGAAGCACGATCTGCCCGTCACGGATCCATATCCCCGAAAACAGATGGCCGCTGTCGGTAGGCGCAGGTCCGAGGGGCGTGAAACGCTCCACCCCAACGGATTGCGTCAGTATCTGCACGTCATCAACCACCAGCCCAACGGGATGCGGGCCAAAGCCGAAAAACACGGCCTGCCGCCAGCTGTCTCCGGCAAGCGGCCGCAGGCTGTGGTCGAGTCCGATCGCGGGCCACCGGTCCAGGCCAGAAAGGCGCCACGCCCGGACGGCACCGCTGCCCTCATCTACTGCAAGGTTCTCGCGTTGCTCGATGATGAGATCGGTGCGGCTCGCAAGCAGAAAGGGCGCCCCTGCGATGTCTATGCGCAGGTATTGAGCGTCTTCGGCCACTACGTATTCTCCGCAGCCTGAAGTCTACGCCACGCGACCATGCCAACCGGCTGCCGGGCTTTACGCCTAAGCCGCATCATCGGACTTGGGCCCGCGAAGCAGCAGCCGGATGTTCGCCAGCAGGTCATCCTCCTGGTAGGGCTTAGTCATGTACAGATTGACTCCGAGCTGCAGCGCCCGGTCGCGGTGTTTGGATCCGGCGCGCGAAGTAATCATGATGATGGGTACGTGCTTGAGGGACGGATCCGACCGGACATTGGACGTGAGCTCATAGCCATCCATCCGCGGCATCTCGATATCGACGAGCATCAGGTCCGGGACCTGTTCACGCAGCTTTTCCAAGGCCTCTATGCCGTCCTTCGCCGCAACGACATCCATATCGTGCTTCTGTAGATAACGGCTGGTCACCTTGCGCACGGTGATCGAATCGTCAACCACCATTATTTGGGGCGGCCGAGCCGCGGCGGGAGGCTCCGGCGGCTCGCTGCGCGCGACCACGTGCAAACGCTCCTCCGTCAGCCACAGGCCCGGGACATCCAGGATCAGGACCACCCTTCCGTCTCCCAGAATGGTGGCGCCGGACAGGCCGGCAATGCGGCTCAGCTGCTGGCCTACCGATTTGATGACCACTTCTTGGGTGCCCCCCAGCGCATCGACCTGCATCGCCATCTGTCTCGATCCGCCGCGCGAAAGAAGCACCGGCAACTTCTTGGCTGACCGCGACTGTGACTGGATGCCCAGGCGCGCACCGAGATGCATGAACGGATAAGCCTGCTCTTCGTGATGCAGCACCGGCCTTTCCTCCGTCGAGATCCTTTCTATCTCGGCAACCGGCACTTCGAGAATATTCATGACCGAGGCCAGGGGTATGGCAAACATCTGCTCTCCGACATGGACCATCAGGGCCTGAGCAATAGACAGCGTGAGCGGAAGGCGGATGATGAAGGTCGTTCCCACCCCCTTTTTGGTATCCACGGTTATGCTGCCACCGAGCTGCTTAATTTCGTTGTGGACCACATCCATGCCTACACCGCGACCGGAAAGATGCGTAATCCTGCTGGCTGTAGAAAAGCCGGAGACCAGAATGAACTGCATCAACTCCTCTTCCGACAGCGCTGCATCCGCAGCGATCAGCCCCTGCTCCACGGCCTTGGCGCGAATTGCTGCGACGTTCAGACCAGCACCGTCGTCCATGAAGCGGATTGCGATTTCGCTGCCTTCGTGGCGGGTGTCGATGCTGATCTTGCCGACTGCAGGCTTGCCAGCACGCCTGCGTGCCGTCTCGTCCTCGATACCATGATCGATTGCGTTACGGATCATATGTTCGAACGGGCCGATCATGCGCTCCAGCACCGTGCGATCCACTTCGACCTCCGCGCCGCTCAGCTGCAGCTCGACCCGCTTTCCAAGCTCGCGGGCGGTCTGACGCACGATATGGCGCAGGCGTGCCGCCTGAGTTGAGAAGCTGATCATGCGCGTCCGCATGAGTCCTTCCTGGAGCTCGGTATTAACCCGAGCCTGCTGCTGCAGCACGGTTTCAGCCTCGCCGACAAAGGTATCCATGCTCGATCGTATCGTGTAGAGATCATGCAGGCTTTCAGCCAGGCCGCGGGACAGATGCTGCAGGCGCGAGAACCGGTCAAACTCGAGCGGATCGAATTCGGATCCAGCGCTCGACAGACTTTGTTCCGCCCGATACAGGATCTGCGACTCTGAGTGGATTTCGAGCTCTCGGATCTGGTCTCGGAACCGCGTCACATTGCGGTTCAGCTCAGCGAGATTCTCGCGGAATCCGTAGATCTGCTGCTGCATGCGCGAACGCGATATGCTCACTTCGCCGGCATAGTTCACCAGTCTGCTAAGCAGGCTGGTACGCACCCTGATCTGGCCACGGCGGTCGGCGCCCTCTGCGCCGGAATCGAACCATTCCGCCGCGTCGCCGCGACGATCAGCAATATCTGCAGTTCCCGAACCGGCCACCGCATCCTCTGTGGCCAAGGCCGGTTCCGCCACAACCTCCGTTTCGAATGCCGGCTCTGTTACAAGCTCCCGCTCTGACTCAGCCGTGAATTCCGGAACCTGGGGTTCTTCTCGATGTGCTTGTGAATGTGCTGCTGCTACGGCCGCTGCAGCATGTCCGGCAAGTTCCTCTTCGGCGGTGGAAGCTGCCGGCTCCGCTTCGGCAACGGCAGGCACATCGGGCGGCGCTTCGGCCGGCAGGGCCGCGACCTCACCCTTGAGCGCCGCCGCGACTTTTGTCATCAGCTGGGCAACGCCGGAGACCGGACGACGGTTCTGAAGCTGGTCGACCATCGCGACCAGCACATCATGAACCTCGTCCAGCAGATCGAAAAGTTCCGGACCAGCCGCGACACGCCGGTCTTCGACCTCTTTGAGCAGGCTCTCGGTACTGTGGCTCAGAGCGCCCATGGTCATGGCTCCTGCCATGCGTGCGCCACCCTTCAGGGTATGCAACGAACGCTTGAGATCCTGCACCGCAGCGGAATCGTGCTGGTCCTGTCGCCAACGTGCCAGCGCACCCTCTATTGCGCCGAGGATATCGGCCGCTTCCTCCAGAAAAATCTCCAGCAGTTCTGGATCAGTCTGCTCCAGAATCCCCTCTTCGACTTCCGGCGACACCGAATCCGCTGCAGGCTGCGAAACGGCCGGACTAGCCGCTTCGACTGCCCTGAACTCGGTCCGTTCCTCTGGCAACGGATGATGGGGCGTCGCCACGACGTCGTGTACCGAGACATCATGGGACGCAAGATGCTGGCTCTCCGCGCTCATTGCGCGCGTCAGATCAGCGAACCGCTCCCGAAGCGCGTCGGCGGGCGCTCCGTGACTGATGGCTTCTGCCAGCGCCGAGATGACAATCGCCGACTCCGAGAGCAGTTCCAGCGCCGCCACGCTCAGCGGGTGCTGGCGATTCTCAAAGACCTTCAGCAATTTCTCAAGTTCCGCGCAGCAGTCGGACATGAACCGCAGGCCGACGGCGCGGGCACTACCCGAAAGCGTGTGCGCCGCCCGCAACAGCGGCTCAGAAACCATGATGGAAGCCGAAGCGTGGGATTCCGCAACAATGTCCGCTATCGTCGCCAAATGGCCTCGGGTCTCCGTTGTGAATATCTGAACGAGTACCGGATCGAGCGCCACCGACGTTCCGGTATCGACAACCGTCTCCGGCACAACCGCCGGCGCCGGAGTCTCCGCAGGCTCTTCGATCACTTCGATTCCGGTGAGCACGGGCGGCGGAGGCGTAACCGTCACGTCAGCCACGCTGTTGCTCGCCAGCGCATCCGCACGGTTGCGCAGGGCGTCGATATCGGAGTCCGGAGCAGGCCCCCCTTCGAGTTGCGCCACCATGATCGGCAGCACTCGCTGGACTTCGGATAGAAGATCGAACATCTGGTCCGAATGCCGAATCTTGTCCTCGCGAACCCGATTGAGCATGTTTTCGACGGCCCAGCCGAGTTCCGCAATTGCCGATGCACCCACCATGCGGCCGCTGCCCTTGAGCGTATGAAAGGCGCGCCGCAGCTCCAACAGCACGTCCCGGTCATCAGGTTTGGCGCACCACTGGGGCAGGGTCCGGTCGATCACGCGAAGGATTTCACGGGCGTCTTCGACGAAGATTTGCATGATCTCTTCGTCCAGGTCGTCCAACCCTGACGCTGCCTTTGGCGGCGATTGGATTGATGCCTGCGCAGGTTCGGATAGCTCGGCTGTCTCGACCTTCTCGTCGGGTAGCGGCGTTTCCTCTGCAGGCCTGATTTCGAGGGTCAAGAGCTCGCTCACCATCCGGGCGAGCATCTGCCCTGACTGTTCGAGCGTTTCGCGGATCTCGTCGGAAAACTTGTCCGGGTCTGCGCCGACGAGCCCGAGCAGGCTGCTCATCTCGCTGCACAGATGCTCAATCCTGTCTTGGGATCGGGACCCGGCAATGCGGGCAATCTGGGCAAGGCTGCCCTGCAGGGTAGTCCGCGCCTCGCCATCTGCCGGATCACCGAGCCAGGCGCCGAGAGCCCTGTTCACCTCGGCGACGAGCGCCGCAGGTTCCGCATCCGGGGGCTGCTTGCCTGATCGTGCCGTGTCCAGGTCGCGCCATGCCACATCAAGCAGCGCCTCGAGATGCGGGCGCCCCCGTTCGAGTCCTTCGACGTAAGCTCCGATTGTGCCGACCGCAACGGCCAACGCATCCAGCATGGAATTCTCGACCGCCGCCGCCGTCTGGATCTCCTGCACATACTGCCCCGTAGCTGCGGTCAGTTCGGCCACCCGATCCTGGCCCAGAATCTGCAATGCCCCCTGGATCTGGCTGAGGTGCTGCGGGATAGGTTCCAGCAATTCCAGGCGCTCCGGCGTGGCAGCGAAGGTCTCTAACATTTCCTCCACCTTGCCAAGGTTTACGCGTATCTCGCCCGAGACGACGTGCAACAGCTGCCTGAATTCAGTATCAGTGAGTCCCGCGTCCGATATCTCGATCCCCTCGACCGACCGTTCCTGCCCCGGGGCATAGAGAGCACGCAGGCGGCCGATCGCCTCTTCCACGTGTTGCGTCCATACCGGTCCGAGCCGGTGGAAATCGCGCGCACTGGTCTCGACCAGCAGCAGCGCTCCGGCCATTGGCATGGCCGCAGCCTCGGACTTCTTGATCTGTCCCGCATCAAGGGCGCGCGCGACACCCACCAGCTCATCAACGAGATTCCGGAGGATCCCTACACCTAGCATGCCAAGGGTGCCGGACATGCGCTGCAGCAGCTCGACCAACGACCCGAGCGATGCCGTTTCACCCGCTCCGCCATCAAAAAACGCCGATAGCATTTCCTGTGCCGATCGAATTTCCTTACCGAGCGCATCGGAAATGGCCCGCAGCGCCTCAGGTGTCGGCAGATCGTAGAGATCGGAAGATGACGCGACAGTGCCCGTAGTGGTACCAAGCAGCGTATCCAGATCGAACGCGCGCTTTATCTCCCCAATCAGTCCGTCACTGGATTTCGCGGAACCAAGCTCAAACAGCATGGCTTTGGTAATTGCCTCCGCACCAGCCCGCTGCATGGGCTTGTCAGCGCCATCTATGAACTTCTTCAGTTGCTGATCGAGACGGCTGAAGAGCTTCTTGCGTTCGTTTGTGGCTTCCAGCGCACCGGCGCTGAGCGCGGCGGCAAGACCACCGGCAACCCAGAATAGCTGCTCGATGAAACCCAGGTGGGCGTGTTTCTGAAGACTTGCCAGGGCTTCCGACATCCTGGCCAGGTGGGCCCTGGCATCGGCCCCGCGCAACCAGTTAAGCATGGACGCCTGGAATGGCCCCCGTTGCGCACGCGCGCTCGCCCGGAAATCTTCTTCGCTTGCCCGTGACCGCTCGCCGGGTCGCGCCGGAGGCCGTACCGACATGTCCGGCGAAAAGAGGTCCAGCTCGGCAAGCGGAGCTTCGCCGCGGGCGGCACGCAGCTCATTGATGATCGGCAGCAGACGCAGCGGCACATCGGGCTGATCATGCTGAACCCTGGCGAGGTAATCAGGTAATGAGAGGATTCCGCGCACCAAAACTTCGAAAGCCGGTGCGCCCGCCGTGATTTTGCCGTCGAGGATGTCCTGCGCCAGGGCCTCGTTCTCGCGCGCCAGCATGGCGGCGCCATCGAGCTCGACCATCTGCAGGGTGCCGAGAACCTGGTGCAGATAGGTGTTGCAGAACCGCAGGCTCGTGGAGTCAGAAGCGTTTTCCGCGAAAGATTCCAGGGCAAGCCGAGCCTGCTTCAGAGTCTCGTCGATCTCAGTCTTTACCCAACCGAGAGTACCCGGATCAATTCTGCTCATAGGATCAGGAAATCATACCGAAACGCCGCATCTCCCAGCCCGACCGACAGTGCAGCCGTGGTCAGCCTGCTCACGCCGCCGGCAGCTTGAAACCGGCAACCGAAGCCTGAAGCTCACGCGCCAGATCCGACAGCTTGCCGATCGACTCGGCCGTCTGACGGGTACCCGTTGAAGTGAGAGTCGTAGCCTCCTGGATCTGGCCCATATTCTGGGAGACGGCGGTAGCCGTCTCTGACTGCTGGTAGGCAACGCGCGAGATGCCGACAATGAGTTCCGAAAGCTGCTCCGATACTGACTCGATCTCGCCGAGAGCCTGTCCGGCGGCATCGGCTAGTCGAGTACCCTCGACCACACCCTTGGTCGCCTGCTCCATGGACGCGACCGCCTCGTTCGTGTCAGCCTGAATGGTTTTCACCAGATCGGCAATCTGCTTTGTTGCTTCTCCGGAACGCTCGGCAAGCCGCTGCACTTCGTCGGCTACCACCGCAAAGCCGCGGCCAGCCTCCCCGGCCATGGCCGCCTGAATCGCAGCGTTAAGCGACAGGATATTCGTCTGCTCGGCGATGTCATTGATAAGTTCCACGATCTCCCCGATCTGCTGCGACGATTCGCCGAGACGCTTGATACGCTTGGCGGTTTCCTGAATCTGCTCGCGCATTTCGTCCATGCCGTGTATGGTGTTCTGGACCGCCTCGGCCCCGCGCTTGGCGGTATTCACGGAGCCCTGCGCCACCTGCGCTGACTTTTCGGCGCTGAGTGACATTTCCTGCATCGATTTTGCCATCGACTTCACGCGTTCCGTGGTCTCGGCAATTTGGGCCGCCTGGCGTGTTGCCGCCTGGGTCAGCTCGTTCGCGGTCTGGCGGCTGCGCTCGCTCGCCACCGCCACTTGCTGGGCAGCTGCCTTGATGCGCATAACCAGGCTGCGCATCTCCTTGACAGCGAAATTGATCGAGTCAGCGATGGCCCCAGTGATCTGTTCGGTGACCTCAGGCTGAATTGTCAGATCGCCATCGGCCAGATTGCCCATCTCGTCAAGCAGCTTGAGAATGGCATCCTGGGTGGCACGGTTCTGTTCCGAACTCACCCGCGCACGCTCACGCTGATCATTGACCAGCTTGCGGCCCACCAGCAGCAGGAACAGGAACGACACTCCGGCCATGATATAGCTCAGGGTCCTGCTGGCCTTCCGCTCCTGCGACAACGCCGTGTAGCTGGCGACCAGTTTCTTGGCCGAATCGAGAAGCGGATCGCTCTGCTGGAACACCTTCTGGCTGGCGCGCTGCGACACAAACAACTCGGCGGCTATGCCGAGGATTCCCGTGACGTGTGCGTTCAGGGCCTGATAGATGCCGTCCACCTCCTGCAGCTTGGTGTCCACGTTCGCCGGCAATTCGGCTTGCAGTTTAGCCTCGGTATCGCGAAACAGCTTGGCATCCCTCCCGAACTGCGCGGCTGCGACCGCCGCTTCGGATCCGCCCTGGGCGAACAGGTTTACGTCCTTGGCGATACGTTCGCTCAGCATTCCTTGACGCGTTGCAAGGTAAACCAGCTGGTCGCCGACGTGATCCTTGATTGCCTTGGCCGCAACCTCGTCGGTGACCGCGAGCAGCATCGGAACCGCCTGATTGATCCCCACCACGTGGTCGCGCAACGTGAGCACCGCGTCTTCCTGGCTGAGAATCTGGTCGACGTTCCTGCGCGTTCTTGCCCACCGCGCAGTAAGTGCATCTAGGGCTGGCGCCACCTGCGGCGGGCTGGGCGGTATATTGAGCTTCGGATTGCCCTTGGTCAGATTGGTGATGATGTTCTCAAACGTGTCGCGCGAAGACTTAAGTGTGGGGAAAGCATCCTCCTGTCCATACACCGATTCGCGCGCATCTTTTGCGATGCGCTGCGACAGCATGAGCAGCTCGCTGGACTGGGCCACGTACTTGGAATCGCGGTCAGCTTCCTGCGCGCTGGCCGCAAACAGCCAGGCGACGGCGATGAACGACAGCACCATCCCCACCAGCAGGAAGGGCAGGCCAGTGGCAAACCTGCCGAAATCCCGGATACCTGTACCGGAACTCCCCCCTGACTGGACCTCGATGTATTCCTCACCCGTATCGGGGGGAATCTGGGCCTGCAGCCCGCCGGAGTTATCCTGGTCAGCCTGCCCGGCATTGGCCCTGCCTATCTTGGGCAATTTCACAATAGCCATGCTATGCACCTCATCTCGACAGAGACTCCCGTACAGTTGAATTCCACTAAGCCATACACCCGTCCTAGCCCGGTGCGATTCGGCACCGGCCGTGCGCCGTCCTGCTCCGCCTGCGCCCGACCGCTAGGCCGCCACATTGATGAAAGCCTCGCTCGCAGCCAGGGACTGCATGTCGAATATCCCCCACAGGATATCGTCCCGCTGAAATGCTCCCCGCACATGCGCAAACACCGGACCATCCAGCCCGGACACATCGGCGCGCTCCTGCTCCTCGTCGAAATGTCTCAAGCCGAGAACCTCATTCACCAACAGCGCGGCATTGAGATTCGCGGCATTCATGATCAGCAGTCTGGCGCGCTCGCTCATAGCCACCGGATCCATACCAAAGTATTCCGGCAAATCGATTACAGTAAACAGGTTGCCGCGAACATTTGCGATGCCCTTTACCCAACGGCGCGTTCCTGGCACCAGCGTGATGGCCGGACAGGGCAAGACCTCCGACACCTGGTTGAGCGGCGCAACCAGGGCGAGATCAGCGATCCTGAAGCCAAGGCCAGACCACAGCACCACAGTCTGCACCTGTTCCGGCAGACCCGGCGCGTTCGTGCGGCTAGCGAGCTGCATCTTATGCAGCAGGCTCAGCGGATCCTGGGTTGGCAGTGCCATCTAGAGCGCCTTGATCTTTTCCATCAATACCGTCTCGGTGACCGGCTTGACGATGTAATCCTTTGCGCCCTGGCGCAATCCCCAGGCCTTGTCGGTTTCCTGGCCCTTTGTCGTGCAGATGATGACCGGAATCCCGGCGGTTTGTGGGTCCTTGGTAATGCTGCGTGTAGTCTCGAAACCACTCATGCCGGGCATGACCACGTCCATGAGGATCAGGTCGGGCTTCTCGGCCTTGGCCTTGACGATTGCCTCTTCTCCACTCGCGGCAGCCGTAACTGTGAAACCGTTTTTAGTCAGCATTTGGCGCAGCAGATGCACCTCGGTAGGCGAATCATCCACCACCAGAACTTTCTTAATCGCCATTTCCCTCTTACCTCTCTTGCGTTTACCGTTCCCACAGATTGCCGCCGGCCATCTAGTGAACGTACTTGTTGATCACCTCAATGAGTTCTTCCTGTGTAAATGGCTTGTTGATGTGTTCCTGCGACCCCGCAATCCGCCCGCGCGCACGATCGAACAGGCCATCCCGGCTCGAGAGCATGATGACCGGCGTGTCCTTGAATTTCTTATTGTTCTTGATCAGCTGACAGGTCTGGTACCCGTCTAGCCGCGGCATCATGATGTCGACAAAGATGATGTCCGGCCGATGATCAGTGATCAACGCCATCGCCTCGAAGCCATCCGAGGCAGTAAACACCTCATAGCCGGCCTTCTTCAGCAACGCCTCGGCAGTACGACGTATGGTGTTGCTGTCGTCTATGATCATTACCTTGATATTCAAGATCCTGCTCCACCCTAACCTTAACGCTGTGCGTATCAACTTCTCATTTTAGATGGCGGCTTCCGTTCTTGCCCGTTTTTAAAGGTGTTTTCTCTGGTTTTTTTTGTAGGATAATGATTTAGTAGCACAAAAGATGGCCAAAATCCATCGCCGCGAGGGCACGACAAGGCGCTGGCGGCAGCCTGGCCGAACGGTTTCGGCCCTGATCACACTGCATCGCACCGGACCCCGGGGAATGCACAGCTTACACAAGGGGGCTAAGCGGGCAGCTCGGGACAAGGGACGCGCTGGCGTGCTGGCCCCTATGGGTAACACAACGGTACAAAGCATGAAACGTGCCACAGTAATATCCGGCGGGCAGCTATATTTTGCCGTCGTGGCATATGGCGTTACCATCAGATCAAATTAAT
This sequence comes from Gammaproteobacteria bacterium, assembly GCA_028068195.1. Lineage (GTDB taxonomy): Bacteria > Pseudomonadota > Gammaproteobacteria > Acidiferrobacterales > UBA6901 > JAJYCY01. The sequence continues at coordinate 69,436 of JAPTTX010000096.1, forward strand.
GCTTGATTTCGAGATCCGAGCTTCATGACCATTGAACACCTGCACGCCGTGCCCCACCTGACCACAGCCCTGACCGGCCCGCTTCAGCGGCTGGAGGAACACCTGCTCAGCCATCAGGGCGATATTGAACAATGGCTGCGTGATCAGTGGCAGGAAACGCGGGCTCCGTTTTACGCATCGGTCGACCTTCGCAACGCCGGCTTCAAGCTCGCCCCAATCGACACCAACCTGTTTCCTGCCGGATTCAACAACCTCAATCCCGCGTTCATGCCGCTTTGCGTCCAGGCAGTGCAGTCGGCAATGGAGCATTACGGTCCGAAGGCTCGCAACATCCTGCTTGTGCCAGAAAGCCACACTCGCAACCTCTTCTATCTCGAGAGTCTGGCCGCCCTAAAGAAGATCCTGGAGACAGCCGGATTCCAGGTACGCATCGGCTCGCTCATCGTCGATCTTAAGGAGGCCCAAACCATCGTACTACCCTCTGGAGCAAGCATTGTTCTCGAGCCCCTGGTGCGCGAGTCAAACCGGCTGCGCGTCGGCGACTTTGCCCCCTGCTTTGTTCTGCTCAACAACGATATGTCGGGCGGACGGCCGGCAATACTCGAGAATCTGAGCCAGACGGTGGTCCCGCCGCTTGCAATGGGTTGGTCCAATCGCCTGAAGTCGAGCCACTTTACCCATTACCGGCGCGTGGCCGGGGAGTTCGCCCGGCTCATCGCCATTGACCCCTGGCTGATTGACCCGATTTTCCGGAATTGCGGTCAGATCGATTTCCAGCAGCGCATCGGGGAGGAGTGCCTGGTAACCAATGTCGCCGCCGTACTTGACCAGATCACACAGAAATATCGGGAATATGGCATCGACCAGCAACCCTTCGTGATCGTGAAGGCTGACGCCGGTACCTACGGGATGAACATCATGACGGTGCATAGCACCGACCAGCTTCGCGAACTCAACCGCAAGCAACGCACGAAGATGGCGCGCGGAAAGGAAGGACATCTGGTCACGGATGTCATCGTCCAGGAAGGTGTCTACACCTTTGAAACCTGGGGAGAACCGCAGGCGACAGCCGAGCCGGTGGTATACATGATTGACCGCTTCGTCGTGGGCGGATTCTACCGGGTGCATCCCGGACGCGGACGCGACGAAAACTTAAACATGCCTGGGATGAGCTTCGAGGCGCTCGCATTCGAGGACTCGTGCACACAACCCGACCGCACACGCGCTCCGGATGCCCAGCCGAATCGGTTTTATGCATATGGCGTCATCGCTCGCCTGGCGCTTCTTGCCGCCGCCCGCGAGATCCACGAGGCCTCGCTTGGCGGGTGATCCTGCCGTGCTCATGCTGACAGGCGGCGTGCGGGGAGCCAGAACATGAGAATTGCAATCGTGATGGATGCGGTCGAATCCATCAACATCAAGAAAGACAGCACCTACGCCATGATGCTCGAGGCACGGGCGCGCGACTGGGAAATCCACTATCTCGAACAGGGAGACCTCCTGCTGCGTGACGGCCGCGCCCTGGGGCACTGCCAACGCATCGTGCCGTACCATGACCGCACCCCGTGGTACGAACTCGACGCGGCACAGGTGCAGCCGCTGGATGAGTTCGACGTGATCTTGATGCGCAAGGACCCCCCGTTCAACCTGGAGTATATTTACAGCACCTACCTCCTCGAACTGGCCGAGTCCCGCGGGACGTTGGTGGTGAACAAGCCGCAGAGCTTGCGCGACGCCAATGAGAAGCTGTTTACTGCCTGGTTTCCCCAGTGCGTTCCGCCGTCCCTGGTAACCCGCAATGCGGCGGATATTCGCGCTTTCCTGCGCGAGCAGGACGATATCGTGCTGAAACCGTTGGACCAAATGGGGGGCGCATCAGTATTCCGGCTACGCCAGGGAGACCCGAACATCAGCGTAGTCATTGAGACGCTCACTGCAAAGGGAGCACGCATGACGATGGCGCAGCGCTATATTCCCGAAATCCGCGAAGGCGACAAACGCATCCTCATGATCGATGGCGAGCCTGTACCCTATGCGCTTGCCCGGATACCCGTGGAAGGCGAGAGCCGTGGCAATCTTGCCGCGGGTGCACGGCCAGAGGGACGTCCGCTGAGCGGACGTGATCGGTGGATCTGCGAACAGGTAGGGCCTGTCCTGAGCGCAAAGGGGATCCTGTTTGCAGGACTTGACGTGATCGGCAATTATCTCACCGAGATCAACGTCACAAGCCCCACGTGCATACGCGAGATCGACTCGATCTACGGACTCAATATCAGCGCACAACTGCTGGACGCAGTTGTGCGTCATGCACGCTACAACTGAAATGGAATCGGTGGTCTCTACACCTAACCAGAACCCTGCCGCGGACGACCTTCCGGAAAGCTCCGCCCGGACGGCGTTCGGTTTTTCCGACTCCGACCGCCTGGGGCTGGCAGTCTTCGTATCGATACTGGTACACATGGTCGTAATCCTAGGAGTGACCTTCTCAGCGCCGAGCGTACGCATGCCAGGCCTCAATACCCTAGAAATCACGCTGGTTCAGACCCACAGCGACCGCGCGCCCGACCACCCCGACTATCTGGCGCAGGCAAACCAGGATGGCGGCGGCAATAGCAGGAAACCGGACATCGCCCGTACACCTCTGCCTGCGATGGAGCTGAGCGACCGGAACAATCGCATTCCGGTGGCACACCCCGGCGCCCAAGCTCCTGTACGCAGCGTACGCCGACTCGCCTCGCTCCTTACCGATGACGCCGCCGGCTTTGCCATCACCAGTCCGCGGCCGCAGGTTCCGCGGCGACGCAGACTGAGCGGCCATGCCTCTCCGGGACTTACCGAACTCGCGCGTCTCGAGCGTGAACGGGCCCACTTGAACGCTGAAATCAGCCGCTCCTGGCAGCAGTACGAAAAACTTCCCCGCCAGAAGTACATTGACGCGCGCACCGTAAAGTACAAATACGCGGCCTACATGGATGCGTGGACTGCCAAGGTGGAGCGCATCGGCAACCTGAATTATCCGGCACAAGCAATTCAGCGCCATATATCGGGCGAACTGGTGCTGGACGTGGCCGTCCGGGCCAACGGCAGCGTGTACCGGGTCAAGGTGCTGCGTAGCTCCGGGCACAAGGTGCTGGACGACGCCGCGATCCGGATCGTCAGTCTGGCGGCCCCTTTTGCCCCGCTGCCGCCAAACATTCGGGCCGACACCGATATCCTGCACATAATCCGAACCTGGAAGTTCGCAAACGCCTCGGTGACCAGCACCAGCCCCTGAGCCGACAGCGGCACGACTTGCGCCCGCGCCATACCCTGCCGGATACTATGCTCATGGGTGAAATGGATTCTCTGGCCAACCAATTCCTGATCGCGATGCCGAACCTCGCGGATCCGAATTTTTCGCGCACGGTAACGCTGATCTGCGAACATTCCAGTCAGGGAGCTATGGGTTTGATCATCAACCGCCCCACCGACCTAAGCCTGCGCGAGATCCTGCACCAGATGGATATCGAGATTGCCGGAGCTGCTCCGCTGGATCTCCCGGTGCACCTCGGGGGGCCGGTGCAGGGCAATCGTGGCTTCGTTGTCCACGAGCCGCTCGGGAACTGGGAGTCGACACTGCCCGTTTCAGACACGCTCGGAGTCTCGACCTCGCGCGACATACTCGTCGCTCTTGCCCAGAACCGCGGGCCGCGCCGTTCATTTCTGGCGTTGGGCTATGCCGGCTGGGCTCCGGGGCAGCTGGAGCGCGAAATTGCGGAGAATGCGTGGCTCAGCGGACCCGCCGACCGGTCAATCCTCTTCGACATGCCTGCTGAACAGCGCTGGGGCGCAGCGGCCCATCTGCTGGGGATAGACCTGGCGGCCCTTTCCGAAGAAACGGGCCACGCTTGAAGGCTAATACATATCTCGCCTTCGATTTCGGCAGGAAACATATAGGCGTTGCGGTCGGCCGGTCCGCCTCGCGTCTGGCCCAGGCACTCGACACGGTTGCAGCACGCAACGAGCTGCCGGACTGGGACCATATCACGCGCCTGATCGAGGAATGGCAGCCCTGCGCCCTGGTAGTCGGTCTGCCACTGAACATGGACGACACCGAAAACGACATGACACGGGCAGCAAAGAAGTTTGGTAATCGCCTGCGGGCCCGATACAATCTGCCGGTACATATGGTTGACGAGCGGCTTACATCAGTGGCCGCGAAAAATGTGCTCATGGAAGCCGGCGTGCCCCAGAAGCGGCACAAATCCAAGCTCGACAGGCTGGCAGCGCAGACGATCCTGCAGGCATTTCTCGATGAGCGGACAGATTCAAGACATGCTTCAGGCCATTGATATCGAGGCCACACTGGCGTACATGGCGGATGAGCTGCGGCCGAGGCTTGCACTCAACCCCATCATGGTCGGGGTGCATACCGGGGGCGCCTGGGTTGCAACCCGCCTGCACCGGGCCCTGGGTCTGAACGAGCTCCTGGGAACTCTGGACATTTCCTTCTACCGCGATGATTTCACCCGGGTAGGCGTCAATCCGCAGGTCAAGACCTCTCATTTACCGGTCAACCTGGAGAACCGCCACGTAATCCTCGTAGACGACGTCTTGCATACCGGCAGAACCGTGCGCGCTGCACTGAATGAGATTTTTGATTATGGACGCCCGGCATCGGTCAGCCTGGCGGTACTGATATGCCGGGACGGACGCGAATTGCCGATTGAGGCCCAGGTGATCGGGCACACACTGAAGCTGGGAAAGGGCGAACATATTAAGCTCGTCGGCCCCGAACCGCTGGCGCTTACGCTTCAGCAGGTGGCCGATTGACGCGCTGCGATCTGCAATTTGATAGCCAGGGCCGACTGCGCCATCTGCTTACCATTGAAGGACTTCCGCGACAAACCATCGCAGAGATACTTAATACCGCCGAATCGTTTATTTCAGTGGGCGAGCGGGAAATCAAGAAGCTGCCGCTGCTGCGTGGCAAAACCGTCGTCAACCTCTTTTTCGAATCCAGCACGCGGACACGGACGACTTTCGAAATAGCCGCCAAGCGCCTGTCGGCCGACGTCATCAACCTCAATCCAGCTGCCTCGTCCACTACAAAGGGAGAAACCCTGCTCGATACGGTCCGCAACCTTGAGGCAATGCACACCGACCTGTTCGTGGTACGGCACCGCGAATCTGGCGCCGCCCACCTGATTGCCCAACACGTTCCTGCGCACGTACATATCATCAATGCCGGAGATGGCCGTCATGCCCACCCTACCCAGGGCCTGCTCGACATGTTCACGATTCGCCGCTACAAGGGGCCGTTCGAGAAGTTGCGGGTCGCCATCGTGGGAGACATATTGCACTCGCGCGTGGCGCGTTCCCAGATTCACGCCCTGACCACGCTTGGCGCCGCCGAAGTACGGGTCGTCGCCCCCATGACGCTGCTGCCGACTGCGGTGGAGAAACTGGGCGTCCAGGCATTCACCGACATTAGATCCGGGCTCGAGGATGTTGACGTCATCATTACGCTCAGGCTCCAGCGCGAACGCATGAACGGCGCTCTTATCCCGAGCGAGCAGGAGTATTTCAACCTGTTCGGCCTGACTCCGGAGAAGCTTGCGTATGCCAAGCCGGACGCCATCATCATGCACCCGGGGCCGATGAACCGGGGTCTGGAAATCGACTCGGCGGTTGCCGATGGCCCCCGGTCGGTCATTCTTCCCCAGGTAACCAACGGGATAGCGGTACGCATGGCAATCATGGCCCTAATCATGGGCGGACCGGGAGCCGGCCCCGCTCCTGCGGAATCGAGGCGCACAGAATGAGGGTGCAAATCGCCGGAGGGCACGTCATCGATCCCGCCAACGGCATTGACGGGCAGCAGGATCTGTTTATCAGCGAACAGGGATTCATAGCAGGCGTCGGTACCGCTCCGGACGGATTCCGGGCCGAACAGACGGTCGATGCCCGCGGGAAACTGGTATTTCCGGGGCTCGTTGACCTACGCGCACGACTGCGGGAACCTGGCCTGGAGTACAAGGCGACGATGGAAAGCGAGACGCGAGCGGCCGTGCGCGCCGGCATAACCACCCTGTGCTGCCCCCCCGATACTTACCCGGTAATCGACACCCCCGCAATGGCCCAGATGATCCAGCAGCGTGCCTGGAGATTCGGTCTCGCATTCGTGCACCCGCTCGGTGCCCTTACCCAGGGACTGCAGGGCAAGCTGCTCACGGACATGGCGGCGCTGGACGAAGCCGGCTGCGTAGGCTTTAGCAATGCCCTCGAACCCGTCACGGACACCCTCGTCATGCGCCGTGCCATGGAGTACGCAGCGGGCTTCGGACTGACGGTGTTCCTGCATCCAAACGATCCCTGGCTGCGCAACGGTGGCTGCGTGCATGAGGGAGAAGTGAGTACGCGCCTTGGCCTGCCGGGTATTCCGGAGGCGGCTGAGACCGCGGGCGTCGCCCGTGACCTGGCGCTGGTCGAACAAACCGGTGCGCACGCGCACTTCTGCCAGCTGTCGAGCGCCCGCGCAGTGGCGATGGTTGCGGCAGCACAGGAGCGGGGCCTGGACGTCAGCGCCGATGTAACCGCACATCACCTGCACCTGACAGAACATGACATCGGATTCTTCAACACGCAGTGCCACGTACTTCCGCCGCTGCGGGCAGACCACGATCGGGGCGCCCTGCGGCAGGCACTGGCGAGCGGGGTCATATCTGCAATCTGCTCGGACCACCAGCCGCACGAGCCGGACGCCAAACTCGCGCCCTTTGCCGAGTCGGAGCCCGGGATTTCCGGCCTGGAGACGCTATTGCCTCTTACCCTGAGGCTGGTGGACCAGGGCTTGCTGGGTCTGGTCGAGGCCGTTGCCCTCCTTACCAGCAAACCTGCCCGGATTCTCGGTATCGACGCCGGCCACCTCGGCGTCGGCGCTACCGCAGACCTGTGCATCGTAGATCCCGAGGCCCGATGGGTCCTGTCAGTCGACCGGTTCACGAGCCGCGGGCACAATAGCCCTTTTCTGGGCTGGGAATTTCATGGTGCCGTAACCCACACGTTCGTTGGCGGCAAGCTCGTCTTTGAGGCGCGGTAAAGCCCGGCTCCGCGGCCCTAAATGACCCGGAGATCCAGCCGGCGCGGCTTGCTTAGCCTTTGAAGCCGCAAACCATAGCGATCCGTCCACGGCCGGGAGAATGCCAGAACCGCCGAATCCCCGCTGCGGCACCGCCACACGCCGTACTGCTCAGAACGTCACGTTACGCATGGAATCCCCGAGCTCCTGACCTTTTGCGTCCTTGCCTTCGAGCTTTATGCGCAACCGCAGATCATTGACCGAGTCGGCATTTCGGAGCGCATCATCGTATGTGATGAGGCCGCCCTCATAGAGATTGAATAACGACTGATCGAAGGTCTGCATTCCGGTCTCGGTCGACTTGGCCATCAGCTCCTTGATGCCATGAATCTCGCCCTTCAGGATCAGATCGGCGATTAGAGGGGAATTGATCATTATCTCAACGGCCGGAACGCGCCCCTTGCCCACTTTCATCGGGATCAGACGTTGCGACACCACTGCCTTGAGATTTAGCGACAGGTCCATCAGCAACTGGCCGCGTCGGTCTTCGGGGAAGAAGTTGATGATGCGATCGAGCGCCTGGTTCGCGCTGTTTGCATGCAACGTCGCCAGACACAGATGTCCGGTCTCGGCAAAGACTACGGCGTAGTCCATGGTCTCGCGCGAACGAATTTCGCCGATCAGGATGACATCGGGCGCCTGGCGCAGCGTGTTCTTGAGCGCTGCGTCGAAAGATTCGGTGTCCACGCCGACCTCTCGCTGCGTAATGATGCAGTTGCGGGGCTCATGCACGAATTCGATCGGATCCTCGATGGTTATGATATGGCCATAGCTGTATTCGTTGCGGTAGCCGATCATGGCCGCAAGCGAGGTACTCTTTCCCGACCCCGTTGCACCGACGAAAATCACGAGACCACGCTTGGTGAGTGCAATGTCGGCAAGAACTTTCGGCAGGTTGAGCTCATCGAAACGGGGTATCTTGCTCTCTATGGTCCGAAGCACCATACCCACCAAGCCCTGCTGCATGAAAACGTTGACCCGAAACCGACCGATCTCCTTGGGATTGATCGAGAAATTGCATTCGCTGGTCGCCTCGAACTGGCGACGCTGTTCTTCGGTCATGATCCCGTAGGTGAAGGCGCGCGCCTGCTCCGGCGTCAATGCCTGTTTCGTAACCGGAGTGACCTTTCCGTCAATTTTGAGCGACGGAGACACACCTGCGGTTATGAATAGGTCTGACGCCTTCTTATGAACCATGAGCTTCAGGAAATCGCTGAAGACCATCTATCGCCTACCTCCTGTCGCCGTACTGCCGCCGGCTGCCGCTCCCCCGAAGTTGTCCTTGTTCGCGGCATACGAACGGGCTTCCTCGAGGCTTACCATCCGGTTGCGCACCATTTCCATAAGACACTGATCGAGCGTTTGCATGCCCTGCGCCTGGCTGGTCTGCATCGCAGAATACATCTGTGCAATCTTGTTTTCCCTGATCAAGTTCCGGATCGCCGGGGTCCCGATCATTATCTCGTGGGCTGCGATGCGTCCTCCGCTCAGCTTCTTCAGCAGACTCTGCGATATCACCGCCCGGAGGCTCTCCGAGAGCATGGCGCGAACCATGTCCTTTTCGGCCGCCGGAAAGACGTCGACAATGCGGTCAACTGTCTTGGCAGCCGAGCTAGTGTGCAGGGTCCCGAATACCAGATGTCCGGTCTCGGCGGCTGTCAGTGCGAGACGGATGGTTTCAAGGTCGCGCAATTCGCCCACCAGAACCACATCCGGGTCCTCGCGCAGCGCCGAGCGCAACGCATTGTTGAAGCCTAGGGTATCGCGGCCGACCTCTCGCTGGTTGATCAGGCAGTTCTTGCTTATGTGCACAAATTCTATAGGATCCTCGATAGTCAGAATATGCTCGTGGCGGGTGTCATTGACGTAGTTGATCATCGCCGCAAGCGTGGTCGACTTCCCGGATCCGGTCGGGCCGGTCACCAACACGATGCCGCGCGGCTGGTCGCAGATGTCCTTGAAGCTGGGAGGCGCCCCGAGCTGCTCGAGAGTCAGCACCTTGGACGGGATGGTGCGGAATACGGCACCGGGGCCCCGCTGCTGATTGAACGCATTGACGCGGAATCGCGAAATATTGGGCAAATCGAACGAGAAGTCGGTCTCCAGGAACTCTTCATAATCCTTCTGCTGTTTGTCCGTCATGATATCGTAGATCATGTTGTGGACAGTGCGATCGTCGAGCGGGTCCACGTTTATGCGCTTGACGTCACCATCGATGCGAATGAGGGGCGGCAGTCCAGCGGACAGATGCAGATCTGAAGCGTTCTGCTTGTAGGCAAACGCCAGCAACTCGGCGATGTCCATGCACCATCTCCTGTTGGCGGAGTATTCGGTAAGGTACGGTCTTTTTTAGTATAACGGGCACCAGCCGACAAACAAGGCTGCCGGCAGCCCATCGCAGTCCGCCCATCGGCTGGCCCGAACCCGGCGGTTCGGCTGAGTGTTTCGGGCTTTCACTTGACCCTAATGTCGTTCTACACTGGGCTAAACGGGGGGCAGTCGCTCGAAGAGCAATGAATGATCATGTGATCGGGTTTATCGGTGCCGGTAACATGGCACGCAGCCTTGCCGGAGGACTGGTTGCCAATGGCTGGCAGAAACGGGGGCTGATCCTGTCGGACCCGGATCCGGACCAGCGCAAGGCAGCTGCCGAGGCCCTGGGGCTCGCCGTCTACGAGAAGAACGACGAAGTGGCGGCCCGCGCCGACGTAATCGTGCTGGCCGTCAAGCCGCAGCTGCTCCGGAGCGTAGCCGCCGGGATCACTGCCAGCGTCCAGAAGACCAAGCCTCTTGTCGTTTCCATTGCGGCCGGGGTGCGGGTTGAGGACCTGCAACGCTGGCTCGGCGGGGGGGTCGCCATCGTCCGGGTCATGCCCAATACTGCGGCACTCATAGGGTCGGGTGCAGCCGGACTGTTCGGCAATGAACTGGTAACGCAGGCACAGCATGATGAGGCGGAATCAATCCTGCGGGCCGTTGGCGTCACCGCCTGGGTCCGAACCGAAAGCCTGATGGACGTTGTCACCGCCGTATCCGGCAGCGGACCGGCATACTTCTTCATGGTAATGGAGGAGCTGGAGCGAGCGGCGCTAAAGCACGGGCTCGATGCTGCGACCGCGCGCCTTCTCACGCTGGAAACCGCTTATGGGGCCGCCAAGATGGCGCTCGAAGGGGGTGAAGAACCGATCCAGCTTCGTCGCCGCGTCACCTCACCCGGGGGCACCACCGAACGCGCGGTACAAGTGCTGGAAAAGGGGAACATCGCACAGCTTTTCAATGATGCCGTGGCCGCCGCGATTGCGCGGGCGCACGAGTTGGCGGAAATGTTGGGAAAACAATGATGGATGGCTTTTTCTCGCAAGCGGGCCTGCTGCTCGTCAATACGCTGTTTGGGATGTACATCCTGGCCGTGCTCGTGAGGTTTCTTCTGCAAAGAGTGCGCGCCGATTTCTACAACCCGCTGGCCCGGTTCCTGGTTACCGTCACAAATCCTCCCCTGCTGCCGCTGCGACGGCTGATCCCGGGGTTTCTGGGCATCGACTGGGCGTCGATCGTGCTGCTGCTTTTGCTCGAGGCCCTTGAGCAGTACCTCATTGCCCTGCTGCGCGGTTACCCGCTCACGGCTCTGGTGCTGATGGTGTTGTCTCTGTCCCAGATCGCAGATCTCACGCTCTATGTATTTCTTTTCGCGATACTGGTGCGGGCGATACTCAGCTGGGTTGCACCGTATCCGCGCAGCCCGGCCATGCACTTGCTGGTTAGCCTGACCGAGCCGCTGCTGCGACCGGCACGACGCCTCATCCCCCCGATCGGCGGACTAGACCTGTCTCCGGTGGCGGTTCTTATTCTTCTAGAGCTGGCGGTAATGCTCGTCGATCATATTGCCCTGGGCATCGCACAGATGGCCCTGATATCGGCGCGCCCATGGCTGGCCGCATAGCCGCTGCCGCGGTCTGGGATGGTCCGGACCTGCTTTTGCGGCTGAGGGTCCAGCCGGGGGCGCGCCGCAATGAGATACTCGGAGCTCTGGGCGACTGCGTCAAAGTGCGCGTCGTTGCCGCTCCAGTGGACGGCCGTGCCAACACACAGCTGATCGGCTATCTTGCCGAGTGCTTCGGGGTGAACAGAAGCTGCGTCACGCTGGTGCACGGCCAAGGGTCCAGGATCAAACTCGCACGCATCCAGGCTCCGGCGCGGGTACCGCTCGAAGTGGGCCAGGTCACCAGAAAATGAACCTCGCTACAGAAGCCGGTTGCTGTGCAGCCGCAGCCTCCCGGATGTCGATCGCACGCGTCCCGAGAGCGGCCGCCCCATGGCTGTGATCAATGTCCTTTCCAGGCGCCTCGCGCACTACCGAGATTGGCGCGATGACCTGATCAGGTCCGTAAGCGAATACCAGAGCTGGGCTGAGCAGCACGGGCTCGGCAGCGCCGAAGATGATCTACGAATCTACGAACTGATCGACAGCCTCAAGTCAGACCGGCTAACAGTGGCGCTGGTTGGCGAGCTTTCACGGGGCAAAACTGCGCTCATCAATGCCATATTTTTTTCTGACAGCAAGCGCCAGCTCCTTCCGTCCGATGCCGGCCGTACAACCATGTGTCCGACGGAACTTCTATTCGACGATCGTCTGCCGCCATGCCTGCGGCTTCTGCCGATAGAAACGCGGAGTTCGCCGCTCACCATTGCCGAATTGCGGCGCACACCGCTCCAGTGGACGACCCTTCCGCTGGACCTCGAATCTCCCAAGAGCATGGCCGCGACACTCCAGGAAATCATGAAAACCAAGACCGTGAGCCTTCATGAAGCGCGCGAACTTGGCTTTTTCCGCGCGCAGGGAGAGCGCGACGCCATGCAAGCACACGCCGCCGGGAAGGCGGATATCCCGATATGGCGCCACGCAATCGTGAACTATCCGCACCCGCTGCTCAAGCAGGGGCTGGTCATCCTAGATACGCCCGGGCTTAACTCGGTCGGAACGGAGCCGGAGCTCACGCTGAGCCTGCTGCCGAATGCGCAGGCAGTCATGTTCGTCGTGGCAGCCGATACCGGCGTCACGAAATCGGATTTAGCGGTATGGAACGGCCAGGTTCAGGTGGGCACCGGGCCCGGCAGAAGCAGGTGCCTTGCCGTGCTCAACAAGATCGATACCCTGTGGGATGAGCTGCGCGGCGCGGAAGCGATTGCCGACACGATAACACGCCAGGCTCTGGAGACCGCCCGGGCACTGGGTATCAGCCAGAGCCGGGTATTTCCCGTTTCGGCGCAGAAAGGCCTGCTTGCCAAGATCAAGGGGGACAACTCCCTGAACGAACGAAGCGGCTTGCCCGCCTTGGAGGTGAATCTCGCTGAAGATCTCGTTCCCTCCAGAGAGGCCTACCTGCGCGACCAGGTCGCTCGCGAGATCGGCGACATGGTCCGCGGAACCGAGGCGCTGGTCAGCACGCGCCTCGCAGACACCGATGACCAGCTCGGAGAACTCCGCAGCCTCGGAGGAAAGAGCCGCGACGTCATCCAGGCTCTGGCAACACGCCTCAAGGCCGAGAAGGCGGCGTTCGATTCAAAGCAGCAAAAATTTCTGTCGGCGCGGGCTGTCCTGTCGGATCAGGTCGGCATTCTCGTTGAATACCTTAGCCTGGAGAATTTTGACCGGCTTATCGCCCAAACGCGCCGCGGCATGCGGGACAGCTGGACAACGCACGGCATAAAGACCGGAATGGACAGCTTTTTCCGCCGAACCGCCGAATTGATGGACAAGGTCAACGGACAGGTCCACCAGATCAAGGGTCTGCTCGATGCGATTTACAGGAATCTGGATGCTGGTCCGGGCATTGCGAGGCTGAAACCCGTCGGTTTCTCGCTGCTGCCATATCGCAGCGAACTGCAGCGACTCCAAGATGAGGCCGAGGCATTCCGCAACAGCCCGGTGATGCTGATGACCGAACAGCACTTCGTAATCAATAAATTCTTCATCACTCTGGTCAGTCGCGCACGCGGCATTTTTGAGCAGTGCAATGGCGGGGCCAAGGCCTGGGGCAAATCCGTCATGACTCCGATGATGACCCGCATCCGCGAACACCGGATGCTTATGGAGCAGCGTCTGCGGAATCTCGACCGGGTCCGCGACAACCTCGAGAATCTCGGCGACCGGATTGCCGAGCTGGAGGCTGCCCGCAAGACCCTGCAAGAACAGCTACACACCATACGGGCGATGCTCGCGAAACTCAGCCCCAAGCCGGACCCGCACGACGGCCATCAAACAGGCAACGAGGCCACCCCCGCTGCCCGCACACACCACGCGACGTGCGGTTCTGCCTCCGGCGGGTCATAAGGCACGCGGACCGCGCTGGCCTGCCGCCGCGAAACGAACCCCCGAAGGGCCGAACCCGCTCATCGGCTCGTTTGGCCACGGATTCCCGTCCTGCACAACCCCGATTGCCTCTGCCCGGCCGTTCCTCTCTCCGGAGCGCCCTGGGGGATGGGTCTTTCCGGAATCCGCCAGGCAACGGACCCCCTCGCCGCTTGGCGGACCGCCCCCCTTGCCGGCTGCGTAGAGGACCTGTGCTGACCGGTCGTCCTCCCCGCCCCGCCGCAGCGGTTTCGACAGCACAGTCACGTGCGCGACTTGGGGGCACCCATAAAAAAAAGGCCGGAGGAGATGATCCTCCGGCCCGCCTATCGCCAATCCTGACCGGCTCGCGCTATTTGCTCGCGACAGTCGCTGTCAGGGCATTCTTGATGGATCCATAGATAGTGCTGGGGATCAACGTGTTGGTCGCGAACGCCAGGTATCCCGAATCCCAGAAGTAGAGCTGCATGCGCCACATCTCGCCGTACTGGGCGACCTGCACGCGCTTGCCGTTATTGATCACCAGGACTTCGAGCGGCAGCGCAGGTGCGTGGTCGACTCCGGGATAGGGGGCATCCTTGGTCTTTCCGCGGCTCCGGAACTGTGAATTGATCCGGATGCACTTGTTCTGGGTATAGGCATTGTCAATGCCGAACCAGACCGCGTTGGTCCCTACAGGAATTTCCGAGACGATATGCCACGCGGACGAATTATCCGGGTTGCTGGCCCCCTTGCTGCTGGCATTCAGCGCAGCGGCAACCTTTGCAACGGTGGCGGCAAAGTTTGCCGGCTTTGCCTTGTATACCGTATCCTGGCTCTCACGCCAGTTGTCCCAGTCGGCCATCATCTTTGCCGGTCCGTCACCATCAAAGCTATTGAGATCGCTTTCCGAACGCAGCGGCGCGAGCTGCTTGGCAACCGGCGTTCCCGGCACTTTGTCAACAACGTTCATGATTTCCTGCGACGCAGCCTTGGCCGCAGCAAGCATCTGGGGATACTCTTTCGATTTGGCGTAATACACCATGGCCAGCGCTACCGGATTGGCCATGTCGATCTGGGTCTTCTTGCCCGGTCCGTATGTGTAGACAGCGACCCGCAGAATCTGCGCGGACACCGTATCAGGAGGCATGTCCTTGGCGACGTTTTCATACGTCGGCGAGGTTAGGATGTAAACGCGCGCTTGCTGGATGTTATGCGGTACAGCGATATTGTCTGTCGCATGCAGCACGAGATGGGACGCGGCAATGCTCTTCTCCAGGGCCTTGTTCGTCTGGGCAAAGCTGCCGGATGCTTCAAGGACGCGCTCGAAAACCCCATATTTCTGGGACGCCAAGGCACTCGCACACCACCCCATCATCGCAAGTGCCAGACCGAGCACTGCGCTCCCTCGTGTAATAGACTTTATACTCATGTCCTTCTCCTCTCTAGTTTTCCAGGTGGAACGATTGTGTGACAGTCGCGGGCGGCAATCTGCCCTTGCAACGCGGTCCATTTTGCTGCGAACCGGGTCCGTCCGCAACATGAGAAAAGGTGCAACTGGGGTGGCGATTTCGCGCGGCAGATCCGAGGCGCGAAAAATCCGCCGCGGTATCTTCGTAACTACTGGTATTTCAATTACTTAACAGTTTGTTGAAAAATACCCGTTTTCTATCAAACCATGATTCTGGAACATCAAGTTGTTGAGTTCCGTTCCTCCAAGCGGGCCGTTTCGGTGCCGCTTCGGGGTTTCCGGCGTCCCTTTTGCGATCAGCGGACGCACCGCTCCCATCTATCCGGTTGGCGCCATCGCGAGCAACCGCGGCAGACGGCGCAGGTTGACGACGGTGGCGGCAAGCGTGAAGAGCAGCTCGACCTTCTTGCGCCCCCGCAGCTTCACCTGGCGGAGAATGCCGTGCTGCTTGGCATCCCCAAAGACGGTTTCGATGAGCTTGCGGGAAATGAGGCTCAGGTGATAGCCCGCATGCCGCGTCGTGCGGCCATCGATGCCGGAGGCACGGTTCGTGGTGTTCTGGGCGACGTGCGCCGTCACGTTGATGTCCCGGCAGCCCTCGATGAACGGCTCGATGTCATAGGCCTTGTCGGCGCCGACGGTCTTGCGCGCAGCTCCCGGCAGACTGCGAAGCATCTCAAGGGCCGCCTCGCGCTCGGCGGTGCCGCTGGGCTGTGTCAGGCGCTCGTCCACCACCAGGCCATGGCGATTCTCGGTGAGCACGTGCCCGAGGTAGGCCGGGATCGCGGCGACCTTCTGGCTTCTCTTATAGAGCTTCGCGTCCGGGTCCGTTTGGCTGACATGCGTGTCATTCGTGCGCCTCTCGCCCCGGAAGTTCACCTCGGGGTTGCTGCGGGCACCGCCGCTCGGCGGGGGTGGGCCATCCTTGGAGATAAAGCTCTTCTGCGATGCCCACGCGCGGATCAACGTGCCGTCGACCGAGAAGTGTTCCGAGGAGAGAAGACGCTTCGCCCGCGCCTGATCAAGCACGCGCTCAAACAGTTCGCGCACCACGGCGTGCTCGATGAGCCGATCGCGGTTCTTGGTATAGGTCGAGTGGTCGAAGGCGCGCTTGTCGAGCGAAAGGCCCACGAACCAGCGAAACAGCATGTTGTAGGACAACTGCTCACAAAGGAGCCGCTCGCTGCGGATCCCGTAAAGAGCCTGAAGAATGAGGCCCCGAATGAGTTGTTCCGGCGGGATCGAGTCGCGCCCGGCGTCGGCATACATGGCCTCAAACGTCCGATCCATCGCGCTGAGCGCTGTGTTCACGATCTCGCGAATGGGTCGCAGCGGATGATTTGCCGGTACAAAGTCGGACAGCGTCAGGGTGGTGAAGAGACTTTCCTGCATCACATCGGCGCCGCGCATCG
>JAPTTX010000104.1:0-5008 GCA_028068195.1 Gammaproteobacteria bacterium
CGGCACCGCCCGTCACCAGCCAAGTCGGCATCTGCATTAGCCTGTCTCTCTCAGATCGGAAATCCTTAATGCCATTATACGGTTAAAAGAAACATCGACCAGCAATTCCGGCAGGCAGCGGCTGAAAAACCGCGCCGCTGCCACATTACCTGGATGGCTGCCCGTGTACCGGATAACGACGGGCGGCAATGAACCCGACACCCAGAAGAACCAACCATGATCAGACGTATGAGGCTCGCTCTTGCTGCCGTGCTGGCAGTTTCGGCCGTCCTCCCGGCATACGCCGCTCCGCGTTACGCTCACCCGATCCACCGCGACCTGCACCATGGCCGTCGCGACCGCAACCACGACCGGCGCAACATCCACCGCGACCTCACTCACGGACGATATGCCGCCGCACGCAGGCAGCGCCGCGACCGGCGCCACGATCTGCACGCCAAATAGCGGTGCACCCCGGTAGCACGCGCCGGGGCGCTGTTTGCAGGAAATCCCGCCACGATCCGGTGGCCGGACCGGCTGCGGATCACTTGGCGGAGCGGCGCCGGCCTGCCGGTTTGCGGGCCGGCGCACGCTCCGCCTTTTCCATGCGCGCCATAAGATCGTTGTCGTGTTCGTCCCGGTACGGCTTCATATCGAGATCGGCGGGAACATCAGCAAGGCGTTCGTCCCCGATCTCCTTCACGAAACGCTGCATAAACCGGTCATAGGCACTCCACAGGATCCGGTCGGCCCGCACCGCAGCTTCTTCCGCGCGGGTGGCGATCTGGTGGGCATGCAGATAGTGCAAATTGAGCTCATCGATCAGCGTCTTCTCGACTGACTCATGCAGGATCAGATAGCGGTCCACGGCGACCTTGCGCCCACGGTGGCTGAAGTGTTCGGGCAGATGCCGGTCGATGTATATTGTCCTTCCGTCCAGGCTGTAGCCTGCTAGATACGGAATATCGTGATCACGGTCGAGCCGGATGCGCCGGAGAATGGCGTCTAGGGCCCGATCCATCATCAGACCCGAAACATACCAGTCGGGCCGCTTCAGCTTGCGATGGGCCGAGATCGGATGGCAGCTATACTTGGGCATGGAACCTCCTTTTTAGGTCAGGATGACAGCCAGAATTGGACACAAGGCGTGTGGGGCCAAAATGGCCGGGCAGGGTCCACCTGCAGCAGACCTCCCGGGCGTACAGCACATGTCAATGATTTTCATATATTTTTTATCTGACTGATCCCGGTCCGCAGGCCTCTCGGCCTGCCACATTTTCATGGATGGACATCGGGGTATTTATGGTATCAAATTTGCACGAGTCATAATGGAAATGACCGCAGACGGCAAAAGGAATTCCCTGGCACTGGCCCGCCCGCGGCGCTCGTTCAGTCTGCGCGCCTACCTGGTTCTGCTGGTACTTCTGGTGCTTCTGCCCAATGCCGTACTGCTGATACATACCGCATTCATCCAGCACCGGCAGGCGGCGGTCGCTGCCGAGAGACGCGCACTCGAGCTCGCACGCACTGCCGCTCTCAAGCAAAGGCGTCTCATTGCCCACAGCCGCGCCCTGCTGCTTTCGGTCTCCGAGCTGCTGCTGCAGGCGTCGCGCCTGCAGCACTGCAGCAGACACCTCGCTGTGCTGCGCGCCGCTGCGCCCTATTACACCAATCTGGGCGTCATCAATGCACGCGGCCGGATTATCTGCAGCGCGATCCCTTTGAACCACTCGATTACAGTGGCTGACCGCACCTATTTCCGCCGCGCATGGTCCGGCCAGGGGCTGGTGGTCGGCAATTACCAGATCGGACGGGTCACCGGTAAACCCACGCTCGTTTTTGCCCTCCCGGCAGCGGGACCGCGGGAACACTATGTCGTATTTGCGGCGGTCGATCTGGCCTGGGTCCGCCACATGATTGCCGGTCTGCCACGCGGCCACGGCACCACCATCACGGTAGCAGATGGGCGCGGAACGGTCCTCGCCCGGGATCCTGACGCACCGGCGCGCATCGGGAAGCCGTTCCCGAACCTGGCGCTGATGCACCGCATCCGGCACGCCGGCAGACCCGGCACTGCCGAGCTGGCCGGACCGGACCACGTGATGCGGCTGTATGGCTTCGCACCACTGGCCATCGGAAGCGGCAGCCACCTCTATGTCATCGCCGGCATCGCCCGGACCGTTGCCTTCGCTGCCGCCAATGCGGCGTTCGCGCGCAACCTCATGCTGTTCAGCCTGGTTGCGCTCGTCGCACTGGCGGCCGCCTGGATCGGATCGGACCTGCTTATCCTGCGCCGCGCGACTGCGATCGCCCACGCCGCCCACCTACTCAGTCAGGGCAACCTCGCTGCACGCACCGGAATCGGGCACGATGGAAATGAATTCGGCAAAATAGCATCAGCGCTCGATGATATGGCGGAAAAACTGCAGCATCACCAGCGCGATATCGATACCCAGAACCAGCTGCTCGGCCAGGTCAATCGCGCCCTGCTGACCCTGGGGGCCTGCAACCGCACCCTGGTCCGTGCGCTCGACGAACAGTCGTTGCTCGAAGAAATGTGCCGGGTGATCGTCGACACCGGCGGCTATCGGCTTGCCTGGGTCGGCTACGCCGAGCACGATGCGCGCAAACACATCAGGATCGTCGCACACTCCGGTTTTGATCAGGGCTATCTCGAGAGTCTCGGTCTGACCTGGGAGGACAGTGAACGTGGCCGCGGACCCGCCGGAACCGCCATCCGGACCGGCGCTCCCTGCCTGGTGCACGATGTCACCACGGATGCCCGCTTCGGAATATGGCGGCGGGACGCGGTCAGCCGCGGCTACCGCGCCTGCATCGCATTGCCCCTCAGGATATCCGGGCAGACAACCGGCGTGCTGCTGATCTATGCACAGGAAACCGACGCTTTCAGCACGCGGGAAGTGCAACTGCTGTCCGAGCTTGCCGGCGACGTGGAGTTCGGCATCGAGGCACTGCGCACCCGCGCCCACAGCGAAAAGGCACACGAAGCGCTGTGGCAGATGGCCTATTACGACCAGGTGACCGGACTTCCGAACCACACCCGGCTTTCGGAATTCCTGCAACAGCTGCTTGGCGAAGCGCCGGGAAATGGCCACCCGTTCTCGCTGATGATCCTGGACCTCGACCGGTTCCGCGACATCAACGATGCGATAGGCACCAGGCACGCAAATCGGCTGCTGCATCGGATCGCACAGCGCATACGCAATGCGATCCCGGAAGAGGAGATGGTGGTGCGCATGCGCGGTGATGAATTTGCCGTGCTGCTTCCCGAGCATGATAGGGACTATGCAATCGAAATCTCCCATCGCGTGATGGAAATCATGCGCGAGCCGTTTTCCGACGGCGATCTCTCGCTCGACGTGCAGCTCAGCATCGGCATTGCACAGTTTCCGCGCGACGGCACCGAGGCCGAGCAGCTTCTGCGGCGCGCCGATCTTGCGGTCCGCCGCGCCAAGCAGTCGGAGAACGGCTATGCGCTGTACGAACCGGAACTCGACGACGATAGCCCGCGCAGGCTGGCGCTCGCCTCCGACCTGAGACAGGCGATCGACACTGGGGAGCTGATACAGTATTACCAGCCCAAGATCGACATGCACACCGGGGAGCTCGCAGGCGTGGAAGCGCTGGCGCGCTGGACCAGCCGGAAATACGGCAATATCTCGCCCGATGAATTCATTTCTCTGGCCGAGCAGACCGGTCTGATCCGCCCGCTTACCTACAGTGCGATCGAAACCGCCCTCAGGCAGCAGCGCGCGTGGGCGCTGACGGGCATGAATATCCCAGTGGCGGTCAATCTCTCGGCACGCAATCTGCACGATTCAACCCTGCTCGACCGGATCACGCAGCTGATGCAGGCCTATGACGTCCCGCCCGGCAACCTGGAACTGGAAATCACCGAAACAGCCATCATGGCGGACCCCGGGGGCGCGCTCGAAATCCTTAACCGGCTGAGCAGTATGGGCATCCAGCTGTCCATCGACGATTTCGGCACCGGCTACTCTTCGCTGGGCTACCTCGGCAAGCTTCCCGTGAATGCCATCAAGATCGACAAATCCTTCGTCATCGACATGATTTCCAATGCGGATTCGGAAATGATCGTGCGTTCGACTATCGGCCTGGCGCATGATCTGCGGCTACACGTCGTCGCCGAAGGCATCGAGAGCACGGCAGTGTGGCGGCGGCTCCACGCCCTCGGCTGTGACACCGCACAGGGCTACCTGGTGGCGCGCCCCATGCCGGCCCGTGATCTGGAGACGTGGCTGCAGGAACAGATGAAAACCGGCGTATGGGAGGGGCGGATCGACGCCGCCTGAACGCACCGGGGCGGCCGGCGCATGTTCCCGGTCCGGTCTGCGGCAGACGCTTCTCCGGCTGGCTGCGTTCCGCACCCTGACCTCCCGACTGCCACACCGTTCCCGGACCGTATCCGGAAGAGTATCCGTTGCCTGGCGCCGGCCTGGTCAGCCTGACGGTGATCGCAGTACTGAATCTTGCCGCGGTGCACCAGCTCTCGGTATTCCCGACAGGTTACCGCCATCCCGCGGCAGGCCCTCCGGGGATACCCAATATTATGGTGTGGACAAGCGTTCCAAGCGCGGCGCCACGCCGCCCGACACAGCCTTCGCGCGGCGGCATCTGAAGGAGCACCGCGACGCTGTCGAGCGCCGGCTGGAATTGTCGCACCAGATGGTCAGTGCCGCCCGCGCCCTGAGGAAACAGAAACATTCCGGCACGCACGCCAGCCCCGGGTCGCGGGAGATTTCAGGCCCGACATCCGCGCAGACCCTGCGGCCCGGCTGCCCCGGACAGCACGGTCATACCACAGACCATTCGCGCCACCCTTTCATGAGCGGAAAATACAGGCCGAGGCGCAAGGGGCGGCCGTCAATCCGCGCCATGATCTGCGCATAATGCTCGAGCTGCCCGCGATAGCGTTCACGTTCGCGATCCAGAAACTCCTCGCTCCCGCTGCCTTCATGCATGCTTGTCTTGTAATCGATGATCCACC
>JAPTTX010000078.1:0-4956 GCA_028068195.1 Gammaproteobacteria bacterium
GATTGCCTGGCGGCCATAGCGAGCGGGTACCACCCGATCCCATTCCGAACTCGGAAGTGAAAACGCTCAGCGCCGATGATAGTACGGGTTTACTCGTGCGAAAGTAGGACACTGCCAGGCTTTTTATGCAGCCCCTGACGCAATTGCGTCAGGGGCTTTTTCATGTGTGCGGCTGACACGGATTCGTGGAGGGCGGGCGTGCCGCCGCCTTCGCTTGTTGCCGCTTGGCGGTTTCAAACCGGCCTCCCGTCGCCATTTACCTTGGCATGCTTGAAACGTGCACGGAAAAAGCTAGGGTTAAGAGAGACGGTTCCACGGGCATGCGACATCATGTGCAATCCTGTCTGGCCTCCCCAGGAACCGGTTTCGCCGGGGCATCCGCTTGCTGCAGCCTTTCATGAGCACTGCCGAACTACCGCGGCGTGCAGGTTCCAGACTCGGCCCGGTACCGACCGAGAGAGGGTCCAGTTTTGGCCAAGTTCGATAGGCTGCTGTCCTCGATGCTGCGAGTTGCGGGCGGCGCTGCGGCTCCGGGACGCAAACCGGTTTCATGTCCGCCGGCAAGGGCCGGCATTGCGGTGCGTGAAACCGGCACCAGGATCTGCGCCGGCGCCCAGGACCCGGCAAGCGCGCGCCGTGTACGTCTGCTGAGCTATAACATCCAGACCGGCATCGCAACCTGCGGGTATCACCATTACGTTACGCACAGCTGGAAGCACGTGTTTCCGCATCCCGAGCGCGTGCGGAATTTGAATTCCATTGGCCGGATGATTCGCGATTATGACATTGTCGGTCTCCAGGAAGTCGATGGAGGCAGTCTGCGCAGCGGATTCATCAATCAGACCGAGTACCTGGCCGAGAAAGCCGGTTTTGCGTGCTGGCATGGACAGACCAACCGCGATTTCGGCGCGTTTGCGCAGCACAGCATCGGACTGCTGAGCCGGATGCATCCTAGCGAGATCGTCGAGCACAGGCTCCCGGGGATCATACCGGGACGTGGTGCGCTGGGCGCGCGGTTCGAGCGCGGCGACAGCTCCCTGGTTGTTCTCATTCTCCATCTGTCTCTTGGCCGCCGGGCGCGCTTGCGCCAGCTGGGTTATGTGAGTGAGATCATCAGCGGCGCGCCGCACGTCGTGCTGATGGGAGACCTCAATTGCGGTTCCGGCAGCCAGGAAATGCATTGGCTGCTGCGCAATACCTGTCTGCGCGACCCACTGCCGGATCTGTGTACGTTTCCGAGCTGGCGGCCGCTGCATAACATCGATCATATCCTGGTGTCGCCGTCGCTCAGGGTAAACACGGTGGAAGCGCTGAATTATCCGTTTTCCGACCATTTGCCGGTGGCGATGGAGATCGAGCTTCCGGAGACCATGTGCTTTCATCCGGCACCGGTCCAAACCGCCTATGCACTTTCGCCGTCCATGGTCCCGGCCGGCGTCCGTGCAATGGCCGCGGTCGGGCGTTCCGGTTCCTCGATGTAGATCGCCCTTTTTTTGAGCCCGTTCCGCCAGACCGCGGGCGTCGACCCACCATTGAGCCGGATTAGTGGATGGTCCAGTCAGGAGCATGCTGCTCCTGATCGGGAAGTTTCCAGCGGTTTCTGTAGCCTGCCTGTAAGTGCGCTTGGGATTTCACTGAAAGCCTGGCGAGCCTGCCTGTTGCTGCAGCTGCGGTGGTATAGTGGATGGCAGACCATCGCATGCCCGAGAGCCTGCCGTGAGCGATCGCTATTATTACAGCCTCCGCCGTCTCAGCCCCTTCCAGGGCATGCTCCAGGTCGTAGATGTCGACAGTGCCATGGCTTACTCGTCCGACGGTCGGCAATGGCAGGTGCGCTGCCGCAACCACCTCGGCCACTTTCGCACCATCGGGCTGTGGTCGGAAGACGCGCGCGGCATCATCGGGCGCTGCCGTGACGCGGCTACGCTCGATACTGCGCTGCGATTGCGGCCGGCGCTGCCGTTTCCTCAGAATGATCCCTATGAGTTGTGGCTGCTGGAAAAGGAGAGCGCACGGCCCCTGGCGCTGCTCAGCAGCAGGCAGCGGCTGACCGGTCTCGGAATTCCGCATGATCTCGGCTGGCGCGCCTTCCCGGTTGCGGACAACCGCTTTGTCGCAACGGGGCTGGCGGCCGTGGACGCCGCCCGTCCGGAAGGGTCGCATCCCCTGCCGCATGGCAATGCACTCGAGCGCCAGATCAACGGGGCCGCGCGGCCGCTTGCGGCAGTGCAGTGGTTCCAGCGCCACGCAGACGGGAGCGGGACTGGCTTGCAAGGTGCGCGCCTGCCTGACACCCTCGCCGGCAGGCGCCTGGCGGCGGATGACTTTCCGGAACTGCTGGTTTCGGAGGAGTGGGATGACCCGGCCGAACGGTGTCTGGTGCAGGAATATCACGACTGGAATGCGGCAAGCCTTCTTGCCCTGCAGAGCCTTTCATCACCGACGCGCCGGCGTCTTGAATCGGCTGCCTGCCGCCAGCCCGAATCGCTGTCCGCCGTCTACCCGCTGTTGCCGGTTGTTCTCAATGCGGAGGCGATGAAAGTCGCCCTGGTGGCAGCCCGCCTGCTGCAGGCTGTCGGCGGCTGAACGCCGGATTCAGCACGTCCGGCGGGCGGTGTGCGGCTCTGGAGATTCGTCCCGGCAGCGGGCGCCTTCACCTGCGCGATGTGCTCAGGAAGCCTTGCCGTGACATGGCCGACGGTCAGCGCGATTTGTGCAGTGCCAGGTGCAGCAAGGCGCTGTAGGCATCGACGTCGGCGTCCCTGAAGACCAGGGCCGCACCGTTATGGTCGACGGCCCTGACTTCGGCCTTGAAGAGATGGATCTTGGTTTTGCCGTTTGCGCGCATCTTGAGCGCAAGCTCTACCGGCGTGTTCTTTCGCAACCTGCTCAGCGTGCCGTCCCGGGCCAGCACGAATACGCCATTCATGCTGATGTTTTTGATGTCATGACTCCGGAAACCGCGCTCGTCGCATTTGAGCATTGCATCGAGCAGTGCAGTGGATTCCTCTTGGGGAAGTTTCATGAAGTTCGTCTCCCTGAGCCGTGCCGAACGTCCCCAAATATACTCATTACGGATGCCGGCTCAATGGCAATCATCGGCCATAGCGGCTGCTCCGTCCGGAAGCCTGTACGGGTCGTCCGCCAGTCAGTGGATTCGCTCCGCCAATCCGCGATCCGCCGAACCACCGGCAGCGGTTGCGGGATCATGCTCGTCTGGCGAGCATGTGCGTGTTCGCTGGTTTGCGCGCCTGTTGTCGCCGGGTCAGCCGGGGAGCGGTGCCGCCGGCTGATGGCTTCTGTCCGGTGTGCGGCGGTCCCTGCCGCAGTGCGCAGGCCATCCGTGTTCCGCGGCATTGGGACTGCAGGCGCCGGTGCTCAATCCATGCGCCATTGGAGACCCATCTCATGAACGATGGTCGTGGCGATCTCCTCCACCGACATGGTCGTCGTCGCCACGAACGGAATGCCATTGTGGCGGAACAGCGCCTCGGCCTGGCGTACCTCATACTGGCATTGCTGCAGCGATGAATACTGGCTGTCTGGACGGCGTTCCGTGCGCACCGCGTGCAGCCGACCCGGATCGATGGTCAAACCGTAAAGTTTGCTACGATGGGCGCCGAGTCCGGCGGGAAGCTGTGCTCCACCGAGATCATCGGGGGTAAGCGGGTAGTTGGCGGCATAGATGCCGAAGGTCAAGGCCAGGTAAAGACAGGTCGGAGTCTTGCCCGAACGCGACACTCCGACCACGATCGCGTCGGCCTGCTCGTACATTCTCGAGGTCAACCCATCATCGGTTGCCAGCGCGAAATTCACCGCGTCCATGCGCAGGTTGTAACGCGGCTTGTCGGTCAGACCGTGGGTTCTGCCGATTGAATGGGAAGATCGCAGCCCGAGCTCCGCCTCGAGGCGGCCGATGAAGGTGTCGACGAAATCGAAGCATATGGCGCCGCTCTGCGCCACGATGCCGCGCATATCGGCATCGATCAGCGTGCTGAACACGATCGGTCGCGACCCGCTCGCTTCCCCGACCCGTCGGATTTCGGCAGCTACGGAGCGTGCTTTCTCCGGTGTATCGATGAACCTCAACGTATGGCGTACAAAGACAACCTGGTCGAACTGGGTAAGCAGGCTGTTACCCAGGCCCTCCGCCGTGATCGCGGTACGGTCCGATACAAAGAAAACCACACGTGTTTGCATGACCCCATTGTGCCAGAAGCCGGAACGGTTGGGGATCGTGTAGAATGGTGCGGGTCAAGGCGACAACCAACAGGGGGTCCGGGATGTCCGACTACATACTGTGGTTTGAAACCCTCGGCATGCGCGATGTACCGAAGGTAGGCGGCAAGAATGCCTCTCTGGGCGAGATGTTCGCCCATCTGTCGAAGGCCGGAGTCCGGGTCCCGGCTGGATTTGCCACCACCGCCGATGCCTATCGCGATTTTCTGGCCCAGGATAACCTCGCCGCGCGCATCAATGGCGTGCTCGACCATCTGGACGTCGCTGACGTCAGGGCGCTTGCCGCCACCGGGCGGCAGATCCGCGACTGGATCATGCATGCCGAGCTGCCGGCCCGCCTGCGCACGGAAGTCGCCGAATCGTACGTCCGGCTGCAGGCACACGCCCGCGACCTGGCGGTCGCCGTGCGTTCCTCGGCTACCGCCGAGGATCTTCCGGAGGCATCGTTTGCCGGCCAGCAGGAAACCTTCCTCAATGTGCGCGGGGTGGAAAGCGTGCTGAACGCGGTCAAGGCGGTATTCGCCTCGCTGTTTACCGATCGCGCCATCGCCTATCGGGCGCACCACGGGTTTGCGCACAGCCAAGTTGCCTTGTCGGCCGGTATCCAGCGCATGGTGCGCAGCGACATCGGGGCGAGCGGGGTGATGTTCACGCTCGATACCGAATCCGGATTCCGCGACGTTGTGTTCATCAATGCCGCCTACGGACTCGGCGAGA
>JAPTTX010000025.1:0-83861 GCA_028068195.1 Gammaproteobacteria bacterium
GTCAATCATCCACTGGGCAAGAATATGATTGGCGCCTTCCATCAGCCGCGCTGCGTCGTTGTCGACACCAGCACCCTGGATACGCTGCCGGACACGGAGCTGTCAGCGGGTCTTGCCGAGGTGATCAAGTACGGGCTCATCCACGACCGCGAGTTCTTTGTGTGGCTGGAAAATAACATCGACAGCCTGCTGGCGCGCGATTCCGAAGCCCTCGCGTTTGCCATCGAGCGCTCCTGCAGCGACAAAGCAGCGGTGGTGGCGGCGGATGAAACCGAGCGCGGACAGCGGGCGCTGCTCAACCTCGGCCATACTTTTGGCCATGCAATTGAAACCGGAATGGGCTATGGAAGCTGGTTGCACGGCGAGGCGGTTGCCACAGGCATGGTGGTTGCTGCGGAGCTGTCGCACCGCCTCGGCTGGCTCGGGGCGCGCGATGCGGAACGCGTGCGCGCGCTGGTAATGCGCGCGCGGCTGCCCACGCAGGTTCCGGCCGAGCTAGACGCCGGACGCATGCTCGAATTGATGTCTGTCGACAAGAAAGTCGAGGACGGCCGGCTAAGAAAGTCGAGGACGGCCGGCTGCGGCTCGTTCTGCTGACAGCGATCGGTAACGCGGTCATCAGTGCGGATGTGCCGGCGGCGGCGATCACCGAAACGCTCGATCGATGCGGTGGTGGCGCGTGAGCCCTGCAGGGGGGCTTGCCCCCTACGCGGCTCGTGACGAAACTTCGCGCGGGCGGCAGCATGGCGAGCCGCCACCTTCCTATCGGTCAGAATTCCAACGCGACCGCGACCGTATCGTGCATTGCGCCGCATTCCGGCGCCTGGAATACAAGACGCAGGTCTTCGTGAATCACGAGGGCGACCTGTTTCGCACCCGCCTCACCCATTCCATAGAAGTCGCCCAGATTGGCAGGTCGGTCGCCCGGGCAATGAAGCTCAATGAGGACCTCACCGAAGCCGTCTCGCTCGCCCATGATCTCGGGCACACACCTTTCGGACACGCGGGACAGGATGCGCTCAACGCGTGCATGCGCGAATTTGGCGGTTTCGAACACAACCTGCAGTCACTGCGGGTCGTGGACCTGCTCGAGGAGAAGTACGCAGGATTTCCGGGCCTCAACCTGACTTTCGAGACGCGCGAAGGGATACTAAAGCACTGCTCGCTCAGGAATGCAGCCGACCTCGGGGAGCTTGGCCGGCGCTTCATCGAGAAGAGGCAGCCGAGCCTGGAGGCGCAGGTCGCAAACGTGGCCGATGAAATCGCCTACAACAACCATGACGTCGACGACGGGCTGCGTTCTGGCCTGATAACCATGGATCAGCTGGCTGAAATCGGACTGTTCGGCGAACAGCATGCGCAGGTGTGCAAATGCCATCCAGGCCTGGCGGAACGGGTGCAGGTGCACGAGATTGTGCGTCGGATGATCAACCGGCTGGTCGTGGACCTCATCGACAACAGCACGCTGCTGCTGAAGGAAGCCGCGGTTACGTCGGTCGATGAAGTGCGCAATGCCGGGAAATCGCTGGTAGCGAACAGTGAAGGCGTGCGCCGGCAGAGCCTGGAGCTCAAGCAGTTTCTGAGAGAGGAGCTCTACGCGCATTATCGCGTGCGGCGCATGACACTCAAGGCACACAAGGTCATAGAATCGCTTTTTGCTGCCTTCATGGGCGATGCGCGTCTGCTTCCGCCGCAATACCAGAAGAAGGTCGATGCTAGGGCCCAGGCCTCGGAGCGGGCCCGCATCATTGCCGACTACATCGCCGGGATGACCGACCGCTATGCAATCCGGGAGCATCGGCGGCTGTTCGATCCTGGCGCCTTGACCTGAGGCAGGCGCTGTCGCGCCCCCGGAAACCGCGCCTGGGCACCGTTGAAGGGGGCGTGGGTAAAAGGTAAACTTAAGCACTTTTGCTTGGAATTCTCCGGAAATTGCGCATTTCCGTACAATGCGCCCCGGTCCAGCACGCGCCAATTTTGAGCGAGGTACAACGTGAGTCACCCGGGGCTGCCTGCGCGGCAAGGCTTGTATGATCCCAGACACGAGCATGACGCTTGTGGCGTCGGGTTCGTCGCCCACATCAGGGGGCAGAAGAGCCATGCCATCGTCGAGCAGGGATTGCAGATCCTGAGGAACCTTAGTCACCGCGGCGCAACGGGAGCCGACCCCCTGGCCGGCGACGGGGCCGGAATTCTCATTCAACTGCCCGACGCCTTTCTGAGGCGGGAATTTTTGCGCAACGGGGTCTCTCTGCCGGTTGCCGGTTCCTACGGGATCGGCATGCTGTTCCTTCCGCGTCAGTCTGAACAGCGCAGGACCTGCGAAGAGGTGATCGCACAAACCGCGGCTGCAGAAGGCATGGCGGTGCTCGGCTGGCGCGATGTGCCGACCAACAACCTGCGCCTGGGCAGAGGTGTCCGGGACGTCGAGCCGGCAATCAGACAGGTAGCGATTGCGTGTGGCGAGATCCCCGCAGGCGAGAGCCTTGAACGCAAGCTCTTCGTGCTGCGCAAGCGCATCGAGCATGCGATTCGGAGCTGTGCCGCCTTGGGAGGCGCCGAAGGCTTTTACATCCCGTCGCTGTCCAGCCGCACCCTGGTTTACAAAGGAATGCTGCTGGCTGACCAGGTGGCGGAATATTATCCCGATCTCGCGGACCCGGCGCTGGTGACGGCACTTGCCCTGGTACATCAGCGGTTTTCCACCAACACCTTCCCCACCTGGGATCTGGCGCACCCGTTCCGGATGATTGCCCACAATGGAGAGATCAACACTTTGCGGGGGAACGTGAACTGGATGGCGGCCCGCCGCGCCACCATGTCTTCCCGGTTCCTCGGCGACGATCTCGACAAGCTCTGGCCGCTCATCGTCGAGGGCCAATCGGATTCGGCCTGCTTCGACAACGCCCTCGAGCTGCTCGTAGCCGGCGGCTATTCGCTGGCTCATGCCATGATGCTGCTCATTCCCGAAGCCTGGGCCGGAAATCCGCTGATGGATGAGAAGCGGCGGGCCTTCTACGAGTATCACGCCGCGCTCATGGAACCATGGGACGGGCCAGCGGCAGTCGCATTCACCGACGGTCGCCAGATCGGCGCTACCCTGGACCGCAACGGTCTGCGTCCGGCCCGCTACCTGATTACCGATGAAGACATCGTGGTCATGGCGTCGGAGACCGGCGTGCTGGACATACCCGAATCCAGGATCACCAAGAAGTGGCGGCTACAGCCGGGCAAAATGCTGCTCATAGATCTGGAGGCCGGCCGCATCATCGATGACACCGAACTAAAGGACCGGCTGGCGGCACTGCGCCCCTACCGGACTTGGCTCGACAAGACCCAGCTGGTACTCGAGAAGCTTGCATCCGTGCCGGTTGCCGAGCACGAGGCCGGTGCGCTGCTTGATCGTCAGCAGGCATTCGGCTACACGCAGGAGGACATCAAATTCATTTTAGCGCCCATGGCCATCGGCGGGCAGGAACCCGTCGGCTCCATGGGCAACGACACGCCGCTCGCGGTGCTGTCGAACCGGCCGAAGCTTCTGTACTGCTACTTCAAGCAGCTGTTTGCCCAGGTTACCAATCCGCCCATAGACCCGATTCGCGAAGAGCTGGTCATGTCGCTGGTGTCGTTCATCGGACCCCGTCCCAATCTCCTCGGCCTCGACCAGGCTGAGCCGCACCGCAGGCTTGAGGTGACGCAGCCGGTGCTGACGGGCGAGGATATGGCCAAGATACGCCGCATCCGTGAATGCACCGACGGCTGTTTCGACGCAATTACCCTGAGCATGTGCTACGCGGCGGACCAGGGCGCTGCCGGCATGGAAGCGGCGCTCGATGCCTTGTGCGCCGGCGCCGAGGAGGCGGTCCGCAACGGTCACAATGTCCTGATACTGTCGGACCGCGACGTTGGGGCGCTACTTCTGCCGATTCCGGCGCTGCTCGCAACCTCGGCGGTGCATCATCATCTCATCCGCGAGGGTTTGCGCACCAAGGTGGGGTTGGTGATTGAAACCGGCTCCGCGCGCGAGGTTCACCACTTCGCGTTGCTTGCCGGCTACGGAGCCGAAGCCGTGCATCCCTATCTCGCCTTTGAGACCATTGCCGGCATGGCCGAGGTTTTGCCGGCCGACCTCAAGCCGGCGGAAGCCTGCAAGCGCTACGTCAAGGCGGTGGACAAGGGGCTTCTCAAGGTCATGTCCAAGATGGGAATCTCGACTTACCAGTCTTATTGCGGTGCGCAGATTTTCGAGGCAGTCGGCTTGAACACGACGTTCGTCAACCGGTACTTCACTGGCACCGCCTCCAAGGTTGAAGGCGTCGGGCTCGGGGAGGTCGCCCAAGAGGCCGTGCGTTGGCACCAGCTGGCCTATGGCGATGCGCCCATTTACCGCAGCGCCCTCGATACCGGTGGTGAGTATGCGTACCGAATCCGCGGCGAGGCGCATATGTGGACGCCGCAGAGCATATCGCAGCTGCAGCACGCGACGAGAACGAACAGCTACGCAACTTACAAGGAGTATGCCAAACTTATCAACGACCAGAGCCAGCGGCTCATGACTCTGCGCGGCCTGTTCGAGATCAAGAAGTCTGCCCGCCCTGTTCCGCTGGAGGAAGTCGAGCCGGCCCGAGAGATCGTCAAACGCTTCGCCACCGGCGCCATGTCCCTCGGATCCATCTCGACCGAAGCGCACACGACCCTGGCGATCGCCATGAACCGCATCGGCGCAAAGTCCAATACTGGTGAAGGGGGAGAGGACGCCCGCCGGTATCCGGAGGCGAGGGAGGGGGAATCTCTGCGTTCCCGCATTCCGAGCGTCGTGCGCGACATCGGGCTGCAGCCGGGCGATTCGCTGCGCTCCCGGATCAAACAGGTTGCTGCCGGGCGGTT
Source organism: Gammaproteobacteria bacterium (assembly GCA_028068195.1). Lineage (GTDB taxonomy): Bacteria > Pseudomonadota > Gammaproteobacteria > Acidiferrobacterales > UBA6901 > JAJYCY01. The sequence goes on from JAPTTX010000025.1 coordinate 4,888, forward strand.
CGGGGTGACAACGGAATACCTCGTCAGCGCTGACCAGATCCAGATCAAGATGGCCCAGGGCGCGAAGCCCGGTGAGGGCGGACAGCTGCCAGGGCACAAGGTGAGCGAGTATATCGCGCAATTGCGCTTTTCGGTTCCCGGCGTCGGCCTGATTTCTCCGCCTCCGCATCACGACATTTATTCGATCGAGGATCTGGCGCAGTTGATCCACGACCTGAAGAACGTCAATCCACGCGCCTCTATCAGCGTCAAGCTCGTATCCGAGGTGGGCGTCGGTACGGTCGCGGCAGGAGTGTCCAAGGCGCACGCGGATCATGTCACCATTTCGGGACACGACGGCGGAACCGGAGCGAGCCCGCTCTCGTCGGTCATGTTTGCCGGCAGCCCATGGGAGCTCGGCCTTGCGGAAACCCAGCAGACGCTGGTTCTGAACCAGCTGCGCGGCCGCATTGCCGTGCAGGTCGACGGGCAGATGAAGACCGGTCGCGATGTGGTGATAGGCGCGTTACTCGGTGCTGACGAGTTCGGGTTTGCGACGGCACCGCTGGTGGTGGAAGGCTGCATCATGATGCGCAAGTGCCACCTGAATACCTGTCCGGTGGGCGTGGCAACGCAGGATCCGGTATTGCGCAAGAGATTCACCGGACAGCCTGAGCATGTGATCAACTATTTCTTCTTTGTGGCGGAGGAAGTGCGCGAGTACATGGCGCAGATGGGTTTCCGCACCTTTGACGAGATGATTGGTCGCAACGACATGCTCGACGTGCGCGCTGGCATCACGCACTGGAAGGCCAAGGGGCTCGATTTCTCGCGTATTCTGCATCAGCCTGCGACCGCGGCCGGTGCGGCAATCCATCACCGCGAGTCGCAGAATCATGGTCTCGACCGCGCCCTGGATCACGAACTGATCCGCCAGGCAATGCCGGCGCTTGAGTCGCGGAAGCCGGTGACGATCGACCTGCCCGTACGGAACATCAATCGCACTATAGGCGCCATGCTTTCGGGCGAGGTCGCGCGGCGCTTCGGCCATGCCGGACTTCCCGATGACACGATCGTTATCCGTGCGCATGGCACAGCCGGGCAGAGCTTCGGCGCATGGTTGACGCATGGGGTGACTTTGGAGCTGCGCGGTGACGCCAACGATTATGTCGGCAAAGGCCTCTCCGGAGGGCGTATCGTCATCAGTCCGCCTGCAGACAGCCGCATCGTCGCCGAAGACAATATCATCGCGGGGAATACCGTGCTCTACGGTGCGATCGATGGGGAGTGCTATATCCGCGGCGTTGCTGGTGAGCGGTTCGCGGTGCGCAATTCCGGTGCGATTGCGGTCGTCGAAGGGGCGGGTGACCACGGGTGCGAGTACATGACCGGTGGCACGGTCCTGGTGCTGGGTGTGGCTGGGCGCAACTTCGCCGCGGGTATGAGCGGCGGCATCGCCTTTGTTCTTGACGAGGCCGGGGATTTCACCAAGCGCTGCAATCTCTCCATGGTTGAGCTGGCACCAGTGCCGGAAGAGGACCGGACCATCGGCGAGAACGAGGCGCAGGGCGGCGAACTGGAGACACATGGGGTTGTCAACATCAACCACCTGGAACACAGCGATGCTACGATACTGCGCCGCCTGATCCAGAACCATCTGCGCTACACCGGGAGTACGCGTGCGCGCATGATTCTGGACAATTTCGATGTCTACCTGCCGAAATTCGTGAAAGTCATGCCGGTGGAATACCGCCGCGCTCTGGCCGAAATGGCCGCAGCCCAAGCCCGTGCGCAGCAGCCGGAAAGCCTGGTGAAGCATGGGTAAGCCGACGGGATTTCTGGAGTTCGGCCGGCAAGATCCCGCCGAACTGCCGGTCACGGAGCGGATCCGGTTTTACAAAGAATTCGCGCTTCCCCTGGAAGAGCGGGAGATGGCGCGACAGGGCGCACGCTGCATGGACTGCGGCATACCCTTTTGCCAGAGCGGCTGTCCGGTGAACAACATAATTCCGGACTGGAACGATCTGGTCTATCGGGGGCGCTGGAAGGAGGCGCTCGCGGTGCTGCATTCAACCAACAACTTCCCGGAGTTTACCGGCAGGGTCTGCCCGGCGCCGTGCGAAGAGGCGTGCACGCTGAACATCAACAGCGACCCGGTCACGATCAAGAACATCGAGCACGCAATCATCGACAAGGGCTGGGAGGAGGGCTGGGTACAGCCACAGCCTGCCGCGCGCGGGACCGGCAGACGGGTCGCCATCGTAGGGTCCGGACCGGCAGGTCTCGCGTGCGCCCAGCAGCTGGCACGCGCCGGTCATGCGGTGACGGTGTTCGAGAAGAGCGACCGCCCCGGAGGCCTCCTGCGCTACGGGATTCCGGACTTTAAGCTGGAAAAGCTTCACGTTGAGCGGCGAATCGAACAGATGGCGGCCGAGGGTGTGGACTTCCGCCTCAATCAGCACGTCGGTGTGAACGTTCCGGCGAAAACGCTGCTCGTCGAATACGACGCGGTGGTCCTGGCCGGAGGTTCCGAACATCCGCGTGACCTGCTTGTTCCCGGACGGCAGCTAAAGGGTGTGCATTTCGCCATGGAGTTCCTGCCGCAGCAAAACCGGCGCATCGCGGGAGACCGCATCCCCGAAGATGTTGCGATCACCGCCACCGGCAAGCACGTGGTAGTCATCGGCGGAGGCGACACAGGTTCCGACTGTGTCGGTACGTCGATCCGGCAGGGGGCGAGGTCTGTAACCCAGATCGAGCTTCTGCCACGGCCGCCGGAAAGGCCGGACCGTCTTGTCACCTGGCCGGACTGGCCGCTGAAGCTCCGCACGTCGACGTCCCAGCAGGAGGGGATGACGCGCGATTGGGGTGTTGCCACCAAGGAGTTCGCCGGCCGGGATGGCTGTGTCCGCAGCTTGCGTGCGGTCCGCGTGGAATGGCGCAAAGACGGTCGCGGGGCACCAACCATGCACGAAGTGCCGGGCAGCGAATTTGAGATGAAAGCGGAGCTGGTGCTGCTGGCTCTGGGCTATCTCCACCCCGTGCACGAAGGCATGCTCAGCGAACTTGCCGTGGGACTGGATGGTCGCGGCAACATTGCTGCCACGGATTCTGAAGGCGGTTACCGCACTTCGGTGGCCAAGGTGTTTGCCGCGGGAGACACCCGCCGCGGCCAATCGCTTGTCGTGTGGGCGATTCGCGAAGGGCGCCAGGCGGCGCGCGCGGTCGACGAGTTTCTCATGGGCAGTTCCGACCTGCCGCGCTGACCGTTCACGCAACCGACGGCCATGCGTGATGAACATTAGAGCAGTGTCCGCTGACGGTCCCGTTTCGGGCGCCAATGACCGCTTGCTGCGCGCCCTCCTGCGTCAGCCGGTCGACGTGACCCCGGTATGGGTAATGCGCCAGGCTGGGCGCTATCTCCCGGAATACCGCAGGGTGCGCGAGCAAGCGGGATCGTTCATGCATTTATGCACCACGCCGGAACTGGCCTGCGAGGTCACCCTGCAGCCGCTGCGGCGGTTCAGGCTCGATGCCGCCATCCTGTTTTCCGACATTCTTACCGTTCCGGACGCCATGGGGCTGGGTCTACGAATGTGCGAGGGCGAGGGTCCGCAGTTCGAGCGTCCGCTGCGTACGGCCGCCGACGTGAACCGCCTAGCCGTGCCCGACCCGGATGATCGACTGCGCTACGTGCTCGATGCAGTACGGCTGATTCGGCGCGAGCTGGCCGGGGCCGCTCCCCTGATCGGCTTTGCCGGATCGCCCTGGACTCTTGCAACCTACATGGTCGAAGGTGGATCAAGCAAGGAATTCGGCCGCGTAAAAGGCATGATGTTCCAGGATCCGGCCACCATGCATCGGCTTTTGGACATCAACGCGCGCGCCGTCTCCGCATACCTCAACGCGCAAATCGAGGCCGGAGCGCAGGCAGTCATGCTGTTCGACACCTGGGGCGGGGTGTTGACGCCGCGCGATTATCGGGAATTTTCCCTGCGATACATGCGCCAAGTGGTTGCCGGGCTGAAACGCGAATCGGAAGGCCGGCGCGTTCCGGTTATCCTGTTCACCAAAGCCGGGGGGGCGTGGCTCGAAGACCTAGCGGCGAGCGGCTGCGACGCCTTAGGTGTGGATTGGACGATGGACATGTCCGAAGCCCGTAGACGGGTTGCCGGACGTGTCGCCTTGCAGGGAAATATGGATCCTTCCGTCCTCTATGCCTCACCGGAGCGGATACGGCAGGAAGTGGAAGCCATCCTCGACAGCTATGGTCCGGGCCCGGGACATGTCTTCAACCTCGGTCATGGCGTGCACCAGCATACCGACCCCGATCATCTCGCGGTCATGGTGGACGCGGTGCATGAGCTGAGCGCGAAATTTCACTCGGGGGTCGGTGCCGACGCTGCCGGACAAACCGTCTGACGATTCAAGCGGCTTCGGCGCCGCCGTACGGTTGCCTGCGGACCCCTTCGCCGGCCGGAAACGCTGGATTCCGGTCCTGACGGCAGGTTCCGGCTCGGGAAATTTGCTGGCGGGCCTGCATCCAAGTCCACCCGAATCGCTCAAGTGCCTGTAGTGCGGAGCAATGAGGCCAGCATGCGTTCGGCCTGAGCCTGATAGCCGCCCCCGAACAGGTTCAGGTGGTTGAGGATGTGGTACAGATTGTACAGGTCCTTGCGTATCGGGTAACCGCTGTCGAGCGGCAGCCGTTCGCGGTAGGCCTCATAGAATGCCGCCGGGAAGCCCCCGAACAGCTCGGTCATTGCCAGATCCGCTTCGCGATCACCGAAATAGACCGCCGGGTCGAAGATCACCGGCTTCCCGTTCTGGTCGGCGGCATAGTTTCCTCCCCAGAGGTCTCCGTGCAGCAGAGAAGGTTGCGGCCGATGACCATCCAGCAGGGCTGGTAGAGCGGCGAGCAGCCGCTCGCCGTCCCGCTGCAGCGCACCGCGGTATCCGTTGCGCGCTGCCAGCTGCAGTTGGAAACCGAGACGTTGCCGGCCCCAGAAGTCGCCCCAGTCCTCTGATGGCATATTGATCTGGGGGGTGGTTCCGATTGTGTTATCGCGGTGCCAACCGAAACGTTCGCCGCGGACCTGGTGCAGCTGCGCCAGCCCGCGGCCCAGCTCCTCCGCAGTCCCCGCATCGCCCCTGCCCAACGCCAGGTACTCGAGCACTAGGTAGGAATGCCCATCGGCGACACCCCAGCATACCGGCGCAGGCACTCGGATTGCGCTGGCCTGTCCAAGCTCCCGAAGCCCAGCCGCTTCCGCTGCGAACATCTCGAGGCATCCGGGCTGGTTCAGTTTCAGAAAATAGCGTTCGCCGCGGCTTTCGATAATCTCGGCCCGGTTGATGCAACCCCCGTTGACCAGGGACCTGCGGAGCGGTTGAAACCGGCTCCCGGTGGCTCGCGAAATTTCCTCGGCAATTTCCGGAATCAGCGTCATAGGGGACCAGGGTCTGTTGCGATCCATGCAATGCGCCGGGCGTTTCCCCGGCTGGTCGGACTGACGATATCACTGCGGAAGCCGGCGCGAAATGCGCGCTGACGTCCACGGTGTACCGCCACCGTGGGGACGCGACCGGTACCGCGGGAGGGCCGTCCGAAGGACAGAGGGCGGCCGGCCTGCACCGCTGCCTGTCTCTGGGAGACACAAAACCATGGGTTCGGAGCCGCGCGGCCCAGCTGCATCCAGAGGCCCTGTCGGGGTTGGTACGGCAAAAATTACCGATCCGTCAAGCAATTATTCACATGATGCGGCAGCCAGGCGGCCGGAACAGTCCGATGTCCAATCACCCGAAAAATCCTCGATAGATTTATACTAACATATTGTTCTGACTAATGTTTTTTTAGCACAAACTTTAGACAGTTCGAAAGCAGCCAGGGAAATTTGTCAAAATTTCAATTCGTGAATGAGCGATCATCAACAGGGTTATCCACAGGCGGCCAGTTGCCAACCAGAGCCGTTTAACCACAATCAGTTAGCGGCGATTTTGAAAGTTGTTAAGTTCCCGTGGATCGGTTGATGTTTCACGGGGAGCTGGTACAACTATGCTAGAGTGCGTCCCATGCCTTTGGTCCAGCGCATTGTCCAAGTCGCCGTTCCCTCTCCCCTGGCCCGCACCTTCGACTACCTGTCTCCCGAATCGGGTTCCGTCCCATTGCCCGGCGCACGGGTCCGGGTACCATTCGGCCGGCGGTCCGTCATCGGGGTTGTGACCGCCGTTGTCGCGCACAGTACGCTCCCCGTAGCCCGTTTGAAGGCCATTCAGGAAGTGCTCGACCTCGAGCCTCTCTTGTCGCCAGAACTGCTGGGCCTGCTGCAGTGGGCTTCGGAATACTACCACCACCCTCTGGGCGAGGTCGTCAGCGCCGCGCTTCCACAAGCCTTGCGGCGCGGCCGGCCCGCGCTCGCCGGCGGCGGCATTGGCTGGGCAATCACAGAATCCGGGCGTGTGCGTCTCGTGACCACCCCGTCGCTGCGCGGGGTGCCCGCCGGCATCCTGCGGGCCTTAGCCGGTCACGAGTCGGTCGCCGACGAATCTGTCCTGGCGTCTGTTTCCGACCGCTGGCGTCCTGCCCTGCGGTCGCTGGCGGCGCGAGGGTGGGTTGCCGTGGTCCCGCGCGATTTTCGGGCAGGAACGGGGGGGAAGGCGGTCGAACCACCTCAAGCCAGTGCAGCCCAGGCTGCTGCCATCGCGGCCATCTCCGAGAGCGAACCGGGGTTTCACTGCTACTTGGTGCACGGGGTGACCGGCAGCGGCAAGACCGAGGTATATCTTCGCGTAATCGACCGGGTCCTCGATTCCGGAGCGCAGGTGCTCGTGCTGGTGCCGGAGATCGGGCTCACTCCGCAGCTGGTGGACCGCTTCCGCCAGCGTTTCAATGTCGGCATTGCGGTGATGCACTCGGGGCTGAACGCTTCCGAGCGCTTGCGTGCATGGCTCCAGGCCCGGGACGGGTCAGCGCGCATTGTGCTCGGGACGCGATCGGCGGTTTTTGTTCCGATGAAGACCTTGCGCCTCATCGTGGTCGACGAGGAGCACGACGGGTCCTACAAGCAGCAGGACGGCTTCCGGTATTCAGGGCGAGACGTCGCCATACGGCGCGGTCAGCATGAAGGAATTCCGGTCGTGCTGGGATCGGCCACGCCCTCATTCGAGAGCCTGTACAATGCGCGTCAGGGGCGCTACCGGCTACTGCAGCTGCGTGATCGCATCGGCCGGGCGCAGCTACCGCCGGTGCGCATTCTGGATCTGCGCCGGCTGGCGCATTCGGATGGCCTGGCTCCTCCCCTGATCGAGGCATTGGTTGAGCGCCTCTCGCGCCGAGAGCAGAGCCTCCTATTCCTCAACCGCCGCGGGTTTGCGCCGGTACTCATGTGTCATGACTGCGGCTGGTTTGCGCCTTGCCCCCGCTGCGATGCCCGCCTGACCCTGCACAAGGCGGACAGCAGGCTACGCTGTCATCACTGTGGCAGCGAAACCAGCGTGCCAGTCGCATGCCCGGTCTGCCAGGGAGGGAATTTGCGCGGTCTCGGCGAGGGAACCGAACGCGTGGAAGCGGCGCTTACCAGGATTTTCCCCGGCGCCAGCATTGAGCGGATCGATCGCGACACCACTCGCCGCAAAGGCGTCCTCGAGCAAAAGCTCGGACGCGTGCGCGCCGGTACGGCCGATATCCTGGTCGGAACCCAGATGCTAGCCAAAGGACACGATTTTCCGAATCTCACCTTAGTCGGTGTCCTCAATGCGGACCAGGGGCTCTACGGATACGATTTCCGTTCGGGGGAGCATCTGTTTCAGCGTATCTTGCAGGTTGCCGGCCGCGCCGGCCGCGCCGACAAGCCCGGCGAGGTGTTCATCCAGACCTTTCATCCCGACCACCCCCTGTTTCTGGCTCTGTGCCGCCACGACTATGCCGGATTCGCCGATTACGCGATGCAGGAGCGCCAGGAGGCCCAGTTTCCTCCTTATTGCCATCTGGCACTGCTTCGTGCGGAATCTCCGGGCCGCCACGACGCGCTCACGTTTCTGGCGCACGCGCTCGGGCTTGCCGGCTCCTTGGATTCGGCGGCCGCAGTGACGGTCACGGATCCGGTGCCATCCCCGATGGAGCGCAGGTCAGGACGCTATCGTGCCCAGTTGCTGGTTCACGCCACGCGTCGGCCTGCCCTGCACCGCTTCCTCGGTCAGTGGCTCGCCCTGATTGCCGAAAGCCCGCTCGCACGCAGAACGCGCTGGTCGGTAGATGTGGACCCGCTCGACATGCATTGACTGCGGCCGGTTGCCGCTCAGATTCCGATCGGCCGGTTCTGTGTCGCCCCGACCTGGGTGAGCACGAAAGGCAGTGGAAACTGCTCGCGGTATTCCTCGGGAAGGTCGAACAGGGCCTGCTTGAAGGCATCCGGTGCAAATAGCATGGGGATGATGTTGTTGTAGGCAGCGGCGTCTTCCGCGAGCCGCAGGGTTCCTTTGTGGACCTCAAGATAACCCAGTTCGGACAACGCCGATATCAGGTCCCTGTATGTCGCCTGAACATCCACCCCGTATTTTTCGTCGATGTGACGGACGTTGACCGCGGTAAAACGCAGCTGACTCACCAGTTCCCGCGCCATCTCCAATTCCGGCGTGATGCGCTCTGTCTCCAGAACCGGAAGTTGGCCTTCATCGAGAGAGCGGTAATAGTTCTTTAGCCCGATGTGGTTCTGATAGAGCACCCGCGGCGCGTAACCCATCGACGATATGCCCAGGGCAACGAGTGGAACATTTTCCCAGCGGCGCAGTTGGTGGCGGAACGAGGCGCGTCCCGGACGGATGAAAATATTCTGCAGAACAGGCTCGAACCCCTCCTGGTCCAAGAGCTGTCTGGCATGACGGAATATGGCAAGCTTGCGTTCATGATGTTCGTCACGGGCCGGCAGGAACCGAACGCGGTCGTGGTCGCAACGCTGTGAGTCGAGCGAATAGATCGACAGCCCCGGAACCCCAAGCCCGATGAGCTGCGTAAGTGTGCCGGCCAGCGCACCGTCGGCCTCGCCCTCGAATCCATACATGGTGTCCACGTTGACGTTGCCGATAATCTCAACCGCCTGACTGATCTCCGCGATGGCTGCCGGCACAGAGTAGTCACGGTTCAGGCCTGCCAGCATCGCGGAATCGAGCGACTGTATCCCGTAGCTCACCCGGTTCACACCAAGTCCCAACAGCAACGCCAGACGGTCACGCGGGATCGTCCCGGGTGCCGACTCGATGCTCACCTCAGCATCTTCGGTAAAACGGAAGTTCCGGTGTATGCCATCGAGCAGCCGCTGCAGCAGGCGGTCGCCAAGGTAGGTCGGTGTGCCACCGCCGATATAAACCGACTCGCAACGACTGTGTTCAAGCGCCGGCGCATACGCCGCCATTTCACGCAACAGGTAATCCACGTACCGCTGCATCTCGTCTTCGTGGCTTCCGGGAATGACCGGGTAGTAACAGAATCTGCACAGTGATGCACAGAACGGCACATGTGCATAGATGCTGTAGCGTCCGCACACCACCGTCGGCTCGGAGAACAGCGTCATTGCGTTTACCGGAGCGCGGGATTTCGGAGTAATAGGCGGGGGGAAAGTCCAGTCAAAGCAAGGAAAATAGTCGTTCTGGATGCGCAAGGCTGATGCGATGCGGTGCTTTAGCGCCTTCGGGTCGAAGGCGGCCAGCGCAGCAGTGCTGCCGTTGGATCCAATTACCGGGGCATCGATAAGGCGTGAGCGCTTGTTGATGGTATCGTGGTAGCGTTTCACGGTTCCCTCCGCATGATTGTTCTGATTCCCTGAGATACGGCGCCCACGGCTCAAATTCGGCGGGCAGAGGCAGTCTAAGCCGGCCGGCCGGCTTCTGCAACAGCATAACCGCAACAGCGAATTCTGGTGGCCCGGTCAGCAAGCCGCGTGTCGCGCGGGCGGCCATCCACTGGCCCTGCCAGACAGGGGCTTACGCGGGGGCGACGCCCTTCCCTTCACGGCGCCCTTCATAAACGTAGTATACGAGGGGAATCACGAACAGCGTCAGCACGGTCGAGGCAAAGGTGCCCGATATGAGCGATATGGCCAGCCCGCCGAAGACCGGATCGGTGACCATGGCCGCCGTGCCCAGGATGATCGCGAACGCAGTCAGCAGGATCGGCCGCATGCGCGTGGTGCCGGCCTGGACCACGGCCTCGCGCAGCCCGTGTCCGGCGCGGCGGAAATCCAGGATGAAATCGATCAGCAGCAGTGAATTGCGCACGACGATGCCGGCAAGCGCAATTACCCCGATCATGGACGTTGCGGTGAAGTAGTAATGCCCTTCGATTAGGTCCATGATCGCGTGCCCCGGAAATACGCCAATGATGGTCAAAGGTATCGCCCCCATCACAATAAGCGGAATCACAAACGACCGGTAGTAGGCAACCAGGATCACGTAAATAAGCACGATCGCAACCGCGAATGCGCGCCCCAGATCCCGGAACACATCCAGCGTGAGACGCATTTCGCCGCCCCAGCGCAAGCCGTAACTGGTCGTGGCAGGGTAGGACATGAAGTCCTGCTTGAGCTTCACGCCATCCGGAAGCCGGTGCGTGCGAAGGTACTGCCACATGTGCAGGACCGCATACACCGGACTTCCGGTGCCCATTTCTCCGGTCACATATACGACCGGCCGTTGATCCTGGAAGAGAATCGGCTTGGGGGCTTCAACCGGCCGGATCTGTGCGATCTTGCCCAGAGAAATCTCGTTGCCTGCCGGGTTGGTGAAAAAGATATTGTATAGGTCGGTCGGTAGAACGCGGTCTGAGACCGGAATCTGGAAATGAATGAACACCGGCTCCTTTTCCCTGGCGATGTGCACGGCGCCGGCATCGTACCCACCGAGAAATGCCTGCAGGGTCTGTGCAACTTCTACAGGCAGTATCCCGGCGAGCGCCGCTTTCCGGCGATCGACCACGATGCGGTATTGCGTCGTGTCCGCCGTGTCGCTGTCGTCAATGTCAACCACATCCTTGGTCTTGGCGAATACGTCGTAGCGCACTTCCTTGGCTATCTGGCGCAGCTTGCTGTAGCTCGGTCCATACAATTCGGCCAGTACGGTGGCACGCACCGGCGGTCCCGGTGGTTCCTCGACCAGCTTGATGTTGGCGCCGGTTCTGGCTTCGAGTCTCGTGATGGCGGGCCGTAGCGACCGCACTATCTGGATGGAACTCCTGCTGCGGTAGCGCTTGTCCTTCAGGTTGACGCGCACCTCGGCGTACTGCGGTCCCGTCTTGAAGGTCGAACCCCGCAGCAGGCCGTTGAAATCGATGACCCCCGGACGCCCCACCGTCGCCTCGAAGTTGGTGACATCCGGCGTTGTACGCAGAATATCCCCGATCCTTCGGACCACGCGATCGGTTTGCTCGAGCGCGGTGCCAGCCGGCATGTCCACGGTAATATTGAACGTATCGGCATTGTTCTTGGGCAGCATCTTAAACTGAACAAGCCTGAATATAGGCATGGCGAGGACCAGCAGCATAAGCAGCGCTATGCCCACGAAAAATCCGATCCGCAAACCGCGCTTGTCGAGCAGCTTGCCCATGATTGCGGCGTAGCCTCTCTCCAGCCTTCCCGGTGCATGTCCTTCCACGTGCTGCCCGGGCTTGAGGTGGAGCCAGCGGTATGCCGCCCAGGGCGCCACCGAGTAGGCAATGGCCAGAGACGTGATCATGGCCACCGGGACGTTGAACGGTATGGGTGCCATGTATGGTCCCATCATGCCGTGGACCCAGAACATCGGCAGGAACGCGAGTATCACGGTGAAAGTCGCAAGATTGGTGGGCCGTCCGATCTCGTTGACTGCGCGCACCGCCCCGGCGAGACGGTCGGCGCCCTTCCTGCTGTAATGGCGGAATATGTTCTCGATGACTACGATCGAGTCGTCCACCATGAGGCCGAGCGAAAGGATGAGCGCGAACAGCGTGATGCGGTTCAGGCTCTGGCCAGCGGCCATGCCGACCGCCAGTGTGATGAACATGATCAGCGGAATGGTAATCGTGACAATACTGGCTGCCCGCCATCCGAGAAATACCACCAGCAGCAGCACCACGGTAGCAATGGCGATCGTCAGGTGCTCGATCAGTGTATTGACCGCCTCGTTCGCGCGCTTCCCGTCGTCGCGCGTGATATCGACGTGTACCGCTGGCGGGATCAGCTGCGGCTGTATGCGGTGGAGCTCCGACAGAACAGCGCTTGCTACCGCTACGGCATTGGTGCCCTTGGTCTTCGCGATCGCAATGGTCACCGCCGGTTCCTCAAAGTCCGGGCTGCGCACCCCGGTATAGGCCGGACCGTAGCCGATGCGGTGCACGTACGTGATATCACCGGGACCGTCGGTTATGGTTGCGATGTCCTTCAGATAAACCGGCTTATGGCCGTAGAGGGAGACAACGAGATTGCGCACCTCATGGGCGTTGCGCAGCATGCCGCCGGCGATGACCGTGCTCACCCTGCCGTTGCTGACCAAGGTGCCGGATGGAATATCGACGTTGGTTGCCTCAAGTACCCTGCGGATGTCGAAGAGGCTGACGTTGTAGTGACGCATTCTATCCAGATCGAGGTTTACATTGATCTGTCGCCGGCGTCCTCCCAGAAGATAAGTCAGAGATGTTCCCTTGACGCGGCGCAGATGCTCCAGCACGTCGTCGGCCACCCGCCGCAAGTCGTAGTCATCCATGGTGGCCGAGGAAAGCGTGATGGTCATTATCGGCACGTTGTCCACATTTACCGGCTTCACAAGCGGCAGGTTGGTGCCGGGCGGCATACGGTCAAGGTTGCTCATGATGCGGTCGTAGAGCCTGACCATCGATGCCTCCCGGTTCTCTCCGACCTTGAACCGGACGGTTACGATGCCCATGGACTCCGTGGCGATTCCGTATGTATGGTCGACCCCCGTGAGGCCCTGCAGGATCGCCTCCAGCGGCTTGATGATCAGCTGTTCGACCTCCTTGGGCGAGGCGCCGGGTTTGGTGACGATGATGTTGGCTGCCGGAACCACGATTTCCGGATTCTCCTCGCGCGGAGTCGAGCTGAGTGCCAGCGCTCCGGCGAGTACGGAAACGATTAGAATAAGGACGGTCACCTTGCTGTCGACAAAGTAGCTCGTAATGCGCCCGGCAAGGTTCATGCGGTGTGCATCGTTCTCGCGCTTGTGCGGATTCGTCGGCTCGGACACGGTTTCCCCTTTGTCGGCTTCTATTTTCGGCGCACCGTGATCGGGCTGCCGTCATGTACGTCGGCGAGATTCCCGAGAACCAGGGTCTCGTTGCCCGACAGGCCGCTCAGAACTTCAAGCCGGCCATCGACGAGTTTTCCGGCTCTGACCATGCGGAAGCGGGCGAGCCCGTCCCGCAAGACGAACACCCCGGGAATGCCTCCCCGCACCACAAATGCCGCCGGCGGGATGAGCACCTCGGTCACGGCCGATGGTGGAGACCTGAGTGTCATGACCGGCCGCAAGAGCGGGGGAAGCACAAGCGGCGCCGATGCAGGTTTGCCAGCGCACGCCGCGAGCGCCAAAGACAACAGCAGTGCTGTCGCCGGCGCTCCCGGCCGCATGAATCTATGGCCCATTTCCGGACTCCTTACCTGCTATCATTGCGGCGGGGCCAGTGTGCCTTCCGCCAGGGCCAGTGCCGCCTGATTAGTCGCCAGATCCAGCGAGGATGCGAGCTTTTCATTGCGGGCTTCCACCAGCAACTGTTCCGCGTTGAGCACATCAAGCAGTATCGTTCGGCCCTCGCCATAGCGCTTCTTGACCAGGCGCACGGTTTGCCTTGCCCTGGCGACGTTCGCTGCCGCGATCCTGCGCCGTGCCATTGCCTCCCGGACCCCGTAGTAGGCAGCACGTACCTGATTGAGAATATCCTGCTGCAGATTCAGCGCGCGCAGTTCCGATTCGGTCTTCCGGTCGCGGGCATCATCAAGTTCGCTGGTGTCTCGGTTGCCGCTGAACAGGTTTATGCTGACCACGCCCATGATGCTTTGGGAGTTGGCGGCGAAGCCGAGGTGGTGGCTGTACCAGTCGCTGGTTGCGACAAGGCTCACCTGCGGCTTGAATGCAGCGTGCGCCTCGTCGATGCTGGCAGCGCTGGCCGATACCATCGAGCGCGCCGCCTCAAGGTCCTTGCGTGCAGCGAGTGCGCGCTGTTCCAGTACCGGCAGCGGATCGAGAGGTTCGACCGCCGGCTCCCGCCAGGGGAGGAGTGCAATCGGGTCGTCAACCGGCATTCCCATGGCCAGCTTGAGCTGGTCGAGCGCCAGATGAACGCGGTCGTCAGCCTTGGCGCGCGCGCTTTCGACAGCTGCAAGGTTGAGTTCGGCAGTCATGCGGTCGGATACGACAATGCGGCCTTCGCGCACGAGACGCCGGGTGGTTTCGACGTGCCCGCGGGCGGCCACCACTGCGTCGTCGGCGATTTCCCGGCCATGGACGGTGGCCTGTGCCGCCAAATAGGCGCGCATTATCTGAAATATGGTCTCCTGGCGCAGCCGGCCAAGATTGAAGTCGACCGCCTGTTCGTGGTACCGGGCATTGCGCACTGCGGCGCCGAGCTTTCCGCCGGTATAGATCGGCATTTGCAGGGCGATTTCGGTCGTATTCACGGTACTGGCGCCGGGGTTGTTCAGCGCGCCAGCCGTGAAATCCGTTGCGGGGTCTACCGAGCGGGTGTTGAGCTTTCCGGCAAACACATCAAGCGGGTTGTCGCTGTTCTGCACCAGGTAGCGGGCATTGATTTGCGGGTAGCGACCCGATTTGGCCACGCCCACGCGCGCGCGCGCAGCACGCAGCTGCTGATCGCTTGCCCTGAGATCGAGATTGTGTCGCAATCCATAGCGGACCGCCTGATCCATCGTGACGAGGTCCTGCGCCGGGGCCATGCGGAGGCTGCATGCGGCCAGCAACAAGGATAGAGCGAGTCTGATTCGCATTGCCCTCTCCTGAAGGGACGGCCTCCACCATGCCAGCGGTATGATTATTATTTTTTCAGGACAGCATTTCCGCTAATGGTGCTGTCGCGGCGCGTCAATTTCAATAGGGCGATTCGGAATTCACGCCGGCCTGACCACGGCCAGAATGACTACCGCGACCAGAACCAGCGCAGGGAGCTCGTTGAGCCATCGGTAGAATACGTGGCTGTGTTGGTTGCGGTCGTGACGAAAATCAACGAGTAGCTTACCGCAATAGATATGATACGCGACGAGAATGGCAACCAAAGGGATCTTGATATCAAGCCACAATCCGTGGAATCCGTAGCCGAGCCACAGCCAGAGCCCGAACAGGATGGTCAGAACCGCCCCCGGGGTCATGATTCCGTAATAAAGCTTGCGCTCCATGATCTTGAAGCGCTCGCGGCTTACCGCGTCGTCCGCCATGGCGTGGTAGACAAAAAGTCTCGGTAGGTAAAAAAGACCC
The DNA here is from genome assembly GCA_028068195.1 of Gammaproteobacteria bacterium. Classification (GTDB taxonomy): domain Bacteria; phylum Pseudomonadota; class Gammaproteobacteria; order Acidiferrobacterales; family UBA6901; genus JAJYCY01. The sequence goes on from JAPTTX010000025.1 coordinate 20,335, forward strand.
GCAAACCAGGTCACCATAAAGATGATGTGCAGGGACTTAACCCACAGCATCGAGGCCTCCGAATTCCGCAATGGCTCCGTCGCCCGGTCCGGAGCGGTGATTTCCAGGCGTGCGATTGTATCCGGATTCGCTGACGGGCGCAGCCCGATCAGGTGTCCGGTGCGAACGTCACGGCCCTGCCTGAGGTGCCATGTGCGTGCGTTGTGGCGTCCCGCAGGTGCGCCGGATATGTTCGGGGCGGAACTCCCGAGGTCTCGCCTGATGTCCCGCATTGGGCCCGAGACGTGTCATCAGGCCGGGCCTATCCGCGGGCCTTGCGGTCGGTAGCCGGACGTGCCCGGTGCCCGTTATCCGGAAGGGCGGGGAGGAACAGTTCGATCAGATCGTTGAGGAAGCGTCGGCCCAGTTCCGTCGGCCACAGGTCGTCCCCGGTACGGCGGATCAGGCCTCTGTCTTCGGCTCTGCGCAGCGGCGCTTCAACCACCGAGAGTGGCAGGCCCGTACGCTCGGAGAACAGTGTGCCCGGAGTTGCCTGCTCGAGCCGCAGTGCGTTGAGCATGAATTCGAACGCGGCTTCCTCGGGAGACAGCTGCTGCTCTCCGCCGATGGCCGAAGGTGTCCCCGCGTGCAGCATATAGGCGTCCGGGTGTCGCAGTTTCCAGAGGCGGAGGATGCCGGATGTGTCCGTGATCTTGCCGTGTGCTCCGGCCCCGATGCCCAGGTAGTCCCCGAAGCGCCAGTAGTTCAGGTTGTGCTGACACTCGCGTCCCGCGAGGGCAAAGGCGGACACTTCGTACTTGCCATAACCAGCCTCGGCGACGCGTGCCAACAGCATCTGCTGCATGACCGCAGTGGCATCCTCGTCGGGAAGTTGCGGTGGCTTCGCGTGGAACAGCGTGTTGGGTTCGATGGTCAGCTGGTACATGGAAAGGTGCGCTGGCTGCAGGGCAAGTGCAGTATCGACATCCCGCAGTGCCGATTCTATGGTTTGCCCCGGCAGGCCGTGCATGAGGTCCAGATTGAAATTGTCAAAGCCGGCTTCCCGCGCTTCTGCTACAGCGCGCAGCGCCTCTTCGCTCCCGTGGATCCGGTCCAGCGCGCGCAGCGAATCCGGGTCAAAGCTCTGGATTCCGAGCGACAGACGGTTCACTCCGGCCGCACGATATCCGGCGAAATGGCCTGACTCCACGGCGCCAGGGTTCGCCTCCAGCGTGATCTCGACATCAGGAGGCAGGGGCAGACGCGCCCGTACTCCGGTCAGCAGGCGGTCAATAGCGTCAGGAGAAAACAGGCTTGGGGTACCGCCGCCGATGAAGATGGTGCGTACCGCACGTCCCCATACTCTCGGCAGATCGTGCTCCAGGTCGGCGATCAGCGCCTCGATATAGCGCACTTCGGGAACGCGGTTGCGCCCGCCCCGGCCGGCATCAAGTCCGTGGGAGTTGAAATCGCAGTACGGACACTTTTTCGCACACCAGGGGAGGTGGATGTAAAGTGACAGCGGCGGCAGCGCGGAGAAGTGCAAATTTGCAACCCTGACGAACAGGTGGACCAGAATTGTAGCATCGTGTTCCGATGCAGGCAGAACTGAGGACCCGCCCGACGCCGGCTCCGTTCCGCCCCGCATCCGGGCCAACCCATTATGCGTTCATTGCGGCCGCTTGTGGCAAAGGGTTTCGGTACGGGCGAGCGCCGCCAGCAGTTGCCGCAGCGCCTGACCACGGTGGCTCAGTGTGTTTTTGATCTCGGGCCGAAGCTCGGCTGCAGAACAGCCGTGGGTAGGAACGTAAAACACCGGATCATACCCGAAGCCATTGCTGCCGCGCGCCTCGTGCAGGATGCGCCCCTCCCAGGTCCCGTGGCAGATGACGGGTGTTGGATCGAGGGCATGACGCAAAAATACCAGCACGCACTGGAAGCGGGCAGTGCGGCCGGGATCCGCCACCGCGCCCAGTTCAGCCAGCAGCTTTTCCAGGTTGCGGCGATCGTTGGATCCGGGCCCGGCATAGCGTGCCGAGTAAATGCCCGGCGCGCCGTCGAGCGCGTCTACCTCAAGGCCCGAGTCGTCGGCGAGCGCAGGCAGCCCGCTGTTGCTGGAGGCGTTGCGCGCCTTGATGATTGCATTTTCAACGAAGGTCAGGCCAGTCTCTTCGGCCTCCGGTATCCCGAAGTCGGACTGGGGCAGGATCTCATAGCGAAGATCCTTGAGCAGTTCCGAGAATTCCCGCAGCTTGCCCGGATTGCCGCTCGCCAGCACGATCCTGTGGAACGGATGCGGGGTCATGCAGTCAGCCCGAGGGCGGCTCGCTGGAATTCGATCAGACGGCGTATGCCATCCGCTGCAAGTTCGGTCATGGCAAACAGGTCGTCGCGGCTGAAGGCCTCGCCCTCGGCTGTGCCCTGGATCTCGATGAATCCTCCAGCCTCATTCATGACGACGTTCATGTCAGTTGCGGCCGACGAGTCTTCGGTGTAGTCGAGATCGAGCACCGCCTGCCCTCCGTGGATGCCGACTGAAACGGAAGCAATGAGATGGCGTAGCGGGTTGCCGTGCAGCAGCCCCTTTGCGCGCAGACGTGCGATCGCGTCGTACAGGGCCACGCATCCCCCGGTAATCGACGCAGTGCGCGTTCCGCCATCTGCCTGAATCACGTCGCAGTCAACGGTCAGGGTGCGCTCGCCGAGCTGTCTGAGATCGACCGCGGCGCGCAAAGACCGGCCGATCAGGCGCTGAATCTCCTGGGTACGCCCCCCTTGCCGGCCTTGCGCGGCTTCGCGCGCCATGCGGCTGCCAGTTGAGCGCGGCAGCATTCCGTACTCGGCGGTTACCCAGCCTTGACCCCTGCCCTTAAGGAACGCCGGGACTCTTTCATCAACGCTCACGTTGCAGATGACCTTGGTGTCACCAAATTCGACAAGCACCGAGCCTTCGGCATGCCGGGTAAACTGGCGGGTGAATCGGATGTTACGCAGTTCGTGGGGTTCGCGGCCGCTGGGTCTCATGCGTGCAAGGGGGTCGATTTATTGCCAGCGCGCATTGTACAGCAATCGGCGTGCCCCAAGGGGATGCCGAGCGCGCGGGTTTCGCCTGCTCAGCGATCCCGGCCGCGCTTGGGCTCGAACCGGCTGACATAGTCCTCGAGTTCCCTGATGGCCGCATCAAGCGGCTTTTCGTTGTCGTCAGCGGATGATCCAGCCTTCCGGGGCCGCCGCCTGCGATCGACGTTCCTGCGACAGACATCGCTCCACATCGCCTCGTGAGAGGTTTCCGATATGTTGACGGGCTGCAGCGGCAATTCTGTGGTCAGATTTTCCTCCCAGCGCAGGCCGATCGCACTGAGATTGTCGCAGGTTTTTTTCATTCTGTTCTCGGCCGCGAGCAGCATTTCCTCGATACCCTCATCCAGAGACCTGAACCCGATAAAGCGGGCAAGTTCGGCTGGATTCAGAGCCTGCCACAGGCCATCGGAGCAGAGCAGCAGCGTATCGCCGTGATTGAGCGCTGTTTCATCTCCCAGGCTGATCGTGGGTCGGCGCGGACCTCCCACGCATTTCAGCAGATGCCCCTTCTCCGGGTGCAATCCCATTTCGTCTTCGCTTAGCAGTCCGTCGAGACGCATCTGTTCGGTGGTGCTGTGGTCAAAGGTACGCTGCACCAGGGTGTTGTCGTGGAAGTGGTAAAGGCGGCTGTCGCCGACGTGTGCCCAGTAGGCATAGCCGTGCTGTACCAGACATACGACGCAGGTCGTGCGTGGGGAGATGGGTGGGACATGGGCACGCCCGTTCTTGGTGATCGCCTTGTGAGCCTGCATGATTGCGAGCGCAAGAAAGGCAGACGGCCGGTCGATGACGGGTTGTCTGACCGATTCGAACGCGCGCACGATGGCCTGTGTGAGGGTCTCTGCCGCAAGCGCTCCGCCTTCATAGCCCCCAAGTCCATCAGCCAGAACCAACAAGACCGCGTTGTCCCGCTCGGCATAGGCGATACGGTCCTGATTTGTCGGGCGCGATCCCCTAAGGCTGTGATGGGCCAGCTGGTAACGCATCGCCGCTAGCCCCTCTTCCAAGGTAGACGGAACGACCAGAAGGTGTCGGCCGGGTCGGACTCGGGATCGGCATTATTCAGCGGGTTCAGGACGTCCAGCAGCTCCTGGGCGTTTTGGGGACGTTCCAGCTGGTTCAGCTCCAGGCACCAGTCGATTGCTTCCAGCAACTGGTGGGTATAGAGGCGGGGGAATGAGCGTACAGCCGGCTTGTACGTGTCCTTGATCGCCCGCTGGGTCGATGCCGGCGGAGCCCTGCCGCTGATGCATGCCCACATGGAAGCCCCGATCGCGTACATGTCGGTCCACGGACCCAAATGTCCGCCCATGTGCTGCTCGATGGGTGCATAACCCACGGTCAGGGTCTGCGGCCCGCTCGGCTTGCTGCCCGCCACCGACGCGCGTGCCGCCCCGAAATCCAGCAGCAGCGGCTTGCCGCCGGGGCGCAGGAAGATGTTTGCCGGTTTGATGTCCAAGTGCAGGAGCCGGTTATCGTGAAGCTCCCGCGTTCCAAGCAGCAATTGCGGGAAAACGGTGCGAATGAACCGCTCGCTGAGTTTCCCGGACTTGTGCTTGATGTACCAGCGCAGGTCCTTGCCATGCTCGTACCGCATAACCATGTAGACGGTGTTGTTGGCCCGGAATAAGTCCTCGACGCGCAGGATGTTCGGGTGGTTCACTCTGGACAGAGCGCTCGCCTCGTCAAAGAACCGTTTGATGCCCTGACGATAGGAGCCTGCCAGGCTCTCCGACAGTGGTTCCACCCGGGAATCGTCTACGCGCCTGGCCTGGGTGCTGGGCAGATACTCCTTTATCGCGACACGCCGGTCTTCGGCCAACAGGGTGGCCAGGTAGACGAGGCTGAATCCGCCGCCGCCGATGGTTTTTTCAATGCGGTAGCCGTTCAGGACGTACCCTCTTGCGAGGGTATTTTTGAATCTCTTCATCTTGATTTTCCGGGACTTGGCTCAGCCTTGGTGTCTGGTGCTGCATCCGAAAGCGGCCTGTCTGAGTTCTAATATAGTCGCTCCGGCGGTGGACGGTAGCGGGGCTGCCAGTTAACATCCCCCTCCAACTTGCAATAGGGGTATCTGACCGCCATGGCGCTGAGCATGACCGCGTATGCCCGCTGCGACCAGGACACGCAGTGGGGCAATCTCGTCTGGGAGCTGCGATCGGTGAATCATCGCTATCTGGAAGTTGCGGTACGTCTGCCGGAGGAGCTGCGGGCACTCGAGCCCCAAGTGCGGGAGTGCCTCGGCAAGCGCCTGGGCCGGGGCAAGGTGGATTGCATTCTGCGGTTTCAGGCGCAAGAGAGCTTGGCTGAACTTGCTCCGGATGAAGCCCTGGTCTCCAAGCTGATTGGCGTAGGGCGCAAACTGGAGTGTATCGCGCAGGATAACGGCGGCATCATCCAGCCGTTGCGAGCGATTGACGTACTGCGTTGGCCCGGGGCGCTGCGGGGCGCAGGGCTTGATACCGAGGCGCTTGGCAACGAGAGCCTGCGCCTGCTCGAGCGTACCGTCGGCGAGCTGCTTGATACCCGTGCGCGTGAAGGCGCGCATCTCGCGGGCGTAATCCGGCAGAAGCTCGATACGATGGAGAGAATCCTCCAGACTGTGCGGAGCTGGTTGCCGGAGGTGATTCAAAAGTACCGGGAGCGCCTGACGGGGCGCCTGGCCGACCTGCGCAAGGAACTTGATGCCGCGCGCGTCGAGCAAGAAATCGTCCTGTTTGCGCAGCGGATCGATGTCGACGAGGAGCTTGACCGGATCTCCGCGCACCTGACCGAAGCGCGTCGGGTATTGGATCAGGAGGGGCAGATCGGACGGCGGCTGGATTTCCTGATGCAGGAATTCAACCGCGAAGCCAATACGCTCGGGTCGAAGGCGGCAGACACGCGCCTTACCAACGCTGCGGTGGATCTGAAGGTGCTCATTGAGCAGATGCGCGAGCAGGTCCAGAATATCGAATAGGTATTCAGACCCGCCTTGTTATATTTCAATTATAAACCAATAGGATGCGCGCTATTTCCACCTCTGGCCGAATGGGTAGGCGGGCATCCCGTGCTCGCGCCCGCCCCTGTCCTCCCTGTAGCCGAGATTCGGTGAATGCCCCCCGTGCGGGCACCGGATCCCTGCCTGCCCCCGGCTTCCGTCAGGGTGCGGCATTGCTCGGTCAGGCAGACATCCTCCCTGGGCTCAGCTGCCCAGGGCAAATCGGTGCGACCAGTGGCGCCCACGTACCCTGTCTTCCAATATGATGCCCGGCAAGCTTCTCATATTGTCCGCCCCCTCCGGGGCCGGTAAATCCAGCCTGGCCAAGGCGCTTGCAGGCAGTGCTTCGGATATTGCCGTGTCCGTTTCCCATACCACGCGTGCTCCGCGCCCCGGCGAACAAAACGGCACAGACTATTATTTTGTCATGCCGGAGCAGTTTGAGGCCATGGTCCGGGCGGGACGCTTCCTCGAACACGCGCAGGTCTTTGGCAATTGCTACGGTACGGCACGGGAGTCGGTCGAAAAGCTCCTGCTTGCCGGGAAGAACGTGGTGCTTGACATTGACTGGCAGGGAGCCCGGCGGATCAAAGAGCTTATGCCGGAGGCGGTCACGGTGTTCGTGCTGCCCCCATCGCGACAGGTGTTATATGAGCGGTTGGTGGGCCGGGGTCAGGACAGTCCCGAAACGATAGCGCGCAGGATGCGGGAGGCCGTATCCGAAATGAGCCATTACCGGGAGTTCGATCATGTCGTGGTTAATGACGATTTCGCGGCAGCCTTGACCGATATCCGCGCCATTCTGGCAGGTCAATTCGGCGACGTTCGGCATATAACCCTCGATATCCCCGCTCTTTTGCGAGAAGAATAGAAAAAAACTCAAATTATCAGTAAGATGTCTGTCAGCGCGGTTCCAATCGGCTGCTTTGGGCCTAGCCGGTCCATTCCGGTTATTCCGGCAACGGTGGCGGGTACCAGTATTCGCAGGGTCCTGCGGCGGTGCGGTGATTTCCCGCGGGACGGAAGGGCAATTTCATAATCGAGGTGAGGCATGGCCAGAGTTACCGTAGAGGATTGTCTTGAGAACGTGGAGAACCGTTTCCAGCTGGTTCTGGTGGCAACCAAACGTGCCAGGCAGCTGGCGCTGGGTGCGGAGCCCTGCGTACACCGCGAAAACGACAAACCTACGGTGATTGCGCTGCGCGAGATTGCCGGGGGCTTCGTCACGAACGCTATCCTGGACGAAAAGGCTCCGGAGGCTGCATACGAACCTGATGACGACACGGCGGGGCAAGTGGCGACGGACGCGGATGCGTCTGCCGCGCCTGCAGAAAGGGAAGGCGGCGCCAGTTCTTCCTGATCAACCGCATTCGGCGGCGGAGGGCGAGAGGTTCCAGATCGGAGACCTCTGCGTGCTGCTGGAGTCGTATCTCCCGGCTCCGGAAGTAGCCGATGTCTATCGGGCCTACCTGTTTGGAGCCCAGGCGCACGAGGGCCAGCGCCGCCGCAGCGGCGAACCTTACATTTTCCATCCCCTGGAGGTTGCCCGTATCCTGGCGGCCATGCACCTGGACAGCAGGAGCATCATTGCCGCCATCCTGCACGACGTGATTGAGGATACGCCCACCGCCAAGGAACAGGTCGCCGCAGACTTCGGGAAAGATGTTGCCGAACTTGTCGATGGGGTGAGCAAGATCGGCCAGATCGAGTTCAAGACCAAAGAAGAGGAGCAGGCAGAGAACTTCCGCAAAATGCTGCTGGCGATGTCGCAGGACATTCGCGTCATCCTCATCAAGCTAGCGGACCGGCTGCACAACATGCGTACGCTGGGTGCTCTGCAGCCCGAGCGGCGTCGTGACATCGCACGCGAAACCCTCGACATCTACGCGCCCATTGCCAACCGGCTCGGAATGCACCAGTGGTCGCACGAACTCGAGGACCTGGGCTTTGCCAATCTCTACCCCCTGCGCTACCGGGTGCTCGCGGAAGCGACACGCAAGCGGCACGGCAACCGCAAGACCCTTGTCGAAAAAGTCCGCAGCGCGATCCTGAACCAGCTGAAGCGGGAAGGTCTCGTGGCCGAAGTCTCTGGCCGCGAGAAAAATCTGTACAGCATCTACAAGAAAATGCGCCAGAAGTCGCTTACGTTCGAGCAGGTCTACGACGTATACGCATTCCGGATCATCGTCGACAAGGCGGACAACTGCTACCGGATGCTTGGCATCATTCACAACCTGTACAAGCCGATACCCGGACGCTTCAAGGATTACATAGCCATACCCAAGGCCAACGGCTACCAGTCGCTGCATACCGTTGTTTTCGGGCCATTCGGAGTGTCAATTGAAGTGCAAATCCGTACGGAGGACATGCACCGGGTGGCACAGGCCGGTGTCGCGGCGCATTGGCTCTACAAGAGCGGGGACCACAGCGCGCAGGTCCACAAGCATGCGCTGCAATGGCTGAAGGACCTTCTGGAGATCCAGCAGCAGGCGGGAAACCCGAATGAATTCCTGGAGCATTTGAAAGTCGACCTGTTTCCCGACGAAGTCTATGTATTCACCCCCAACGGCGACATCAGAAAGCTCCCGCGCGGCGCGACCGTCGTCGATTTTGCCTACGACGTCCATACTGACATTGGCAACCGCTGCGCCGGCGCAAGGATCAACCACGAGCTTGTGCCGCTGCGCACGGCGCTGCGCAACGGTGACCACGTGGAGATCATCACCTCCAAGAGAGGCCGTCCGAATCCGATGTGGCTCGATTACGTGGTGACCGGCAAGGCGCGTGCGCACATCCGCGGCTATCTGAAGAATTTACAGCGGGGCGAATCGGTAAGCCTCGGCGAGCGTCTTCTCAATAAGGCCTTGCAGGAGGCCGGAATCGATGCGGCAACCGTGGATGAAGCGCGCAGGGCGGGGCTTTTGCGGACCCTGAAGATGCGCAGCTGGGACGATCTTCTGGCCGACATCGGGCTAGGAAACCGCCTGGCGGCCGTGGTTGCCCGCCAGATGCTGCCGACGACGGCCGAAATCAGGACAACAGCGGAGAAACTTCCCGGTCTGGCGATTCGCGGAACAGAGGGGGTGGTCGTGACGTTTGCGCGCTGCTGCCGCCCCATTCCAGGCGACCCGATCCTGGGTTTTCTGTCGGCCGGTCGCGGCATCGTCGTGCACACGGAGGACTGCCCGAATGTGGTTAAGTACCGCAAGCATCCTGAGCAATGGATCGATGTGCGCTGGGAAAGCAACATAGAATCCGTGTTTCCGGTCAACCTGCGCGTGGAAGTCAAAAACCAGCGTGGCGTTCTCGCCATGGTGGCGGCGGCGATTGCCGAGATGGACGCGAACGTCGATGCCGTGTCGATCGAGGAGCGGGACGGATTCAATGCCTCCATTGACTTCACCGTCGAAGTGCGCGATCGGGCCCATCTGGCGCGGATCATTCGCCGCATACGTTCGCAGGAGTCGGTCATACGCATCAATCGAATGAAGGGATAGCATCCAGACCATTGTCCGGCGGGGTTGCCGTGGATGCGGATGCAGTCTGCCGTCGCTGCGGTTTTCAATACGGCATGCGGCTGTTGCTTGACGCCTATTCATACAGGTATGTCACAGCTCAATATGAGCACGCATCATCGCTTCACGGATTTTGCGCAGCGCCTCGGTCGCTCGGCCCAGACCGTGTGCGAGCGGGAGCGCGATGGGAAATCGCAGACCAAACAACGCCGACCACAACACTGCACGGAGCATGTAGGCGATACTCCGTGACGAGGAGACTGGACGATATGCGCCCATTCAAAAGGTCAGGGGAATTCTGCTGGCGCGTTCTTCGGCGCAACTGGGCGTCAAGGGGCTTGGACTGGATGCGCAAGCATGTCAACCAAGTGCAGACAAATCCTATGCGCAGGCGTGCGCAAGTGTTTAGGAGCAGGTGAACAATGAAAAGAGAGTCAATCCAGACCGACGAAGCGCCGCAGGCAATCGGTACGTACTCGCAGGCGGTGCGGGTCGGTTCAACCGTCTACATTTCCGGACAGATCCCGCTGCGTCCCGGCTACGGTGAGCTTGAGACTGGAACTATCCGCGGACAGATCGTTCGTGTGTTTGAGAATCTGGCGGCGGTTGCCAGGGCCGCCGGCGGCGGACTGGAGCAGATCGTAAAGCTCAACGTCTACCTCACCGATCTCGCCAATTTCCCGGTCGTGAACGAGGTTATGGCCGATTATTTCCGCAAGCCTTACCCGGCGCGCGCCGCAGTAGGCGTGGTCGACCTGCCTAAAGGGGCTGCGGTGGAAATAGACGCGATCATGGTCCTCGAGGACCGGTAGCCTCCGCCCCTCCGCGACCGATGGATATCGAGCTGCAGCCAGTCTCGACGCTCCGGGGAGTCGGACCGAAAATCGCTGAGAAGCTCGGGCGACTGGGCTTGCGCACCGTCCAGGACGTGCTGTTTCATCTGCCGTTTCGCTACCAGGACCGCACACGTCTGACCCCGATCGGCAGCCTGCGGGCCGGCCAGGAGGCGATGTTCTGCGGAAATATCGAGCTGGCCGACGTGGTCTACCGAGGTCGGCGCAATCTTCTGTGCCGCGTGGCCGATGGCAGTGGCAGCATTATGCTGCGGTTCTTCCATTTTTCGGGGATGCAGCACCATTCCCTTCAGCGCGGTGCGCTGTTGCGCTGCTTTGGCGAAGTGCGCAACGGACCGGCAGGCCTGGAACTGGTGCATCCCGAGTACGAACTTCTGCCGGCGGGCGCATTGCCGCACCCAGAGAGCCGGCTGACGCCGGTGTATCCGGTCACTGAAGGTGTACACCAGCTTTCGCTGCGCCGGCTCATCGCCGAGGTTCTGGATACGCGCCTGCAGTCGATCCACGAATGGCTGCCGGATGAGGTGCTGGCGATGCTGCAGCTGCCTACGCTCAGGGAGGCTCTGGACTATGTGCATCGCCCGCCCCCGCAGGCAGCGGTCCACATGTTGGTGCAGGGAATTCATCCGGCACAGCAGCGCTTGGCGTTCGAGGAACTGCTGGCTTATTGCTTGAGCCTGCGGAAGCTGCGGGAACGTGTCCGGCGGCATGATGCCCCCGTCATCGATGCCGACGGCCGGCTGCTTGAGACGCTGCTCGCCCGGCTTCCATTCAAGCTCACCGCCGCGCAGAGCCGGGTAATCGCCGAAATCATGGAAGATTTGCGTCAGGGGCAGCCGATGCAGCGCATGGTCCAGGGCGACGTCGGGTCGGGCAAGACCCTGGTCGCCGCCGCCGCCGCTCTTTGCGCGGTCGAAAGCGGTTGGCAGGTGGCGATCATGGCTCCTACCGAGCTCCTGGCGGAGCAGCACTGGCGCAATCTGCGGGATTGGTTTGCGCCAATGAATGTCGAAGTTGCGTGGCTGGCCGGCAGGCACAGTGCCCCTATGCGTCGCTCGACGTGTGAACTCGTCGCGAGCGGCCGTGCTCCGGTTGTGGTCGGAACCCATGCGTTGTTTCAGCGGGACATAGAATTCAACCGCCTCGGCCTGGTCATTGTCGACGAGCAACACCGGTTCGGTGTACACCAGCGTCTTCTGCTTCGCGAAAAAGGTGCCGCAGATGGTCGCTGCCCGCACCAGCTCATCATGACTGCGACTCCCATTCCCCGAACGCTGGCGCAGTCGGTGTATGCCGACCTCGACGTATCGGTCATTGACGAGCTGCCCGCCGGGCGTCGCCCAGTCGAAACCGCGGTAATTCCGGACAGCCGGCGGGAATCCGTAGTGCAGCGCGTGCGCAGCGCCTGTCTCGAACGACGCCAGGTATACTGGGTCTGCTCCCTGATCGACGAATCCGACGCGCTACAGCTTCAGACTGCAACCGCAACCGAAGCGGCATTGCGGGAGGCCCTGCCGGAACTCAAGATCCGGCTGGTGCATGGCCGCATGAAATCGGCGGAAAAGGAACAGGTCATGGGCGAATTCAAAAGCGGCGCGATCGATCTGCTCGTGGCTACCACCGTCATCGAAGTCGGTGTGGATGTTCCCAATGCCAGTCTCATGATCATAGAAAACGCCGAACGCCTTGGACTCTCCCAGCTGCATCAGCTGCGGGGGCGCGTCGGGCGTGGCGCCGTTGCCAGCAGCTGCGTGCTGATGTACCGGGCACCGCTCTCGATGGCGGCGCGTGAACGCCTGGCAATCATGCGCGCCACAAATGACGGTTTTGAAATCGCGCGCAAGGACCTCGAGATGCGGGGGCCTGGTGAGGTTTTGGGAACCCGCCAGGCTGGCGAGCAACAGTTCCATATCGCAGACCTTGTCCGGGACCAATCTGCGCTGCCACAGATTGAAAAGGTCGCCACGCTCCTGCTGGATCGGTATCCCCAGCATGTGGCGCCCATCGTGCGCCGCTGGCTTGGCGTCCGCGACAGCTATGCCGGGGTATAGCGGGATCTGGTCCGGAATGCGGCCGGGCGGCATAATGTATGCCATGAACTTTCCGCGTACCGCGGCGGCGGGCCGGATGTCGGCGACATCCTCTGCTGAGGGCGATACCTGCGCCAGGCATTGAATGCGCATGACAACGTGTCCGAACGAATCTCCCTGGTGCCGGCGCCACCGCATACGCCTCTCCTCGGTGCCGGCCGAGATGCGCGACTGGCTTCTCGATCCGCGGTCGCTCACCGGGAGGCTGCAGGCGGTATGCGCCGGACGGTTCCACGTCGAGGTGGTGGCGCAACGCTGGTCGCACCCCCAGACGTGGGAATCGCGGGAGCTTGGGGTGCGGCCCGGACGGAACAGCCTGGTGCGCCAGGTATACCTGTGCTGTGACCATAAGGCCTGGGTATTCGCGCGTACCGTCATCCCGGCCGCAACGCTTCGTGGCCGGGAGCGGCGGCTCGGGAATCTCAAGGCGCGGCCGCTGGGGGGAGTTCTTTTCGCCAGTCCAACCCTGAAGCGCGTGGGTCTGACGATCGAAAGACTCGTGCCCGGAGATGCCCTGTATGGGGCGGCGACCCGGGGCGCCGGAATTGCCCCGCCAGTAATCTGGGGGCGGCGGTCGCTGTTCCGGATCAACGGCAAGGTCCTCATGGTGAGCGAATATTTTCTTCCGGGAATCCCGCAATGCAAGCAATGACAATGGTGCGTTCGCGCCTTCGCGAATATGCAATGCTCATGCGTTGGCACCGTCCCATCGGTTCACTGCTGCTGCTCTGGCCGACCCTTTGGGCGGTGTGGACTGCCGGGGCCGGACGGCCTTCCCCGATGACAGTGATCGTGTTCGTCGCCGGAGTGTTCGTCATGCGTTCCGCGGGCTGCGTTATCAATGATTTTGCCGATCGGAAGTTCGATCCGCAGGTAAAGCGCACGCGCGAGCGGCCGCTTGCCGCAGGGCGGGTGACGCCGCGCGAAGCGATCATCCTGTTCGTAGTGCTCTGCATCGCTGGTTTCGCGTTGGTAATGATGCTGAATGCCCTGACCGTTGCCCTGGCTTTTGTCGGCGCATTCCTGGCTGTCAGTTATCCGTTTACCAAGCGCTACACCAACCTGCCCCAGTTCTATCTGGGGGTCGCCTTCGGGTGGGGGATTCCCATGGCGTTTGCGGCCGAAACGGGAGGGGTGCCGGCGGCGGGCTGGGTGATGCTGGGCGCCAATATATTCTGGGCCGTTGCGTATGACACCGAGTACGCGATGGTTGATCGCGACGACGACGTGAAAATCGGAGTGAAATCCACCGCCATTCTATTCGGACGCTGGGATCGAGCGCTCGTGGGAGCCTGCCACGCGCTGACGATCGGCTTTCTGGCCTGGGATGGTGTCCTTGTCGGACAGGGATTGTTGTATTATGCAGGATTGGTCGGCGCTGGCATGTTCGCTGCCTATCAGCAAGTGCTCATCCGGTCGCGCGACCGCGACCGGTGTTTCCGTGCGTTCTTGAACAACAATTACTTTGGGGCGGCAGTCTACATTGGCGCGCTTCTGGGTTATTACCGCTAGGAGGATCCGATGAAACTCTATGGTTCGCTCACATCCCCCTACGTGCGCAAGGTCCGCGTGTTCCTGAAAGAGAAGGGGATAGCCTGCGACTTTGTCATGGAAGGGCCGTTGGACCCGGCAGGCCATGTGGCCGCACTCAATCCGCTCGGCAAGGTGCCGGTGCTGGTGCGTGATGACAACGACGTGCTGTTCGATTCTCCCCTGATCATCGAGTTCCTGGACAGCCTGGGCGGGGAGCCCCTGATTCCCCGCGACGGCGAAGCGCGCTGGCAGGTTCTGCGCTGGCATGCGCTGGCGCAGGGCATTCTGGACGCAGTCGTGTCGCGGTTGATGGAAGTCCGCCGGGCTCCGGAAAAGCAGTCACCCGAAATAGTGACGCATCAGGAGGCCAAGGTTATTTCAGCCCTGAAATATGCAGACAGCGCAAAGAAAGGGCTGGCCTATCTTGTAGGCGATCGCTTCAGTATCGCGGACTTGGCCATGGGAGTTGCGCTTGAATATGTCGACTTCCGTTTTCCGCACGACTGGCGAGACCGGCACCCACGCCTGGCGCACTGGCTGGCCGGCATAAGCACTCGCGGCTCGTTCGCCGAGACCATACCGCCGGGGATGGAACGCTCACTAGATGCCCCCCACTAGGCGCTGTACTGGCATGACTTCCGGTATGGCCCCCGGCGGCCTGGCGCGATCTTCTGGCGCTCCGAGGCAATACGCTTGATCTACCGCGACTTACGGCACTTCATTGCCCAGCTTGAAAGCCGCGGCGAGCTGAAGCGTATCGACGTCGAGGTCGATCCGCACCTGGAAATCACGGAGATCTGCGACCGGGTGCTGCGGGCGGCCGGTCCGGCGCTGCTGTTCGATCGCCCCAAGGGCCACACGACACCCGTTCTGGCCAATCTCTTCGGTACCCCGGAACGCGTGGCGCTTGCGATGGGGGCGGAATCGGTCGCGGCCCTGCGCGATGTGGGCCGGTTGCTGGCGTTCCTCAAGGAACCCGAGCCGCCCAAGGGATTTCGCGACCTGTGGGAGAAGCTGCCGACATTCAAGCAAGTGCTCAACATGCCGGCGCATGTGGTAAAGGATGCGCCCTGCCAGGAATGTGTGGTCGAGGCGGACGCCGTGGATCTGTCGCAGCTTCCAATACAGACCTGCTGGCCGGAGGATGCCGGTCCGCTGATTACCTGGGGGTTGACCGTAACGCGCGGGCCAAATAAAGAGCGGCAGAACCTGGGCGTGTACAGGCAACAGGTGATTGCGCACAACAAGGTGATCATGCGCTGGCTTGCGCACCGCGGCGGCGCGCTGGACTTCAGGGACTGGTGCCAAGCGCATTCCGGCGAGCGCTTTCCGGTTGCCGTGGCGCTCGGTGCCGACCCGGCAACGATCCTCGCGGCCGTGACGCCGGTGCCGGATACGCTTTCCGAGTACCAGTTTGCCGGGCTGCTGCGCGGAGCCAAAACCGACGTCGTGAAATGTCTGACCAACGACCTGCAGGTTCCTGCCACTGCGGAATTTGTACTCGAAGGGTTTATCGCGCCGCAGGAAGAGGCGCAAGAGGGTCCGTTCGGGGATCATACCGGCTACTACAACGAGGTTGAGCGCTTTCCGGTATTCACGGTCGAACGCATCACGCACCGGAGCAGTCCCATTTACCACAGCACCTATACCGGTCGCCCGCCCGACGAGCCGTCGATACTTGGGCTCGCGCTAAACGAGGTGTTCGTGCCGCTGCTGCAGAAGCAGTTTCCCGAAATCGTGGATTTTTACCTGCCACCTGAGGGCTGTTCCTATCGTCTGGCGGTAGTAAGCATCCGCAAGCAGTATCCCGGACACGCCAAGCGCATTCTGTTCGGTGTCTGGTCCTTCCTGCGCCAGTTCATGTACACGAAATTCGTCATTGTCACCGACGACGATATCAATGTACGTGACTGGAAGGACGTAGTCTGGGCTGTCACGACGCGGGTGGATCCGGCGCGCGACGCGGTTATCGTACAGAACACGCCCATTGACTACCTGGATTTCGCCAGCCCGGTAGCGGGTCTCGGGGCAAAGATGGGTCTGGACGCCACGAACAAATGGCGGCCGGAGACGTCCCGGGAATGGGGCCGGGCGATCTCCATGGCCGCGTCCGTGAAGGAGCGCGTCGACCTGATCTGGGAGCAGCTCGGCATCTCTTCGGCAACCAAGGATCGGACATGAGGTTGCGGGCCGATTGCCGGGGCGGCTGCTGGCAGTGCTTGGCTGGCGGTGCGATTGGGCAGACCACGGACGGCGGCATCGCGGCGTCTGGTACCGGCTCCCGAAAGGCAGGGAACGCGGGGTGCAACCACGGCGTTCCAGCGACTCCGGATGGACCCAGGAGCGCGCGCTGGGCGTTCCGGCCGGCCGCGGTCGTGGATGGGGTTCGCCGCATCACATGAACCAGGCATTTCCGTGTTCGCCCGGACCGGTGATGATCCCCGGACCAGCGGGTCTGCTGGAAGCGCTGGTCGGGTGTCCGGACGCGCAATCGGAAAAACCGGTGCAGGCCGTCATCTGCCATCCGCACCCGCTGTACGGCGGCAGCATGCAGAACAAGGTTGTTCATACGCTTGCCCGCAGCTTCGCCGAGCTGGGCATGCGCACGTTGCGGTTCAATTTCCGGGGTGTCGGCCGTAGTGCCGGCAGCTACAATGGCGGCGACGGAGAGTCGGATGATCTTGCGGCCGTTGCCGGCTGGGCCCGGGACCGGTATCCGCAGGCTGAAACATGGTTCGCGGGTTTTTCGTTCGGCGCCTACGTGGCGCTACGTGTGGCCGCACAGTGGCCGGTGTCCCGGGTGGTGCTGGTGGCCCCTCCGGTCAACCTGTACGATTTCAGCGCCCTGCCTTCGCCGGGCCGTACGGCCATCGTGCTTCATGGCGACGAGGACGAAATCGTTCCCATACGTGGCGTGGAGGACTGGATCGCCAGCCTGCAGCCTCCGCCGGCGCTTCTCGTCATACACGGTGCCAGCCATTTCTTCCACCGGCGTCTTGGGGATCTGCGTGCGAGCCTGCAGGCTGCGATCATGCCGGATCTTCACCGGGATGCCACTTCTTGAAAGGCGGATACCGTGCCATGGTAGCCACGCTGCCGCGCGAAGACAGGGGGAGTGCGGTTATAGGGCAGCGCCAGGTCCGCCGGTCGGGAGAAATCCTGCTTCAGGGGAGTCGCCGAACGTGGTTACCATAGCAGCGCGGCAGGTGGCAGATCAGGCCATTCGGGAAGAGCAATGACCCATTCTGATGCGGCGGAACGCTATGCGGTGATGGGTAATCCCATCTCCCACAGCAGGTCGCCGGCCATTCACCGGATGTTCGCCGACCAGTTCAAGGATGACATCGATTACACGGCGATACAGGTTGGCCTGGACGGTTTTGCCGATGCGGTCCGACAGTTCCGTGCCAGTGGTGGTCGCGGACTGAACGTCACAGTTCCTTTCAAGCTCGAAGCATTCCATCTGGCTGACACGCGTACCGACCAGGCAGAGAAGGCGCAGGCAGCCAATACGCTTCGCTTCAGCCGTGACGGAAGAATCGAGGCTCACAATACCGACGGGCTCGGACTGGTGCGCGATCTGGCCCGCCTTCTGGGCATCGAATGGCGTGATCGTGCAGCGGGGCTATTCGCTGGCAAGAGCATCCTGATTCTCGGCGCCGGCGGAGCCGTGCGCGGTGTATTGGCGCCGTTGCTGGAGTGCGCCCCTGCCATGGTCGTTATCGCCAATCGCACCATCGCCCGCGCACAGGAGCTGAAGCAGCTTGCCGGAACTCCGCTGGTCAGGGCCTGCGGCTTTGATGATCTTGCAGGGCAGCGCTTCGATATCGTGATCAACGGCACCAGCGCGAGCCTCAAGGGCGAGGTGCTGCCGCTTCCTCGGGGGATATTCCGCGCCGGAGCGCTTGCCTATGACATGATGTACGGAAATCATCCGACGCCGTTCATGGACTGGGCGCGGCAAAACCACGTGGTAACCGTCTCCGACGGTCTGGGCATGCTGGTGGAGCAGGCCGCGGAATCATATTATTTCTGGCGCGGGAAGCGCCCCGAAACCGCAGCGGTGATGGCAGCGCTGCGTGTCGGAGCCTAATGCGATAGCGTGCCGGAGTATCGCGCGCCCGTCCAGTTTCCGCGGGCCGTGCGTGTCATCGTCTTGGGCCGTAGTTGTCTTTGAGCTGGACATAGTGGGCCGCGGAGTAGTCAATCCAGGCAAGCTCGGGTTCAGTAAGCGGGCGGACCCGGCGCACCGGAGAACCCAACCACAGGTATCCGCCTTCCAGTTCGCGTCCTGGGGGCACCAGGCTGCGTGCCCCCAGAAGGACGCGGGACCGGATCAATGCTCCATCCATCACCACAGATCCCATTCCGATCAGACACCGGTCTTCAATCATGCAGCCGTGCAGGATTGCCTGGTGACCCACGGTCACCTCGTTGCCGACGATCGTTGCGTTGCCGACGGGCAGAGCGGCATGTGCGTGGGTGACGTGGATGATGCTCCCGTCCTGGATATTGGTACGCGCACCGATGCGTATGCGGTTTACATCCCCGCGTATGACGCACAGCGGCCAGACCGAGCTGTCCGTGTCGACGGTGACATCCCCGATAAGCATCGCCGATTCGTCAACATAGGCGGACGCCGAGACGGCTGGCGTGATACCGAGATAGGCGCGTATGGTTATGGCTGCGCTCCTGCTGGACCGAACGCCGTGCATGACGGGACCGGCGCCACATTGTCGTGCTCGTAAGACGCGGCGAGCCCATAAGCGCGCGGTGGGGTCCGTGCGCGCCCAGGAATGTCGCCCCGGCAGACACTGATCCGGGGTGTCTTGGCTGCGGGCATAGCGTCTGGCTGGTCGCCGTTGCACATTCCGCCTCCTGCACACAGCGTATCGGGCTTTCCACAGGCGCCGAAGCCGCCGCGGAAGCGCTGTGTGCCTAGCCCCAGGTCAGGGGTGCCTCATCCATTGAAGCTTGTTGCTCCCGCAGCGTGAGCACATGTTCCTCCCAGTAGCGCGGCGTATTGAACCATGGAAAACTCCGCGGAAATGCTGGGTCGTCCCAGCGACGCGCCAGCCAGGCACTGTAGTGCATGAGCCGCAGGGTACGCAGCGGTTCGATCAGGGCGAGTTCGGCTGCGTCGAAGTCCATGAAGCCGGTATATCCTTCTAGCACGTCGCCCAGCTGCTGTTGCATTGATTCCCGGTCCCCGGACAGCAACATCCACAGATCCTGGACCGCCGGACCGGAGCGCGAATCGTCGAAGTCGACAATGTGGGGGCCGGTTTCCGTCCATAGCAGATTGCCGAGATGGCAGTCGCCATGCAGCCGCAACGAGCGCATCGCGACCGCGTCCATAACTCCGGCAATGCGCTCGAGCAGCTGGGATGCGAGCGAGCGGTAGGCTTCAGCCAGATAATCCGGCAGGAAGCCGTGTTCGAGCAGGTAACGGACTGGTTCCCGGCCGAATGTCTCGACGTTCAGGCGTGGGCGGCTGTGGAAGCTGGCGCTGGCGCCGACCCGATGAAGCCGACCCAGGAAGCGGCCAAGCATGCGCCGCTCCTCGCCTGAGCCAAGTTCCGATGCGCGTCCCGGTTGCCACGGAAATACCGCGTAGCGGAAGCCGGCGTAACGCAGCAGGGTCGCGCCATCCGGTCCGGAAAGCGGTGCGACCACCGGGATTTCCTGCTCGGCAAGCTCGCGCGTAAAGGTATGCTCCTCGGCAATCTGGGCATCGTCCCAGCGGCCAGGTCGGTAGAATTTGACTGCAAGTGGGCCGCGAGTCTCAGTGTCGACCCGATAGACACGATTTTCATAGCTGTTTAGTGCCAGCAGGCCACCGGTACAACGTACTGGTAGACATTCAACGGCATCCAGGATGACTTCAGGCGTGAGCTTATCGTAGGGGTGGCCGTGGCTCACGTTGCGGATCCGCGCGTGGTTACTGTGACCAGCCGATACATGCTAGATTATGCCGCTCCGGCAAACATTCGTAGCGCTAACCTATCATGACGCAAGTCGCAAGCGAAGCGGACAATCCCCTGCTTGATCTGGGCGGCCTGCCGCGTTTCTCCGAGATCCGGCCCGAACATGTGGAGCCGGCGCTCGATGCGATGCTCGCACGCAACCGTCAGGAGCGTGAGCAATTGCTGAATTCTGCGGGACCATTCAGCTGGGATGGCTTTGCCCGGCCCATGGAGGACATGGAGGAGCGGCTAAGCCGGCTCTGGTCACCCGTGGCACACCTCAACGCGGTGATGAACAGCGAGCAGCTGCGCGCGGCCTACAACCGCTGCCTGCCCAAGCTCAGCGACTATCAGACTGAGCTTGGGCAGGACGAGCGTGTATACATCGCGTACAAGGGGATCGCTGCCGACCCGGTGTTTGCCGCTCTGAGCCCAGCCCAGCGCATGATCATCGAGCACACCCTGCGCGACTTCCGTCTGTCGGGCGCGGAGCTGGGCGCTGCCGACAAGAGCCGCTTCCGCGAGATCCAGCAGGAGCTCTCGACGCTGACCAGCCGGTTCGAGGAAAACGTGCTCGACGCGACCAACGGCTGGGAGCTCCTGATAACGGATGCGGGCGATCTAGAAGGATTGCCGGAGTCGGCGCGGGCCGCGGCACGCCAGGATGCCGAGCGCGAGGGCAAATCCGGATGGAAATTCAGCCTGCATGGGCCATCGTATGCCGCCTTCATAACGTATTCCGGCAGGCGCGAACTGCGGCGGCGTATTTACGAGGCCTATGTCACCCGCGCCAGTGACCAGGGTCCGCGGGCCGGATGCTGGGACAATGGCGCAATAATCGATCGCCTGCTTGCGCTGCGCGCCGAGGAGGCGCGGCTGCTGGGCTATCGCGACTACGCTTCGCTGTCGCTGGTCACGAAAATGGCGAAGAGCACCGACGAGGTGATGTTTTTCTTACGCGGACTGGCGGAACGTTCCCGGCCGGCTGCACTGCACGAGGTTGCAGAGCTGCGCGCCTTTGCGTCCTCCGAGTTCGGAGTTACGGACCTGGAGTCCTGGGACATCCCCTATTATTCCGAGAAGCTGCGTCAGCACCGATATGCCTTCAGTGATGAGGACCTGAGGCCTTACTTTCCGGCGCCGCAGGCCATCGCCGGCATGTTCGACATCGTAAACCGGCTTTACGGGTTGGATATCCGCCAGATCGACAATCCCGACGTCTGGCATCCCGATGTGCGCTTCTACGAGATCCGGGATGAGCAAGGAGAGGTTCGGGGTCGTTTCTACATGGACCTCTATCCGAGGCCGGGAAAGCGTGGCGGTGCCTGGATGGATGACTGCATCAGCCGCAAGCGGACTGCCGCAGGGGTGCAGGTGCCGGTGGCCTACCTCGTGTGCAACCTGACGGCTCCCGTCGGTGATGATCCCGCGCTCCTTACCCACGATGAGGTAACAACGCTGTTCCACGAGTTTGGACATGGCCTGCATCACATGCTGACCCGTGTCGATTACGTCGGAGTTTCCGGCATTAACGGTGTGCCCTGGGATGCTGTGGAACTCCCGAGCCAGTTTATGGAGAACTGGTGTTGGGAGCGACAGGCGCTGGATAGCCTGGCGCGTCATTATCGAACCGGGGAGCGGTTGCCGCAGGCCCTGTACGACAAGATGATCGCAGCCAAAAACTTCCATTCGGGCATGCAGATGGTGCGGCAGCTGGAGTTTGCCCTGTTCGACATGCGCCTGCATGGTGGCTTCGTGCCGGGAGGGTCAGAATCAGTGCAGGAGCTTCTGAACGGAATTCGAAAGGAGGTCGCAGTCCTCTTTCCGCCCGCGTTCAGCAGGTTTCAGAACAGCTTTTCGCATATTTTCGCGGGAGGTTATGCGGCTGGATACTACAGCTACAAATGGGCAGAAGTCCTGTCGGCGGATGCCTTCAGCAAATTTGAGGAAAACGGAATCTTCGACCGTCACACTGGCGAGGATTTCCTGCACAACATTCTCGAACAGGGCGGAGCGTACGAACCCATGGAGCTGTTCATTCGGTTTCGAGGTCGCGAACCGAAGATTGACGCGCTGTTGCGCCATTCCGGCCTGGCGAGCTGAGGCTCGACGATGGTCTATATGCAGTTTTCGACCGCCGTCGCTACCGTGTTGCTGTGTTGATCCTCGGCCCGGACAGCTGGTCTTGCCAAGCGGCCACACGCTGCAGATACCGCCAGCCTGGGCGGCACCCTACCCCTGCACGCCGCCGGGCCCCGTATGCGGGCGTATCCTGGTGGCAATTTCAGCTGCTATGCTCACTATAGTGTTTCTCGCGGGCAGGCATCTGACTGCACAAAGCGAATCGCCGCATGCCGGGAGGGTGCATCTGAGGATCAGAACATGAAATATGCCGCTATCGCGATATTTCTGGCCGCGTCCGTTGCAGCGGCTTCAGCCAGCCGTGCAGCCATATACCGATGGGTCGCCAAGGATGGGACTGTCACCTATCAGGATCAGCCGCCCCCGCCCGGCGCCAGCCAGGACGGGACCAGGATTCTGGATTTGATGCCGGCTGCGGCCGGGAAAAGCCCAAGGCCCGACACCAGAAGGCCCGTCGTACTCTACGCGGTCCCGCGCTGCGATTCCTGCGATCTGGTGCGTGCCTATCTCAAACGGCACAACGTTCCCTTCCGCGAAGTAAATGTTTCCACCAACTCGAAGGCCCAACTGCAGATGCGCAAGGCAGTGGGCGACCTGTCGGTACCAGCGGTGACGATCGGCTCCAAGGTCATTCAGGGATATATGCCGTCGCAGCTGTCGGGCGCGTTGATCCACGCCGGTTTCCTGGCTGCAAAAAAGGCGAGTGGTAGCGCATCGCCCGCAAACTGAACGCTGTGGCGAAACCCATAGAGTCCGGATAGATCGGTCGAACAATTGAAGCAGCTTGAATAAGCGAACTAGAATGACAACCAGTGAGCGCCCAAGTTGTGCCGCCTTGCTGCAGGAGGTTACGTGTAATCAGATACAGCCTCCTAAAGGCGCGGACGCGCCGAGCTCTCAGCGCCGCCACGGCGTTGATGCCCGCGATGTCTTCTGCACTGACTCAAGCTGCGTGGGCAGGTAACAGTCATTTTTAAGATCGCCACCTGCGATCTCCACTGACGTTTCATGCTGTTTCAGGCCGTCCCAGCCCTTCTAGAAAACATCATAAAATAAGTAACTTATATTCCAGTGCGTACCATAGCGTTCTAGACAGTCCCGCCCAGCCGGGGGTATCCTTGGGGGTATCGAGGCGGAGATACCCCCATGAAACACCCCTTGCTTGCGCTGGCTGCAAAAGAACGGCTTAACGACGATGCCATGAGCCGCTCCCTGAATCCCGCGGCAGTTAAGAACCCCAAGCCCAACGAGGACAAGCCAAAGGATCGCCCCTACAAGATGGGCGACGGTGGCGGTTTGTTTCTGCAAGTAATTCCCGCTGCCGGGAAAGGTGAGAAGCCCCGGCGTCTGTGGCGCTACAAATACCGCATCGCCGGCCGGGAAGGTTTGTATGCCATCGGTGCGATGCCCGAGATCGGGCTGGCGGATGCCCGCCAGATCCACCGAGCGGCCCGCTGGCTGGTCGAGCGAGGCATCCATCCGGCGCAGTACGTCCGGGACGAACATGCCCGCCAAGAGGCCGAGGAAGCGAAGGCCCGCGCCGGCACATTCGGGAGCGTGTGCGAGGCGTGGTTGGTGCGTGACGAGAATAAGCTTGCCGAGGGAACCATGACGCAACGGCGCCGGGAGCTGAATAACGACGTGCTGCCGGTCCTGAAACATCGGCTGCTTGGCGATATCCGCAAGCAGGAGCTGGCGGACCTGCTCCGCAGGATCGAGGCCCGCGCGCCGGAAGTAGCCCGGAACGTGAGACAGCATCTGGTCGGGATCTTCGACTACGCCGAGGGCGCGGGGCTCGTCAGCGGGTCACCCGTACCCAGCGCAAAGGTATTGAAGCCCCGGAACCAGAAGCCCCATGCGGCGCTTCGGGCCGAACGTGTGGGCGAGTTCCTGCGTGCTGTGGAAGGTTCGGGTGCCAACTTGCAGACCCGCATCGCCGTGCGGCTGCTGTTGCTGACCGCCGTGCGGAAAGTCGAATTGCTGGGTGCGGCTTGGGACGAGTTCGACCTGGATAACGCCGAGTGGACCATCCCGGCCCAGCGCATGAAGATGCGGAAGCCGCATTGGGTGCCGCTATCCGGACAGGCCGTGAAACGGCTCAAGGAGCTTCGCAAGCACTCGCACGGCGAACTGTTGTTTCCGAATGTCCGCAGTCCGCGCCGCCCGATGTCTGGAAACAGCATTAACGCGCTGCTGCGCCGGCTAAACTATCTCGACGAGACCAAGCCACATGGCATCCGCGCCCTGTTCAGTACCTATGCGAACAGTGTGAACTGGAATCCCGATGTGATCGAGAAGTGCCTGGCGCACGCGCACAAGGATGCGATCCGCGCCAAATACAACCGGCACGGGTACCAGAAGGAACAGCGGGACGTCTTGCAGAAATGGGCAGATCAGGTTGACCGCTGGTATTGGAACCAGAAAGCCAACGTGATGCCGATCCGCGGCAAGAGCAAGAAGGCATGACCGGCCCGGACGGTTTCCGGGAAAGCGGCGTTACTAGGTGTGTCAACACCTCATAACCCATGACCGCAATCTAATCGTGAGGACCACTTGCTGCGGGTCGGCCCGCTTTCTGCTAATTTCTTCACGCGGAGGACATCAATACAATAACCACCGACCGATGCCCTGCTGGCCAATAAGAATGCATACCAAGAAGGAGGCAAGAAATGACATTCCGTGGCCGATCGTGGTTTCACGTCATTTTGTTGGCCAGCATGATTGTGATGTTCGCGGGTTGCGCTACCACCGCCAACTACGAAAAAATCCTACAAAGCTGGGTAGGTGGTTCCGAAGACGATCTTGTCCAGGCTTGGGGCCCGCCACAAAGCAGCTATCCGCTTTCTAGCGGAGGAAAGGTCATCGAGTACATCAGGCGGTCAAGCGTGACGTCTGGTGGATATATTCACTATGTTCCCGTAACGACGAACAATAATGGCATGGTTAACATCTATGGTAGTAACGGTGGCTACGCCAATGGCAATTATTCAGGTACTAGCACGACATACGTCCCTGAAAGATCCCCCACGTACACCATGCACTTTGTGTGCATTACGGATTTCACGGTCGATGCGGCTGGGATTATTCGTGCATGGAGCTGGAAGGGAAACGCTTGCAGGGCGCGGGCCGATGATACCGGAAGCGCAGAAAATGGGACTCAAAGGGCAACCGACCTCGTAAAGTTGAAACAGGACCATGGGAATGCACCGGAACGACAAGACGCGAATGCGTCTATGTCACCGACTTCTCGAGGCGTTAATAACATGGAAAAACACGACAAGGAAGAACGCGATCTCTATCGTTACTACATAAACGCTGGGAGTCCGTCGAAATAGATTCCAGCTTTCAAGGGCCGCGCAACGAGAGGGCGCGACATGAAGAAAGAATCAACAGCCATCAGCAAGTGGAATAAACGCCTAGCCAAAGCAATCAAAGCGCTGCCGGATCGTTCGGAACGCTGCCCTGTACCTAAGAAACGCCGTCCCAAAATACCGAAGACATCGGAAGGCCGACTTGCGCGTGCCTATCGAATCTTGGCTGAAAATGAGTGCTTGGGAATGGTGCGAGATTTCGAAAGATGCCAGCTTACCCCACCGATGGACAATCCACTTGCCGCCCTCTTTCTTTTCATCGCTGCCGGCGAATACCCACCTCCCGAACTACTGCTTGCGCTACGTGAAGGCTGGCGCGAGTACATCGCTGCCGGTGGCAGCAAGTCGCTCGAAGAAACCCTTATCTGGAGGCCGACAGAGCGCCGGGGCAACTATGCTGCTCACCTGCGGCGGGAATATGAAATGCTGCGTGTTGATCTGATGCTAATCAGGACCCGGACAGAGGGCCGCAGTCAGCACAAGATCCTTGAAGACCTGCGCCCGAAAAAAGACGCTGACACGCTGTTACGTGAATGGCGCAGATGGAAGCGCGAACGGATGAAGCGGCACGGAGTAACGCCGGACAAATAACATATCTTCTCGTCCGTGAAATCTGGCACCGCATAGCGCACGCTGGAACTACTTAACCAATAGGTAGTTCCAATGACACCAAATGCCAGATTCCTGAGCGATAGACAAATTTGCGAACTGTTGGATGAGGGTCGATCGACGCTCTATCGATCCCGCAAGGATGGTGTCTTCGTCCAGTCGGTGAAAATTGGCCCGCGAGCTACGCGCACTCCGGATTACGAAGTTGCTGCGATTATGCAAGCGCGAATCGCCGGAAAAACGGATGAGGAAATTCGTAACCTCGTGGTTGAGCTTATGGCGGCGCGCCGGAGCGCAGCATGACCGCCGGCGCCTTGCACCTTGTTGTGCCAGATCAAGCGCGGGCCGTGGATTTTCTGGCCACGCTTTCACCGATTGAGTACGACAGGAGGCGTGACGCGCTGGCTGATGTGCTAAGTTGTCGCGTCTCATCGCTCGACACCGAGGTGGCACAGCGCCGCCCACAGGCCGCTGCCCAAGACGGCGGCCAAGGGCGAGCGTTCACGATCACGGAACCCGAGCCGTGGCCGCATCCGGTGGACGGCGCGGCCCTGCTTGATGAGCTGGCGTCGGTGTTCAGACGCTTCGTCGTCCTGCCGGATCACGGCGACACCATCGCGGCTCTGTGGGCGCTTCACTCATACGCATTCGATCGAGGGCACATCACACCGATTCTTGTAATTGACTCGCCAGAGAAAGGCTGCGGAAAGACTACGCTTCGTGATGTTCTGGCACAGCTAGTACGGTCCGCACTCTCGACCGACGGCATATCGTCCGCTGCGGTATTCAGGATCATCGAAAAATGGCGGCCCACGCTGCTGCTCGATGATTTCGACTCGTGGGGCCGAGAAAATGAGGAGCTGCGCGGTGTTCTGAACACAGGCTATCGGAAAGGCGGCGCATACGTCCGTTGCGTCGGAGATGACAGCGAGCCACGCGGCTTCCTCACCTTTGCCCCAAAGTGCATTAACCTGATCGGTCGCTTGCATCCCACGTTGCATGACCGCGCCGTCACCATCACTATGCGCCGCAAACTTCGCGGCGAGGCGGTGGAATCACTGCACGGCTTTGACGGCGAGGAACTGCGCCGCAAATGTGCGCGGTTAGTTCAGGACAACGGACATCACATTGAGGTGGGCAATCCGGCGATGCCGCAAGGTTTGTTCAACCGGCAAGCGGATAACTGGCGTCCGCTATTGGTGCTCGCCGAGATTGCCGGCGGCCAGTGGCCCGAGAAGGCACGGCGTGCGGCACTGGCGGCAGTGAACTCGAACACTGATAACGAATCCCTAGGCGTTGCGCTGCTAGCGGATATCAGGGAAATTTTTGGGGCGCGATCCGCTGATCGGCTGCCGACCGATATGCTAATCCGGCACCTTGTCGCCATCGAAGAAAAACCCTGGGGGGATCTTCGTGGTAACCCGATCGATTCCCGGAGCCTAGCGCGGCTGCTGAGGCCATTTGGGATCCTGCCCGGCACAATCCGGATAGGCGAAAAGACGGTTAAGGGATATCATCTCGACCGCTTCGAGGATGCCTTTGGCCGGTACTTGGCCTCTGAATCCGTCACAACGTCACAGCCCTGCAAAACAAGCCATTTTCTCGAAAATTCATCCGTAACACGATCCACGCCCGTGACGGATCGAAATGCTGAAAACGCCCTTAAAAATGGGCATTGTGACGCTGTGACGGATACCGACCCCTTCCCGCCCGAGGAAGGAGACCCAGGCCCATTTGGGGATGCAGTAGCTGTGCGACCGCGCAAGGTGGCCATGTGAGCGCCGCGCTCGCCATCAAGAGCGAGGCCGCACGCCGGGGCATCCGGTTGTGGATCGACGGAGGCCGGCTTATTGCCGAGGGTCCGCTATCGGATCAGTTCATCGAGCGGCTGCGTGCAAACAAGTCCGAACTCATGGCGCTGCTGCGGCCGCGCATGGCGGTCTATCAGTACCGTCTTGTCGACACGCCGACCACCTGGCTGTTCTACCTGGCCCCGGGCCTCGACCTTGCCGGGGCGGAACATGCTTTGCGGGCACGCTACGAAGCGCGACTGCTGGAGGTGCGACCGCATGACGCGCCCTGACATATCGCAACACGAGATACAAGAATCGCCGATGGCTCGTCTCTACCGGAGAGACGCGGCTTGTCCCGCCGCTGGGCCGTCGGCACCCACGTTCACCCCAACCCCGAGGAATGACCGATGAATAATAGACGCGATCCCGAGCAACTGGCCGATCCCCTCAACATGGAAGGCTCGCCGCAGGAAATTTTGATGAAGTCTGAAAAGTTGAAACCGCTATCGCCAACATTTCGCGATGTCAGGTTGCAGGGGCTAGATCCCGCGACTTTGGGCGAGATCGCCAAGGCAATTGTCCGGGACGTCAGTCCGCGCTTGGGGGATTCGGGGAAACTGATCGAATATAGCTGGAGGGATAAAACTGGCCGCGAAGTCTCGAAATTTGTTGGCGACATCGGATCGTGGATGCGGCCGTACATGGCCAAGCCGCGCATCTGTCGGCTTAATTTGCGCCCCGGCCAGCGAAAGGAAACCGTGACGATTCCAGTTGGCCATCACGCCGTGGTCGTCCCAGATGAACCGCGGAACAAGCGCTAAGGCCGCCCGAAATGGCACGCAAACAACAGGTTCCAGCATGTCCTACCCCGCCCGTCATTTCGCGAAATTTGCTGCGGCTGGAGTCGATCGCGAAAGAGCTTGGCCGGATCTACCGTGCCATGCGTCGGGGCGAGATCGAGACACAGGACGGCACGCGCCTGGCGTACGTGTTACGCCAGCTTTCGGACGTGCTGGAACTGCTGCAACTAGAGGCGCGCATTACCGCGCTGGAAAATCAGACGGCCGAGGAATCTGACTATGGCAATGAATCTTGAAGGCCGGGTGCGCCGGCTTGAGCAACGGCACCCGGAAGGCGGGGAATGTTTTTTTCTGAATATCGGGCTCGTGCCCGATGCCATCGCGACAAGCTCGTGGCGCGATGATCCAGAAGGCGGCCCGCCCCTCGTGCGAGGCGACACAGAAAGCCCGCGTGCTTTTTGCCGGCGCGTGATTCGGGCCGCACGTCGAAACGGCGCAACCGTTGGTTACATCTCCGTTCCACCGACAGACACTGCCATGTTGCAAGCAATTAAGTCCGATGGGCGCCTTCTCGGGCCTATGGTCTTTGGTCTGATCGATCCGGATGGCGACATTGATGGGAGAGGATCGGCGTCTTAGGCCCGCCGCAACGAACTGGTGACATCAATTGACAAACTTTGTACCATGTGCTGTAAATTGGTTCGGCTGCGCGATTTATACAAATAAAACACTGAGTTATAATGAACCTGCAATGGCGTATAATGATTTATATGATGATTTATAAATTCGTCCTCTCGCAACCAATCAAATGGTAACCAATGACTAGGCTGTTACCTCCGGAGAAGCTTAAGGACGATTGTATCCTTGAGGCGATATGCGAAGTACGTTTTGATACAAGCGAGCAACCGGAAATTGTTATTGGTCGATTGAGCGACCAAGATCCTTGGAAGGACTTTTCCAAGGGGCGACTCCCTACTGCCGAAATCCCAGCATCACTCAGAGCAGTTAATGAACAACTAAGATACCAACCTGTTTTGCAATTACGTAGTGCTGATGGTGCATCTCTCCTAAAGGTTGGCAGCAATGTTGTTTCTTACCACAGCGTCGATAAGTACTGTGGTTGGAAGCAGTTTCAACCCGCCCTTATTTCGGTTTTCGAGATGCTGTTTGCGTGTGTCAAAGATGCTGCGATTAATAAGATTGGATTTCGTTACGTTAACGCTATCACATCCAACCGACATTATATTGCGGATGTTAATAGTCTTGATTTAAACGTTGAGGTGAATGGTGAAGAATTGGGCGAACCAATTAACCTGAACTACCTTGTGAAGAATGATGATGCACACGCGACCATGACTCGAATTGCGTCCCCGTATTTTGTACAAGGCGCCTTACCGAAGGATACAACGGTTGTAGTGGACATCGATGTTTCATCCCCAGCACATTTTCAAGTGAAAGAAACGAGCGCCGCAGTCGCCTGGGTTGAGACAGCTCATAAATTTGAGAAAGAGGCTTTTTTCAAGCTCATACCTAGCGAAATCTTGGAAAAACTCGTGGAGAAATAGATATGCTACTAGGACCCACATGCGCCTCTGCAATATGTTTTGCGCCGGAGTTGGATCTTTATAGCCTGTCAGGTACGGAAAGAGCCGAGATACGGCAGGCTGCTCCGCCAAAAGCGAGTCACTTTATTAATGTCCAATATATCGTGATTTCCTCTAGAGGGATGCCAACTCGATATCTTACTGAACGTGAACAGAGTGCGTTGGATCGCGCACTCTATAAATCAATCAGGATTGTCGGCAGAGGAAGACAAACTAGGACTTGATCAAGCCGAATGGATTTCGATACAGCCTATGGCCATCTGAAGAATCACTTACGGGTTGATCCGGGACGGTTTTACTATGGCGGTACGGGACTAAGCTTGGGTGTAGGTCAATTTTATTTGGATGTCCACTTTCCCATTTTTAACGAAGATGACCAATCATTCGACACAGCTATCGGCATCGCTTATATACTTACCCACGAATGTGATATCGATCAAAATAATAGGCGCCCATTTAATACTTATCTTTTGATTTGCCCAGTTATAGATTTTCGAAATTTTGTCACGGAGCTTCAGCCATTATTTTCTGAAAGCGATTTCATCAGTTTTCTTGCCCGTGTTGGTAAAAGAGAAGTCTCGCGCCTAATCTACATTCCTCATTATCAGCCGCACCTCCCTTATGGCGGTTTGCTTTACCTTAACCGCATAACACACACGCACGTCAACGTCTTTGCAAATGAAAGCGTGAAACGGATATGTTCCGTTACAAATTATGGATTGAAGGAGATCGATGCCGCGTTAGAGAATCACTTGCTGAGGCCAAAGGACGAACAGCTGGCTGGTACTTAAAGCGACGCAGCAGCACGAGTCCGGAGACCACCGCTTCATCAGCGGCTGCTGTCAGCGCATGTGACGGTGCAAGCGACGACTTGGTACTGTGCTCTTGGTTGACTAGGGAGGCTGCTCAGGACCAGGCAGTAGTCACGCCATAATGGGTAAGGGAAATTGCGGAATAGACACTAATCGCGCCTCTAGCCGGCCAACGTCCATGAATGAATTAATAATGGTGCAGCTTTCATGGGGGTATATTTGGGGGTATTGCTGTAATATATCGAAACATAATAAACATTAATTCAATATCTTATGGCGTTATTCAAAATAGCCACCTGGAACGTGAACTCATTGTCCGTGCGCCTCGAGCAGGTGCTGGCTTGGCTCGCAAGCGAGCAGCCCGAGGTGCTGGCACTGCAGGAGACGAAGCTCACTGATGACAGGTTTCCGGCCTCCGCGATCAAGGAAGCCGGATATCACGCGGTCTATTCAGGCCAAAAGGCGTATAACGGGGTTGCCCTCATCAGTCGCACGCCCGCGTCCGAGGTCGTTTTCGATATTCCGGGCTTACCGGACCCGCAAAGGCGGGTACTCGGCGCATCCTGGGGCGGTTTGCGGATCCTGAATATCTACGTCCCGAATGGCGAATCGGTCGGCTCGGAAAAGTACAGTTACAAGCTCAACTGGCTTTCGAAGCTATGCACCCATATCGAGCAGCAGATCGCCGGCAACCCGCACTTGGTGGTTCTTGGAGATTTCAACATCGCACCGGAGGAGCGCGATGTTTATGATCCGCAGTTATGGGAGGGGCGCGTTCTGTTCAGCGGTGCCGAGCGCGCCGCATTCCAGAAAATACTCGGCGCTGGTCTGTGCGATACTTTTCGCCTGTTTGAGCAGCCAGAGCGGCAGTTCAGCTGGTGGGACTATCGGATGGGCGGCTTCCGCCGGAATCACGGCTTACGCATAGATCACATATTGGCCAGCCGGGCATTGTGTCAGCGCTGCAGGTCATGCCGCATTGACCGCGGGCCGCGCGCGCTGGAGCGTCCGTCCGACCATACGCCGGTGGTCGCGGAATTCGATCTCGGCTAGACGCCGCGCTATGCGGCCGGTACTACTGGTCCGATGCCGTCCGCAGACCGAACCCCCAGACATCCTTGAGAAGCTTGCCGAGGCCGGCATATTCCTGCGCGGTGGCGGGCACAAACCGGCGAGCCTTGAACTCGGCTAGCAGCATTCGTGCTGCCGCGCTGCCTTGCGGGGACAGGAGCGCAGCGGCAATGCGTGCCCGCAGTGCCAGCGGGATTCGCGGTCCGGCCGAAAATGCCTGGTTCGGCAATGGCTCGCTGTGGAAAATCACCCTCGCCGCGTGGAATCGGGCGTTTATGTGCTGGTACAGCTTCGCCTGCATGATGGCGGCCGTGCATCGACCCGAGATAACCCCCTGGTAGGCCTGGGTGAACGTTCTCACGGCGACCACGTGCGGCTGGCGTGCCGGGTTCGTGAACTCGAACTGGATCGTAAGCGTGGCCAGATTGGGAGGGGCGAACCCGCATAGCGGATATCCCTCCAGATCCTTGAGGCTGTGCACCGACTTGTTATTTTTTGCCACGATGACGACA
The DNA here is from genome assembly GCA_028068195.1 of Gammaproteobacteria bacterium. Lineage (GTDB taxonomy): Bacteria > Pseudomonadota > Gammaproteobacteria > Acidiferrobacterales > UBA6901 > JAJYCY01. The sequence continues at coordinate 53,047 of JAPTTX010000025.1, forward strand.
AAGCTCAGACTCCCCGGCAGTTTTACCAGCGGGGTCCATCCGAATTTTGCCATGCGCCAGCCGATGAACGCCGGTCCATCGAACACGATGTCATATGCCCCGCTGTGAATATCACTCTGATAAGACAGCCAGTTATCGACATACCGATAGGTGACTTTCTGTCCGGTGACCCGGCTGAGAAACCGCGCGATCGGGTCGTAGATCGCTTTGGCCTGGGTGATCGATTCCCGCGGCGGAGCGCCAAGTATCAAGTTGGCATAGGCCGGCACGCTGATCAGCGCGCAGATCAGAAGCAGAAACGCGCGCTTGGATTTTTTGGCCCAGTTCATTTGTAACCCCCCCAATTGGGCATCCCGCCGAGGGCCACGGGGCCCAGCTCGAGCGCTCTTCTGATGAAGCCAGCAGGAAATTGTTTGGATATTTGAACTATTAAAGTCTAGTACAAGAAACGAATTCCGCAGCGGTATTGGATCCATCCTGCTGCCGTCCGTCACCACAGGGGTGCCGCCGATACTGCAGGCTGCCCGGGTGCGTCCTCCGCTCCGGTTCGTTCCCAATACCCAATTCGAGCCAGCCCCCTTGCGAACCGGCAGGGGACATTACGACTTTGGGCCAACAATATGCACGATCGCCCCTTGGCACGGCTCGGGGGTGTGGGATATAGTGCTGTCGCGATCAGAATCCCTGCGGGAGAGGCCCTGGGCGTAAGCAGACACCAGGGCGCCGAAGGCGCAACCGCCCGGAAACGCTCAGGCAAAAGGACCGCAGCAGAGATAGGATCGACTCTGGAGAGCGATCAGGCCGACCCTTGGGTGTTACTCTGGGGCAGGCGCATCCACCGAAGGGGCTCAAGCTCTCAGGTTACCGGACAGAGGGGCGATGGACACGACAGTCCATCGCCCTTTTTTATTGAGCGAGAGCCAATGGCGTGTTTCGAAACCGCTGTGACTGCAGTGTCCCCGGCCATCCGGTGCCGCCACGCGCGCAAATTCGTCGGGCACGGTCCCGGTCGCGGGCTGCTAGCTCGGATCGTGGGTACCTCCGGGATTGAGGCTGGGCCCGCGTGGACGCTGGATTGTGGGAAGCGTCGGCCGAAGTGTTTGCAACCATGGGGAATCTGCGTGGCCAATGCCAGTCGTTTGGACCGTGTCTGGTCCCAGGCCGGGATTGTCGGCCTTTTGCCCAATGCGAACCGCTTTGCTGCGACCCTGGATCCGAATGGGCTAAAGGGCGGTACCGTGGGCGCGCAATTCGCGCCACGTCGACCAGATTCTAAACCCAGGTAAAATTCAGCGAGGCGATCCATGGGCTACAGAACACCTCTTTACGACACCCATGTGAAAATGGGCGCCAAGATCGTTGATTTCGGCGGCTGGGACATGCCGCTGCACTACGGATCCCAGATCGAGGAACACCACAAGGTCAGACAGGATGCGGGAATGTTCGATGTCTCGCACATGAATGTGGTGGACATCAAGGGTGCCAACGTGCGCCCGTTTCTCGGGTTGCTCATGGGATCCCAGATCGAGGAACACCACAAGGTCAGACAGGATGCGGGAATGTTCGATGTCTCGCACATGAATGTGGTGGACATCAAGGGTGCCAACGTGCGCCCGTTTCTCGGGTTGCTCATGGCCAACAGCGTGGACAAGCTGCGGACCCAGGGCAAGGCGATGTATACCTGCATGCTGAACGCCAGGGGCGGGGTGATCGACGATCTGATCGTGTACTACATGAACGAACAGTGGTTCCGCCTGGTCATGAACTCCTCAACCCGCAGCAAGGATCTGGCGTGGCTGGATGCGACCTCGCGGGAAATGGAAGGGGTCAGCATTCTGCCGAGGCCGGATCTGGGCATCATTGCCGTGCAGGGTCCGAATGCACGCGAAAAGGTCTATCAGGCTCTGGGAGAAGGTCTGCGTTCCGCGACCGAAAAACTCAAGCCTTTCTTTGCGACCAGCATCGGCGAACTGTTCGTCGCCACGACCGGCTATACCGGGGAAGACGGCTTCGAGCTCATACTTCCGGGAAAGGCCGCCCCCTACAGCTGGCAGGGGCTGGCCGAGGCGGGGGTCGCGCCGATTGGGCTGGGTGCGCGTGATACCCTGCGACTGGAGGCGGGCATGAATCTCTATGGCCACGACATGGATGAAACCACTACGCCGCTGGAATCCGGACTTGCCTGGACCGTGGGCTGGGATCCCGCAAGCCGCAACTTCGTGGGGCGCGAGGTTCTGGAGCGGCAACGTGCCGAAGGTGTAACGCGCAAGCTGGTCGGGCTAGTGCTTGAGGGCAAAGGTGTCCTGCGGGATCATCAAAAGGTCATCTGCGGGTCTGCCGGAGAGGGCGAGATCACCAGCGGCGGCTTTTCGCCGACGTTGGGTAAGGCCATAGCCCTGGCGCGCCTGCCGACCGCCGTCGCCGCAGGCAGCCGGTGCGACGTTGAGGTGCGCGGAAAACGCCTTGCGGCGCGTGTAGTCAAGTATCCCTTCGTGCGAAATGGCAAGAGCTGTGTGGAATAACCGAGGAAAAATTCGATGAGTGAGATACCGAAAGATCTCAAGTACACCAAGTCCCACGAATGGGTAAAGGCCATGCCGGACGGCTCCGTGGCGGTCGGAATCACCGATCATGCCCAGCAATTGTTGGGTGATCTGGTGTTCATGGAGTTGCCCAAGGTCGGAGCTGAATTCGCAGCCGGCAAGGAATGCGCGGTGGTCGAGTCGGTGAAGGCGGCCTCGGATGTCTACGCCCCGGTAAGTGGCAGGATAGTCGAGGTGAACGGGCTCCTGACCGATGCACCGGAGACGGTCAACAAGGACGCATACGGAGACGGCTGGCTGTTCCGCCTGAAACCGGGGAGTCCGGGCGAGCTCAAGTCGCTGCTTGACGCCTCCGCCTACAAGGCGGTGGTAGAGGCGGAAAGCCATTGAGTGACGCTGGCTGCGTGGCCTTCAGCAACTTCGCGCCGGCTCGGGCTGATATGGCCGGCGCTGACTGACAAGGTATTGTCTATGCCATTCATACCCCATACCGATGCCGACATAAGGGCGATGCTCGCGGTCATCGGTATCCAGGATATCGACCAGCTGTTCGATGAGATCCCGGCGCCGCTGCATGGCGCGCAACTCGCGGCCGTGCCCGAAGCGCTGACCGAAATGGAGATCGGGCGCCTGATGCAGGAGCGTGCCGAGACCGACGGGCGATACCTCTGCTTTATCGGAGCCGGTGCCTATGAACACCACATTCCGGCGGCGGTCTGGCAGGTTGCCACGCGCGGCGAATTCTATTCTGCCTATACACCCTACCAGGCGGAAGCCAGCCAGGGCACCCTTCAGCTTCTGTACGAATACCAGACGATGATGGCCAGCCTGACCGGCATGGACGTATCGAACGCTTCTCTCTACGACGGAGCTTCTGCCCTGGCAGAGGCGGTGCTGATGGCAATCCGGTTGCACCGGAAGGGGCGCAAGGTGCTCGTGCCTCGGTCCGTCCATCCCGCATATCGCAAGGTTGCCAGAACGATCGTGCACAATCAGGGTATTGAACTCATAGAGCCGGACTACGATATGAAGTCCGGAAGCAGTCCACTGAATGCGCTGGAGAGGCATTACAGCGAAGACTGTGCCGCGCTCGTGATTTCACAGCCGAATTTCTTCGGCGTGCTGGAGGACGTGGATGCCCTGACCGACTGGGCACATGGGCACAGACTGCTTGTCATTGCCTGTGTTAACCCCACTTCTCTCGCGCTACTCAAGGCTCCTGGCGAATGGGGCAGCGCCGGCGCGGATATCGTTGTCGGTGAGGGCCAGCCACTGGGCGTGCCTCTGTCTTCCGGCGGCCCGTATTTCGGATTCATGGCCACCAGGCAGGAATATGTGCGCCAGATGCCCGGACGCATCATCGGCCGTACCGTCGACCGGGACGGTCGACCCGGCTTTACGCTTACGCTGCAGGCCCGCGAGCAACATATCCGCCGCTCCAAGGCCACTTCGAATATCTGCACGAACCAGGGCCTTCTGGTTACCGCTGCGACCATCTATATGTCACTGCTTGGCCCCGAAGGGCTGGAGCGGGTGGCAGCGCAGTCACACGCAAACGTTATTGCGCTGCTGGCGCGATTAGGATCCGTTGCCGGGGTGGAACCGGTATTCGACCACCCGGTTTTCCACGAGGTTGTCTTGCGCCTGAATTCCCCAGTGGGTGATGTTTTGCGCGCCATGGAGGCTCAGGGAATTCTGGCCGGCTTCGCGCTCACAGACGACTACCCGGAACTTGGCCAGTGCCTGCTCGTCTGCGCCACCGAAACCAAGACGACCGCCGACATCGACCGCTACACAGAACAGATGCAGCGCATACTGAGCAAGCGCCGCCTGGATCCGCCGTGCGCGCAGAAGATGTAACTACATCACCAAGGAGGAATTGATATGGCAACCGTAACGCTGAAGGGCAACCCCATACAGGTTTTCGGCGATCTTCCGAGGATAGGCAGCAAGGCGCCGGATTTCCGTCTGACGGACTCGGAGCTGCATGACGTCACCCTCGCGAGCTTCAAGGGCAAGAAGAAGCTTCTCAACATCGTTCCGAGTCTCGATACGCCGGTGTGCGCCACCAGTACCAGGAAATTCAACGATCAAGCCAAGGACCGGAGCGACATTGTGGTGTTGATCGTCTCCGCCGACCTGCCGTTTGCGCAGAACCGCTTCTGCAGCACCGAAAATGCCGGAAGCGTGGTGACGCTGTCCATGATGCGCGACCGCCATTTTGCCAAGGATTACGGAGTGCTGATCGAGGACGGCCCGCTTGCCGGCATCACAGCGCGCGCGGTGGTGGTGCTCGACCAGGGCGACAACGTGGTGTACACCGAACTCGTTCCGGAAATCGCGCAGGAACCGAACTACGATAAGGCCATTGCCGCGCTGAAGTAACGGAGCCGGGCCCTCCGGCAGCACAGCAGACGCCCCGCCTGATTGCCGGATCGCGATCCGGGTATGCATTGTATTGGAGACAAACGTGCTTGCGCAGGTTAAGAACATGCTGATATTTGAGCTTTCCCGTCCGGGGCGCCGCAACCCGTCTCAGGCCCCCTCCCTCGCCCCCGAAATCAGGGATATCCCCCCGGAGCTGCGGCGCCGGACACGTGCGGCCCTTCCCGAAGTCTCGGAGATGCAGGCTGTGCGCCACTACACCAGGCTGTCGCAGAAGAATTTCTCGATCGACACGCATTTTTATCCGCTCGGTTCGTGCACGATGAAGTACAACCCGCGGGCATGCAATACATATTCCATGCTGCCGCAGTTTCTTGCCAGACACCCGCTTGCATCAGCGGCTGCGGGCCAGGGATTTCTGGCCTGTCTGTTCGAGCTGCAGGAAATACTCAAAGACGTGACCGGAATGAGGGCGGTGTCGCTCACGCCCATGGCGGGTGCGCAAGGCGAATTTGCCGGTGTCGCAATGATCCGTGCCTATCACGAATCGCGCGGCGACACGGGGCGCACCGAAATTCTGGTGCCGGACGCTGCTCACGGGACCAATCCTGCTACCGCCGTCATGTGCGGCTACACCGTGCGCGAGATCCCGACGGATGCGCATGGAGGCATAGATATAGCAAAGCTGCGGACTGCCGTGGGACTCCAGACCGCCGGCCTGATGCTCACCAATCCGTCGACGCTCGGGGTGTTCGAGAGGGACATCCAGGAAGTGCAGCGGATTGTGCACGAGGCGGGCGGCCTGCTCTATTACGACGGCGCAAACCTGAACGCGATTCTGGGAAAGGTCAAACCTGGCAGTATGGGTTTTGACGTCATTCACATGAATCTGCACAAAACCTTCTCCACGCCGCACGGCGGCGGCGGACCAGGCGCCGGGCCGGTTGGCGTCAATGATCGGCTTCTGCCCTTCCTGCCTGTTCCGGTGGTGGCGCAGTCACGGGACGGAAGCTATTTCGTCGAAACTGAGAAAGACCGCCCACAGTCGATTGGCCGTCTTTCCGCATACATGGGGAATGCCGGGATCCTGCTGCGCGCCTATATCTACGCGCGACTGCTCGGAAGAGAGGGCATGAAGCGCGTTGCGGAGTTCGCAACGCTCAACGCGAACTATATGCTCGCCCGCCTCAAGCAGCAGGGATTCACCGCCGCATTTCCGGATCGCCGGGCGACCCATGAGTTCATCATTACGCTGAAACCCGTCAAGGATGCGACCGGCGTAACTGCCATGGATGTCGCCAAGCGGCTCCTGGACAAGGGATTCCATGCGCCAACCACATACTTTCCGATGCTGGTTCCGGAGTGCTTTCTGATAGAGCCGACAGAGACGGAAAGCAAGGAAGAACTCGACGGTTTCCTGGCGGCCATGGAGGAGATTGTTCAGGAGGCGCGCGCCAATCCCGATCTGGTCAAGAATGCCCCGCATACCACCCCAGTGCGGCGGCTCGACGATGTGAGGGCGGCACGCGAACTCGACTTGAAATGGAAGGCGGCAATTTAGGATCTTGTGCCGCTCCCCGTGAACATTGGGTCCGCTCGGCAGGCGTTTCCGGTATACTGCGCGCCAAAAGGTCCCGGTGCTGGCTGCTGCCCGCGATGCGCCGCGGTGACCATGCGACGTGACCGCGGGCAGCGTCCGGAGAGAATTTCATGACGGTACTGATCTGTGGTTCGTTCGCGTTCGACACCATCATGGTGTACCCGGACCGGTTCAAGAATCATATCCTTCCAGAGCAGGTGCATATCCTCAACGTTTCGTTTCTGGTGCCCCAGATGCGGCGGGAGTTTGGCGGCTGTGCTGGCAATATTGGCTACAATCTGCAGATGCTTGGCGGCGATGCGCTGACCATGGGAACGGTCGGGGACGACTTCGAGGCCTACGCCCGCTGGCTGGATCGCTGGGGCGTACGGCGTGACCACGTCACCGTGGTACCCGGAACCTTCACCGCACAGGCCTTCATTACGACGGACCTGGACGACAACCAGATTACCGCTTTCCATCCGGGTGCAATGGGTTATTCGCACCTCAATTCAGTCAGCCAGGCAGGTCCGGTGAGTCTCGGAATCGTCTCACCGGATGGCCGCGACGGCATGCTGCTGCACGCCCAGCAGTTCGCTGATGCCGGCATACCCTTCATATTCGACCCGGGCCAGGGGATGCCGATGTTCGATGGCGCCGAGCTCGACGCCTTTCTCGAGCAGGCCACCTACCTGAGCGTCAACGATTATGAGTGCAAGCTGCTCCAGGAACGTACGGGAAAGTCGCTGCGGGAACTTGCGGCGCGCGTGGATGGATTGATCCTCACCCGGGGCGGTGAAGGGTCCGAGATTCATTCAAGGGGACAGAAATATGTGATTCCCGCGGCCAGGGCGCAGCAAATCGTCGACCCCACCGGATGTGGGGATGCCTACCGTGCCGGACTCCTGTACGGTATCGCGCACGGCATGGACTGGGACACGACTGGACGCATTGCCGCGCTGATGGGCGCGATCAAGATCGAATGCCACGGGACCCAGAATCACCGCGTCGAACCGGCTGGGTTCGCCGACCGTTTCCGACGCGAATTCGGCTACGCTTTCTGAACCGGATTTCTAATCCCGTATGACCGGGAAATCATCCGCTTCCCACAGGACCAGCCCGCCCGCCAGATTGTAACTGTTGAAGCCCATCTGGGTGAGCGTGTCCGCCGCGAGCGCGCTGCGTGCGCCGGTATCGCAGTAGACAATGATGGTGCGGTCGCGCGCACTGCAAAGCGGTTCGATGCGGTGCCCGTTGCCCGGGTCGGCGGCGCCCTCGAGCGTGCCGCGCGGCACCAGCAGCGCTCCTGGAATATGACCCTTGCCATATTCATCGGGTTCCCGCACATCGACGATCAGAAGATCGTCATGGTTCTCGATCATTTCGTCGAGTTCGTCCGGATGAATTTCCTGAATGCGCGCTCGCGCTTCACGGATGAAATCCTCCAGCGTCTTCGGCGCTACCCGCTTGTCTCCGGATCCGCTATTCATGGGCGACGGTCACTGAATCGTATAACTGCATTTCACAGCCGTCGAGCAGAGGTCCGAGCGCGTCCAGTTCCGTGACCGGCGCGCTGCATGCGTGACCGCTGCAGACGTAGCCGGTGACACCGCCCGTAGCGCCACGACTGGCGAGCACGCCGGGCACGACCGTTGCCGTGTCCGGTATCGCCAGCACGATCCGGCGGGGCGCGTAAAAACGTTGGCAGCGTTCGACCCATGGCCCCATGGCTTCCGCGGGACCGCGCAATACGACCGTCTGTGGCGGTTCAAGGTGTTCCTCCACCGCCCCCAGCAGCGCATTGTGGCCCGATGGGTACGCGGCGGCCTCCCGGTACAGTGCCCGGATGGTCTTTTCCGCAGCATCGAGAAAATGGGCGTCTCCCAAAATGTGGCCCAAACGCTGCAGCGCGAGCGCAGCGACGCCGTTTCCCGAGGGCAGTGCGTCATCGCCTGCCGGCTTGGGGCGATGGATGAGGGGTTCGTGATCGTCGGCGGTGAAGAAGAAGGCGCCGTGGCGCTCGTCTTCGTAATGATCGAGGAGCGTCTCCGCGAGATCGACCGCAAACATCAGATCGCCGTCGCGCCAGCGTGCCTGCACAACTTCGAGCACTCCATCGATGAGGAAGGCATAATCATCCAGGTAGGCGCCAAGGCGCCCGGCTCCGTCCTTGCACGTGGCGAGCAGGCGGCCGTCTTTCCAGAGGCGCGCGCGCACGAAATCGAGGGCGCGTTGCGCAGAATCGATGAAATCGCCGCGGCCGAGAAAGCGCCCAGCATGGGCCATGGCCCTGATGGCAAGCCCGTTCCAGGACGTCAGGACCTTCTCATCGCGTCCGGGGCGAACGCGCCGCTCGCGCGCCGCGAAAATCTTGCGGCGGGCGCTGTCAATCACTCTGCGGACCTCCCCGGCCGGCGTCCCTCCGACATCGCTGCCTGCTGCGCAAACGCGCAAATGCCAGAATTCGTTCTCAAAGTTGGCTGGACGGTTCAGGCCGAAATGCGGTGCCACGACGCGGTACTCGTCATCACTGAGGATTGTCCGAAGCTCCTCTTTCGTCCACACGTAGAACTTGCCTTCGCGTCCCTCGGAATCGGCGTCGAGCGTCGAATAGTAGCCACCATCGGCAGATTGCATTTCCCGCATGAGCCACTCGGCCGTCTCCGTGGCGACTCGCCGGAACAGCTCATCTCCGGTGGCAATCGCCGCGTCGCAGTAAAGAGCCAGCAGCTGTGCATTGTCGTACAGCATCTTCTCGAAGTGCGGAATCATCCAATGCTGGTCAACGGAATAGCGGCAGAAGCCGCCCCCAATCTGGTCGTAGATTCCGCCCAGCGCCATGGCGCTCAGTGTGTGCCTGGCCATGGCAAGGGCTCCGAGGTCCGGTTCGCGGGGCGCCGATGCCCATTGGCGCAGGCAACGATCGATGTTGGTCGGATGCGGAAACTTCGGGGCACCGCCCCAGCCCCCTTCGCGCGCGTCAAAATGCTCTGCGAGCTCGCGTCTGGCGGCAGCCAGCAGTTCTGGTCCCGGCAGCAATCCCGGCTCCGGCGCGCCCGGCTGAATGCGCCCAAACGCGTTGCGGATCGCGGTATTCTGGGCAGTGATCTCGCTGCGCTGATCGCGGAAATACGTGGCTACCCGGCGCAGTATGTCGGTGAACGCCGGCATTCCGTAGCGGGGAGCGTTCGGAAAATACGTCCCCCCGAAAAAGGGCGTGTGATCGTCGGGGGACAGAAACATGGTGAGCGGCCAGCCGCCCGGCCGCTGCGCCAGCATCTGATAGGCGAGCTGGTAGATTTTATCCAGGTCCGGACGCTCTTCGCGGTCAACCTTGATGCACACGTACAAGGTATTCATCAGACCGGCCACCGCTTCGTCCTCAAACGATTCCTGCTCCATTACGTGGCACCAGTGGCAAGCCGAATAGCCGATCGACAGCAAAATGGGCTTGTCTTCCGACCGTGCCTTTTCATGCGCTTCGGCGCCCCACGGGAACCAGTCTACCGGGTTGTGTGCGTGCTGCAGCAGATAAGGGCTGGTTTCGTCGATCAGCCGGTTGGTGTGACGCGCGGTGGTGGAGGACATCGGCGTGGGCAGGCAGTAGAGTCAGGGTACACTATAGCGCGTCGCGCTGGCGCTGTCTGTGTGGGTATGGCCCTTGCGATCTTCCGGCAATTCAGCGCCACAGGCTGCCCGCCTGCCGGCACGGTGCGACCGGGCCACGCCGCCCGGAATTTCCCATTCAGGACGGTTTACCGTAAGCTTGCGCCCCCGTAATCTGACACTTTTGTTATGACCTTTGCGCCCCTGCGACTGAAAAGAAACGAAGACCGCCGTCTGCGTGCGGGTCACGTATGGGTATACAGCAATGAGGTGGACACCGCGGCGACGCCACTGGCGGAATTCGAGCCGGGCCAGGCGGCCGTCATTCAAGATCATGCGGGTAGGGCTCTAGGTTGTGGTTACGTCAATCCCCACACCCTGATCTGTGCGCGTCTGGTGAGCCGCGATAGTGCCCAGCCCCTCAACCAGTCACTTCTGGTTCACCGGCTCAACATCTGTCGTGGCTTGCGGGAAAGAATCTTCAGGCAGCCCTATTACCGGCTGGCATTCAGCGATAGCGACGGACTGCCGGGGCTGGTGGTTGACCGCTACGGGAACGTTGTTGTGGCGCAAATTACCACCGCTGGAATGGAACGGCTCAGAGAGGAGGTTGTTGCAGCGATCGACAAGGTTTTGCATCCGCGGGCCATTGTGTTGCGCAACGATAGCGCCAGTCGGGAAGTCGAGGGCCTGGGCAGCTATGTGGAAATCCCCTTGGGCGAGATGCCGGACCGCGTCATGATCGAGGAGAACGGGGTGCGCTTCGAAGCCCCGGTGGTAGAGGGCCAGAAGACCGGCTGGTTCTACGACCAACGTATGAATCGCGCGCGCCTGCCGGACTATGTCAAAGGAGCCGCGGTGCTCGATTTATTCAGCTACACCGGGGCATGGGGTGTACAGGCGGCCGCGGCCGGCGCGGCGAGCGTGCTGTGCGTCGAGAGTTCGGCGCGTGCGGTGGACTGGATTCGCGGCAATGCGGCGATGAACGGTGTGGAAGACAGGCTTTCGGTGCTGCACGACGACGCGTTCGAGACGCTTCGCCAACTGCGCGCCGAGCGCCGTCATTTTGACGTGGTCATCGCGGACCCGCCCGCATTCATCAAGCGGAAGAAGGATGCCAGGGAAGGGGTACGGGCCTATCACCGCCTGAACCAGATGGCGATGCAGGTGTTGGCCAAGGACGCCATACTCGTTTCCGCATCCTGTTCCTATCATCTGGCACGCTCCGACTTGCAGCAGATTCTGCTGCAATCAAGCCGCCACCTGGACCGGTTCCTGCAGCTAGTCGAGCAGGGCGGACAGGGACCGGATCATCCGGTGCACCCGGCGATTCCCGAAACCGGCTATCTCAAGGTATTTTTTTCCCGCATCTTGCCGAGCTGAAGGGATAATATCGGCCAGCGTGCAATCCTAGCTAACAGCCCACATCCGGAGCCCTTTCCCATGCTTTATGCCCCAGACATCAATCCCATCGCATTCGGATTCCCGCCCTTCAAGATTTTGGGCCACAGTATCCACATAGAAGTCCACTGGTACGGCCTGATGTATGTTTTCGGGTTCCTGGGACTGTGGTACTTCGCCAACCGCCGTGCACGCCGTCCGGGATCGGGCTGGACGCCAGATCAGGTGGCTGATGCGATTTTTTACGGCGCCCTGGGTGTGATCCTCGGTGGGCGCATCGGCTACGTGCTGTTCTATAACCTCGACTACTATATGGCGCACCCGCCCGCGGTATTCGAAGTATGGGACGGGGGCATGTCGTTTCATGGTGGCTTGCTCGGTGTAATCGTGGCCCTTTGGTTTTTCGGGCGCAAGCACGGAAAGGCGCTCCTGGAGGTCACGGATTTTATTGCGCCCTGGGTGCCCCTGGGTCTCGGCGCCGGCCGTATCGGCAACTTCATCAACCAGGAACTATGGGGCAAAGTAACCACCCTGCCGTGGGGAATGGTGTTCCGTGGCGCCGGCCCGCTGCCACGCCAGCCCTCCCAGCTGTACGAGGCCGCGCTGGAAGGTGTAGCGCTACTGATCATTCTGGTGACATTTTCGCGCAAGCCGCGGCCAATTGGTTCGGTTTCAGCGCTGTTCCTGATTTTCTACGGCATCTTCCGGTTTCTGGCAGAGTTTGTGCGCGTGCCGGATCCCCAGCTCGGCTATCTCGCCTTCGGCTGGCTGACCATGGGGCAGCTGCTGAGCGCTCCCATGATCATCATCGGGATCGGCCTATTGATCTGGAGTTATCGGCGGCACGCCCATGCCGGCAATACCTGAGCGGTTTCCGAGCGCGCCTGACTGCGGAGCCGCCGGAGTCAACCCGCGAGCAACTTGATGCTCATGAATACCAGGAAACCCGCGAAGATCCGCTTCAGCAGCTTCACCGGCAACCGATGGGCGAGACGTGCGCCCAGCTGTGCGAAAGTCACGCTCGCGGCAGCGATGACCAGAACCGCCGGCCAGTATACCGACCCGGTGGACCAGGCCGGCAGGCCGCTGTCGTGCCAGCCGCTAGCTACAAACCCGAGAGTGCCCGATACGGCGATCGGAAAGCCGCAGGCGGCAGAAGTCGCAACCGCCTGACGGACACCGACATTGCACCACAGGAGGAACGGAACGGTCAGGCTGCCACCGCCGATGCCGGTAATGCCCGAGACGGCCCCTATGAACGACCCTGCGCCGATCATTCCCAGGCGATGTGGGAGTTGCCGGTGCGGCGCGGGCGGCCGATTCAGGATCAGCTGCACCGCCGCGATGGACGCGAACAGCCCGAAGACTGCATGCAATACCCGGCCGTGCAGCATGCCGGCTACCATCGATCCTGCCAGCGCTCCAAGAATAATGCCGGGCGCAAGGAGCCGGAACACCGGCCATTGCACCGCACCGCGCCGGTGATGGGCCAGCAGTGATGACAGCGAGGTTGGCACAATCGTCGCCAGGGAGGTGCCGATTGCCATGTGGGCCGCCAGGTCCGGCGCGAATCCCTGATTGTGGAATACGAACAGCAGTGCCGGAACAATGATGAACCCGCCGCCGATTCCGAGCAGGCCGGCAATCGTGCCTGCGGCGGTTCCGACCAGGACGTAGATGACTGCAATCTCGAGCATCAGTTAGAAGTATCCGGCCGCGCAGCGCGCCATGAGTTTGTTCGAATTTGGCCCGCTAGAGCCGGTTAACCTGGGCCGAGGTCATGCGGCAATTCCCCGTCTTTCGCCCATTCTATCCGTGAGGTTTCAGGCTGCCAAACCGGCAAGCCCGGCGGGGGCATCGCGGTTGCCTGGGCGAAGGCGGCGCCTGCTTGCCCGTGTGGCGTCCGAAGCGCCCCTGCCAGAACCGTGTCTTGCTGGCGAATTCCCGCCGCTGTCCTTCGATGGCGCCCGAAGGCACCGTCACGGCCGCCGGCGTCCCCGGTTGCCTCCTTGCGCGTCGGGGTACGCTCCGGTGCTGGATCCGGATTGCATGGCTGTGTCCCGCATGAAAAGTCGGCCCCGGTCTTGGCGTTGCCCGGGTACCAGGACGGGCCCTTCGTCACCGAATTGCCTGGGCATGGCTCGTTCTATCCTCAGCGGCGTCAGAATGCCGCCCTTGGCTTCCTTCCACCGGGTCATCCGCCGCGCAGAAACGCGCGATCGGCAATGCCGCCAATTTCACAAAGTCAGCTCCGCAAGACGCAAAAAGGCGATGCGGTCAGTTTGCCGCTGCGGCCACCAGTGGCTGGAGTCACAGCGCACTCCGATTGCTCAGCCTCGGCAGGCACGGTCTCACTGGCGGTACGGCCACCGGTTGATTTAACATGGATGCCGTCGGCGGGTGGCAGGTTTCGGTGCTGCTCAGACCGTGCTCTTCGGTGAGCGCGGCACCCGGCGCGCCGGAACGGGCTAGGCACTATAATCATCAGGCATGAAGCCGCGATTCACACTGTGTCTTGTTGTCCTTGCAGCGGTCCTGCAGGGCGCGGTCGGAACGGCGTGCGCCGCAGGCCGGAAGATCGATCTGTACCGCCAGGAATACCTGAATGCCCTTGCTGCGCTCAGATCCGGCGACGTAAGGCAATTCCATGAGCTCGCAGGCAATCTGAAGGGCTATGTCCTGCATGGCTACCTTCAGTACTATTATCTGAAACGGCGGATTCCCTCTACGTCCGTTGCGACGCTACGCACATTCATCGAACAGAATCAGGATGCTCCGATTGGCAACATGCTCCGCCAGCAGTGGTTGCACTATCTGGCGAAACGGGGTGACTGGAAGATCTTCTTGCAGGAGTACCAGAACGTCGATCCGGAGTCGGCGCTCGACTGCGACCGGCTCAATTACCTGCTGCGTGCCGCCAAACAGCGTACGCCACTGATGACGGAAATCAGCCGCTTATGGATGACCGGGGATAACCTTCCGGATGCATGTAACCCCGTGCTGGTCGCGTGGCGCAGGGCAGGATACATGACTCCCAGCGTAGTGTGGCAGCGCATTCATCTTGCCATGCAGCAGCAGAATCTTACTCTCGCCGCGGAGTTAAAGTGGGATCTGCCCGTCAAGGACCGGATCTGGGTGGATCGCTGGATGGCCATGTACCGCGATCCGCAGCGTGTGTTGAAAGACATCCGCTATCCGGTCGTGACGCCGTTGGCGCGCGAGATCGTCCGGCAGGGGGTCGTCCGGATCGCTTATGACAACCCGGCTGCGGCGATGAAGACCTGGAATGCCATAAGGCATAAGTACCAGTTTTTCGGCGAAGACAACAACTATGTCCTGCGCCAGGTCGGCATCCTGGCGGCGCAGGATCATCTGCCGCAGGCATTGAGTTGGTTATCCATGGCCTCCGCAGGCCCGGGTAACGGGTCGCTGCGCCGATGGCGGATACGGGCGGCACTGCGCGCGAGAAGGTGGCGCATGGCGCTCGACTTCATAGCTGCCCTCCCTCCCGGGGAGCAAGCGCGGAAGGAGTGGCGCTACTGGAAGGCACGGGCCCTGGAGAAAGTTGGTGATGACGCGGCGGCGCTGCGGATCTTCTCAACTTTGGCGAAAGACCGCAGCTACTATGGCTTTTTGTCGGCAAACCGCCTTGGGCGCCGCTTTGCGATGCAGCGCGAACGGATCCAGACCACCCCACTGGAAATCAGCTCAATGCTCGCGAGGCCGTCGATTCAGATGGCCAAGGAGCTGTTTGTGCTCGGTGAAACCGTCGACGCGAGGCGCCAATGGGCCTGGGCCACCCGCAACATGGACAGCCAGGATCTGCAGGTCGCGGCGGTGCTGGCTCGCGAATGGGGATGGTACGATCGCGCTATTCTGACGGCGGCGCAGAGCGGCAATCTGAACGATCTGGGTTTGCGCTTTCCGCTCCTTTACCGGAACATGATCGAAACCAATGCTCAGGACAATGGTATCGATCCCAGCTGGGTCTACGGGATACTGCGTCAGGAAAGCGCGTTCATGACCGATGCGCGGTCGGATGTGGGAGCGCTGGGATTAATGCAGCTAATGCCGCGTACGGGGTGGCTTACCGGGCTGCGCATCCATCTATTTGTGCGCACTGACAGTGCCATCTTGAACGTTGCAAACAACCTGCGGCTCGGTACCACGTATCTGAAAACCGTTTTGGACGACACCGGCGGGCGCGAAGTCCTGGCCACGGCGGCGTACAATGCTGGGCCCAACCGTGTGACACAGTGGCTCCCGCAGACGCACAAGCTGGATGCCGATGCCTGGGTAGACACAATCCCCTATCGCGAAACACGCAACTACGTGAAGGATGTGATGGCGTTCAGCACGGTATACGCCTATCTCCTTGGCGACAAGGAATTCAGCCTGAACCGGGCCATGCCGACGGTCCTGCCGGCAGGCGGCGGTGTGTTGCCGCTGCCCGAGAGCGGCCGGTAGGTCCCATCCAGACCGGCACGCTCGACCGCGACCGCTAGACTGCATGGCCGTAGTGCGGCCACACTTGCTGCCCCCTCGGCGCAATGCGAACCCGGTAGCGAATGGCGGCAGGTGCACCCAACCGGCAAGAAGCGGAGGCCAGAATATTGTCGAAACGCACAGTATGCATTCTCGGCGGTACCGGATTTGTCGGCCGGCGCCTCGCGGCGCTGTTGGCTGCCGCCGGTCACGAAGTCTTCGTTATCACTCGTCACCGCGAGCGCCACAAGAATCTGCTGGTGCTACCGACGGCGCATCTGGTGGAAGGAGACATCCGCAACCCGGCGCTGCTGCGGCGTGAATTCCGTGGATGCGATGCGGTCATAAATCTGGTCGGGATTCTGAACGAACGCGGCCGCAGCGGCCGGGGGTTCGAACAGGTTCACGTCGATCTGCCGCGAACGATTGTACAGGCCTGTCGCGACAGCGGAGTGCAGCGGCTGCTGCACATGAGCGCGCTCGGAGCGTCGCTGGATGCGCCCAGCCATTATCTGCGCAGCAAAGCCCGGGGCGAGTCGCTGGTCATGGCCTCGGAAGGCGACGACCTGCATGTCACAGCGTTCCGGTCGTCGGTAATCTTCGGCCGGGGCGACAACTTTACCAACCGCTTCGTGCGGCTGCTGCATGCCGCACCTCTGGCGTTTCCGCTGGCTTGTCCGGATGCGCGGCTGCAGCCGGTGTATGTGGAGGACGTGGC
This sequence comes from Gammaproteobacteria bacterium, assembly GCA_028068195.1. Lineage (GTDB taxonomy): Bacteria > Pseudomonadota > Gammaproteobacteria > Acidiferrobacterales > UBA6901 > JAJYCY01. Next base: position 69,764 of record JAPTTX010000025.1, read on the forward strand.
CAGCGCATTCGCGCTGGCCCTGGACGACCCCCGGACCTACGGCCAGAGTTACAGTCTGTGTGGCCCGCACGTCTATTCGTTGCGCCAGATCGTCGAATATCTGGCCGGGCTCGCGGGTGTGCGGCGGCGGATCATCGCTCTCGGGGATGGCCTGTCGCGGCTGCAAGCCTCCATTCTGGAGTTTGTTCCGGGCAAGCCGTTCTCGTTGGACAACTACCGGTCACTGAGGCGAGACAGCATCTGCGAGGGCGGTTTTCCGGTGGTCTTTGGCATTACGCCCTCCTCCCTGGAAGACGTAGCGCCGCTCTATCTCGGTGTGGACCCGAGTCGGCGCTATTCGAGATACCGGTCCCCGGGCAGGGCATGATGCGGTCCCGGTCGGGGAGCGGCTGCTATGCCGAGGGGTCCTCCGCCCATAGCGGATGGCGTTGCGTCGACAGCCGGTCTGCTGAGGCGGACAAGTGGTTTTCGCCTTGCTATACAGCCCCCAAGCGCTGACCGATACTCAAACGGTGATCCATCGCCGGCCTGAAGACAGCGACCGTATTGAAGGCCGCGGCAGCGCGGTGCATGAGTGCAAGGAGATCAGGATGAATCTGTATGTCAGCAATATCTCGCCAGGAGTTGCGCAAGCAGATTTACAGCACATTTTCAGCGGCTTGGGGGAAATCCTTTACGCCAGCCTGACGCCGGCGAATGCCGGCCGCAGCAGCAAGGGGTATGCCTTCGTCTATGTGCCGGACGATGAGCGTGCCCGGGCAGCGATTGCCAGGCTCAATGGGGCGATCCTGAAGGGAGACAGGCTGGCGGTCAGCCCGATGGCCGAACGCCCGGGTGTAATTGGCAACTACGCAAGAGCCAGAAGCTAGCCGGTTCCGGCAAAATTTCATCGGATGCAGCGTGCCGGACGGTGCGGCAAGCCGTCAGCCAGACACGTGAGATTCAGTGAAGGCCGGCCTGGTCCGCGGACAGTTTGCTTCAACAGCCCGGGACCAGCCCGTTCTGGCGTGCCGGCTCCGCCCCATCCCTGGCAACTATTTTCCATGCGCGCTGCGCGCCGATCAAACTGCTCCGTTGCAGGCCTCCGGCCCCGGTTTTGAAAGACTAGCGGTGTGGGCAGCCGCATAAGATGATCTTCAGTCATGGTTGCTGCCGCAACCTGAATGCTTGGGCGGTCTCAGGGCTGCCAGGGCACAGCGGCGCTGCTCCGGGGGCAGATTCCCGATTTGCCGGGCCTTGGCGTAGAACGCCGGTAGCTTGCCGCCAACCGAGGCGAGCAGCGAATCGAATGCGCCGACGTCGCAGTCATATAGGCCTATCGGTACTAAATAGGCATTGTTGATGTTCCTGAAATACTGTCCGATGCGCGGGTATTTCTCTCCCCAGCTCTCCTCCAGCCTGGCGTAGGCCGAGCGCAGTCCCGCAAATATGCGCTGCTTGTCCAGCAGTTTGCGGGCACGCGGTTCATCAGATGCATAGAGCGCTGCGAGATGTGAACGGTACCTGAGGAGCAGCGCCATGACCTGTGCCTGCCTGCGGCGCTGTTCCCGATAGCGGTGAAGCTCCCGGCTGTTCCCGCTGGCCAGAAGCCAGCGCTCCACGCCGGCGCGGGAGACCGCCACCGCAAACGATTCGTCGAAAGTCGTGTCACCCGGGATATAAAGCTTCTGGTGTGCAAGCTCGTGAAAAATGAGCCCGGCAATACGGGTGTTTCCGCCGCGCAGGATGGTGCTCAATACCGGATCGCGAAGCCATCCGAGGGTCGAATAGGCAGTAACCCCGGCGACAAAAACATCGTAGCCACGACGATGCAGACGGCGGGCGTATTGCTCGGCGGCGACACGAGAGAAATAGCCGCGATAGGCCACACATCCTGCGATCGGAAAGCACCATTTGCGCGGCTGCAGCGAAAGCTGCGGAGCGGCATACACATCCCACACGACGAATTGCCGTCCCAAGTCGACGTAGTTGTGGTAGCTGCCGTTGTCAGGAAGATCCAACTTTTTGACTGCGAAGTCGCGGATATGCACAACTTCCCTAAGCCGGTCCCGCAACGGCGCGGGTGTTGCGGGATCTTTCAGGATGGCACTTATCGGCCGCTGCCTCTCGATCAACTGGTACTGGCCATTTATGGCCTGGCCATAGTAAGACAAGGTGGAGCAGGCGGCTGTCGCCAGCGACGCCGCGATGCCCAACAGTGCGTAGAATCTGCGCCGGATCATGTTTGTCGGAAGTTGACGCCCCAAGTACTATAAAGTCCATGCGCGTGTATCTGGTAGGGGGCGCCGTCCGTGATCGCCTCCTCGGCATCAAGGCTGTGGATCGCGACTATGTGGTGGTTGGCGCCACCCCGGAAGAAATGGTCGCGCGGGGCTTCAGTCCGGTCGGAGCCGATTTCCCCGTGTTCCTTCATCCCGATACTCATGAGCAGTATGCACTGGCACGTACTGAGCGTAAGACCGGCCCCGGGTATCGCGGGTTCACCGTCCACGCCGCGCCGGATGTCACGTTGGAAGACGACCTCAGGCGGCGTGACCTTACCATCAACGCCATGGCGGAGGCTGAAGATGGTACGTTGATCGATCCGTTTGGGGGCGCTGAAGATCTGCGAAACGGGGTTTTGCGGCATGTATCGGCGGCATTTGCCGAAGATCCGGTGCGGATACTGCGCGTTGCGCGGTTCGCAGCCCGCTATGCCAAATGGGGCTTTCATGTCGCACACTCGACCAATGCGTTAATGAGACGAATGGTTGAAAGCGGGGAAGCGGACGCGCTTGTTGCGGAACGGGTATGGGTAGAGATGGAGCGAGCCCTGGCTGAGGTGCGACCTTCGGTGTTCTTCAAGGTGTTGCGCGGTTGCGGTGCGCTGGACCGGCTGTTCCCGGAGATTGCGGCCCTCTTCGGCGTTCCGCAGCCGGAGCAGCACCACCCCGAAGTCGACGCGGGGCTGCATGTGCTGAAGGTTCTGGATGAGGCGGCATCCCTGACCGGGGACACCCGGGTCCGGTTTGCGGCCCTCATGCACGATGTCGGAAAAAGCCGGACGCCCAGGCAGCAATGGCCCGACCATACCGGCCACGAGCAGGCAGGCGTGGATATCATCCGGGAGTTTTGCCTGCGGTTGCGCGTGCCCAAAGATTATCGGGACCTGGCCATGCTGGTCGCCCGGTATCACGGCTACTGCCACCGCGCTGCGGAGCTTCCGGCTGTCATGATGCTCGAGATGCTGGAGGCGATCGACGCCTTCCGCCGGCCCGGTCGCATTGACCAATTCCTGCTTGCATGCGAAGCCGACGCCCGGGGGCGATGCGGTTTCGAAGACGAGCCTTACCCCCAGGCCAGTCGGGTGCGGTGTGCCTTTGAGGCGGCCCGGACGATTGGTGGTGCGGACGCGATTAGGGCCGGAATAATGGGTCCGGCAGCCGGACAGTGGATCCGCCAGGAGCGCCTGGCGGCGATCGACCGGGCCCTGCGGTGACTAGCGCCCAACGGTGTCAGGCAGCCACCGCGGGTTTTGTGGCGGGCACCGGGAAGGAATCGTTTCGTTGAGGATTCCGCCATCGACGTGGCCCTTCGCGCACCACCCGAAGATCCTTGCCTGGGACGGGCTCTGATATGGGCATCGCGGATTGTCTGCTCGTTACGGCTGTAGCCGCGTTCCTCGGCTTTCAGGCGCTGCCCTTTTTACGGGCGCGCCGCATGCTCGGCAGGCCGGCCCCGCGCTTTGCAGCTTATGATCTACCTCCCGGCGAGCGTGCCCTGGTTTATTTCTTCAGCAAGTCATGCGGCATGTGCCGGTCCATGACCCCCCAGATAGGACAGCTCGCGCGCCATTATCGCAACGTGTTCCAGATCGATGTGGCCGAAGCGCCCGAACTGGCGCGAAGCTTTGGAGTCATGGGAACGCCCACGACCGTGCTTGTGCGTGACGGAACCGTCGAGAGAGTCTGGATAGGGACTGCATCACCGGAGCAGTTGCGGCGTGTGCTGGAGACGCCTGGTCGGTCCGGCCATGGTCGGCGGGACTAGAGGCGCCCCCGTCGGTCCTGCAGGGCGAAGCCAGACAGGGGCTCAGCCAGTCCGCGGCCTAGCGCCATGACCTTGAACAGCTCACCCATCTCGTGCGGAAGGGTGAGCTTCCTGATTTCCTGGGCATTCCGCAGATGCGCCTTGGGATCCGTGGCCGTCGCATCCTGCATGGCGTCAGCGATTCCGGTGGCCAGCAGAAACGCCGCCTGGGAGGTGTACCCAAGCACCGACAAGCCGGCGGCAAATCCGGCTTCCGCGATGGCTGTGAAATCCACGTGTGCGGTAATGTCCTGCAGGCCGACGAGGATGAGCGGGTCCTCGTGGACGCGGTGGCGGTAATGGCACATAAGCGTCCCGGTATCGCGGTCGGCGTGATAGTACTCGTCGCGCGGAAATCCGTAGTCGATGATCAGGATAACGCCGGACGCAAGGGTGCCAGCAATGCTGCGCATCCAGGCCTCCGCCTGCAGATTCACCTCTGACGTATAGCCCGCAGGCAAAACTGCCGGGTCTAGGCGTGTCCGCAGCAGGTTGCTGAAGGCTGTAGGCGCTGGCACCTCGTGCCAGACAAAGCCATCCGGCTCCCAAGAGACGTTAAGCAGCCTGATCCCGTCCGGGTGCGAGCGAAACCGCTGCACCGGCATTGCGTCAAGGACTTCATTGGCCAGTACCACGCCGCGCAGACCTTCGTCCGGCAGCCGATCCAGCCAGGTCACGTACCGAGCCAGGTGCGGAATCTTTGCGGCCAGGTATTCCGCTTGGCGGAAACGAAGCTCAGCGCTGAGTTCGAGGATGAGGTATCGGCCAGGCAGGTGCCCGGCGCCGGCCAGTGTCGTCAGAAGATCTGCGGCCAGTGCTCCGCTGCCGGCGCCAACTTCCAAGATGTCGCCCCCGCCGAGCTGCCGGAACACCTGCTGGCATTGGCGTGCGAGACTGCGGGCAAATAGCGATCCGATCTCGGGTGCAGTCACGAAGTCACCGCCCTCGCCCAGCTTCCGGGCACAGGAACTGTAGTAGCCCAGACCCGGAGCATAGAGCGCCAGCTCCATGAAGCGCATGAAATCGATGCTGCCGCCGCTGGCGTCGACTTCCTCGCGGATCCGTTGTTCCAGTGCCTGGCTGTGCTGGAGATCAACCATGTCCGGAGCCGGAGGAAGAGGGGCGGGCGGAATCATCTCGTGGCCGGCGCTGAAGTGACCGGGCGGGAGTGGCGGCGCCATATTGGCGGGCGGGTGCAGTACGGGTTATTGTTGCAAGGGATGCTCATCAGGGTGGCTGTCCGCAAGGCCGAGCCACGCAAAGGGCGCGCGGATGGAATTGCTTATCGTCTACCCCAGAGAATACCATGGAACCTCAACTTCTGACCGGCAAAGTGGCGCTGATAACCGGCGGAGCGCGCCGCATCGGTGCCGAAATCTGCCGCACGCTGCATGCCCAGGGAATGGATCTGGCAGTGCACTATCGCGCGTCCGGCAGCGATGCGCAGGCGCTGCAACAGGAACTGATCGCCAGCCGCCCTGCGTCGGTTCTGCTGGTGCCGGGCGACCTGCTCGACGCGGCCGACCGGCAGAGCCTGGTGTCCCGGACGCTTCAGCAATTCGGGCGGCTGGACGTGCTGGTCAACAATGCATCGAGCTTCTATCCAACTCCCATGGCGGAGGCGACCGACCGCCAATGGGACGATCTGGTCGGGTCCAACCTGAGAGCGCCGTTCTTCCTGTCGCAGGCTGTCGCGCAGTACCTGAAAAGAACCAGCGGATGCATTGTAAACATCACCGACATACACGCTGAGCGGCCGCTGAAGAACTATCCGATCTACAGTATCGCCAAAGCCGGCCTGGTGATGCTGACGAAGTCGCTCGCGCGTGAGCTGGCGCCGGAGGTGCGCGTCAACGCGGTCGCACCGGGCACGATCCTGTGGCCAGAGAACGGGCTTGATGGCGTCACCAAGCAGCACATCCTCTCGCGGGTACCGCAGAAACGCTCCGGCGAACCGGCTGATATCGCACGTGCGGTGCTGTTTCTGGTGCGCGACGCCGGCTATGTATCCGGCCAGGTCATCGCGGTGGACGGCGGAAGGTCCATTGTTGCCTGATTCGCTGCGGTTACGCGTCCGTGATTTGCCCAGCTGCTAGAGTCCGTCGATAAGCGCCGGCCATATAGCCTGGTTCTCGGCTGCAAGGCGCGACCACATTTTTGCCATTCCGATCCCCGTCACCGGGTGACGAAGGTCCGGCGCGATTTCGGAGAGCGGCTTCAGCACGAACGCATAGCGCGTGATCTCGGGACGCGGAATCCGGAGCGGTCCGCCCCGACGTACCAGGTTGCCGTACAGCAACAAGTCCAGGTCAAGCGTGCGTGACACAAATCGGTCGGCGCCGCGAATGCGGCCGTGGCCACGCTCCAGCTCAGACAGCTGGCCGAACAGGTCGAGTACCGGAACATCGGTTTGGAATCGGGCGACCAGATTGTAAAAGTTGTCTCCGCGGAAGCCGATGGCAGTCGACTCATACACGCCTGATAGCAGCAGTGTGCCGTAGCGCGTCCGCAGTTCGGCGACCGCCGTGCGGATATGATGCTCACGGTCTATATTGCTGCCAATGCTAACGAACACCGGGATCATCTGATGGCACCGTGCGCTGCCCGGTCGCGGAGCCGTGACTAGTTTCTCCGTCCCCGCTCGACGATCACCCCGACGTCGGTGGCATCCCGGATCGCCCCGCGCTTGTTGATCGCCACGCGTACCCACGGTATCCGGAATTCCCCCAGAACCAGCTCGGCAACCTTTTCCGTCAGGGTCTCCACCAGCTGGAACTGAGAGGTGCCGACGAACGCACCCACGCGCTTGGCAACAGCCTTGTAGTTGAGCGTGTCTTCAATTCGATCAGTCGCAGCCGCCTGCCGCACGTCCACCGCCATGTCGATGTCGATGGTGATCGTCTGGGTTGTGCGCCGCTCCCACTCCCAGATGCCGATGATGCAGTCGACCTTCAGGCCGTGTAAGTAAATCAGGTCCATGGGTATTTCCGTGGTCTCGGCGGGACTATAGCGAAATCCGTAGCTGATGTCTTGACGGCAGGCGCTTTAGGTCTTCCAATAGCGCGCCATGATTTTTTATCTTCTTCCGGTAGCGGCCTATCTGATCGGATCGGTTTCGTCCGCGATTGTCGTGACAAGGCTGATGGGATTGCAGGACCCCCGCAAGGTGGGTTCGCAAAACCCCGGCGCCACCAATGTCCTGCGCTATGGTGGCAAGGCGGCAGCGGCCGTCACACTCGTCGGCGACGTCTTCAAGGGGGTCATACCGGTGGTGCTGGCACGCGTGCTCGGGGCTGGCCAGACGACCATAGCGCTCGTGATGCTTGCGGCATTCCTCGGACATCTGTATCCGGTCTTTCACGGTTTTCGGGGTGGCAAGGGGGTGGCCACCGCGCTTGGCGTGATTTCGGCGGTCAATATCTGGGTGGGGCTGCTGCTGATGACCACCTGGGTTGTCATGTCCCTGTTGTTCCGCTATTCGTCCCTGTCCGCAATCACGGCTGCAATCCTGGCACCGGTGTACGTATGGTGGCGAATGCCAGTACGACCAATCCTCATTGCAACCAGCATCATCGTGGTGCTGCTGCTTTGGCGTCATCGCTCCAACATCCGCAAGCTGGTTGCCGGTACCGAGAGCAGGATACATTTTTGAGGAACGACCGCGGCTAATGGATCCCGCCCCGGGCGCCCCGTGGCTCGAGCCCGGGCCTGCTGAACCGACCATCTGCCTGCACGGATCGTCCAGCCCATAGCGTCTGCCTGGCCTCACCTCAGATGCCGGCACGAAAGCTGGGCCGGCGTCAGCCCGCGGGAGGCAGATCGCCTATCGGCCAGCGCGGATGCACGACGAAAGCCGGCCCGTCGCGCAGTCCGGCCGCCAGACGCAGGGATCCCGCCAGGGCGATCATTGCGCCGTTGTCTGTGCAGAATTGTGGGCGCGGAAAATAAACCCTTGCTCCCAGTGATGCAGTGAGGTCCGCCAGCCGCTCTCGGAGCAGGCGGTTCGCGCCGACCCCGCCGGCGACGATGAGGCGCCGGTGTCCGGTCGCCACCAGAGCCCGTTCACACTTGATGACAAGCGTTTCGACCGCGGCGTCTTGGAATGCATGGGCGATGTCGGCGACCGATTGGGGGTCGAGGATCCGGTCCCTTGCAGCCAGCGCGGCCGCCGTCTTGAGTCCGCTGAAGCTGAAATCCAGCCCCGGTCGGTCGGTCATTGGCCGCGGAAAGCGGAAACGGCCTGGCGTGCCCGCGGAGGCGGCACGCGCGATCGCCGGTCCTCCTGGATAGCCGAGGCCGAGCAATTTGGCCGTTTTATCGAATGCCTCGCCCACGGCATCGTCGACCGACTCCCCCATCACTTTGTAGTTTCCGTGGGCCTGGATGTCGGCAATCAGCGTATGGCCACCGGAGACCAGCAGCGCCAGAAACGGAAACGAGGGGGGGTCGGGTTCGAGCATGGGAGCGAGCAAATGACCCTCCATGTGGTGCACGCCGATGGCAGGCACCCGCCAGGCCCACGCCAGGCTCTGGCCAATGGCAGCGCCCACCAGTAGTGCGCCCGCCAGTCCGGGGCCGGCGGTATAGGCAATTCCATGCAATTCCTGGGGCCGGGTGGCGCAGGCAGCCAGAACTTCGCGCGTCAGGGGGAGGACCTTGCGGATATGGTCGCGGGAAGCCAGCTCCGGCACCACCCCGCCATATTCGGCGTGCAGGCCGCTCTGGGAGTACAGCCGATGGCCCAACAGCCCCAGTTCAGAGTCGTAGACCGCAATCCCAGTGTCGTCGCACGAGGTTTCGATGCCGAGTACGCGCATGTGGGCCGGTTTGGGCTGAGCTGATGACAACGAGCAGATTATTATATATTATTCGCGGTTCGCCGTTTAGCCATGTTTCGTATTCAATCGAATTGCCGAGGAATATTGATGCCGACTGTCCGGGTAAAGGAACACGAACCCTTCGAGGTGGCCCTGCGCCGTTTCCGGCGCTCTTGCGAAAAGGCCGGAGTCTTCGCAGAAATTCGTCGTCGCGAGTTTTACGAGAAGCCGACGACGGTGCGCAAGCGCAAAGCTGCCGCAGCGCGTAAGCGCGAGCTGAAGAAACTCTCCCGGATCACGGCCCGCACGACGCGCCTGTACTGAATGAAACGTCCGATTCAGCCGTGGGGCAGGGTTCCGGAAGCGCGCAGTGACGCTTAAAGACCGGATCAAAGAGGACATGAAGGGCGCCCTACGCAGCCGGGAACAGGGGCGCCTGGAGGCAATCCGCATGCTGCTGGCGGCGATCCAGCGGCGTGAGGTCGATGAGCGCATTACGCTTGACGATGCGCAGGTAATGGCGGTGATCGAAAAACTGGTCCGCCAGGGGCGCGATTCTGTGGAGCAGTTCCGGCAGGGCGGCCGCCAGGACCTCGTCGACAAGGAGAGCCGGGACATCGCTGTCTGGGAATCGTACTTGCCGGAGCCCCTGAGCGAGGCGCAGATCGACGAGCTGATCACCAAGGCCATCGCCGAGACCGGCGCCGGTGGGGTGAAGGACATGGGAAAGGTCGTGGCGAGCCTTAGGCCGGCATTGCAGGGGCGCGCCGATATGGGAAAGGTGAGCAGCAAGATCAAGCTGAAGCTCACCGCCAAGGACTAGGGCGGGCCCGTACTCCCGGCGCAACGGGCAGACTCGAGTCCTTTGGCCCGACAGAGTAGAGCCATGACGGGCAGGATCCCGGAGAAATTCGTCGACGAATTGCTGGCGCGGATCGACATCGTGGATGTTATCGATTCGCGCGTTCCGCTACGCCGAGCGGGCAAGGACTACAAAGCCTGCTGCCCCTTTCACGAAGAGAAAACTCCCTCGTTTACCGTCAGCCCAGACAAGCAGTTTTTTCACTGTTTCGGTTGTGGCATCCATGGCAGTGCCATCGGCTTTCTGATGGAATACGAACAAATGACGTTCCCGGAGGCGGTGGAAGAGCTTGCCGGGCGTGCCGGCCTGACTGTTCCGCGTGAGTCCGGTCCGGCGCCGGCAGTGACGACCCCGCCTGATGACCTCGACGCGATCGGCGACGTGCTGGTGCGCGCGGACCGCTACTATCGCCGGCAGTTGCGCGAGCATCCCCAGGCGCAGCAGGCAGTGGCGTACCTCAAGGGCCGGGGGCTGAGTGGTGAGATTGCCGCTGAATTTGGTCTGGGGTTTGCCCCCGAGGGATGGGACAACCTTGTGCGCGCGCTGGGCAGTGAGCCTGAAACTCAGCAATTCTTGGTTGCCGCTGGCTTGGCGGTCAAGAAGGAAAATGGGGGACACTACGACCGCTTCCGTGGCCGCATCATGTTCCCCATCCACGACTATCGCGGCCGCATCGTTGGATTCGGCGGCCGGGTAATTGGTCAGGGCGAACCCAAATACCTGAATTCACCTGAATAATTGGTCAGGGCGAACCCAAATACCTGAATTCACCTGAAACCCCGCTGTTTCACAAAGGACGCGAGCTGTACGGATTATTTAGGGCACGGGATGCTCTACGGCGCGAGAACCGCGTCCTCGTGGTCGAAGGCTACATGGATGTCGTGGCGCTGGCACAATTCGGGTTCGACTACGCCGTCGCCACCCTCGGCACCGCAACCACGCGTGACCATCTCGATAGGCTGTTTCGATACGCCCCGGAGGTCGTGTTCTGTTTCGATGGCGACCGCGCCGGACGGGACGCGGCCTGGCGTGCCTTGGGGAATGCATTGCCGGTGTTACACGAAGGTCGCCAGGTAAGCTTCCTGTTCCTTCCCGATGGGGAAGACCCGGACACCTTGGTCCGCAAGGAAGGGCTGCAGGCCTTTGTCGCCCGCCTCGGGGTTGCCCAATCCCTTCCGGATTATCTGTTCCAGACGCTTGCCGCGGACGTTGACCTCGGTCGACTGGATGGGCGCGCCCGTCTCGTGGAACTCGCCCGACCGCTTCTGTCTAATGTACCCCAGGGCGCGCTCCGGGAACTGATGGTCGCCAGGCTCGCCGAAATCAGCCTTCTGGCGCCGCAAAAACTGTCTAAACTGTTGGATAGAGCCGTGCTTGCGACGCGCAGAAATGCTGCGCTCATGCGGAAGCCACAGGATGCCGGGGCGCCATCTCTGGTGCAGACAGCGGTGGCGCTGCTCCTGCAGCATCCCCATCTGGGTCGTCTGGTCGGAGACCCGCAGCCCTTCCTGGCACTGGATGGAAAAGGAATTCCTGTCCTGGTTGAGCTGATGGATCTGCTAAATGAGCAGCCAAATCTGACCACTGGCGCTATTTTGGAGCATTTTCGTGATAGTAAGTACATACACCACATTGGAAGGTTGGCGGTGCGGCAGCATCCCATGCACCAGCAGAATGTCGAAGCTGAGTTCAAGGGTCTTCTGCACCGTTTGCGCTGTGAGGCCAACCGCCAGCAGATCGAGCGGTTCTCCCGCAAAGAGCGCGCCGGAGGGCTCAACGCCGCCGAAAAAGCCGAACTGGTACGGCTTTTGCGTGAAAAACAGGAACTTGATCGCGAAAAGTCTTCCCCCGGGCCTTGAAAAACTTGGGGATAAGCAGCATTTGGTTTAAAATGGAACGTTATTTTGCCTTCACCCTTTGAATCGGATTCCGCAAGTATGGATCAAGAAACTCAACGCCTGCAGCTCAGGAAACTCATCATCCAGGGAAAGGAGCAGGGATTCCTGACGTATCGCGATATCAACGACCACCTGCCTGAGGGTGTCCATGACACCGACCAGATAGAGGCGGTGATCAACATGATCAACGACATGGGGATCGAGGTCTACGACCAGGCGCCGGATCCTGACACGCTGCTGCTTAAGACCGAGGCTGTTGCGCCTGAGGACGAAGAAGTCGCCGAGGAGGCGGAGCAGGTGCTGGTCTCGGCTGTGGAAAACGAGTTCGGCCGCACCACCGATCCGGTGCGCATGTATATGCGCGAAATGGGGACGGTGGAATTGCTCACCCGTGAAGGCGAAATCGAGCTTGCCAAGCGTATCGAGGACGGTATACGGCAGAGCACTGAGGCCATTGCGACCTGTCCAGCCACGATAACCGATGTCCTGCGGATGATGGATATGGTCGAGGCAGAACAGATGCGCCTTACCGATCTGGTTGTCGATTTTGTGGACCCTAATGCGGTGGACGAGCCGCCACCTGAGATGCTGGGCGATGAGGGCCGTGGTGCGGCAGCGGACGACGCCGATGAAGAGAACGAGGAAGACGGGGGCGGAGGGACAGCCGATGAGGAAGGTGGTCCGGATCGCGAGGAGGCGATCGCCCGGTTCGCGCGCATTCGCAAACTGCATGCGAATCTGACTAAGGTTCTTGAGAAGAAGGGATTTGATGGCCCTGAAGTTGCCAGGATCCAGCGCAAGCTCGCGGACGAATTCCTGCAAATCAAGTTTGTTTCCAAGCAGATCAACCGTCTGGTGGAACAGGTGCGTTCGCTGGTGGACCAGGCGCGGGAGCAGGAAAAGATCATCATGGACATCTGCGTCAGTAAGGCCCGCCTGCCGCGCAAGACATTCCTGAAGACCTTCCCTGGCCACGAGGCAAATCCGCGCTGGGTCAAGAAGATTCTCAAGTCTGGCGAATGCAATGCCGATTCAATCGAACGCAACATGGGAGCCATAACGGCAGCCCAGAACCGGCTCGCGCAACTGCAGGATCGTGTCGGCATGCCGATTGGCGAGCTCAAGGAAGTGAATCGCCGTATGTCGATCGGCGAGGCCAAGGCGCGGCGCGCCAAAAAGGAGATGGTTGAGGCCAACCTGCGTCTCGTGATATCGATTGCCAAGAAGTACACGAACCGCGGCCTGCAGTTCCTGGACTTGATCCAGGAAGGCAATATCGGTCTGATGAAAGCGGTCGACAAGTTCGAGTACCGGCGTGGCTACAAGTTCTCGACCTATGCAACCTGGTGGATTCGGCAGGCCATCACCCGCTCGATCGCCGACCAGGCGCGCACGATCCGCATACCGGTCCATATGATCGAGACGATCAACAAGCTTAATCGCATCTCGCGTCAGATGTTGCAGGAAATGGGCCGTGAACCGACCCCCGAAGAGCTGGCGGTGCGCATGGAGATGCCGGAGGACAAGATCCGCAAGGTGCTTAAGATCGCCAAGGAGCCGATCTCGATGGAGACGCCCATCGGTGACGATGAGGATTCCCATCTCGGGGATTTCGTCGAAGACACCAGCATTACGGCGCCGACCGATGCCGCAACGCTGGCTGGGTTGAAGCAGGCGACAAGCGAAATCCTCAATACCCTGACTCCGCGTGAAGCGAAGGTCCTGCGCATGCGGTTCGGCATTGACATGAATACCGATCACACGCTTGAGGAAGTCGGCAAGCAGTTTGATGTGACGCGCGAACGTATACGTCAGATCGAAGCCAAGGCGCTGCGCAAGCTGCGTCATCCGAGCCGGTCGGATCATCTGCGCAGCTTCCTCGACTGACGTCTAGCCACTGCCCTTGCCCGGCGGGTTCGGGCAAGGGCAGTGCATGTGGCAATTCCGGGGCTTTATCCGCGAGCCGTTGCGTGTTTTTTGGGTCGTATAGACTCTGTCCACAAGGCGGGGACCGGGTGGTTATCTGCATGGCCGCTGGCAAGGCTAGGCCGGCCAGTTGTACAAATCCGTTCCCGGAACTCGCAAAGGCCGTACAACCCTTTCGCGCAAACTGCTAGAATCCAGGGCTTGGGCCTGTAGCTCAGTTGGTTAGAGCAGGGGACTCATCACAATGGTGCGCTCACTCCGACAAGGCGTGAGATGAACGGGATGAATTCAGGGAAACCGTAACAATTCGGTTGCCGGCAATCCTGAGCCAAGCCGGAGGTACACCTCCGGAAGGTGCAGAGACTACCTGAGGACTTCAGCGTCCTTAATAACAGGCTCGAGCGTCCCGCACCCAGACGGTGTCCGTATTGCCTGAAGGGTGATGAGATAGTCCGCTCCGGTCGGAAACGGCCGGGAAGAGTGAATCCCTTGGTCGCAGGTTCGAGTCCTGCCGGGCCCACCATTTC
>JAPTTX010000068.1:0-4913 GCA_028068195.1 Gammaproteobacteria bacterium
GCGGATCTGGTCCCGGAACCTGGTTACATTGCGGTTTAACTCCGCCAGGTTCTCACGGAATCCGTAGATCTGCTGCTGCATGCGCGAACGCGATATGCTCACTTCACCCGCGTAGTTCACCAACCTGCTGAGCAGGCTGGTCCGCACCTTGATCTGACCACGGCGGTCGGCAGATTCGGAGCCAGTATCGAACGATTCAGGGGGCTCGGTACGCCGCTCCAAAATGTCTGCGCCTGTCGAAACGGCCACCGCATCGGTCGAAGCCATCGCCGGCTCCGCCACGAGTTCCTCTTGTGCTTCGAATTCCGGTTCCGCTTCGAATTCCGGTTCCGGCGCTACAAGCGGTTCCGGTATCGTTAACGGTTTCGGTACCACGACCTGCTCCACTACAGCTATCGGCTTCGGCTCCACGGCGGACTGCGCCCCTGCGACCCCTCCGGAGATCACGGTCAGCTCATCCCCTGCACGCCCGGGCACGGGCCCTACCCCGATGATCGCAGGCGGCGGAGCCGCAATTGTCGGCTGTGGCTGTGCCACCGCCTCACCCTTGAGCATCGCCGTGATTCTGGCTGTCAGCTGGACAACGCCGGAAACGGGTCGGCGGCTCTGCATCTGATCGACCATCGTAATCAGTGCATCGTGGACTTCGTCCAGGAGGTCGAGAAGATCCGTCCCCGGCTCAATACGCCGGTCTTCGACTTCCTTGAGCAGACTTTCAGTATTGTGACTCAGCGCACCCATGGTCATGGCCCCTGCCATGCGCGCCCCGCCCTTCAAGGTATGCAGCGAACGCTTAAGATCCTGCACGGCGGCGGCATTGCCGCGGTCCTGGCGCCAGCGCGTCAACGCATCCCCAATGGCAGATAGGATGTCCGCCGCTTCTTCAAGGAAGATCTCGAGCAGTTCCGGATCGGTCTGCTCCACGACTGCTTCCTCCTCAACCAGTGGCGGCACGGATTCAGCGGATTTCGGGAGCGTTTCGGACCTGACTAGGTCCGAAGCCTTCGGTTCGGCATGCCCTGCTGCGGGCACATAATGCACCGGTGCACCGCTTTCATGCGCAGCGGCGTCAAGTGAAGCAAGGTGCTGGATCTCCACGCTTATGGCGTGCGTCAGATCGATGAACCGTTGCTGCAGTGCATCCGCCGGCGTACCCTGGTTCAGGGCGTCGACCAGCTTCGAAACAGCGCCCGCCGATTCCGTCAACAACCCGAGCGTCGTGGCGCTCAGCGGATGCTGGTGGTTTTCGTATGCCTTCAGCAGCTTTTCCAGTTCTGCACAGCAGTCGGACATTAGCCGCAGACCTACCGCGCGCGCGCTGCCCGAAAGCGTGTGCGCTGCTCGCAGCAGCGGCTCTGAAACCATGACCGAAGCGGACGTGCGTGATGCTTCGACGACGCCCGCGATCGTCGCCAGATGGCCGCGGGTCTCGGTGGCAAAAATCTGGACGAGCACCGGGTCGAGCGCCACAAGGGTGCCGGCATTGGCGGCTCCCTGAGTCACGGCTACCGGTGGCGAGGCCTGCTCCGGCTCTTCGGTGACCTCGATTCCAGCCAACGGTGCCGGAGGAGCGGTAACCGTCACACCGGCAACACTGTTGCTTGCCAGCGCATCTGCGCGATTACGCAGAGCATCGATATCGGCTTGCGGCGCGGGCCCGCCTTCGAGATGCGCCACCATGACCGGTAGCGTCCTCTGAACCTCGAACAGAAGCTCGAAAATCTGGTCCGAATGCCGGATCTTGTCTTCGCGGACCCGGTTGAGCATGTTCTCCACGGCCCACGCAAGCTCCGCGATCACCGATGCGCCGACCATGCGACCGCTGCCCTTGATCGTATGGAAGGCACGGCGCAGCTCCAGCAGCACGTCCCGGTTGTCCGGGTTGGCACGCCACTCAGGAAGCGTTCTGTCGATCACCTGAATTATTTCGCGCGCATCCTCGACGAAGATTTGCATAATCTCTTCGTCCAGATCTTCCAGGCCAGGAGGCAATTTCGGCGCGGATCGGCTAACTGCCGGTACTTGTTCGGAGTGCTCGGGCGCGATACCCCCCTGGTCCGTGCGGCCCCCCGTTCCAGACTCCGATGCGACCTCGGAATCGGCCCCCAGGTGCTGGCGCACCAGGCTGGAAAGCATTTGTGCCGACTGTTCGAGCGTCTCCTTGATCTCGGCGGAAAACCGCCCCGGATCTGCGCCGACGATTCCCAGCAGGCTGTCCATCTCGCTGCACAGGCGCTCAATTCTGTCTTGCGATCGACGCGCGGCCATTTGGGCAATCTGACGCAGGTTACCCTGCAAGGCGGCCCGGACCCCGGGCTCCGTCGGATCCGCGAGCCAAATTCCAAGGGCTTTCTCCGCCTCTGCAACCAGAGTCCCGGCGCTCCCCGCCTCCAACCGTTTGCCTGTTCGTGCCGCATCGAGGTCGCGCCATGCCACGTCCAGCAGCGCTTCAAGGTTCGGACGCCCACGTTCCAACCCTTCAACGTAGGCACCGATCGTGCCGACCGCCACGGCCAGCGCATCCAGCATGGCATTTTCTGCCACTGCACCAGCGTGCATCTCCTGGACATATTGGCCGGCGGTTGCGGTCAACTGGGCAGCTCGATCCTGACCGAGAATCTGCAAAGCTCCCTGGATCTGGCTGAGGTGCTGCGGAACTGGATGCAGCAATTCCAGACGCTCCGGCGTTGCCGCGAAGGTCTCGAGCATCTCCTCGACCTTGCCGAGGTTAACGCGTATCTCGCCCGAGACGACATGCAGGAGCTGCCTGAACTCGGCATCAGTCAGGCCCGCATCTGAAATCTCGATCCCGTCGACCGGCAGCTCCTGCCCGGGCGTGTGCAGATTGCGCAGGCGGCTGATCGCCTCTTCCACATGTTCGGTCCATACCGGTCCGAGCCTGTGGAAATCACGGGCACTGCTTTCGACGAGCAACAGCGCTCCTGCCATTGGCATTGCCGCCGCTTCGGAACGTTTGATCCGGCCGGAGTCGAGCGCCCGCGCTGCTTCTGTCAGCTCGTCGACCAGAACCCTGAGAATCCCGACGCCTAGCATACCGAGCGTACCGGACATCCGCTGCAACAGCTCTATCAGCGGGCCGAGCGAGTTTTTCTCCCCCTCTCCGGAATCAAAATACGCTGAAAGCATTTCCTGGGCTGCCTGTATCTCCTTGCCGATCGCTTCGGAAATGGCCTGCAACGCCTCGGGCGTCGGCAGGTCGTAAAGTTCGGACGATGGGGTAGCCGCGCCTGCGGTTGCGCCGAACAGTACATCAAGATCGAAAGCGCGCTTAATTTCCGCCGTGCGACCTTCATTTGACTTCGCAGCGCCAAGTTCGAACAGCATGGCTTTGGTGAGCGCTTCCGCGCTGGCGCGCTGCAGCGCCCTGTCGGTACCGTCTATGAGCTTCCTCAGCTGCTGGTCGAGCCGGCCGAAAAGTTTTTTACGATCGTTCGTGGCATCCAGGGCCCCCGAGCCGAGCGCCTCCGCAAATCCCCCGGCGACCCAGAACAATTGTTCGATAAAACCAAGATGGGCTTTGTGCCAGAGGTTTTCCAGGACTTCGGACATTTTGGAGAGATGCGTCCCGGCGTCGCTCCCGCGCAGCCAGCTGAGCATTGACGCCTGAAACGCGGTCCGTTGCGCTCGCGCATACGCGCGAAAATCCTCTTCGCTTGCCCGTACACGCTCGCCGGGCTGTGCCGGCGGGCGCACCGTCATGTCCGGAGAAAACAGATCGATCTCGGCGAGCGGCTCTTCGCCGCGAACCACACGCAGCTCGTTGATCATCGGCAGAAGGCGCAGCGGCACATCCGGCTGGTCGTGCTGGACCCTGGCGAGGTAATCCGGCAACGAAAGGACGCCACGCACGAGAACCTCGAAAATCGATGCACTGGCCTCGACCTTGCCGTCGAGGATCGACTTAGCCAGAGCCTCGTTCTCGCGCGCCAGCATAGCGGCACCATCGAGTTCCACCATCTGCAGGGTGCCGACAACCTGGTGCAGATAGGTGTTGCAGAACCGAAGGCTTGTGGCGTCCGACGTATTCTCGGCGAAAGCCTCCAAGGCAAGCCGAGCCTGCTTCAGAGTTTCGTCAATTTCGGTCTTGACCCAACCGAGAGTACCCGGGTCGATTCTGCTCATAGGATCAGAAAGTCATGCCCAAACGCTGCAGTCTCCGGGGTCGGCACGCAGCTGGCTACGCATTCGCGGTTGCACTCCTCACGCGGCCGGCAGCTTGAAGCCGGCCACCGAGGCCTGCAACTCACGCGCTAGGTCAGACAGTTTGCCAATGGATTCAGCCGTCTGACGCGTGCCCGTTGAGGTAAGCGTAGTGGCTTCCTGGATCTGGCCCATGTTCTGCGACACAGCAGTGGCTGTCTCGGACTGTTGGTAAGCGACGCGGGAAATACCGACAATCAGTCCCGAGAGCTGCTCCGACACGGACTCGATCTCGCTAAGCGCCTGCCCTGCGGCGTCCGCCAGGCGCGTACCCTCGACCACCCCCTTGGTCGCCTGTTCCATGGACGCGACAGCCTCGTTCGTGTCGGCCTGAATGGTCTTCACGAGGTCGGCGATCTGCTTGGTCGCCTCTCCGGAACGCTCCGCAAGCCGTTGCACTTCGTCAGCAACCACTGCGAAGCCGCGTCCGGCCTCTCCGGCCATCGCTGCCTGGATCGCAGCGTTAAGCGACAAGATGTTCGTTTGTTCGGCGATGTCGTTGATCAGCTCCACGATTTCACCGATCTGCTGCGAGGACTCGCCGAGGCGTTTGATGCGCTTCGCCGTTTCCTGGATCTGCTCGCGCATTTCGTCCATACCGTGGATGGTGTTTTGCACGGCCTCGGCACCGCGTTTGGCGGTATTCACCGAACCCTGCGCCACCTCCGCCGACTTCTCGGCGCTGAGCGACA
>JAPTTX010000101.1:0-83283 GCA_028068195.1 Gammaproteobacteria bacterium
AGCGGTTCAGGGTGTTCAGACAGGCCGCAAACTGCAGATTCTTGTACTGCTTCAGCATTGACGTGACCAGCGCCGGGTACGGTGAGCGCGCGGCCAGAAGCAGATTGAGTCCCTCGCCGTTGGTGATCACCTCCACGCGCGCCTTCTGGTGGGTACGCCGGTAGAGATTGAGCAGGTTCCGGGTTTCATTCAGCACTTCTTTCATGTGGGTCGGATTGCCGCTGTTCAGATGAAACAGGACTTTGATTACCTGGCCACCGCGAGTCGCCGCACTTGCCACCACCTGCCTGGCCGGCGCCGGATTGCTGTCCGCTGCCGGTCTCTCCAGCGCAAGGGCAGCGCCCCCGCCTGGCAGGCCGATACTGGCGCTGTCCTGGGGCAAGCCGCTCATCAGCGTCAGGACGCCCACGATCGCTGCCACGCCAGCGATGAACCGGCGGCGCAGCCGGGCGCGGTCCTGGGTCCGGGTCGGCGAGCCGCTCGGGGCTTCCGGGGGATTCTTGTACGCCATCTGCACCAGATCCCGAACCTTGCGCAACTCGCAAACCCGGCGATTCATGGCTTCGTCCTTGCTGATCTCGCTGTACAAGCGGCCCTTTTCGTCGAGCGCCAGCTGATCGTCCACGAACGCGTTCAGGTATTCGTCCGAAAATGGTCCTTCATTGTTCATTTTATTCTCCGTATGTTGGCATCCTGCCGGGTTCCGGCCGCTTTGAGCGCCTCCGGGCTTCCGAACTCGGTTGCCAGCAGGCGCAGCATGGCGCTGCGCGCGCGGCATAGCCGGCTCATGACAGTCCCGACGGGTATATCCAGCACCTTGGCCACTTCGACGTACGAAAAGCCCTCGAGATCGACCAGCGTGATGACCTGGCGCTGTCCTTCTGGAAGGCGCGCGATGGTGGCGCGAACCTTGCGCACGATTTCGATCTGGCTGTTCTCGGTCTCGGGAGTGGAGTCGTGCGGCAACTCCATTTCATCGATATCCTCAGTCTCACGGTGGCGTCTGAAATGATCCCGGTAGCAGTTGGTCAGGATACTGAAGAGCCAGGCGTCGCGCGCTTTCGGATCGCGCAGCTGCTCGGATTTCTGCATCGCCTTCGTCAGCGTCTCCTGTACCAGGTCATCTGCCAGCGCGCGGTTGTGACACCATGCATAAGCCATGCGATAGAGCCGCGAGCGGGCCTGCTCCAGTGAGTCCGTGACGTCGGAGCAACGGCCGAATAACTTGAGAAAGTCCATGCGTTCTACTCGTGTCTGTTCACTGTGAAGGACGACAGCAGTCCTGGTTTTATTCCAGGCGCGGCCGGCAGCCCACCAGATCTCCCGTTGCCGATATTATGCAAGATTCATATGCCTGTAGCATAACGGATCAGCATCGAGGCCGTCTGGCCGTCATCCTTGGCAACGATCCTGACAGGAATGTTGTGCTGGTCGCGGGCAAGCCAGGCAGTGAATTGCTTTCCCTGCCCATGGCGGGTCTGCTCCACCCAGTAGACCACCGTAGTCTGGACCCGCCCGAGCGCGCTATTCAGGGTCTCGGTCCGCAGGAGCCTATATTTATAAAGTATGATCTGGCTGCCGGTGGTGATATGAAGCTCCCGGAACGCCGGCGTCGACGGCGGGTGCAGCATGAGCTGGAAGATCACCGTGTTCTCGTCCTGTGTGCCTGCCGGCAGCACTCCGCTGCGATGGTCGGCGTAGGTGATCCGGGCCCGCTTCCAGTCGAACAGGGCCTCCTTGCGGCGCTCGTCTCGGGATCCGGTGCGGTACTTGAGATATTCCAGCGGATACACCTGGTCATCAACCACGCGGAACCGGCCTTGTTCGAACCATTGCAGGCGCGTGAACAGGCGGGCGGCGCCGGTCGGGAAGGAGTGCAGGGTGTAGCGGTAGGTATCGTCCGAACCGCGCTCCAGCGTGCGCGTGCTGATTCCGACCGGTATCGGTCCGTAATAGACCTCGTAGCTGAGCACCATATGGTTCGGAAAGGGGGCCGTGCGCGGGCCCTGCGCCAGGGCGCCAAACGCCACCAGCATGAGCACCGCGGCTAGGAGGCCGGTGAAGCGTGCAACGCTCATGACACGGATCCCTCCGGCGACCGGTCGGCGGGGCTGGCGGCAGCCAGGTGTGCGCACGGCCGTCCGTCAAGCATTGCCTGCCCGTTGCGCAGCGCCAGGCGACCCTGCGCGAACCAGCGGATCGCCTCGGGCAGAATGCAGTGTTCCTTCTCCAGCACGCGTCCGGCCAGGGACTGTGCGGTGTCGTCGGGGCGCACCGCCACGGGCGCCTGGATGATCACTGGTCCGCCGTCCACGTCGGGTGTCACGAAATGGACGCTCGCTCCATGATAGCGTACCCCGGCCCGCAGCGCGCGTTCGTGCGTATCGAGCCCCTTGAACTGCGGCAGCAGCGAAGGATGGACGTTGATCAATCGCCCTGTGTAATGCAGGACGAAGTCGGAGCCGAGAACGAGCATGAAGCCCGCCAGCACCACGAGCTTTGGGGTGTAGGCATCGATTCTCTGCGCGAGCTCCTGCTCGAACTGTGCGCGCGTCGGGAAGTTCCGGGGGTCGACAACCGTCGTCGTCAGTCCGGCGCCGCTGGCGCGCGTGAGACCTTCGGCGCCAGGACGGCTGCTGATGACTGCGCGGATATCCACGGCCAGCTCGCCGCGCCGGCACTGGTCTATGATAGCCTGAAGGTTTGAGCCGCGTCCCGATATCAGGATGACGACGGGAAGTTTCGCGGTCATTCCGTTATGAGGAGCTCGCTGTCGCCGGCATGCGCCTCGACGCGACCGATGACGAAGGCCTTCTCGCCCGCATCATCGAGAATGCGCACCGCCTCGTTCGCATCCGCCGCCGCGACGACCGCTACCATTCCCACGCCACAGTTGAATGCGCGGTACATTTCCTGGCTCGCGACGTTCCCGCCTTCTTGCAGCCAGCCGAAGATGGCCGGACGCTTCCAGGCGCGGGCGTCAATCACCGCGCGCGTGCCCGCCGGCAGCACCCGCGGAACGTTTCCGGGCAGGCCCCCGCCCGTGATGTGCGCGAGCGCGTGTACCGGCAGACTGCCGATCAGGCGCAGCAGCGACCTGACGTAAATGCGGGTCGGTGCGAGCAGCGCATCCGCCAGGCTGCCATCCGCGAACCGGTCGTTCAGCCGGGCGCCGCGCTCCTGGATGATCCTGCGTATCAGGGAATATCCATTGGAATGGGGTCCGCTCGAGGCGATCCCGACGAGGACGTCGCCGGGCCTGACCGCGGTCCCGTCGATGATGCGCGACTTCTCGACGACGCCGACGCAGAATCCGGCGAGATCATAGTCGCCGCCCGCGTACATGCCGGGCATTTCGGCGGTTTCTCCGCCGACCAGCGCAGCGCCGGCCTGCCGGCAGCCTTCGCCGATGCCGGCAATGACGGCGCGCGCCACCGCCAGGTCGAGCTTGCCGGTGGCGAAATAGTCCAGGAAGAACAGCGGCTCGGCTCCCTGCACCACGATGTCGTTAGCGCACATGGCCACGAGATCGATGCCGATCGTATCGTGCCGCCCGCTGTCGATCGCCAGCTTGAGCTTGGTACCTACGCCGTCGGTGCCGGAAACGAGCACCGGTTCGCGGTATCGGTCCGGCGGGATCTGGAACAGCGCCCCGAAACCTCCAAGTCCCGCCAGCACTCCGGCGCGCCGGGTGCTGTCCGCGACCGGCTTGATTGCCTCGACCAGGGCGTCACCCGCTTCGATATCGACCCCTGCATCGCGGTAGGTCAGGGATGTGTTTTGCGGCTTGTCCACGGGAGTCTCCAAGGCACGGACGCAATGGTAGGCCGCTGCGGGCAAGGCTGCAAACCTTGACTTCCCGCCTTGGCTTCGCATAGCGTGGACGGCAAGCGCGCAAACGCAGCCCGTTAGCATGCGGCCCGCCCGTCGGGCGGCGCCCTGGCGCGCCCGGTTGCCGATGATATTCTGGACAACGCACTGGTTCCCGAACCCATGAATCTGTCACAGCTGCCCAATGCCATCACCCTGTCCCGGATAGCGTTGGTGCCGGTACTGATCCTGGCGCTCAAGGGGCGCCATTTCGGGACTGCGCTGGTGATATTCCTGACCGCCGGGATTTCCGATGGGCTCGACGGCTTTCTGGCGAAGCGTTTCAACATGACCAGCCGCCTCGGAGCGATCCTCGATCCGGCAGCGGACAAGATCCTGCTGGTCAGCGCCTACGTCATGCTCACCATACTCGAATACATTCCGTTCTGGCTGATGCTCGGTGTCGCATTTCGCGATCTGCTGATTGTCGGCGGCTATCTCGCCTATACATCGCTGTACGGGCCGGTCACCATGCGTCCGAGCTATCTCAGCAAGCTGAACACCCTGATGCAGATCTCGCTGGTCTGCGTCATTCTCGCGCAGCAAGCCGTGGGACTCGCGCTTGGCGGCCTGGACCATTTCCTTGATTACGTGGTATTGGCCACGACGGTCGCAAGCGGTGCGCACTATTTGTGGACTTGGGGGGTGATGAAGGACGTCGCGCCGGCCAAAACCTCATCGAACCCAACGCGGGCGCCCGGCAGACGGCCGGGGCGCGGGCGGCAATGACCGGAACGCAGCGAACCTCCTGGTTCTGGTGGGCAGCGGGGGCGGTCGCTGCCGGGGCGCTGCTCCGTCTGCTCGGTCCGGTGCTCACGCCTTTCCTGTTGTCTGCGCTGCTTGCCTACATCGCCAGCCCCCTGGTGACGCGCCTGGAACGCTGGCGGGTACCGCGCGTTTTCGGGGTGATCCTGGCGTTTGCGCTATTCATCCTGATCCTGGTCGGGCTGGTAGGAGGACTGATTCCGGAGCTCCAGAGCCAGCTGAGCACGTTCGCTGCCAGAGTGCCGGGATATCTGGTCGTGATCCAGAACCGCTGGCTGCCCTGGATCAGCCGCATCATCGGTGGGCCGCCGCACCTGGATATGAACGCGCTCAAGAGCGCGCTTGGTCGACACTGGCGTGATGTCGGCAGCGTCGCCGGCCTGTTTCTGAGCTACGCGGGCCGTTCCGGCGCGCGCATCGCAGTCCTCGCGCTGGACTTGGTGCTGGTGCCGGTCGTGACGTTCTACCTGTTGCGTGACTGGGACCGCATTCTCGGGCGGATACCTGCGATCCTCCCGGCGGCCAGCCGTGATACGGTCGTCGCCATCGCACGCGAGACCGACAGGGTGCTGGCCGCGCTCCTGCGCGGCCAGCTCTCCGTCATGCTGGTGCTGGCAATGGTGTATTCGTTCGGGCTCTGGATGGCCGGGGTCGAGCTCGCGCTTCCCATCGGACTGCTCGCCGGGGCCGCGAGCTTCGTCCCCTATCTCGGCTTCATCACCGGACTGGTGATCGCCGGGCTGGCTGCCTGGCTGCAGTTCCAGGATGTCTCGGCACTGGTGTGGGTGGGCGTGGTCTTCGGCATCGGGCAGGTGCTCGAGAGTACGGTGCTCACGCCCCATCTGGTCGGTGGACGCATCGGACTGCATCCGGTTGCGGTCATTTTTGCCGTCATGGCGGGCGGACAGCTCTTCGGTTTCATGGGCGTGCTGCTGGCGCTGCCCGGCGCAGCCATTCTGACGGTGGCGGGGCGATATGTTCTGGCGCGTCGCGGCGGTACCGGATCTGCCGGACCGGCGGGGCGGCAGTGAGCGGGACCTCGGGTGCCGGCCGCCAGCTGCCTCTCGATGTGCGGTTGCGCGACGGGTCGTCGTTTGACAATTTCTACGGTTTGCGCAACCGCGAGGCGCTTGCGCACATCCGGGCGGCGGCGCAGCGGGTGGCCGTGTCCGACGGCCGCCGTGCATTCGAGCAGATTTTCCTGTGGGGCCGTTCCGGATGCGGCAAGACGCACCTGCTGGAAGCGGCGGCGCGCCTGGTTCAGGAGCAGGGCCGGGCGCCGGCGTACGTGCCGCTGGCGATGAGCGCAGCAGCGCCGCCGGATGTGCTGGAGGGCCTCGACTCCTCGGTGCTCGTCTGCCTGGATGATGTCCAGGCGGTCGGCGGCAACCGCCGGTGGGAATCCGGCCTGATGCAGCTCTATGAACGGGTGCGCCTGTCCGCCGGCCTGCTGCTGGTTACCGCGGACGCCGGTCCGGGACAGCTCGAGGCGGTGCTGCCGGATCTTGCGACCCGACTCAGTGCCGGTCTGGCGTATCGGCTGCAGCCGCTCGCCGATGAAGACAAGCTGGCTGCGCTGTGTCTGCGTGCACGCAACCGCGGGCTGGACATGAGCGAAGAGGTGGCCCGCTATGTCCTTTCGCGCTATCCGCGCGATCCGCACGCATTGTTCAGGCTGCTTGACCGCATCGACCAGGTTTCCCTGGCCACGCAACGGCGGCTGACGATTCCGTTCCTGCGCATCCTTCAGGAACAGGACCACGCATAGCCCGGCCGGTACGCTACCGGGTGCTCCCGTTCAGCAACTCGCTGGCACGGAAACGGGCGTAAAAGGGGGCGCCCAGAACGAAGACCGACGACAGCGCCGTCTCGATTGCAGCGCAGGTGAAGGTATCGTGGAACGAAAGCGGCTCGCCGCGGTAGGTATAGGTGAGCACGACACCTTCGGTGAAATAGAGAAGCACCAGCAGGCTCGCCCACGCATAGGTATACGGCTTGCCGTGCAGCAGCCCGAACAGCGGCAGCAGCAGCGGCAGCGACTTGATGACCAGCCAGATCTCTGGAGGGGCATCGACGGCGGGAGCGAGCCAGCCCTCCCACAATACTGTCAGGCAGATCAGCGCGATGTAGCTCCCGACACAGAGGAAGTACAGCGCACGCGTGCGCCGCGACAGTGGCGTAGGCTGTTCAGCGTGCGGATTCATGTTTCATGATCTTTCGTGTGACTGTTGCCAGCCGTGTTCCCAGGGCCTGGGCGAGCTGCTTTTCCTCGGGCGACAGCGGCCGGTCGTTGCCGACGCCGGCAACGTGGCTGGCCCCGTACGGCGTGCCGCCGGTCGCGGTCGTACCCAGGGCCGCTTCGCTGTAGGGCAGGCCCAGGATCAGCATGCCGTGATGCAGCAGCGGGAGCATCATCGAGAGCAGGGTGCTCTCTTGCCCCCCGTGCAGCGTTGCGGTCGAGGTGAATACCGCCGCCGGCTTTCCGATCAGCGCTCCCGCCAGCCACAGCGACCCGGTGCTGTCGAGAAAATGCTTCATTGGCGCTGCCATGTTTCCAAAACGTGTCGGGCTTCCGAGCGCGAGACCGGCGCAGCTGCGCAGATCCTCGAGCGTAGCGTAGGGAGCGCCGGCATCTGGAATGCTGCGGGTATCCGGATCGTGGGTTGGTCCAACCGGCGGAACGGTGCGGATACGGGCCTGCATGCCTTCCACCTTTTCGATGCCGCGGGCAAGCTGTTGTGCCATCTCCGCGACGGCTCCATGGCGGCTGTAGTACAGGACGAGCACCTCATTCATGGTCGGGGCTTCCGGCTGAATCGGCGCGGCCCGTCTGCCGGTCCGGGATGCGCTGGGTGTGGGGGTATTGCACCTATGTACCACACACCGGGGCAGGCGACCGGAATGTCGCGCGCACTCCGTGCCCGGATGCCGCCCGCTCCGCATAGCCGCAGCCAAAGGGAGTGTGGAGCGTGCAATCCGGAATGGACGGCGCGTTCAGCATGTTGCGTTGAGCGGGTGCTGGACCCTGGGCGTCTGCACTCACGTAGTCTATCAATGATTGCCGGCAAGACGCACTCATGGAACGAATATTAGGCACGTAATTTCTTGACATAGTGGCAGGCGAGGTGCTAATTTTTTGGCCAGACCGAACTCACTGCAAGAACAATCAACCCGTTTCGGAGAAATACAAAAATGCGTAACAAGCTGGCGGGAGGCGTGAAAGCCTCTCTGTTCGTGGCTATGGCCGTAACCCTGGGTGCGTGCGCGACAACGCCGAAGCAGGAGACGGCGCCACCGACGCAGACACCGGCAGCGACTGCGCCCGCAGCGTCTTCAGCACCCCAGAGTCAGCCGGCACCCGCTCCATCCGGCGTGGTTTCGAGCTACGAAGTCAATCGTGGGGACTGCCTGTGGACCATCGCCGGCCAGAGCCAGATCTACGGCAACCCCTATGAATGGCCGCTGATCTACAAGGCGAACAGCGCCGAGATCAAACACGGTCCTGACCTGATCTTCCCGGGCCAGACGTTCAGCATCGAGCGTGGCGCATCCAGCGCGCAAGTCGACCGTGCGATGCACTATGCCAAGACCCGCGGCGCCTGGAAGCTGGGCGTAGAAGGGTCTGCCGACCGCGCCTACCTGGCTGGCCAGTAAGCGCGCAGCGACAAACTGTCCGGGTTGCCGGAACAGGCAAAAAGGACCCCTCGGGGTCCTTTTTGTTTTGGTGCGCCGGCATTGCGGCACGTTCTGCACCCGCACCGTCGAGCGGTCTGCGCCCGGGAGCCAGGCGGCGCAAGCCGGCAAACACGAGGCCGTTGGCCTGCACGGCATCCTGATGTCCCGGCTCGCGCGGGCGGTCAACGATGCGCCGGATCTGCACCTCATTTACCGCCATTTCGGCCCCTCGGGGATTCGTTTCGCGGCGGCAGGCCAGCGCGGTCCGCGTGCCTTATGACCCGCCGGAGGCAGAACCGCACGTCGCGTGGTGTGGGCGGGCAGCGGGGGTGGCCTCGTTGCCTGTTCGATGGCCGTCGTGCGGGTCCGACTTGGGATCAGCCCAGGAATTCGAACTCGAACTGCTCGAACGATCCGGTCAGGTTCACGAGCCGGACGGCGCGGATCCGATGGGTGCGGTAGCCATCGTCGAGGATCAGCATGCGTTGGGGTTTGAACGATCCACACGACGTGATCAATGTCTGTGCCTGCCGCAGGGGCCGGATCTCGGGCAGCCGCAATGCCAGCGCAAAGTGGCTTTCGGGCGCGTCATTCAGCGCGATTGCGACCGGCACGGCAGAGGGCGCGAGGCGCTGGGCCCCGATTTCGATGCGGCCTGATTCGGCTACGCGCACCCATCGTGCCACGGCGATTCCCCATCCCGCTTTCCGGCCGGCCATATGGACCGCGAAGAGTTCTCCCACCTGGATGCCGCGTTTGCCGGGGGATACCGGCGATTCGAGGGAGAATCCGCCGGCGCTCTCGTCCAGCAGGTTCCAGGGCTCGCCGATGTCGGTCCTGACAGGGGCGATGACCGGCGGCTCCATGGTCTGTCCTTCGGTCTCGGTACGTGCGGGCTGCGGCCCCACTTGGGTTGTGCTCTGAATGAATGGGGTTCCGCCGTTTACGGACAGACCGATGTTTGCGATTCCCCGGACTATTTCAGTTTTCGCTCCGGATTTCGGCGTGCGCGGGAAATGGCGTTTGGGATGGAGTCCCCATGAAGTGATCAGGTGCGTGAGCATCTCGGCGCCGCGGTTCGCATAGAAGTCTCTTCCGAGCGCGTCGGGCTGCAGGCGTTCGCCATTTCGGAGGGCGCTGAGCTGCTGGTGCATGGTGCGCACGAGATCGACCGTGGCGAGCAGCCGGTACCGCGATCCGGCGATGACCGACATATCGCCGATGTTGGTGCTGCCGGCCCGGTCGTTTTCCAAATCCACCAGAAACTGGCATTCGGGCTTGAGTGCGGCCGTGACGCCGGTGAGTTGCGCGAGCGAGGCATAGACATCGAGATACCGGTCTATCTTCTGCAACAGCTGCGCCGGAAGATGGTGGGGGTCGCTTAATCCGAACAGCAGTGCCTGTTTGTACGCATGTCCCACGCTGCTGTACGCGCCGGCAGTGTTGAGTTCATCGGCAACAGGCGTATCGGTGATTCCCTGGCTCTCCGTAAAGCGGTAGAGCATATGTATCTCGTGCCATGTTCCCGAGGCGCCGGGTGCATAGAGTTCGTAGGAGCGGGCAAGCGCCAGCGTGAGGGCGCGGATTGCGCGCTGTACGGCCATGGCAAGCGCGGCCGTAGCTTCGGGGTCCCGCTGGCCGTTCTCGCTCAAGCCGAGGGCGACGCGCTTATAGCCATGGGCCAGCTCGACCTGGAACTGGCGCACGCGTTCGGCTACCAGACGGCCGTCTTGCGGTAGCGGCACGGGAAGCCCCAGATAACGCTTCTGCTGTTCGGCGCCGACGACCTGAACGGGCCGGCGGTAAAGTTCGAGAAGCTGAAGCCGAGTCCGGTCATCCACCGGCAGGCGGTTCAGGGCGGAGAGGGCGATGAACAAGCGGTGGCTGGTTTCGGCCGCATTCAGTACGGGAAGGCTGGCGATCCAGCGTTCCGTTTCGGCCACGTCGATCTTGGGCGCGGTCGGTCCGAGCGTTGGTAAGACGAATTGTAGGGCCATCGCGCACATGGAGCTTTGCTGCGAAAATCCGGGTACGTAAGGTAGAGAACCCAATGTATATCTTTATAATAGTTCTATTTATTTATGTTTGTTCGGCCCTTTGCGCCCGGCCGCATTTTTTTAATTTAGCACTTTTTTTGGGCGAGATCACTGTTCCGGCGAATCCACTGGCTAGAGGATACCGCAACAACGGTCCGACACGGCCCCGGCTGCGCGCGCACCGGAGGCTTGCGGCGATACCGGCTGAGGGACCGCGCCGGGCAGGGGTGACGTGAGCCGCTACCCGGTCACGCGATTCCGGACCAGGTCGTCGACGACCGCCGGGTCGGCCAGCGTTGTGGTATCGCCCAGGGAGTCCGTCTCGTTGGCGGCGATCTTGCGCAGGATGCGGCGCATGATCTTGCCGGAACGGGTCTTGGGAAGCCCCGGTGCCCATTGGATGACATCCGGTGTGGCGATGGCGCCAATCTCGCTGCGCACCAGCATGATAAGCTCCTGGCGCAGCCGGTCGCTGGGCTCGACGCCCGCCATCGGAGTCACATAGGCGTAGATCCCCTGTCCCTTGATGTCATGGGGAAACCCGACCACGGCCGCTTCGGCCACAGCTTCGTGCAGCACCAGGGCGCTTTCGATTTCAGCGGTTCCCAGGCGGTGTCCTGCGACATTGATCACGTCATCGACGCGTCCAGTGACCCAGTAATACCCATCGGCGTCGCGGCGTGCGCCGTCGCCGGAGAAATACATTCCCGGGTAGGCCTTGAAATAGGTATCTATGAATCGCTGGTGGTCGCCGTAGACGGTGCGCATCTGGCCGGGCCAGGAGCGGGTGATCACCAGGTTTCCGCTTCCAGGACCTTCCACGGGCTTTCCGTCCGCATCAACCAGGGCCGGCGCGATCCCGAAGAAAGGATGCGTGGCGGAGCCGGGCTTGAGACGGGTTGCGCCCGGGAGCGGCGTGATCAGGATTCCACCGGTTTCGGTCTGCCACCAGGTGTCCACCACCGGACAGCGCCCGTCGCCGACCACCCGGTGGTACCACTCCCAGGCTTCCGGATTGATCGGCTCGCCGACGGACCCGAGCAGACGGAGGCTCGTGCGCCGCGTACTCTTCACCGGCGCGTCGCCCTCGCGCATGAGTGCGCGGATTGCCGTGGGCGCGGTATAGAAAATGCTGACCTCGTGCTTGTCGACCACTTCCCAGAAACGCGACGCTGTGGGGTAGGTCGGTATGCCTTCGAACATGAGCGTGGTCGCACCGTTGGCGAGCGGTCCGTAGACGATGTAGGAATGCCCCGTTACCCACCCCACGTCTGCCGTGCACCAATAGATGTCGTCGTCGTGATAATCGAATATGTACTTGTGCGTGATTGCGGAATAGAGCAGGTATCCGCCGGTCGTGTGCAATACGCCCTTGGGCTTGCCGGTGGAGCCGGAGGTGTAGAGGATGAACAGCGGGTCCTCGGAATCCATTTCCTCGACCGGACAGTCGTCTGCGGCCGTGGCCATCGCCTCGTGATACCAGACGTCGCGGTTTTCATGCCATACGATCGGGCCGCCGCTGCGCTTGACGACCAGCACGGTGTGCACGTGCTGGCAGGCCATCACGGCCTTGTCGGTGTTGTTCTTGAGCGGGATCTTCTTGCCGCCGCGGATGCCTTCGTCTGCCGTGATCACAACCCGGCAATCGGAGTCAAGAATGCGATCCTTCAGCGACTCTGGCGAGAATCCCCCGAATACCACGGAATGCACCGCGCCGATGCGGGCGCAGGCGAGCATGGCATAGGCCGCTTCCGGGATCATCGGCATGTAGATGCAGACACGATCCCCCTTCCGGATGCCGCGGCTCTTCAGCACGTTCGCGAGCCGGCAGACCTGCCGGTGCAATTCGCGGTAGGTGATCCGGCGGTCGGCCCAGGAATCGTCGCCTTCCCAGATGATCGCGACCCGGTCGCCATGGTTTTCCAGGTGACGGTCTACGCAGTTGTAGCAGGCATTGAGGGATCCGCCGATGAACCAGCGGATGCTGACCTTCTTGAAGTCCCAGTCGGACACCCGGTTCCACGGCTTGGACCAGGAGAGGAACGCCTTGGCCTGTTCGTCCCAGAAGCCGTCCGGATTCGCGATAGAGTGGGCGTACATCTGTTGGTATCGCTGAGCAGAAATGTGGGCAGTCCGGGCGATTGTTGCCGGAACGTCATAAACCTTCTCGGTTGACATCGTCATTCACCTCGCTGTTCTGTCCGCGCGAACCGCGCTCCCCGGCCACGCACAGCCGGTGTTGCCGTGCGCGACACCGCCACCCTTATGGGACTGGAACATAACACATTTGTCCCGGTACCGTGGAGCCGTGTGCAATCCGGTGCGCTGTTGCCGTTCCGGTGCGTGGTGATCTCCGGTGGTTGCAGATGGGGTGAGGAACATCCCGCTCCGGGTGGCCGCTGGGGCGGCCCCCCGGACGGCGGTGCCGGCCAGCGTTCAGCCGCGTGGTGCGCCCAACGGGATCACGGTCCTGCCAAACGTGGCATTCGTCACCAGTCCGAAGCTGGTGTACATGGCGAGCAGGCCGCACACGAGGCCCAGCCAGCCGCCGGCGACGTGCAGGCCGTTGCGACCGAGCAGGGCGCCGAATCCCAGCAGGAAGAAGGTGATCCACAGGGTCAGGAAGACCCACCACAGGGCCTTACTGAGCCGAAACGTGGCGACCCACATGTACAGCGTAAACACGCCCCAGCCGATGAGCGTGACGCCGATGGTGCTTCCTGCCTGTGACAGGTCCAACACGCCATGACCTCCGAGCAGTACCAGCAGGGCAAACCACCACCAGAAGGCGCCGTAACTGAGAAATGCCACCGTTCCAAAGGTATTGCCGGTGCGGAACTCGAGCATGCCGGCAAGCATCTGGATGAGACCGCCGTAGGCAAACGCCAGAGGAATGACCACCTGCTCTCCGCCTGCTGGCAATACTCCGGCATTGACCAGGCTCAGGATCACTGTTGTGAGTCCGAAACCGATGAGCCCGAGTGGCGCGGGATTTGCCAGTTTCGATGCTTCTGCCGCCATTAGGATATCCCCCTTGACCGCTGTTGTTGATGGAGGACTACACGATATGCGGCACGGCGTGCCCACGCAAGGACCCGGAAGGGTTGCATCCCGCCTGCTGCCCTCCAACTACATTATTGAATCATTATGTATGCCGGACCCGGGCCAGAGCGGGCCAGGGTCCGGCAGGTATGCGCGAGTCTGACACCACCTTGGCCGCGCCACGGCTGCGGACTAAGATGGCCGGACGGCCCGGCAGCCCGGGTCCAGACGCGCAACGGAGGTGTGTCATGATTGAGGTCCGTAAGTCGGAAACACGCGGTCATGCCCGTCACGGCTGGCTCGACAGCCGCCACACGTTCTCCTTCGCCGATTACCATGATCCCGCACACATGGGCTTCGGGCACCTGCGTGTCATCAACGAGGACCGGGTGAACCCCGGGACCGGCTTTCCGACGCACGGCCATCGCGACATGGAAATCATCACCTACGTGCTCGACGGCGCATTGGAGCACAAGGACAGCATGGGCAACGGCACGGTGATCCGGACAGGAGATGTACAGCGCATGAGCGCCGGTACCGGTGTGCGCCACAGCGAATACAATCCGTCTGCGGATGCGGTCGTGCACTTCCTGCAGATCTGGATCATCCCGCGCGAAAACGGGCTTGTGCCGGGCTATGAGCAGCGTCATTTCGAACGGCAGGAACTCGACGGGCGGCTGCGGCTGGTGGCGTCTGCCGACGGGCGTGACGGTTCTGTCCTGATCCATCAGGATGTGTCGCTGTATGCCGGACGGTTCGACGGCAGCGATGGCATCGTTCATGTGCTGGAACCCGGGCGGCGTGCCTTCGTCCAGGTGGTACGCGGTGCGATCCACATCGGTGGCCGCCCGCTGGATGCGGGCGATGGCGCTCAGGTTGCCGGTGAAGGGCAGATCCGTCTGGATGCGGCCAGAAGCGCCGAAGTGCTGGTGTTCGATCTGGCTTGAGCGGGGTTCGCGGCGGCACTCGCTGCCTGCACCGCGGTGGCCGGTGCCCTGCCGGCAGCGGGTCCTGCGCTAGCGCCGGTCGGTATTGGCCTGGCCTGTGACCGCCGGTGCCTGGCGCGGCACCCGCTGCACCTGCCAGTGTTCGATAGCCCATCGCCAGAACCCGGTGAGATCGCTGTCCCGCAACGCTTCGGGAACCTGCTGGCCGAGGAAGCGCAGGACTTCAATCAGGACCGGTACGGGATCGTCGCCGCCCACCGCCGCCGCCCCGGTCTGCTTGCTGAGCTTTCGGCCGCAGCAGTCCGTGGCGAGCGGCAGGTGCGCGTATCCGGGTGTGGGCAGCCCGAGCAGCTTCTGCAGGTGGATCTGGCGCGGCGTGGAGTACAGCAGGTCGGCTCCGCGCACCACTTCGGTGATTCCTTGCTCCGCGTCATCCACCGCCGCGGCGAGCTGGTAGGCGTGCAGGCCATCCGCGCGCCGTACCACAAAGTCGCCAATCTCGCGCGCCAGTGCGCAGCGGACCTCGCCCTGGACCAGGTCCCGGAACACGAGCTCACAGTCCTCGGTCAGCACCCGCAGTGTGCGGCCGGTGCGGCGCGCGTCGCGGCAGGTTCCGGGATAGACCGGACCGTCTATGCCGCGGACGCTCGAATCGGCAATCTCGCTGCGCGTGCAGCTGCAGCCGTATACGGCTCCGAGGTCCTGGAGCCGGGCCAGCGCATCGCGATAGGCGGCTTCCCGGCGGCTCTGGTAGCTCGCGACGCCGTCCCAGGTTAGGCCGAATTCCTCAAGCGTGCGCAGGATGCAGTCAGCCGCGCCGGC
Organism: Gammaproteobacteria bacterium; assembly: GCA_028068195.1. Lineage (GTDB taxonomy): Bacteria > Pseudomonadota > Gammaproteobacteria > Acidiferrobacterales > UBA6901 > JAJYCY01. Next base: position 15,158 of record JAPTTX010000101.1, read on the forward strand.
GACGGTGCGCGGCGGGTCCAGATCCTCGATGCGCACCAGCCATTCGCCGCCGCCGCTGCGGGCCTGCAGGAAGCTGCCCGTTGCGGCGACCAGAGACCCGAAATGCAGCGGCCCGGTCGGGGAAGGCGCGAACCGCCCGCGGTATGGTGCAATCGGCTGCGCCTTGAACCGAGGGGCAGGTGTGTGTGGCGCGCTTTCTTCAGTCACGGCTTATCGATATTGCCGCGTATGGCTGCCTCTTCCACCAGGCGCTCGAACTGCTCCGCGCTCATGAGTCCGCGCGCTGCCACGACGTCGCGCACCGGTCGTCCACTGTGCTGCGATTCCTTTGCGACCTCGGCCGCCGCCGCATAGCCAATGGCGGTATTGAGCAGCGTGGCGAGTCCGACGCTCGCGTGCGCATACTCGCGGCAGCGCGCACGGTCGACAGTGAGCCCTGTGAGATTTTTGTCAGTGGCGGCCCGCAGGGCGTTGGTGAGCCAATCCATGGCGTCCAACAGCGCGGAAGCGAGAGCCGGCATCATCACGTTGAGCTCCAGCTGGCCTGCCTGGACCATGAGCGCAATGGCGGCATCCTGTCCGATGACCTGGTAGCAGACCTGGTTCAGCATCTCGAACATCACCGGGTTGACCTTTCCTGGCATGATGCTTGATCCGGGCTGCACCGCCGGTAACAGGATCTCGGCGAGGCCGGTGCGGGGACCAGAAGCCAGCAGGCGCATATCGTTGCTGATCCGGGTCAGCTCCAGCGCAAGCGCACGGATCGCGTTTGACAGCTGCATCAGGTCGGCCATCGACTGCATCTGCGCGCTCAGGTCAGCGCCGGAGCGGATCGGCTCGCCGGTGAGCTGTGCAAGTTCCTGGGCGACGCGCTCGACGTAGCCGGGGCAGGTGTTGAGGCCGGTGCCGGCCGCCGAACCGCCGAGGCCGATGTCGCACAGCAGCGGTCGCGTGGACCGCAAGGCATCCGCACAACGGCGCAACGTCCAGGCGTATGCGTAAAATTCGCGCCCAAGCGTGGTCGGTACGGCATCCTGCAGATGGGTGCGCCCGCTCTTGATGGTGTGGGCCTCCCGCTGTCCGATCTGCTCATACTCCCCAGCCATCGCGTCGACTGCCGCCAGCAGTCGCGGCAGCTTGGCCAGGGCCGCAAGCCGGATGGCGGTCGGAATGGTATCGTTGGTGCTCTGGCCCATGTTGACGTGATCATTGGGATTGACGGGCCGGTATTCGCCCTTCTTTCCGCCCAGGGCCACGTTGGCGAGGTTGGCGATGACCTCGTTGGTGTTCATGTTGTGACTCGTTCCGGCTCCGGCCTGGAAACGGTCCACCACGAATTCCTCGTGGTAGCCCCCGCCTATGATCGCCGCGGCAGCTTCCAGGATAGCCTGGGCGCAGCGCCCGTCGAGCCATCCGCCCGCGAGGTTCGCGCGCGCGGCGGCATACTTGATGCGGGCATGGGCAATGATGAAGTCCCGGTCGGGGCGGCGTCCGGAAATCGGAAAGTTCTCCACGGCACGTGCGGTCTGGATGCCGTACCAGGCTTCGACGGGCACCGGAAACGCTCCGAGACTGTCTTTTTCCATGCGGAAGGATGCGGTCATATCGACTCCTGGGTGGCGAAGGGCGCAGAGCGGACGGTCCGGATTGTCTCGGGAGCCGTCGGCACGGCATTATATCCTCGGGGGACCGGGCCCGCATGCGCCCCGCATGCGCGTGGTGCCGAACATCGGACGGAGCTGGCCCGACGAGAAGCGGAGGCAGTGCGACGCGGGAATGACTGAGGCATACAGTGCGCGCTTTGTCGTTTCGGGCCGGGTTCAAGGGGTATCATTCCGCGCCGCGACCCGGCGCGAGGCCCGGAGACTCGGGCTCCGCGGGTGGGTCAGAAACCGGGATGACGGTACCGTTGAGGTGGTTGCCTGCGGCGGGGACGGGGTGCTCCGCCAGCTCGAGGACTGGCTGTGGCGGGGTCCTTCCGGCGCCCGCGTTACGATGGTTGTGCGCTCTCCGGCACCCGATGAGCCGGAGGCCGGATTCGACGTACGCTATTGAAAGCGCGCGGCGTTACTGCGGAAACCAGCGTGTCTGGAAGGCACGGTATACCTGCGCTACGTACCGGTTCTGGCCAGGGCTGCCGTTGTAGAGGGCCAGCGCGCCGTTCAGGTTGCCGTGTTCCTTGTCCAGGTAATATTTGAGGATGGTGCAACCGTAGCGGAGGTTGGTCCGGACGCGGAACAGGTCGTCTCCTGGCTTGCCGATCGCTTTCAGCCAGAATGGCATCACCTGCATTAGACCGCGGGCGCCGGAAGCCGAGATCGCAAACCGGTGAAAGCCGCTTTCCACCTGAATTACCGACAGCACCAGTTCCGGATTCAGGCCTGCCCGGACGGCCTCGTAATGCACGTTCTCGAGCAGCTTCATACGGAACGCGTCATTGGGGATGCGAGCCTTGAGCCGTTGCGACATGTCCATGAGCCAGACTTCAGCGTCAAACCGGTCGCGGAAGCTGCGCGGATCGTTCACGGCCTTCTTGAGCAGAGCCCTGAGCTCCGGGTCGACCTGGACCTGCCGGTCGGCACCGAAGGCTGGAGCAAGCAGGAACAGCGACGCCGCGATCGCCCAGGCGGCGCAGGGGCGGATTACGCTCCGAAGCATCGGCTTTTACCTCGCGTCCATGTTCATGAACCCTCGCTCCCGTAGAGGATAGTCCGCTTTGGAGTATTGCGCCCAGGCGCGGGACGGAACGCGGGCCGCGCTAGCGTGCCGTGCCCAGCAGCTGTTCGAGGGCGCGGACGCGGGCACGCAGACGTTCGGCTTCCTCGAGCAGTTCGACGGCGAGGATGGCGCCACTGATGTCGATCTCGAGGTCCCGCTTCAGCCGCAGCGCCTTGTGCAGCCGCGACAGCGCCGGACCGGTAAAGCTCCAGGTCTGCGGGCTGATGCCGCGCGGCTCGACCAGGCCTTCCTGGACGCATGTCATGAGATCATCGATGCCCAGTCCGAGTGCCTCGCACAGCTGGCCGACACTGAGCGTCACGGTTTCGTCGAGTATGGTCGCGGTGACCACCGCAGTCTCGTCTGGCACCCTACACCCCCATGTGGCTGCGCGGATTGAATGACAGCTCGCGTGACATCTGCTCGTAGATTTCCCTGGCTGCCGGAGTCGTCGCTGGCGGCGTGACGATTTGCAGCACCATGTACTGGTCTCCGGGGGTCCTGCCGCCGAGGCCGCGGCCCTTGAGCCGCAGTTTCTGACCGGACTGCGAACCGGGGGGAATCCTGACATCGACCTTGCCACCCAGCGTGGGGACCGTGATCTGGCCGCCGAGGGCGGCCTCCCAGGGGGCGAGCGGCAGGTTGAGGTAAATGTCGTGCCCTTCCGCCTGGAACAGCGGGTGCGGCTGCAATGCCACCTCCAGATACAGGTCGCCCGGCGGGCCGCCAGCCATGCCGGGAGTACCCTGCCCTGCCAGGCGTATCTGCTGGCCCGGGATGACGCCGGCGGGAATCTGGACCTGAAGCTTGCGGTCGCGCAGGACCCTGCCGCCCCGGGCATCCCATTCCGGTACGGCCAGCTGGACGATACGGGTCGCGCCGCGGTAGGCATCGTCCAGGCTGATCACGATCCGGGCATGTTGGTCCTGTCCGCGCCGGCGCGCTCCCGATGTCCCGGCTCCGGCATGAAATGCGTGCCCGAAAAGCGTCTCGAAGAAATCGCTGAAGCGGTGACCGGTGCCGCCTTCGTCGGCATCGTGCTGGAAACCAAAGCCGCTGGTCTGCCATTCCGGCGGCGGGGTGAACTCCTGACCGGACTGCCAGGCGGAGCCGAGCCGGTCGTAGGCCGCGCGCTTCTGCGGGTCACGCAACACCTCGTAGGCTTCGCCGAGTTCCTTGAAACGTTCCTCGGCCTGGGGTTCCTTGCTTACGTCGGGGTGATACTTGCGGGCAAGCTTGCGGTAGGCGCGCTTGACCTCATCAGCGCTCGCCTCCCTGGCAAGCCCCATGATCTTGTAGTAGTCCTTGTATTGCATTGGTCGGCCGGACTCCGTCCGCAATGAGGATGAGGCGGATTCCGGGAACTATGAGGGTTGCAGGGCGCCGGTTCAAGACGTCGGACCCGTAGCCCCGGCCATGGCGTCGGGGGAGGTTGCTCAGCAACGCCCGGGTCGGAAGCCGGCGACGGCCCCCCGGGAGGCGGCGATGCGCGCTGCAGCTGGATCCCCGCGGGAATGCCGGCGACGGCACCGGCATTCCGCTGAGGTCCGCCAGGTGGGGCGGATTACTTGGGCATGTGGTAGTGCAGGGTATGCAGGCCCTTCTGGCTGGAGAAATAGGCAGCAATGTCCTCCATGTCCTGGGTCGACAGGCTCGCGGCAAACCCGTTCATGATCGCATTCTTGCGGGCTCCGGATTTGTACTGCTTCAGTGCATGGACGATGTAGTCCGCATACTGTCCGGCAAGCCGCGGAAACTCGGGGTTGGTGCTGTTGCCATCCACGCCATGGCAGGCCTGGCATACCTGAGATTTCACCTTACCGGCAGCTGCGTTGCCGTCCGCAAATGCGCTGGCAGAAACCAGGGTGAGCATTCCCGTCACCGTCAAGATAATGGCTGATTTAATCACGTTCGTGTTCCTCGGGCGGTTACTTGTCGGACTGGCCTTTCTGGCTGGCGAAGTATGCGGCGATGTCCTCCATGTCCTGGGTGGTCAGGGTCGAGGCATTTGCGTGCATCGTTGGGTTGGGTCGCGCTCCCGACTTGTACTCCTTGAGCGCGTTCACGATGTAGGCCGCGTGCTGTCCGCCGAGTTTCGGAACATGATTGGCGGGATACATGTACCGGTAGCCGCGTACGGCGTGACAGCCCGAGCAGTCGAAGGCCAGGGCTTTACCGGTGACTGGATTGCCAACGGCAAATGCCGTTCCCGAGGCGGCGAGCAGGATCCCGCATGTGATTAAACTGCAAAGGCTGTGTTTGTACATTCTTCATCGCTCCTGGCTAAAAGTGTTGTTACTGATGTGTCCCGTACCTATACTTTTTATGTGGGTCATGGACCGTCCCGGCGTGCATCCTGTTTCAGTGCCGTGCCGTCCCCATGGCCGGTGTACACCCGATGATTCCCCGCTTGCGGCAGTGCCGGGCCTGCGTTGCGCGGCCCCGGCATTCGCCTGCAGCCGTGACACCGGTTTCTGCCGGGCCGACCCCCCTGACGCGCCGCCTGTGCGCCAGCGGGGGAGGGAAGCGGCAGAAAATACAGACGAAAATTATATTCAGTCTAAAACCTTGGCGCTATCCTTTTCGAATTGTCCCGGACCGGCCGAACCAGATCCGAAAGGGGTATAGCAACCAGGCTATTGTACGGGCCGGAGCCGGGCCAGGCCGGCAGACCCGCCGATGTGGTCTCCCGGTGGCGATGAACCGGCTACAGCCATCGGAATATTGATGTCTACGGCGGCGACCCCACATCACTGGTGTACAGGGCCGGAATGACCTCCGGCAACGGATTTTCATGGTAAACGTCACAAGCAGACATTCCGGAATCGGCAGCAAGGACGCCATCGAACTCGAGGGCTGGCTCGACAGCCTGCGCCAGGATTATGCGTCCGAAGACCGCGAATTCATCCGGCGCGCAGCGCTCATGGTCCAGACCGGGCTGGGCGGGGAGGCGCTTGCCGGCGGCGCGCCGGATTTTCATCGCGCCCTTGGGATAGCCCGCACCCTGGCCGATTTGCACCTGGACCCCGAGACGATTGCGGCGGGCATCCTGCACGGTGCCGTGGATGCGGATCCCGCCGCGATGGAGGCGGTCCGGCAGAAATTCGGTGAACGTGTAGCCATGCTCGTGGACGGTGTCGCGAGGATGGGCATGATCCATGAGGGTCAGGATTCGTCCGAGGGGCACAGACGGGAGCATGCGCAGGCTGAGAGCCTGCGCAAGATGCTGCTGGCGATGGCCGAAGATGTGAGCGTCGTGCTCATCAAGCTTGCCGGGCGCCTGCACCAGATGCGCACGCTCGGAGCGCTTCCCGAGGAAAGCCGCCAGCGCATCGCGCGCGAGACCATGGATATCTTCGCGCCGCTCGCCAATCGCCTGGGTATCTGGCAGCTCAAGTGGGAGCTCGAAGACCTGGCGTTCCGGCACCTCAAACCGCAGGCGTACCGTCAGATTGCGGGCTGGCTGGCGGAACGGCGGGTGGACCGTCAGCAATACATCGAACGCTTTGTCGACGTGCTGAACGCCGAACTCCGGCGCGCGGGGATCGCGGCGGAGGTGACCGGCCGGCCCAAGCACATCTATGGGATCTGGCGGAAGATGCAGCGCAAGGGCAAGGACTTCAACCAGATCTTCGACGTGCGCGCCGTGCGGGTGCTGGTGAACGAGGTTCGCGACTGCTATGCGGCGCTCGGCGTTGTGCATACCCAGTGGCCCTACATCCCCGGAGAGTTCGACGACTACATCGCAACACCCAAGGAAAACAGCTACCGTTCGATCCATACCGCAGTAATCGGTCCCGAGGGCAAGACCGTGGAAGTTCAGGTCCGCACCCGGGACATGCACCAGCAGTCCGAGCTCGGTGTGGCCGCGCACTGGCGCTACAAGGAGGACGCCCGGCCCGACACGGTCTTCGATCGCAAGATAACGTGGCTGCGGCAGCTGCTCGACTGGAAGGACGAGGTTGCCGAAGCCAGCGAGTTCGTCGACCAGTTCAAGTCAGAGGTGTTCATCGAGCGTGTGTACGTCTTCACGCCGAAGGGCAAGATCGTCGATCTGCCCCAGGGGTCGACGCCGCTCGATTTCGCTTACCATATCCATACCGATGTCGGGCATCGCTGCCGGGGCGCGAAGGTCAATGGCCGGATCGTGCCGCTCACCTATGCGCTCAGCACCGGCGAGCGGGTCGAGGTGTTGACGGTGAAGGAGGGGGGGCCGAGCCGAGACTGGCTCAGCCCGCATCTGGGTTACCTGCGCACCTCGAAAGCGCGTGCAAAGGTCCAGGCCTGGTTCCGGCAGCAGAACTACGAGAGCAGTGTCTCGGCCGGGCGTGCCGGACTGGAGCGCGAGTTCCAGCGTCTCGGAATGAATGATGTGAACTACGAGAAGCTCGCGCACTACTTCGATTTTGCGAAGGTCGACGATTTCCTCGCCGCCATCGGTCGCGGCGAGGTGCGTCCGGCACAGATCGTGGCAGCCGTCCAGGAGCTGTCTCCGCCACGGCCCGCGGCCGCGGCCGCAGTGCCCCTCACCCGGGCGCAGCCGGGACTCGTGCCCCTGGCGGGCGTGACGGTGCAGGGCGTCGGCAATCTGCTCACCCGCATGGGACGCTGCTGCAATCCCGTTCCCGGAGATGCCATCGTCGGTTTCATCACGCGCGGCCAGGGCGTGACCATCCACCGCAGCGACTGTCCGAATGCCCTGCGTCACCACGATGAACATGATGAGCGTCTTATCGAAGTGGGTTGGGGGGAATCCGGCGGTGCGACCTATCCGGTGGAAGTCGAGGTGATCGGTTATGAACGGCCCGGGTTGCTGCGTGACATTACCGCGTTGCTTGCGAACCAGCACATCAACGTCATCGCAGTCAGTACCATGTCAGACAAGCAGCAGCACGTGACCCATATAAATCTCACCCTCGAGATCCCCAACATCGGTACGCTCAGCCAGATCCTGGCCCAGATCGATCAGCTGCCGAACGTCACCGAGGTGCGTCGCCGCACGCACTGATGCGGCACAGCGGCCCGGTTCCCCGGGAGCTGGCGCCACCGGTTTTGTCCGGTGCCGACAAGCCTAGATGCCCCTGCGCCTTCCATCAGAAACCGTCTGAGGGGGATGGGCCGTCCGCTGGAACCCGACGGATGGCATGGATATTGCTTGTAAATTTTCTATAGTAAAACCGTCGGGCTACTGCCGTCATGGTCGTGCAGGCACGCTGGCGCCAGCTTCATCGTGTCAGCGTACACCCCGCATCGGAAAATAATAAAGAGGATTGGATTATGTCGGAGTCCAACAAGTACACGCTGTTTGGGGCGCTGTTCGGGCTGTGCTTCCCGCTCGGTTCGGTCGCGTTCCTATGGCTTGCCGGAGAGATGTCGCCGGCGCACGGATTTCTGGCGGAGATCATGCAGGCCCATGCCCGCAATCCGCTGCTCTATGTGATCGACACCGCGCCGTTTTTCCTGGGCCTGTTCGCCCGGTTTGCAGGCATCCGGCAGGACCGGATCCGGAGGTTTTCGGAGGGGCTGGAACTGCAGGTGGCCCAGAAGACCGAATCGCTGCGGCGTGCCCTGGATGAGTCCCACAAGGCGAATGAGATGATCATCCACATGGCCGAGCATGATGCGCTCACGGGGCTGCTCAACCGCGGGCGCTTCCAGAAGGAGCTCGAACGCTGGACCCATCATGCTATCCGCTACCGGCGGGCCGTTGCGCTGATATTCGTCGACCTCGACCGGCTGAAGCATATCAACGATACCTACGGACACTCCGTCGGTGACAGCTATCTGCTCGTGGCTGCGGAAGTGCTGCAGCGTGGCCTGCGTTCCACCGACTACATTGCGCGCTGGGGCGGAGATGAATTCGCGGTTCTGCTTCCGGAAACGGAGGCCGAAGCGGCCGTGGAGGTCGCAAACAAACTGTTGCAGCTCTTCAGCGCCACCACAACGTCAGTCGGAGGACAGCAGCTGTCGATTTCGGCCAGCATCGGGATCGCATTGATGCCCGAACATACCACCTCGGCGAACGAACTCCTGATGTTCGCGGATGCCGCCATGTATGAGGCGAAGCAGTGCGGCCGCGGCTGCTGGCGGATGTATTCGGCCTCCACCGCCGAAATCGAGCACGTGCAGGAAAAGGCCAGCTGGGAGGGACGCATACGCCGTGCCCTCGACGCAGACCAGTTCCTGCTGCTCTACCAGCCGCTGCTTGACCTGCGTGACAATACGACCCATCACTACGAAGCATTGCTGCGCATGGAAGACCGGGACGGTCTCCTGATCACACCCGGGATGTTTCTCGAGAGCGCCGAGCAGTTCGATCTGAGCATTCCGATAGACCGAATGGTGATTCGCAAGGTGGCGCACAAGCTCTCGGTGCTCAATGGCCACGATCCGGAACTGGTCCTGTCGATCAACCTCTCCCGCAAAACTCTCGCGGATGTTGGTTTCATCGGACACGTCGGCGCCGCGGTGGTGCACGCCGGCGTTGATCCGCGGCACCTCGGGTTCGAGATTCCGGAGCGCATCGTGGTGGAGGACCTTGGGCGGGCCCACAAGCTTGCCAGCGAGATACACGGTGCCGGCCATGTTCTCATCATGGATGACTTCGGTGCCGGCCTTGCATCGTTCCGCTACCTGAAACAGCTTGCCCCGAGCATGCTGAAGCTCGATGCCGGATTGCTGCGCGAAATTGCGGCCAGTGACAAGACCCGGCGCCTGGTGAAATCGCTGGTGACCATGGCCCACGATCTAGGCATCGAGGTGGCCGCAAAATTCGTGGAAGACCCGGCGGTTCTCGGAGTCCTTGTTGAGCTGGGCATCGACTATGCCCAGGGCTTTGCTGTAGGCAAGCCGCTCGAGGCGATAGAGCAGGCGGCACACAAGTCCCGTCGGATCGCCTGAAGCGGATTCAGCCAGCGGAAGGCTTGCCCAGCAGGGCGATGTTGGCCGGCAGGCTGCGGACGTCGCGGGAGCAGCGGCTTTGGAATCCCACGATGTGCTCTGCGCGCTTTTTCAGACTCCTGGCGACATCTTTAACGAGGCTCGCGTCGGCATCCGCGCACCGGGCTGTTCGTGGCGATCATCCACCCAACAGATCACTGCTTGCCGCCGCCTTGGAGCGCGGCGCGGATCGCTCCGGGCGCGGGCCGCTTCGATCTGGTACGGTTTCAGGATGCGCTTGGTTTCAGTGGCCAGGCGATATCCGCTTCGTCGTAGTGTACCTTAAGGAAGTCGCGTCGAAGCGGGAATCCGGCTAAGCGACTCATTCCAGCTCGTTGCCAGAATGAGCGTAACCGGAACCTCCGGCATCCAGGCCGGGGAGGACGTCAAGCCATCGGCAACAGCGCAGCAGCCGGATTTCCTGCCCGCAGGCTTGCTCCCCCGAACTTACCGCCCGGGCCCACCGCCAGGTCCCATGCCGCCACCCGGTCCCATACCGCCACCCGGTCCCGGTCCCATGCCGCCACCCTGTGGCGGCGGCTGGTATGGCAGGCGCACGCCCCGTTCCCGGGCACGCTCCTGCATTTCGCGGTGATGCTGAAGCCGGTACTGCTCGCGCTCCCGCGCTGTCCTAAGGCGGCGCATGTGCGCACGGTACTGGGCGCGCTCTGTAGGTGTCATCAATTGAGATCCGTAGATTTGTTGGCGATCATGGGTCTGCAGCCGATCCCGATCCTGTGTCCGCAGCTGGTTCTGGTCGGCAGCGGTAGCGGCCGGCAGCAGGGCCGGCGCGAGCAGCGCTACAATCACTCCATATATCAAATGCCGTTTCATTAGATGCCTCCTTTCCGGTCCGAGCCTGGATAGCCCTGGGATCTTTATAGCAAGGCAGCCCGGAAGGCGGCTTTGATCGCTATCAAGTTTGCCGGTCAGCCACGTGGTGTTTCTCCGGCGGCCCACAGGCGCGCCGCGCCGCGTACGCCGGAACTGTCGCCATGGACATTTGGCAGAATCAGGGTCCGCAACTCGTCGTTGAAGACGTGCCGGGCAACCTGCTCGCGCCCTTCGTCGTAAAGGCGGGGGATATTGGAAAGCCCACCGCCCAGTATGACCGCATCGGGATCAAGAATATTGATCACCGACGCCAAGGCGCGGCCGAAGCGCGCGAGGTATCTCCGCATTGCGGCCTCCGCCCGCTCATCGCCGCCCTGCGCGAGCGCGGCGATTGTGCGCGCATCGGGCCCGGCATCGACTCCGGCAAGAGCCGGTCCGCCGGTGCCTTGCGTGCGCTGGAGTACGCTGTTGACTCCGGACGAGGGACCCTGCGCCACGTAATCCCGCTCGAGGCCGGGTCCGGATAAAAGGGTTTCGATGCAGCCCTGGCGGCCGCAGTAGCAGGCCGGTCCGTCCGGTTCGAGCGGATTGTGGCCCCATTCGCCCGCTATGTGTTGCAGGCCTTGCAGGAGCTCGCCCCGGACGACGATGCCGCCGCCGACCCCTGTGCCGATGATGACGCCGAATACAACCGCGCGGCCGTGGCCGGCGCCATCGATCGCTTCGCTCAGCGCAAAGCAGTTGGCGTCGTTTGCGATCCGGACCGGGCGTTGCAGCATGGCTTCCAGGTCGGACTGGACCGGCTGGCCATTGAGACAGGTAGTATTGGAGTTCTTGAGCAGGCCGGTTCGCGCGGAGACCGATCCGGGCGTACCGATTCCGACGGCGCAGGTGCGGCCGGCCTGCCGCTCGAGATCGAGAACCAGGCCGCGGACGCATTCCAGGATGGCGCGGTAGCCCTGCTGTCGGGGCGTGACCCGGCGCTCGCGTGCCAGGATGGCCCCGTCCGCGTCCATGAGAATGCCCTCAGTCTTGGTGCCGCCGAGGTCGATGCCGATACGCAACGCCGAGCAGGTCGGGGTGACCATGTGCCGTGGTTTGCTCCGAAAGCGTGTCGATCCGGTTGCAGCGCGGCTGCCTGAATCAGGACGACATCACACGGCCCCATCCGCAATTGCGGATGGGCGATTCAAGCCAGCCCCTGCAACCACCGGGTATAAATCGCATCCGCTACCTGATGCAAGCGACTGATGCGTTGTTCCAGCGCTTCAGTCATTTGTCCGGCACTTTGGATGGTATCCGATGGCGTGGCGATTTCCTCGCGCCCGATGCGGGCCCAGTCCTGAACCATGCTTGGCAGCATTTCCACATGACACTGCAGTGCGAGCGCTTTCCCGACGGCAAATGCCTGATTGGCGCAGGCGTCGCTCGACAGAATACAGCTGGCACCATCCGGAATCGAGAAGGTCTCCCCATGCCAGTGGAAAGTCTCGAATTCGGATGGCAGCGCACCAAGCCAGTCATTCGCGGCCGCATCCGGCGCTCGTCTGACCGTAAACCATCCGATCTCGCGCACGCCGTTGGAGGCAACCGTGCCTCCGAGTGCCTTGCTGAGGAGTTGTCCACCGAGGCAGTGACCGAGCACCGGCCGGTCGGCCGCCATTGCCTCCTTGATCAGCCTGAGGACCTCCGGGATCCACGGCAGCCGGTCATTGACGCTCATGGGTCCGCCCATCAGCACAACCGCGCTGCTGTCGTCGATGCGGGCGGGCACCGGCTCATTCTGGTCTATGCGAATGATGCGGTAGCGCAGTTCGTGACGGTCGAGAAACCGGGCGAAATAGCCCGGACCCTCGCCGGCGGCATGACGGAAGATCAGGATTTCCTGCATGCCCCATTCTAGCGTGATCGGCGCGCCGGACGAAACGGCATCGCTGTTCCCCGGCATGAGATGCTGCCGGCAGGTCCGGCTGCACGCGGCTTTGGCCGCGTCGCCACTGCGTGCCCGACGGGGCCGCCGGACGGATCTCCGTCAGCAGATACGCGGCAGCGGATCGTCCTCGAGCTCTTCGAGGAAGCGTTCGCCTCCGAGGGAGGTCTCCACGGTGACCTGCGGTCGCGGACCTTCCATCCTGCCTATGATTGCAGCCAGACCGCCCTCAGGCAGGGCGCGCCAGGCGGCGAGCGCCGCGTCGGCGTCGGCGGCGGCGACCACTGCGACTACGCGCCCTTCGCAGGCAAGATACAGGGGATCGTAGCCGAGCAATTCGCACACCGAGCGTACTGCCTCGCGCACCGGTATCTGCTGTTCGTGCAGGCGCACGCCGAGACCGGTGGCGCGGCTGATTTCGTGGGCCACAGTGGCCAGCCCGCCGCGCGTAGGGTCGCGCATGAACCGCAACCCCGGCAGCGGCAGCAGCGCCCGGGTGAGCGGCAAGACGCTGGCGGCATCGGACTTCAGATCGCTGCGCATTCCGAACTGCTCGCGGGCGAGCATCACCGCGATGCCGTGGTCTCCGACCGGTCCGCTCACGATGACGGCGTCGCCTGTGCGGATGTGCTGCATACCGAGAGACAGGCCGGGCGGGCGGATTCCCATGCCGGTGACCACGATGTAGAGCCCGCCTCCTTCACCGCGGCGCACAACCTTGGTGTCGCCGGCAACCACCTGCGCGCCCGATTTTGCGGCGGCGCGGCCGAGGCTTGCAACGATCCGCTCGAGCTGGGCGATCTCCAGCCCTTCTTCGATGATCGTGCTGAGGCTGAGGTACAGCGGGGCGGCACCGGAGACGGCGAGATCGTTGGTGGTGCCGTGTACCGCCAGCGACCCGATGTCGCCGCCGGGAAACTCGAGCGGCTGGACTGTGAATCCGTCGGTGGTGACCATGAGCTCTCCGGACCCGATCGGTACCGCCGCGGCGTCTGCCCGAATGTCGAGCAGCGGGCCCGACAGATGCCGCGCAAATACCTGCTCGATCAGCTCGCGCATGAAGCGACCACCGTTTCCGTGAGCCAGGGATATATGGGTGTCAGCGGGTTTGTCGGGTTTCATGTGAGGGTTGCCGGTTGCCGGACCACTGTTGAAGTTCCTGGCGGCCGCCAAGACGGGCCTGCTGTTCCACGATCTGACCGAAGCTGATACCGGCATCATTGCACGGAATGTCGGCAGGAAGGTATACCCGGAATCCGTCGTGCTGCAACAAGGCGCTGGCATGCTCGGCCAAAACGCGGTTCTGGAAGACGCCGCCGGTGAGTCCTACGGCATCGAACCGGTGCGCGAGCCGTAGGGTGCGGGCCTGCTGGGCCACAGCGTGCGCCAGGCTCGCGTGAAAGCCGGCTGCGCGCCTTGCTGCCGGCAATGTGGTGTCGTCCAGGAAGGGCACCAGCGGCGCCCAGTCGCACTCCCACATTCCTTCGGCCGAGCGCCGCAGCGGCAGAACCGGTCCGGGTGCCGGTCCGGCGCATGCCGCCTCGAGATACATCGGGCCCTGTCCCTCGAAGCTCGCGTGGTGAAGCAAGCCGACGAACGAGGCCGCTGCGTCAAACAGTCTTCCGGCGGCCGTCGAACGCGGACTGTTGAGGCGCCGCTGCCACGCCTCGAACAGGAGCGCCGCGTCTTCAGGGCAGGAGCGCCAGGCGTATCCAGTTTCCCAGCACAACGCCGCCGCGCTGCGCCACGGCTGGCGTGCGGCGTGCTCGCCGCCAGGCAGGTGAAACGGCCGCAATCGGGCCACCCGCTGCCAGGCACCGGGCCAGCCGAGCAGGGCCTCACCGCCCCACAGGGTTCCGTCCTCTCCGTAGCCGGCGCCATCCCAGGTGAAAACGAGCCAGGTGCCAATATCCGGGAACTCGCCGGCGAGGGCCGAGGCGTGTGCATGGTGATGGAAAACTTCGGCGAGTGGTAGGCCGCAGCGCTTTGCCCAACGGGTGCTGCCATAGTCAGGGTGGGCGTCGCAGACCACGGCGGATGCCTCCACGCGATACAGCCTCTGAAGGTCGTTTATTACCTGTTCGAAGACTTCGAGACCGCGCACCGAGTCCAGGTCGCCGATGTGCGGCGAGACCACGACGCGGTTTTCCCAGGCGATGGCTACCGTGTTCTTGGAATGCCCGCCAACGGCCAGCAGCGGTTGCGTCAGGCGCAGCGGCAGGTGGCGTTCGAGCGGTGCACCGCCGCGTCCGAGGCGCAGCGGCCGCGGGTGGCGTGCGATAATGCGATATACGGCGTCATCGGCCGGCCGTTCGATGGGGCGGTTGTGGTGCAAGCTCGCGTCGATCACTCGCGCGAGGCGCTCCTCGAGGCGGTCCGGTTCGGTCAGGACGGGTTCGCCGCTCACGTTGGCCGAAGTCGCCACCACCGCAGTACCGAGATCGGCGAGCAGCAGGTGATGCAGCGGACTGTAAGGCAGCATTACGCCGATTTCCTGGAGGCCTGGGGCAATCTCCGTGCACAGCGGACCGTCGGCCCGTTTGCGGCATAGCACGATCGGGCGCATCGGTGAACGCAGCCAGTGCGCGGTATCGTCATCGAGCGCCACCGCTGCGCGCACGGCGTCGAGTCCATCCGAACCCAGTAGCGGAAACATCACGGCAAGCGGCTTGTGGGGACGGGGCTTGCGCTGGCGCAGGCGGCGGACTGCTGCAGCATTGAGCGCATCGCACAAAAGGTGATAGCCGCCCACGCCTTTGACTGCGATGATTTGCCCGGCCCGCAGCGCGGCGACCGCGGCTGCCAGCGCCGCCACGGGCTCGCGCACGGAAGCAGTGCCGGAACGGCAGAACTCCACGGTCGGGCCGCAGGCGGGACAGGCCACGGGCTCGGCGTGGAAGCGACGGTTGCCCGGGTCCTGGTACTCGCGCCGGCAAGCCTCGCACAGCGCGAAGCCGGCCATGGTCGTATTTGCCCGATCGTAGGGAAGCCGGCGGATGAGCGTGTAGCGGGGACCGCACTGGGTGCAGTTGATAAAAGGATAGTGGTAGCGCCGGTCGGCGGGATCCTGCAGCTCACGCAGACAATCGTCGCAAGCGAAGTAATCGGGCGGAACGTGTATGGTGGCGTCCGCCGCCTCACCGCTCTCCAAAATGCGGAATGCCTGCAGCGGAGCGGGTGGCGCATCCTCCACCGACACGAGTCGCGGTTGCGCCAGCGGAGGTGCTTCGGTCAGCAGTGCGGCGGCGAATGCATCCAGGGCCGAAGGCGGACCCTGCGCCAGGATTTCGACCTGTCCGCCACGGTTCCTGACCCAGCCCGAGAGTCCATGCCGATGGGCAATACGATAGACAAAGGGACGGAATCCCACAGCCTGCACCCGGCCACCAAGTGCCCAGAGCCTGGCCACAGTCTGCGGCGGGCTCGAGCCATCCGTGCGACGCGGTTGGTCCGGCATATTATCGGCACCCCGTTCCGCCGGCAGCCTGCCGGCGATGCCAGGAGCGATGCGCGGCGGCGGGCTCAGCGCGGGGCGCTGCGTCAGCCACTTGAACGCAGATACTGTGCATTGTCACCCGGACACGGTTGCGGAATTTATGCTACGTCCATCTTTGTCTTCGCAGCGCCAGCCGTCAACCGCGGCGTGGCCCATCGCGCAAGCAGGCGGCGTCAGACCTCCCGATCTCTTGACCTCCCTCCCGGCTTTCAGGCCGGAGATTGGCACGGCGCTACGCATGGATTGCTCTGCGCAGCGTCGCCTCGGCGGTTCCTGCTTCACGGACCGGGCCCGGCTGCACGGCCCGGCACAGGCTGCAACGCGGCGTCTCTGCGCTAACATGTTGATCGCGCCGACCAGATCGGTGTTTTCCTCGAAGCCGCATTCCGCACGCGAACCTGGCTCGTGACCGCCGATCATCGGCCGACACATGACCACAGCGCGGACACGTCCGGCTGGTGTTCTTGGGTGGTACGGCGAGGAGGCAAACCAAAAGTGATTGCTTTGGCTCCGGATCGCATGCATCACTCCTGGCCGATGGCCGGGCTGACGCGCCGGTGCTGGCGGATCGCCTGCAGCGAGATGAGCATCAGGGCGGATCCGATGAGCAGCATCCCGACCGTTTCCGGCGTGTCCGGCAACTCGCCGAGCTGCAGTGCCGCTGCCAGCACACCGACTACGGGCGTGGCGAGCGTGCCGAGGCTCGCGACCCCGGCAGGAAGCGTGTCGAGGGCATATAGCCATAGAAACCAGGCGAGCGCGTTTCCGAGGAATGCATTATAGGCCAGCGCTCCGATGAACTCCCCGCTCCAGTGCACCGGTGCATGGGGCAGGAGCAGTGCAATGATCCCTAGCCCGATGCCGCCGAACAGCATCTGCCATGCCGTCAGAGACAGCAGGTCGAATCGCACCCGCCGCCGCAGAAACTTGGCGTACAGCGTTCCGGCCGCCCAGAAGATGCCGGCGGCGATGGCGATGAGGTCGCTCTCCAGTCCGCCCCGCGGGTGCCAGGGTGCCAGTACCATCACCAGGCCAAGAAGCCCCAGGACCACGGCAGACCGCTGCATCCCGTCCATGCGTTCTCCCAGTGTGAGCCTGGAGAGCACGATGACCCAGAATGGCATCGTATAGACCAGCACCGCGGTCTTGCCTGCGGCACCGCTCACCAGTGCCCACATGGAAAACCCGACGAACCCCGTGGTCTGCAGCAGACCGAGCCAGGCGAGTCCAAGCGGCGCAGCGGGACGCAGCGGACGGCGCAGCGCAGCAAGTATGATGAACAGGCAGGCAGTCCCCAGCACCGTGCGCAGCGTGGCGAAGTCAAAAGGGCTCGCCGAGCGCAATGCGAGCTTCATCACGACCCAGTTGTATCCCCATATCAGGGACAGCAGCAGGAGCGCGCCCGCTGCGGCAAGGCGCGGGTGCCTAGCAGCGAGACGCGCGGCGCGCACAGCGGTTCCGGCACCGGGTGGCCGCGAGACCGGACAGCAAGACCATCGGCGAGAATGAGGGCAAGGTGCGGGCGCCTGCAGGCTGCAATTGCGGGCCAAGGATCTGGTTACGGGGCTTCAGCCCGCAGCCGTCAGTGTTGACCGCTGCGGCTGGTCTGTCAAGGCGGCGACGTGGTTCCAGCGACGGCGTGCAGCGTGCGATTTCAGGGCTTTGTCGGAAGCAAGACGTATCCCGGATGCGGGACCGGTGCGGCCCCACGGTGCCGGAGACGGCCGTCCGGCTGAATCGCCGGTCGCGTGGTGTGGTGCTGTGCGACGCGCTCGCGCTGTGCCGCGAGCTCGTTCCGCAGCCAGGCGGTCCAGCCTTCCAGGCCCACGCGAGAGCGGGCCGAGAGCCGAATCACGGGCGCGTCGCTGGCCAGACCGCGCAACGCTGCCTCGGCACGCTGTGGATCAAAATCGTCGAGGACCGCGAGCAGATCGGTCTTGGAAAGCACCATCAGGTCGGCGGCGCGGAACATCACCGGATACTTGGCGGGTTTGTCGTCGCCCTCGGTGACGGAGAGGAGTGTGACATTGCGGTGATGGCCCAGATCGAAACTTGCCGGGCACACCAGGTTTCCGACGTTTTCAATGAACACGATGTCGATGTCTGCAAGCGGCAGGTGGTGCAGTGCATTGTGCACCATATGCGCATCCAGGTGGCAGGCGCTGCCGGTCGTGATCTGCACCGCAGGCACCCCCTTGGCGCGTACGCGCTGTGCGTCGTTTTCGGTCTCCAGGTCGCCCTCGATCACCGCCACCTTCAGGTCTCCGCGCAAGGCGTCGATGGTCGCCTCGAGCAACGCGGTTTTGCCGGAGCCCGGTGACGACATGAGGTTTACGGTCAGAACCGCGTGGCGGTCGAAATGCTGCCGGTTATGGTGTGCCTGTAGATCGTTTTCATCGAGCAGGCCCTTGAGCACGGTCACCGCATTCTTGCCGTCCGCCGTTCGGGACAGCTTCCCGTCGCCGGCCACCAGATGTCTGTTGCCGGGAGTGATGTTGCATCCGCAGGTGTCGCACATAATTCGTCTCCGCAACGTCGGCGCTTCGCGATAATCCGGGACTAGGGGCCCGGAGCCCCATCCGGCGCAGCAACCGGCACCTCGTCCGCGTCCAGCTCTACGCTCGCCAGAATCATCTCGTCTCCGCTCACCAGCCGGGTATGCCAGTCGCCGCATCGGGCGCAGACCAGCCGGTTCGGCACGGCCTCGGACTCATGTTCACAGCGCTCGCAGCGGACCCGTACCGGTAGGCGCTCGATGAGCAGGTCAGCGCCATCGGCCACGGTGCCCGCCCGCGCGAGCGGGAAGGCCCGCTGCAGAAGATCAGGATCCACGCCGCAGAGCGGCCCCATGCTGATGCGTATGCAGCGCACTGCCCGGGCTCTGTGCTGCAGCGCCACTGCCTCGACCTCGGCGATCAGTGACCGGCAAACCGACAGCTCATGCATTGGCAGCGAGTATCTGGTCGTAGAGCGCCCAGGCGGCATGCGCTTCTTCGGCGCTCATTTTTTGGACGACATGTCCGAGATGAATCATCACAAAGTCGCCTGGCTCGATCTGTGTTTCCTGCACCAGGAACAGGCTGGCCTCGCGTTCGACGCCTCTCGCGGCGCAGCGCGCCACATAGCCGTCGACTTCAAGGACCTGCATGGGTATTGCGAGGCACATCTATCGTTGCGTCTCCGCCGCCGATTCGCTTCGTGTCCCATATTACTTCCATGCCCTTCCGAAATTTTGATTTATATCAATGATTGCTGTCCTGAGTGGCATAGTATCGTGCACGTACTGTGGTTTGTGCGCGGCGGCTCAGGGCACAGTGGGGCGGGGCGTGCGACCTCGCGCAGGGGAGATGCCGCTGCACGTTCGGGAGACACGGCAACGAAGACGCTAGTGCTTGGCCTGGGAAATACGCTGCTCGGCGATGAGGGTGCCGGCGTCCACGCGGTGCGCCAGATGCAGCAGCTCCATTCCGGCCATCCCGATATCGAATTCATGGACGGCGGCACGCTCAGCTTCACGCTCGCCGGACCGATCGAACAAGCCGACAATCTCATCGTGGTCGATGCCGCCGAATTGCATGCGCCTGCGGGCACGCTGCGGGTGTTCGTCGGCGAGGAGATGGACCGTTTTCTGGGGGGCAGCCGCAAGGCGAGCGTGCACGAGGTGAGTCTGCTTGACCTCATGTCGGTGGCGCTGCTTGCGGGACGGCTGCCGCGGCAGCGGGCCCTGGTCGGAATCCAGCCGCAATTTCTGGACTGGGCCGACCGCCCGAGTGAGGCCGTTGCGCGTGCGATTCCGCGGGTGTGCAGCGAAGTCATCAGTCTTGCAGGGGCATGGCAATGAGCGTGGTGGGAGACTTTCCGGTGAGGGTGGTGGGTGTGGAGCAGCTTGGCAATCGTGGCAGGCTGCTGGCGGTCGTCAACGAGGTCGAGTCCCTGCTCGCCAGGCTGGCAGACAGCGGGGCTTGCGGGTCCATTGATCTGCGCAGCATGCCGATGGCGCCGGCTGACCGCGACGGCCTGCGCGGGATTTTCGCCGAGGGCGAAGTGAGCGCCGTGATTCGCGCCCTGGGCGAGACTGAAGTGTATGAGTCGATTGTGCGCGGTGTGTGGTGGGTGACGCATCGCAGTGAAGACGGGAGGATTGCGGCCGAGTTCATCGAAGTTACACACATGCCCGAGATTCTCAAGACGCCACCGGACGACGTTGCCGACGGACTGGAAGTCCTGCATGAGCAGCTGGCGGCGCTCGACGGAGAACGCCACAGGGCATAGAAACCACAAGGGGGTGTCCGATGTCGGATGACGGTTCGATTGGGGAATCACTCAGGAAGCAGGGCATATCCCGAAGGGCGTTCATGAAGTTCTGTGCGGCCACAGCCTCTGTGCTGGCGCTGCCGCCGGGTATGGCGACGGTGATGGCGGAGACGCTTAGTCGCGCGCGGCGTCCTTCGGTCATATACCTCTCGTATCAGGAATGCACCGGCTGCGGCGAATCGCTGACCCGCTCGTTCTCGCCGACTCTCGAAAACCTGATCTTCAACGTCATGTCCCTGGATTACTATGAAACCCTGCAGGCGGCTGCCGGGACTGCCGCGGAAGCCGCACGCACGACGGCAATGAAGGAGAACTGGGGCAAGTACCTTCTGGTCGTGGATGGGGCGATTCCCCTGAAAATCGGCGGCGCCTATTGCACCATCGCCGGAGAAAGCGCGGTGGACATACTTACCGAGGCTGCCAAGGGCGCCGCCGCCGTGGTTGCGGTTGGCACCTGCGCCGCTTTCGGCGGCATTCCCCACGCCCAGCCCGACCCCACCGGCGCTGTTGCAGTAAGCGCAGTGGTGAAGGACAAGCCGGTCGTCAATGTCTCCGGTTGTCCCCCGGTGCCCGAGGTGATCACCGGCGTGCTGGCCCATTATCTGACCTTCGGCAGCCTTCCGGAACTCGACCACCTCGGCCGCCCGAAGGTCTTCTACGGCGAAACCATACACGACCGCTGCTATCGCCGGCCTTTCTATGACGAGGGCAAATTCGCCAAAACCTTCGATGACGAGGGCGCGCGCAACGGCTGGTGTCTGTACGAGCTCGGGTGCAAGGGGCCGGTAACCTACAACGCCTGTCCGACGGTGAAATGGAATCAGGGCACGAGCTATCCGATCCAGTCGGGGCACGGCTGCCTCGGCTGTTCGGAGCCCGATTTCTGGGACCAGGGCAGCTTCTACCAGGCCCTGTCGACGCGCACCTGGAGCGGCGGAGCCGCTCTCGGTGCGGCTGCGGTTGCCGGGGTCGCCATAGGCGTGGGCGCAGCGGTGGTGTCGCGCCGCCGCCGGGCCCATCGTGAGGAGGAGAAACGGCCATGAATCTGCTCGACTTCGCCCGCGGGGCGGCCATGAAGTGGTCAATCGCCGTGTTTCTGTTCGGCGTGCTGTGGCGCCTCTTCGGCGTTCTGCTGCTGCGGCGCACGCACGATTATTCCGCGCCTCGAACGCACGGGGCCGCGTTCGCCGCGCTGCAAACCATCATCAGTCGGTCCTGGCCACGCAAGGAATTCCAGGCGCGCACCGCTTATGGCGTGACCGTCAGTTACGTCTTCCATATCGGGCTGGCCATCGTGGTTTTCGGGTTCGTGCCCCATATCCTTTTCATCCGCAGCCTCATCGGAGTGGGCTGGGACGGGCTGCCGGGCGGGGTGGTCTATTTCTTCGCAGTGATTACCCTGGTTGCGCTGTTGATGGCCATCATCCGCCGCCTCACCCATCCGGTGCTGAGGCTCTTGTCGAACTTCGACGATTATTTCAGCTGGATCGTGACGGCCGCCCCGGTGATAACCGGACTGCTGGCAGTGGCTCATTACGGGGCGCGCTATGAAACGCTGCTGGCGGTGCACATATTGAGCTTCGAGCTGCTGCTGATCTGGTTTCCGTTCGGCAAGCTGATGCATTCGCTGTTGTTGCCGGTAGCGCGCGGCCAGACCGGTGCTTATTACGGACGCAGGGGGGCCAGCACATGAGTACCGACATTAATGCCGTCCACCCGCTCGACACCGAAGGGACACGCCTGAGCATCAAGGCCCCGGCGCAGCGCTATGACCGGCAGGGCGAGATGCCCGACCGCGATCGCGTCGAGGCCGCTATGCGCGCATTTGTGCGCGAATTCGGCGCAACCACGGCGACCTACCTGGAGTCCTGCATCCACTGCGGGATGTGCGCCGAAGCCTGCCAGTACTATGTCCAGACGAACGATCCGCGCTATACCCCGGTGCGCAAGCTCGAGCCCTTCAAGCAGGCGTACAAGCGCGAAGCCGGTCCGTTTGCCGTTTTTTACCGCCTGTTCAATCTCAAGTCGCGGGTGACTGCGGACGAACTGCAGACGTGGCAGGAACTCATCTATGATTCCTGCACGATGTGCGGGCGCTGCACCCTCATATGTCCCATGGGCATCGACATAGCGCGGCTCGTGGGACAGGCCCGGCACGGGATGTTCAAGGCCGGTCTCGTGCCACACGAACTGTGGGCGGTGGCCGAACGTGCCGAACGCGAGGGCAGTCCGCTCGGCGCGACGCCCAAGGTATTCAAGGAGCGGATCGACTGGCTGTCGGATGAGAACGGGGTGGAGATCCCGGTGGATCGGGACGAAGCGGACATACTTGTGAGCATGTCGTCGATCGAGATCATGAAGTATCCCCAGGCTATCGTTGCGACCGCCAAGGTGCTGAATGCGCTCGGCGAGAAGTGGACCATCCGCCTCGACGGTTACGAGGCGACCAACTTTGGCATGCTTTCCGGCAATGCGCAGTGGCAGAAGGATCTCAGCATGAAAATCATCAACGCAGCCGTCAAGTGCAGGGCAAAGCTGCTGATCCTTCCCGAATGCGGCCACGCCTATGGGGCCATGCGCTGGGACGGCGCCAACATCTACGGTAAGCCGCTGCCGTTCGAGGTGCTGCATATTTCGGAATTTCTCGCCAGGAACCTCGGCAATGGCAGGCTCAAGGTCCGCAATGTGCCGAAGTCCGTGACGTTTCATGATCCCTGCCAGATCGCCCGCCGCGGTGGCGCCACCCAGGCTCCGCGCGATGTGCTCGCCAAACTCGGCGTGGATCTGCATGAAATGGCTCCGAACCGGGACGTGAACTGGTGCTGCGGTGGCGGTGGGGGGGTGGTGACCATCCACCGGGCCGATCAGCTGCGTTACAAGGTCTTTCAGATCAAGATGAGGCAGGTGGACGACTCGGGAGCCGAGATGCTGGTGATGAGCTGTTCGAACTGCCGCCAGACCTTCGACGACGGCCAGGCGCACTTCAAATGGGACAAGACCGCGCACAGCCTGCTCGAGCTGGTCGCGGACAACCTCGTGCAATAGACGGTGCGCCGCAGTATCGGAGCGGCCGTAGGCGTTCCGTAGCGTGTCCGGCCGCCCTGTGGAGAAAGAGACGATGCCAAGCCAAACAGTTGTGGTTGACCCGGTTACCCGAATCGAAGGGCATTTGCGCATCGAGGCGGAAACCGACGCCACCGGTACGATCACCAATGCATCGAGTGCCGGCACCATGGTGCGCGGCATTGAAATCATCTTGCGCGGGCGCGACCCGCGCGACGCCTGGGCATTCGCCCAGCGCATCTGCGGGGTATGCACGCTGGTTCACGGCATCGCGTCGGTACGCACGGTGGAAAACGCGCTCGACTACGAAATTCCGCCCAATGCCCAGCTGATCCGCAATCTGATGATTGCGGCGCAGTTCGTCCACGACCACGTGATGCATTTCTACCATCTGCATGCGCTGGACTGGGTCGATGTGGTGTCGGCGCTCAAGGCCGATCCCGCAAAGACGGCGGCGCTGGCGCAGTCAATCAGCAGCTACGCGAAGTCGTCACCCGGCTACTTTGCCGACCAGCGCAAGAAGCTCAGGAACTTCGTCGAGTCCGGCCAGCTCGGGCTCTTTGCCAATGGCTACTGGGGGCACCCAGCCTACAAGCTGCCGCCGGAGGCGAATCTCCTGGCGGTCAGCCATTATCTGGAGGCGCTCGCATGGCAGCGGGAGGTGGTGAAGCTGCATGCCATCTTCGGCGGCAAGAATCCGCATCCGAATTTCCTGGTTGGCGGTGCGCCCTGTGCCATCAGCGTGCATCCGGAGCACGTGGAAAGCGGGGTCGACGAATTCAGCAGGGGCGCCGGTGCCGGAGCGACCGCCGTAAACATCCTCGGCCTCGAGGTGGTTCAGCACGTCATAAACCAGATGCGATCGTTCGTCGATGAGGTATACCTTCCGGACACGCTTGCCATCGCCGGGTTCTACAAGGACTGGTTCAAGCTGGGCGAGGGGGTGGGGAATTTCATGACTTTCGGCGAGTTTCCGCAGAAGGGCATGAATGATCCGAAGAGCTTCCTGATCCCGCCCGCAGCCATCATCGACCGCGACCTTACAAAGCTGCGCGCGGTTGATCTGAGCGATCCGGCGCAGGTCCAGGAGTTTGTCGCCCATTCCTGGTACGACTACAGCGTCGGCAAGGACAAGGGCCTGCATCCCTACAAGGGCGAGACCGTCCTTCACTACTCCGGGCCGAAGCCCCCTTACGAGCACCTGAATACGGAACAGAGCTATTCCTGGTTGAAGTCGCCGCGCTGGCGCGGGAAGCCGATGGAAGTGGGACCGCTGGCGCGGGTATTGGTGCTTTACGCCAGCGGCCATGAGCCCACCCGCGAGCTGGCCGGGTACGCCCTGAAGAAGCTCGATCTGCCGATCCAGGCGCTGTTTTCCACGCTTGGGCGGACCGCGGCGCGGACCCTCGAGGCAAAGATCATCGCCGACGCGATGCAGGGCTGGTACGACGGACTGATCGCGAATATCAAGCGAGGCGATGTCCGGACATTCAATGACAGGCTGTGGGAACCCTCTTCCTGGCCGGAAACGGCACGAGGCGTCGGGTTTACCGAGGCTCCGCGTGGGGCGCTCGCGCACTGGGTGGTGATCAAGGACGGAAAAATAGACAACTACCAGGCGGTCGTGCCCACCACGTGGAATGCAGGGCCGCGTGACGCGGCTGGCCTGGAAGGCCCCTACGAGGCGTCGCTCAAGGGCACGCAACTCTACGACGCCAAGCAGCCGCTCGAAATCCTGCGCACCATCCACAGCTTCGATCCGTGCATTGCCTGCGCCGTGCACGTGACCGATCCCGCCGGTGATGAGCTCATTCGTGTGAAGGTTAGCTAGGCGGCTGCGCCGCCGGCTCCGGGTGGGATGCCGTGCCGCGCTGGGATTGGGGAACGGAACGATGGAAGATGAGCTGAAGCGGCTGCTTGACGCAGAAGCACGTGCCGAGGCCGTGGTGGATGCGACCCGTCGCGAGTGCGAACGGCTGATCCAGCAAGCGCACGAACAGGTGCGCGCTTCCGAGCAGCGGGTCGAGGAGCATGTGCCGGAGTTGCGAAGCGCGTTCTACGACAAGGCCGAGGAACGCGCGAACTTGGCACTGGCGGAGCTCGAGCGCCGTTACCATGAACGGAGCGAGCAGCTGCGCAGCTTGGCGCTCAAGCATTCAGGAGAGGCCGTCGACGCGGCGTTCGCGCTGATCATTGACCCAGACTGGGAGTGATTCATGCGCTCCATCGCGCGCTATGCATATCTCAACACCCGGGTGTCGGGCATGGCGGCGCGCCTGCTCTCCGACCGCGACATAGACGGCCTCATCGATCATGCCGCCGACCAGGACCATGCCATCCTTCAGGCCGAAGGACTGTCCGGATGGACACCAGACAGTTCCGTTGACCCTGGTCTGTCCCTCGAGCAGCGGCTGATTGCAAACCTGCTGGCGGATTTTTCGATCCTGGTGCGCGCGCTGGATGGCGCGCGCCGCCGCTTTTTCATCTATTGGGCGTGCCGTTTCGAGCTCAGCAATCTCAAGGCCATCATGCGCGGCAAAATGGCGAACGAACCAGCGGCTCAGATCCGCGCACAGCTGGTGGACATGGGTCCGTACGGGCGCCTGCCGGTTGAAGAGCTGCTCGGTACGCAGGATGTCGCGGAGCTGCTTCGCCGTCTGGAGCACACTCCCTTCGTGGCTGTCGCCCGTGAGGCGCGACGCATCTACGAGCAGCGGCGCGAGCTGTTCGCCATGGATGCAGCAGTGGACCGGCGCTATTACTCGGGTCTGAACGAGCAAGTGCAGTCGCTCGACGGTGCGGACCGCAGCGAGTTGGGAGCGCTGGTCGCGGACATCATCGACCGGACCAACCTGCTGTGGCTGCTGCGATACCGCTTCTCGTACGGGCTGCCTCCGGCACAAGCCTATTATCTTCTGATACCGGCCGGCGCCCGGCTGCGCGCACCGCTGCTGCAGCAGCTGTCGCGGCTGGAGACCATCGCCGAGGTCGTCGCGGGACTTCCGCGTCCGTTCGCTGTGCCGCTTGCCGGCGTGACCACGGCAGCGGATGCAACCCTGGTCCTGGAGCGCGGCGGATGGCGCAAGGCCGAGGCCATTCTGCGAAGCCGTGCGGTCAGCCTGGCGCGGACGTTTGCCTATCTGCTGTTGCGCGAGAAGCTCCTGCGCCAGCTGCGCGCCGTCATCAAGGGCCGGCGCCTGGGCTTCGACCCGGATATCGTACGCCGGGCGACCGGCATCAGCGCGGCGTTCGAGCCCGTCTGATGCCGGCGCGCTGACCGAACCCGCATAAGGCCGCCGCCCGTGTTCAGGCCCATACGCATGCAACGGATCGCACTGCTGGTGCTGCGCGAAGATGCGCCCGGTGCCGCCGTCGTGCTGGCGCAGCGCGGCATCTTCGGTCCTGAAGCACCTGAATCACCGGAACTGCTTCCGGAGATGCCGGGTGAACGCTTCGGCGAGCTGTACCGGGTGGCGCGCGGACATCTCGACAAGATCCGCACGCACTGTCCCTTGCCGGGCGGCGCCCTGGCGTCCGCTGCGCGGCTGCCGGACGAGGCGGAACTCGAAGCGCTGGGGACGTGGCTGCGGACGGTGTGGGTGCAGTGCTCGAACTGCCAGGAAAGTCTGCGCCGGGCCGAAGCGGAGCAGCACTACGTCGCACAGATCATGAACATGCTGGACCGGCTCACGGCGCTCGGCATTGACCTTGGCCTGTTGATGCGCAGCAGGCAATTTCTCGACGTCCACATAGGCATGATGCCGTCGGGCAATGTTGCGCGCGTGCGCGAGGCGGTGGGGCTCGCCGGTTACGTGTTGGCGCCGGTGCAGGAGACACTGGGGGAGGCGCAGGCCGTGATTGCCGGACCCAAAGGCCATGAGGCGGAAGTGGCGGCGGTGCTGAGGGCCGCAGACTGGGAGGCGGCGCGCCTGCCGACCCTGTTGCCGGACGATCCGCAGACGGTCCGGCGCCAGCTTCTCGAGCACCAGAACCGGATGATGGCCGAAGCCGATACCCGCTGCCGGCAGGTGGACACGCTGAGAAGGGAATTCGGCGGCCGGCTGGCGGAAGCAGTGCGGGTGCTGCGGATGGCCGCGCCCTATGCGGCGCTAGGCGAGGCACTGCGGGGCCGCGGCGGCTTGATCCAGATCGGGGGCTGGGCGCCGGCATCGGAGCTGTCCGGTCTGCGGGTGGCCCTGCATGAGCGGCTTGGGCAGCGGTTCGTGCTGAGTGCGCGCGACCCGCGTCCGGATGAGTTCGAACGCGTTCCTTCGCTGTTGCGCCATTCTGCGCTGCTGCGCCCGTTTGCCATGCTGGTAAGCAATTACGGTGTGCCGCGCTACGGCGAAATGGATCCGACGCTGCTGTTCGCCGTGACCTTCATACTGATGTTCGGAATGATGTTCGGAGACATCGGCAATGGTGCTGTGATTGCCGTGGCCGGAGCACTGGGGGCCCGCCGGCTGCGCGGTTTCGCCCCTTTTGTCATTGCATCCGGTCTGGCTTCAGCTGTCTTCGGCTGGGCTTATGGCAGTGTCTTTGGGTTCGAGGAGCTCGTCCATCCCCTGTGGATCGCGCCGCTCGCGGATCCCGAGCGCATGCTGGCCATCGCGCTCTATTGGGGGGTCGGATTCATACTGGTTGCCGGAGCCATGACTGCGGGCAACCGCATCATCAGCCGCAGATATCTCGACGCCCTGCTTGACGGCAAGGGCATCGCCGGACTGGTGTTTTATGTCGCGGTCCTGCAAGGCTTGCGCGGCTGGATCCTGGGCGCCGGTCCGGGCGGAGCTCAGTGGATTGTGGCCGCTGCCGCCCTGGCTTTGGTGTATGGATACCATTGGTACCGCTACCGTGGAAAGACGGGCGAGCGCATGCTGGTTGCGGTTACCCAGGTGATCGAAGATGTCATCGCATATTTCTCCAACACCCTGTCCTTCCTGCGGGTAGCTGCGTTCGAACTGAACCACGTAGCGCTCGCGATAGCGGTTTTCGCGCTGGCGTCCATGGTGCAGGCGCGTGCCGGGCACTGGATTGCGATTGTGCTGGGCAACATCTTTATCGTGGTGCTCGAGGGGGCGATCGTCACCATCCAGGTGCTGCGGCTCGAGTACTACGAAGGCCTTTCGCGCTACTACGGCGGCAACGGGCGGGTGTTCCGGCCGCTTACCCTGGAGGCAGACGGCGCGGCGGCCTCCTGATTTCCTGTCCATTCTTAAAGGAGCGTGTCATGTACTGGCTAGTCGGTCTGATCACGGTGAGTCTCGTGGGCACAGTCGTTCTCGGGCTGTTTCTCGACCATCAGCCGGGAAAGATGCACCCCAACCTGCCGCGCTGGCTGCGGCGAACGATCGGCGCCAACCTGGTCATATTTGTCATGTCGGAAGCCGGGCTGCTGCTGGCCGGAGTCCATGACGCCCTAGCGGCGCAGGCGGCGCCTGCCGCCGCCGGCCCGCCGGCAGCAGTGGGACTGGGATTCGGTCTGGCGCTGATCGGCATCGGACTGCCGACCGCGGCGTCTACGATTGCTGCCGCAATCGCAGTCGCGCCGGTAGGGGCTGCAGCGCTGGCGGTGATTGCCGAGAAGCCCGAGGCGTTCGGCCGCAGCCTCGTGTATCTTGGGCTTGCCGAAGGCATAGCGATCTACGGCCTGGTGGTCACGATCCTGATGCTTGGCAAACTCGGCTGACAGGCGGCGTCGACCATGACCGGGGATGAGGCGGGAAGTGTCCAGACGCGGGTCATTGCGCTCGGGACCGCCGCGCTGATGGACGGGTTTGCGATGATCGGCATCGAAACGATCCGCGACGCGACCCCGGAATCTGTGGAGACGCTGCTCGCAAGGCTCAGTGCGACCGACCAGAGGGCCGTGATATTCCTTGAGCGCGAACTCGCGCGCGGCGACGGCCCCTGGCTTAACCGCGTTCGGGCAAAGGGCGGACGCATCATTATCGTGGAGATACCTTCACTCAATGCGCCCGATGATTACCGGCCGAGGGTCGAGGAAATGGTGCGCGGCATGTTCAGTGCGCAGGGGCTTGAGCAACAGCGATGAGCCCATCTCCCCAGGCCGCGGAACTCGAAACGGCGCTGCTCGAGCGCGCCAAGGCGCAGTCGGAGAAGTTTCTCTCCGATGCCCGCCGAATGCGCGACGAGCTTCTCGCCGCCGCCAACGAACGCCTGCGTACGCGCGAGCAGCGCGAGGCGCGTACCGCCAGAGAGCTCTCCGAGCGCAACTACCGGCAACGTGTCCAGGCGGGCGAGATCCGGCTGCGCCGGGAGCTGGACTGGCAGCGCTGGCAGCTTGTCCAGGATACGGTCAACAGCCTCTCGGTGCGTCTCAGGGAGCTCGTGGAGCGGGACGGCGATTATCTTCCGCTGCTGGCGGAGTTCCTGGCAAAGGCCGCGTCGGAGATCGGAACCGGCGAACTGGTCGCCGAGCTTAATGCCCGTGACCAGACGCGGCTGTACGGAAAATGGGAGTCGTTCTGCCGCGATGCCGGCGTCGCCGGTACGGTGCAGCTCGGGCTGCAGCCGTTGCCTGGCACGGGTGGGATACGGGTGCGCGATGCCGCCAACACCGTGTGTGTCGATTTCACGATCGAGGCCCGGCTCGAGCGCATGCAGGAGGCCCTGCGGCAGGTGATTTCCGCGCGGCTGTTTCCGCAGTCCGAGTTTCCCGAGGGTGAATTGCCATGAGCGCCCTACCGGGACGGATTGTCGAAGTCAATGGCCCGATTGTGACGGTGCACCTGCCGCAGGTCGCGATCGGCGAGCAGGTGCGGGTCGGCGACCTGGCCCTCATCGGGGAGGTCATTGGACGTGACCGCGCACGCGCGGTGGTGCAGGTCTACGAGTCGACCGAATCGCTCGCGCCAGGTCAGTCTGCGGCGCCGCTCGGACACCCCCTGGCTGCGGAACTCGGACCGGGACTGCTCGGCAGAATATTCGACGGCCTGCAGCGCCCGCTGATGGAGATCTCGCAGCAGAGCGGGGACCGTATCGCGCGCGGCCTCACCGTCACGCCGCTCGATCGCACGCGCCGCTGGCGTTTCGAGCCGGCCGCCGGCCTGAGAGTCGGCGATATTGTTGGCGGCGGATCGGCTATCGGTAGCGTGGCCGAAACCGAGACTGTTGTGCACCGCATCCTGGTGCCGCCCGATGTCAGCGGTGAGCTCTTGGATCTCGCCCCGGCGGGCGATTACGGAGTTGATCAGACGGTCGCGCAGGTACGGGGCCGGGACGGAGTACAGCGGCCGTTGCAGCTCTACCATCGCTGGCCGGTTCGCCGGGCACGTCCCTATGCCCGCCGCGACCGGGCGGCGGTGCCGTTGATCACAGGGCAGCGAGTCCTCGATACCTTCTTCCCGCTGCTGAAGGGCGGCAGGGCGGCGGTGCCGGGGGCATTCGGCGCGGGCAAAACCATGGTCCAGCAGCAGATCGCCCGCTGGTCCAATGCCGGAATCATGATCTACCTCGGATGCGGAGAGCGGGGCAACGAGCTGGTGGAGATCCTTGAGACCTTCCCGCAGCTCACTGATCCCTACACCGGCAGGCTGCTCATGGAACGTACGCTTCTCGTGGCCAACACGTCCAACATGCCGGTGGTTGCCCGCGAGGCATCGATATACATGGGCGTGACGCTTGCGGAATACTATCGCGACCAGGGCTACGATGTGGTGATGGTGGCCGATTCCATCAGCCGCTGGGCGGAAGCGCTGCGCGAAGTTGCCGGCCGCCTGGAGCAGATGCCCGTGGAGGAGGGCCATCCGGCATATCTGGCGTCGCGCCTGTCGGCGTTCTACGAGCGTGCCGGCCGGGTGCAGACCCTTGCCGGACCGGCCGGGTCGGTTTCGCTGATCGCTGCCGTGTCGCCGCCCGGAGGGGACTTTTCGGAGCCTGTCACCAGCCACACCAAAGATATCGTCCAGGCCTTCTGGGCGTTGTCGAAGGAGTTGGCCGATGCGCGCCACTATCCGGCAATCGACTGGACCGAGAGCTATTCGGGGTATGTGGATGCAGCCGCCGGGTGGTGGGCGGACAACGTCGACCCGCGCTGGAGCGCGCAGCGTGCCGAAGCTCTCGGCCTGCTGCTGCAGTCGGACGAACTTGCGCGCATTGTCAATCTGGTCGGACCGGAGGCGCTTTCGGCTGCCCAGCGCTGGGTGCTGGAGGGAGCGGCGCTCATCAAAGAAGGGCTGTTGCAGCAGAGCGCCCTCGATGAGGTCGACAGCTTCTGCTCTCCCGAAAGGCAGTTTGCGCTGCTCGACCTGCTGCTCGGCCTCTATCGCCAGGGGCAGGAGCTGATCGGCATCGGGGTGCCGGCGCAGCGGCTGCTGCAGCTGCCGGTGCTCGGGCGAGCCCGGCGCGCCAAATCGGCCTATTCCAATAGCCAGCTTGATGGGCTGAAGGCGTTTGCTGCAGAGGCCGGTGATGCGTTCCGGGCGCTTCGCCTGGAGTATGCCGGAGCGGAGAAGGGGACGGCATGAGTGAGAAGGAATTCCGGCTGGCATCGGCTCTGCGCGGTGGATTGCTTTTCGTGCGCGGAGTGCCGGGAATAGGTCTGGGGGACAGGGTGGCCGTGCGCGATCATGCCGGACGCGTGCGCAATGGCCAGGTCATCAGGACCTCGGAAGAGGTGGTGTTGGTGCAGGTGTTCGAGGGCACCGACGGGCTGGATATCGAGCGCACATGGACCCGTTTTCTCGATCAGCCTTTCGAGATTGCGTTGTCGCGCGAGCTGTTGGGGCGGATCTTCAGCGGTGTCGGGGCGCCGCTCGACGACCGGCCGCCTCTGGTATCGACGATCAGGCGCAATGTAAATGGCAGTCCCATGAATCCGGCGGCGCGCACCCGACCGCGCGAATTCATCCAGACCGGTATTTCCGCCATCGACGGCCTGTATTCCCTGGTGCGCGGGCAGAAGCTGCCGATATTCTCCGGTCCGGGCCTGCCGCACAATCGCCTGGCGGCACAAATTGTCCGGCAGTCGAAGATCGTCGGCGCGCAGGCACGCTTTGCCGTAGTGTTTGCCGCCATGGGGGTTTCCAATTCCGACGCGCGCTTCTTCCAGGACGATTTCGAGCGCGACGGCGTGCTCGGCAACGTTGTCATGTACATCAATCTGGCGGACGATCCCCCGATTGAGCGGCTGATCCTGCCGCGCACGGCCCTGACTGCAGCCGAGTACCTCGCCTACGATCTGGGCATGCACGTCATGGTGATTCTAACGGACATCACCAATTACGCCGAGGCGCTGCGTGAGGTGGCAATGGCCCGCGGCGACGTGCCGGCACGCAAAGGCTACCCGGGCTACCTGTATTCCGATCTGGCGGAGATTTTCGAGCGTGCCGGACGCATCCGCAGCCGCACCGGGTCCATCACTATGGTGCCGGTGCTGAGCATGCCGAGTGACGACATCACCCACCCCATTCCGGACCTCACCGGATACATTACCGAGGGGCAGATCGTGCTGTCGCGTGAGCTGCATAACCAGGGGGTTTATCCCCCGGTGGACCTGTTGCCGTCGCTGTCGCGCCTGATGAAGGACGGCATCGGTACCGGCCTGACCCGCGAAGACCACCCGCGCGTCGCCAACCAGATTTACGCGTCGTACGCGCGTGCGATCGAGGTGCGAAATCTGGCATCGATCATCGGAATGGATGATCTGTCCGAGACCGACCGCCAGTATCTCGAGTTTGCCGGATCGATCGAGAAGCAGTTCGTGACCCAGGGGGAGAACGAGGAGCGTTCCATCGGGGATACGCTCGATATCGCATGGAAGCTGCTGTCGCTGCTGCCGCCGCAGGAGCTGACGCGGGTACGCGAGACTGATCTGGCGGTGCATTATGGCCGCAGTCCGGCGGCGGAGACATCATGAGCGCGCGCATGAAGGTGCCTCCGACAAAAAGTGCGCTGCTTGGCCTGAGGCGCCAGCTCCGCTTTCTGCAGCAGGGCCATTCCATGCTTGAGCGCAAGCGCGAGCTGCTGAACCGGCTCGTGCGCGAGCGCCTCGAGCGCTACCACGAGCTCCACTCACAGGCGCGCGCAGTGCTCGCCCAGGCATACCGGTGGCTGGCGGTCGCGCAAATGCGCATGGGCAGCCAAGTGATCCGGCAGGCGGCGCTCGGTACTGGTCCGGCTGTGCGCGTCGAAATCTTCCCCCGGTCCAGCGTCGGTATCGAGTATCCGGCTGCCCGCGCGGAGGAGATTGCGCTGCAGCCGGTGGGGCTCATGGGGACCGATGCAAGTTTCGATCAGGCCCGCAGCGGTATGGCCAGAACTGCGGTGCTGTTGGTGCAGCTGGGCGAGGCTGAGACGGCGCTGTGGCGGTTGCTGACCGAGCAGCGCCGGACCCAAAGGCGCGTGAATGCGTTGCGGTATAACATAATTCCCCGCTACCGTGCCACGATCCGGTTCATCGATTCGATGCTCGAGGAAGACGAACGCACGACGCTTTTTCAGATAAAACGTCTGCGCCAGTCCGGACGCGGAGTCTGAGTTGCGGTCGACGGGCTGGCAGGGCGGCGGAAAGGGGCAGGCGGACGCTCGGCCGCTTGCGGACAGTACGGTTTCGGGGGCGCTGCGCCGTGCCAGTTCGGCAGCGGCGACCGCCTGAAGGAGGAAGGCTGCCATGGAGAACGGATTTCTTCGCCGGGACAGGTTCCGGAATCTTTTTGACATGCTGCACAGACACGGGTATCAATGTCACGGTCCGCAGGTGCGCGACGGCGCCGTCGTCTATGCCGCCCTGGCTGCGGCGGACGACCTTCCGCGGGGTGTGCGCGACATTCAGTCGCCCGGTTCCTACCGCATCGAGCACACCGGGGGTGCGCGGTACTTCGGCTGGGCCAACGGTCCGCAGGCTCTCAAGCCGCTCGTGTTCGCCCCGCGTGAGGTACTGTGGCGCGCGAGCCACGCGGCGGATTCGGCGCTCGAATTCACCAGTGCGCCGCCGCCGTCGCAGCGCATTGCGGTGATCGGTGTGCGGGCCTGCGATCTGGCGGCGCTGGCGCTGCAGGACCGGCATTTTCTTGGATCCTCAGCTGCTGATCGCCACTATGCTGCGCGCAGGGAGCAGCTCTTCCTCGTGGCGGTCCACTGCAGTGATCCGTCAGACAGCTGTTTCTGCGTATCCACGGGAGATGGCCCGCAGGCCACCTCCGGCTTCGATCTGGCGCTGACCGAGCTTGACGATGGGTTCATCGTGGAGTCTGGCAGTACGCGCGGCGCTGCGGTTGCCGCGGATCTGGGTCTGGAAGACGTCGCGGCTGCGGCGCACGCGGCGGCCGCCGCGCAGAACGCGGCGGCGCGCGCCCGCCAGAGCCGGCGCCTGCCGTCGCGCGATCTGCGCGTTGCGCTGTCCGCGAGCCTCGAGCATCCGCGGTGGGCAGAGGTGGCAGGGCGCTGTCTTGCGTGCGGCAACTGCACGTCGGTATGTCCGACCTGCTTCTGCCACGCGAGTGTCGACACGGCGTCGCTCGATGGCGCTACCAGCGTGCATGCCCGCGTCTGGGATTCCTGCTTCAGTCAGGGGCACAGTTACATCCATGGCTTCACCGTGCGCGGCGACACGCGCGCACGCTACCGCCAGTGGCTGACGCACAAGCTTGGAAGCTGGCACGAACAGTACGGCCGCAGCGGCTGCGTGGGTTGCGGCCGCTGCATCAGCTGGTGTCCGGCAGGCATAGACATTACCGAGGAGGCCGCAGCGGTATGCGCGGGGATCAAGGATGAGTGACCTTATCGTGCCGCATGAGGCGGAGGTCGTCGAGAGCATCGGCGAAACTCCGAGCATTTTCACGCTGCGGCTGCGGTTCCGCGACCGGTCAAAACATGCAGGCTATAGCTTTGCGCCCGGCCAGTTCAACATGCTCTATCTCTACGGTGTCGGCGAGGTTCCGATTTCGATCGTCTCCGATCCGCAGGATGATGCGCTAT
Organism: Gammaproteobacteria bacterium; assembly: GCA_028068195.1. Lineage (GTDB taxonomy): Bacteria > Pseudomonadota > Gammaproteobacteria > Acidiferrobacterales > UBA6901 > JAJYCY01. Next base: position 50,392 of record JAPTTX010000101.1, read on the forward strand.
TCGACCATACGATCCGGGCGGTCGGGCACGTCACCCGGGGGTTGTCCCGTCTGCGCCCGGGAGATCGTCTGGGCATCCGCGGACCTTTTGGGCGCGGCTGGCCGTTGCAGCAGGCCGAGGGGCGCGACGTCATGGTCATTACCGGGGGGCTTGGCTGCGCCCCTGCGGTATCGGTGATCAACTATGTGATGCGCCGCCGCGAGCGCTTCGGGGAGCTCGTCATTGTGCAAGGCGTCAAACATGCCGATGACCTGATATGGCAGGAGCGCTACCGGCGCTGGAGCGTCATGGAACACACGCAGGTCCTGATTGCGGCCGACGTCGGCACCGCGCTTTGGCCATGGCATGTCGGGCGGGTGACGGAGCTGTTCGCGCAGGCGCGGATCAACGGATCCGCGGCGATTGTGATGATGTGCGGACCGGAAGGGATGATGCGGGCGGCTGTCGAGGAGTTGCGTGCACGCGGCATCGCCGAGAACGCGATGTGGCTCAGCCTGGAGCGAAGCATGCAGTGCGCCGTTGGCCGCTGCGGCCACTGCCAGATAGGAGGAAAATTTGTATGCAAGGACGGACCGGTGTTCAATTACACGGCAGTCAAGGATCTGCTGTCAGTGAGGGGGCTATAGTGGACGCGCCAGTCACAGCTCGGCAAAGGCCGCGGGTTGCAGTACACAAGTTTTCCTCCTGCGATGGCTGCCAGCTTGCGTTCCTGAACCTCGGCGAGGACCTTCTGCTGCTGTCGTCGCTGGTGGAATTTGTGCATTTCGCCGAGGCCGGACCGGTCGACCCGGATGCGGAGGTCGACATCGCCTTCGTCGAGGGCAGCATCAGCACCGCCGCCGATGTCGGGCGCATTGAACGCGTGCGGGCCCGCAGCCGTTTCCTCGTTGCAATCGGCGCCTGCGCTACGGCCGGGGGACTGCAGGCGTTGCGCAATCTGGCGGACGGACGCGCTTGGATCGCGGAGGCGTATGCAACGCCGGCGTACGTGGAGAGCCTGGATTCGTCGACAGCTCTGTCACAGCATGTGCACGTTGACCTGGAACTGTGGGGATGCCCGGTGAACAGCCGTCAGGTAACCGCGGCGGTGCGCGCGCTGCTCTTCGGTGTATCGCCGGTCGAGGAGCGCGACAAGGTTTGCATGGAGTGCAAGCGGTCGCAGACCGTGTGTGTGATGGTAGCGCGCGGGTTGCCGTGCATGGGCCCTGTCACCCGCACGGGTTGCGGTGCCCTGTGCCCCAGCTTTGGGCGAGACTGCTATGCCTGCTACGGTCCGGCGGAAAATCCCAACGTCGAGGCGCTTGGCAGGCGTCTGGAAGGGCTGGGAATCCCATCCGCTGCGGTTGGCCGAAGATTCCTGTCGATCAATAGCGGTGCACCGCCGTTTACGGAAGCCGGGCGGGCCAGGGTGCAGGACCATGACTGAACCGCGCAACATCACCATCAGCGTTCCGGTCCTCGCGCGCGTGGAGGGGGAGGGGGCCCTGGAGATCAGGACCCGCGGGCGGGAGATTACGGCCCTAAACTTGCGTATTTTCGAGCCGCCGCGCCTTTTCGAAAAAATCCTCGAAGGGCGGGATTTCGGCGAGGTTCCGGACCTGGTCGCACGCATCTGCGGTATCTGCCCGGTGGCCTATCAGATGAGCGCCGTACATGCTTTCGAGCAGCTGTTTGGCCTGGACCCGAGCCCGTGGGTGCGGGACATGCGCCGCGTGCTGTATTGCGGGGAGTGGATGCAGAGTCATGCGCTGCACATTCACATGCTGGCGGCCCCCGATCTGCTCGGCTACGACAACGCCATTGCCATGGCGCGCGACCATCCGCAGATCGTGCGCCGTGGACTGCTGCTGCAGGCGCTCGGCAATGACCTGATCCGTCTGTTCGGGGGCCGTTCGGTGCATCCCGTGGGCGTACACGTCGGGGGGTTTCATCATGCGCCGGCGCGCTCGGATGTGGCCGAACTCTATGCCCGGCTGTCAGCCGCGATACCCGAGGCCGAGGCGCTGGTGCGGTGGGTGGCGGCGCTGAAACTGCCCGAGGCCGAACAGCGGTTCGTGAGCGTCTCGTTGCGGCATCCGGACGAGTATCCGATGAATGCGGGCCGGCTGGCATCAAGCGCGGGTCTCGATGCCGCTGTGGAGGAATTCGAGCAGCATTTCGCCGAGCACCAGGTCGAGCATTCGACCGCCCTGTATTGTCTGCTCGGAGGCCGGCCCTACCTGGTCGGACCGCTTGCCCGGGTCAACCTCAACCTGGAGAGGCTTCCGGCGGCCGTGCGCGTGGCGCTCGACGAAAGCGGGATTGTCTGGCCCAGCCGCAATCCGTTTCATGCGATTGTGGCGCGGGCGGCAGAAATCTATTACGCGGTTCTGGAGGCATCGCGCATCCTGAAAGACTACCGCGTTCCGGGGATGCCGGGCGCTGCAGTCGTGCCGCGGGCGGGCGTGGCGATCGCCGCCACGGAAGCGCCACGTGGGACGCTGTGGCACCGCTACGACGTGCAGGAGGACGGACGCGTGCTGCGCGCCCGCATCGTGCCGCCTACGAGCCAGAATCAGGCCCGTATCGAGGCCGACCTGCGCCAGAGTCTCGCGACGCTTGGCCTGGACCGCAGTGACGACGAACTGCGCCGGCACTGTGAGATGGTGATCCGCAGCTATGATCCGTGCATTTCCTGTGCGACGCATTTCCTCGATTTGCGTCTGCATCGCCGCTGACCGGCGCGCCAGTCGCGGCCCATCCGTATCCGGCGCCTGCGCGTGACGATCCGGATACGCATCGCAGGGGTGGGATCTCCCTCCGGAGACGACCGTCTCGGATGGATTGCAGCCGGAGGTCTGCGCCGCTCGCCGGCTCTTTCCGGGATCGCTCCGCAGACGCTCGCCATCGTAGCGCTCGACCGGCCGGGAACGGGTCTGCTGGAAGATCTTGGCGATCTGGCGGCGCTCATCGTCATCGATGCGGTCAGGACCGGAGCCGCCGCCGGTACGCTGCACCGCTTGTGCGGCAGTGAGCTTGTCCATGCAAGCGGCTGGGTATCGAGTCACGGCTTCGGACTCGCAGAGGTGCTCGCACTGGGTCAGGTCCTGGGATGTCTGCCGCCCCAGGTTACTGTGTTTGGCCTGGAAATGGCCGACGCCGGTGGCGGTGTCGAGACCCTCAGCGCGCCCGTGGCCGCTGCGATGCCTGTCCTGATCGAAGCCGTGGAACGCGAAGTGCTCGGCCGGATTGGCGGCTCGGTGGGCACGGCCTGGGCACCATGCAAGCAATGAACGGCCGCCGCCGGTGCGCAGGATCCGCACGCGCGGACTGTGACCGCTGAAATGCGGCCCGCGGAAGATGTGCCTGCATCCCCGGCCGCTGCGGTAGGCGGATACCGGAGGCGCTGGATCTGGCGGGCGTATTCCGCGCGCAGTAGCGCCCGAGCCGGCTTTGGACTTAATATTGAGCCCGCTTCCGGCATCCTGTCCGGGATGATCGACCAAGATGGTATAAACCAATGAATGAGAAGACTCCGGCAATGGAGAAAGGCGCAGATCCGGTCCCGGAGGTCGCCAGGGTCTGGTTCCTCTCGTGCATCCATTCCCTTTTTCTGCCGGTGTTGATACTGGCTACGCAACGGTTCGTGCCGGGACGTCCGATGCTGCCTGCCGCCGGCCCCTACACGTTTCTTGCCGGGATCCTGCTGGCGGTTCCATCCCTGCCCCTGCTGTGGCGCCATTGGCGGCACAGGCGGGAAGACGGTGTCGTGGCATCGGACTCCCTGGAGCAGGTCATGATCCGGCGCCGGCGGCTGATGGTGGGGGTGAGTGTCGCGGACTTTCCGGCGCTTGCCGGAGTACTGCACTATTTTCTTACGCGCAACACGGCCCAGAGCCTGCTGCTGTGTTCCGTGACGGTCGTTCTGGTTTATCTGTACCGGCCGTCGTCGTAGCGGCGGGAGGGCCGCCCTACCGGGGGCGGGTCTTGTCCCGCTCAATCATCGCGTAGGCCGAGTGATTGTGGATGGATTCGAAGTTTTCCGATTCCACTATGTATGCGTCGACGCGCGGATCCTTGTTGAGGCGGGCAGCGATGTCACGCACCATGTCCTCGACGAATTTGGGGTTCTCATAGGCACGCTCGGTCACGTATTTCTCGTCCGGCCTTTTCAGCAGACCGTAGAGCTCGCAGCTGGCCTGTTTCTCGACGAGGTCGATGAGGTCCTCGACCCAGATAAAGGTATTTGTGCGAACCGTGATCGTGACGTGCGAACGCTGGTTGTGGGCGCCGTATTCCGAGATTTCTTTGGAGCACGGGCACAGGCTGGTCACGGGAACCACCACCTTGATGGTCATGACATGCTGGCCGTTGCGGATTTCCCCGATGAATGTCACCTGGTAGTCGAGAAGGCTGTGGACACCGGACACCGGCGCGGTCTTGTTGATGAAATACGGAAAGCTCATCTCGATATGCCCGGTGTTTGCTTCGAGACGGGTGCTCATCTCCGTGAGCATGTCCTTGAATGACTCGACCGATATCTCCGGATCGTGGCCATTGAGGATTTCCACGAAGCGGGACATGTGCGTTCCCTTGAAATTGTGCGGAAGCTCGACATACATGTTGAAGTGGGCGATGGTATGCTGCTCGCCCTGGCTGCGATCCTTTACGCGCACCGGATGGCGGATGTCCTTGATGCCTACCTTGTCGATCGCGATGTGGCGGGTATCCGGTTCGTTCTGAACGTCGGCGATCGCATTGATAGCGGCCTTCCCGGTTTTGTTGACAGTGGCCTTCATAAATCCTCCGCATCGAAAACCCTGATCTTGGTCAGGGGAATTGCAATTGACCGCCAGACATCGTGCGCAATTGACCGGGGCGGAAAGCCCGACTGCGCAATCGGACGCGCCCGGCAGACCCGGTCGGGCAGGGCAACATGGCTGCCACGGCACGATGGGCCGTTGGCCGTCTCTCCGGCCCGAGGGTAGACCCATACTGCATTTCAGCGTTCCGTCCGCAGACCGGCGCGATCGCGATGCCGGACCGGATCAAGGCTTCCGGCGAGGCCGGGCCGGGTATATCCCGGAACCGGTTACAGCGACATTGTTGACGGATTTTGTCAAGTTTAAGCTGTGTCGGGCATCCTGGCAAGACTGGCGGGCATGGCGGTCTGGATGGCCCGGCGTATTCCCGCGGCATCCAGACCGCACTGGGCCAGCAGTTCCTCACGCTCGCCGTGATCGATGAAGCTGTCGGGCAGGCCAAGGTGGATGACGGGAGTGCCAACGCCGGCATCGGTCAGCGCTTCCGTGACGGCGCTGCCTGCGCCCCCCAGGACGGTATTTTCTTCAACGGTGACGAGCAGTGTATGGCTTTGGGCCATGTTGAGGACCATTTGTGCGTCCAGCGGCTTCACGAACCGCATGTTGACGACCGTGGCGTTGAGTTCTTCAGCGGCGGCAAGCGCCGGCTGAAGCAGAGCGCCGAATGCCAGGATCGCCACGCCCTTGCCGCGCCGCCGTAACTCGGCTTTCCCGACCGGCAGGGCGCGCATGACCGGGTCGATTTCAACCCCGGGTCCGCTGCCACGCGGATAACGTACCACCGCCGGTCCGTCCTGGCAGAAGGCGGTCCAGAGCATCTGGCGGCATTCATTCTCGTCCGAGGGGGCCATGACCGTGATGTTCGGCAGGCAGCGCAGGTAGCTCAGATCGAAGCTGCCGGCGTGAGTGGGTCCGTCCGGACCGACCAATCCAGCGCGGTCAACCGCGAAGGTCACCGGAAGATTCTGCAGGCAGATATCGTGGACCAGCTGGTCGTAGGCCCGCTGCAGGAAGGTCGAGTAGATCGCCACCACCGGCCGGAGGCCCTCGCAGGCCAGCCCGGCGGCAAAGGTGAGAGCGTGCTGTTCGGCGATGCCGACGTCAAAGTAACGGTCGGGGAAGCGCTCCGAAAAGGCAACCAGCCCTGAACCCTCCCGCATTGCCGGAGTGATGCCGACAAGCCGCGGATCGGCAGCAGCCACGTCGCATAGCCATTCGCCGAAGACCTGGGTATAGGTCTTGCAGGATGGCTTTTTCTCCATTTTTCCGGTCGCTGGGTCGAATGGTGTGACCCCATGGTAGACGCACGGATCGTCCTCGGCTGGTTCGTAGCCCTTGCCTTTGCGGGTGACGATGTGCAGGAACCGGGGACCTTTCAGCCCGCGCAGGTTGCGCAGCGTCTTGATCAGGGTATGCAGGTCGTGCCCGTCGATGGGGCCGAAATAATTGAATCCCAGTTCCTCGAAAAAAGTCCCGGGCATGATCATGCCTTTCATGTGTTCTTCCGCCCGCTTCGCCAGTTCCCACACCGGGGGCAGCGTGGACAGTACCGTTTTACTGCCTTCGCGGACGGTTGCGTAGACCTTTCCCGACAGGATCCGGGCGAGATAGTTCGACATCGCCCCAACGTTGGGCGAAATGGACATGTCATTGTCGTTCAGCACGACCAGCAGGTTGGCGTCCATGTTGCCGGCGTTGTTCAGCGCTTCGAATGCCATGCCGCCGCTGAGCGCCCCGTCGCCAATGATGGCCACGACATTGCGGTCCGATCCCGCGTGTGCCGCGGCGACTGCCATGCCCAGGGCCGCGCCCACTGAAGTGCTTGCATGGCCGACGCCGAAGGTGTCGTACGGGCTCTCGGAACGGCGGGGAAATCCGGAGATTCCGCCTTTCTGGCGCAGGCTGAGCATGTGCTCGCGTCTCCCGGTCAGAATCTTGTGCGGGTAGGTCTGGTGTCCCACATCCCACACCAGCCGGTCTTCGGGGGTATTGAACACATAGTGCAGCGCGATGGTGAGTTCCACCGTGCCGAGTCCGGCGGCGAGATGCCCGCCGGTCTTGCTGACGGTCCCGATCAGGAACCGGCGCAGTTCGGCCGCGAGCATTGGAAGCTCGGATTCGTTCAGCCGCCTCAGGTCTTCAGGAAAATCAACCTGTTGCAGCAAGCGGAAGTCGTTCTGGAAGGGCATCAGTGGGTTCGGTCTTGGATATATGCGGCAATTTCCTCGAGCAACGAAATATTATCCCCCAAACCGGCTAGGCTGGCGAGAGCCGCCTCGTACTGGGCGCGGGCCAGGGCCCGGGCACGGTCAAGGCCGAGGACAGCAGAATAAGTCGGCTTTCTGTGGCGCTGGTCGCTGCCCTGGGGTTTGCCCAGCGCTGCCGTGGTGGCCTCCACGTCGAGAATATCGTCGGTGATCTGGAATGCAAGGCCGATGCACGCTCCGTATCGGTCGAGCGCCGCAAGCGCCCCGGCAGGCAGGCGGGGAGCGCCCAGCGCGCCGAGCGCAACCGCAGCGCGGAACAAGGCGCCGGTCTTGCGGGCGTGCATGTTCTCGAGCTCCGCGAGGCTCAGCGTTTGGCCGACCGACTGGAGATCGATGGCCTGTCCGCCCGCCATACCGAGCGAACCGGCGGCATCGGCAAGGCGCGTAACCATCTCCAGCCGCCGCGTGGCGTCGACGGCAGGGTCAGTGTCAGCGGCCAAGACCTCGAATGCCCGGGTCTGCAGGGCGTCGCCGGCGAGCAGGGCCGTCGCCTCGTCAAACGCCCGGTGACAGGAGGGTTTGCCACGCCGCAGATCATCGTTGTCCATGGCGGGCAGGTCATCGTGGATGAGTGAATAGGCGTGGATCAGCTCCAGGGCGCTGGCCGGCGCATCGAGCTGCTCCGGCCTGGCGCCGAACGTCTCGCCAGTCGCATATACCAGCGCGGCACGCAGCCGCTTCCCGCCGTTCAGGGCGGCGTAACGCATGGCCTCGTGCAGGCGCCGAGGTTCATTCTGGGCGGACGGCAGGTATCGATCCAGGGCCCGCTCCACCCGCGCCTGACAGCCGGGCAGGAAGTCTGTCAGAAAGCTCAAGTCGGTTCGTTATCCTGGTACGGTTCCACCGTAACTATGCCATTTTGCTGCACCAGTTTCTCCACGCGCTGTTCCGCCTCCTTGAGTCCTTCCTGGCAGGCGCGGGTCAGTTCGATGCCGCGCTGGAATGACTTGAGCGCTTCCTCCAGCGTCTGGTTGCCGCTTTCCATTTTTTCGACCAGCTGCTCGAGTTCGGCGAGCGCGGCCTCAAAGTTGGGCGGCGATGTCTTCTTGGCCACTGTCTTGGTTCCTGAATGCCTGCATCCAGCGGCAATATTACTCCACGGGCGGTGTGCCGTCATGGTGCGATCGGGCGCGCCGCTGTTGCCGCGATTTCCGACTGACTTGCGCTTCCTGCTACTGAAAAAGGTACAATGGTGCCAATCCATGGCCCGGAACCCCGTATCATGCCGTACTTCGTTTTCCGCATTGCCTCTGATCAGACGGTGACGCCGGTGAATAGTTTCGCCCGGTTTGCCGAAGCAAAGGACCTTTGCCGCACGCTTCGCCAGGCCCAGCCTGCCGGCGGCACCGACACGTTTCGCATGGCGTTTGCTGAAACCGAGCATGATGCCAGGCGCCTGCTCTCCGAGAAGCGCCAGATTTCCTCTCCGCTCGAAGAATGGGAAGGCTGAGAGCGGCCGCTCCGGTCATAGCTCCTGCGTGGCGTCAGCGGTGCTGTCGATAGATCCGGCGAGCGGGGAACGCCAACACCGGCCATCCGTGATCCATGTCGGTCCTTTGCGAAAGCCTAAGGATTAATCACCGGCTGCGGATACCCGAAAGCGGAATCCGGCTTCGGGCCGGTCCCATCGGCAAGCCGCATCTTTGCGTTCCTGTCCTTAACCCCGAACCCGTCCTGATTCGCCGGAACAACGGGTGCGCGGCTACGGCTCATCTTCCCCCCTGCCGGAAGTAATCCCGTCGCACGTAGGTATACCAGGCAAATGCCCACCAGAAGGCGAGCAATACCCAAGTCATGGTGACGGTGATCTGAACGATCGCGCGCTTGTCGGCAGGCAGCAGCAGTCCGGCATAATTGCCCAGGCCCTGGAATAGGGAGGCCGCCAGAGTCGCCGGGCTCAGGATTCGCTGGATCCGGTCAAAAGTGTAGAGCGCGGTTGTGGCCAGGACTGCCTTGTCGCCCCAGCGCTTTCCCGACCACAGACCGATGCCGACTACCACGAAAAGTGCCGCGTAGAGGAGGTGATACATCACGGCGACGGCACCGCCGTGCAGCGTCCCAAACAGTGGAACGTCCGAAGTCGGGGAGAGCAGATCAAAGAGCGCGGACAGCAAGAAGAGTGCGCCAGTGCTCTTGAAGGTAAAACGCGCCTTCTTGTTCGGGGCCATAATGCTAAGCGGCATTCAATCCGGAATCATTACCTTATCGTAAGCACGGAATTTGGCCAACCGCGACCTGCGCAGCAGGCGCTCTGGCCGGACCGCGCCGATGGGGCGGCAAGCGCCCGACCGCAGCCCGGATCCGCCATCGACGCCCAGCCGGATTTCGCCGGCCGGCAGAATTCGCACATCGAGTGTTTCTTTCAGAATCGTTCCTAACTTCTTGAACGGGCACTGGTGGCAGACGGGCACTGGGCGAATGTTTGTCATTTAAGGAGCTTAGGATTAGATTTCTACTTAAAAAAACGGGGTTTTCGGTGGTATTAGACCGACCGGGCGCACGCCCGGACAATAGCCGGTAGAACAATATAATCCACGTGCGCAACGGGGCGCACGGGGCATCCGTGATGTATGAGTACGCTGCATGGATGCAGGGCAGGGGTGGGCATCGTGCAGGTCAACTCGACACCATCGGTCGAAGCGAAGTTGTTTCGGCGCGTCGTAGGATTGCTTGAAGGGCTCAAGCAGTCTCCGACCGGTATTGTCATCCACGACCAGATTGTCCGCCTGCTTCAGGATTGCGAAATGGAGCAGGCCAAGGTCGAGCAGACCTACATCTCTCTGCTCTATTTTCTGCTCGAAGCCTACGCCAAGAATCCGACCAGCGATCACGTATTGCGGGTGACCGCAAAGCTCATCCAGCTGCGGCCGGTCCTGTCGATGGCCACCTCTGCCGAATTGCGTGGCCAGATTCTGAACGAGGGCGAGGCGCCGGATCTCGAGCCGGGCGATGATCTGGATGCTTTCGAAAACGCGATCCACGGACTTCTCGGCAGTCTTGGGCGTGCGCCGGTTGCCACGGAGGCGCGCGCGCCTGCACCGCCACCCGCCGCGGCAGTCGCGAAGGAGGCTGTTGCGGCCCCGCCCGCGGCCGTGCCACGGCCGGAACCGGCGCCGACGGAACCGACGGGCGTCGCGCCACCCGAGCGCCGCATGACCGAGCGGCGGACGCGCTCGAGCGAGAAGACCATGCAGCAGATTCTCGAGCGGGAAGAGGCTGCCAGTACGCCGGTCATCGAGAGGCGGGTGAACTCCGCCTACCGGTTGCACCTCGACCGGAAGCGGGACGAGATCGACCGCCTCCAGGAAACGCTCGCGAACAAGGTTACCGAGGCGATCGCGCAAAACCGAGAATTCGGTGCGCTGCTCGAAATCGAACGGGGGGCTCTGCAACAGGCCGATAGTGTCCAGGAAATCGAGGACATGCGGCAGATCCTGATCGGCGGCATTGATGAGCTCATCAAGGGCCAGCGCGCGCTCGCCGCGAAGCTGCGCGGATCAAACGACTACCTGCAGCTGGTGAAGTCGGACAGCGAGCGGCTCCATGACGAACTGAACAAGGTCCGGTTGCTGAGTTTGACCGATGAGTTCACCGGGCTCCCGAACCGGCGCGCCTTCATGCGCCGTCTGGAAGATGAGATCGGCCGCGCCCAGCGCTACGGCACCCCTCTGGCGCTGGCAATCATGGATCTGGACGAATTCAAGGCGATCAACGATACCTACGGCCACGCTGCCGGGGACGATGTGCTGCGCTGTTATGCCACGGACGTGCTCTCGATATTCCGGCACCACGACATGGTGGCCCGCTACGGCGGCGAGGAGTTTTCCGTACTGCTTCCGAATACCGGACAGGAAGGAGCGGTGTGCGCGCTGCGCAAGGTGCAGCAGCGGGTCGCCAAGCGTTCCTGCGAAACTGCCGGACGGAAGCTGTCCTTGCCCACATTTTCGGCGGGCCTGACCCTTTACGTGCCCGGCGAATTGCCGCATGCGCTGATCGACCGCGCCGATCAGGCGCTGTACCAGGCAAAGCGGCTCGGCCGCAACCGGACCGAGATCGGTGCGCCCGCCAGCGGTCCGCAACCAAAAGGCGAAGTCCGCAACGGCAACGGCGAAAAGCCGTCGTGATGGATCCGCCGATACCCGTCTTTTTGCTGACAGCCCCGTTAGCAGCGCCATCGCCGGCCGCCGGGCACCCCGTCCCGGTAACGACAGTCCATGCCTTCGCAGCCGACTGGCACCGGCCGGCACTGTGAACAGGACGGGCCCGTCCCCTATAATCTTGCGAGTGCCCTGACCGATGCTGGCCGGGGTTGTGCCGCAAGCGGGACTCCATTCATGTGGCGCCCGATCGGAGGGGATGGCCCCCTGAAACAATCCTGAAAGAGCCGGCCCGCCGCGGACGATTCCATGGCAAATATTTCCCGGCGGACTGAAGGTCCAACTTCCCGGAGGGTTCCGGTTTGATGAAGATCACCTTTCTTGGCGCAGCCCGCGAAGTGACAGGATCCTGTTACCTCGTCGAGACGTCGCAGGTCCGTTTTCTGGTGGACTGCGGCATGCATCAGGGCGGCCACTCCGCGGAGCTGCACAACAGGCGCCCCTTTGCGTTCGATCCGGCTTCGCTCGATTTCGTGCTGCTCACCCATGCCCATATCGACCATAGCGGACTGTTGCCGAGACTGAGCCTCGAGGGGTACGCCGGACCGGTCTACGCAACCGGCGCCACGATAGACCTGTTGCGGATCATGCTTCCGGACAGCGGGCACCTGCAGGAGGTCGACGCCGAGCGCGCCGCGTATCACCGCCAACATCACGGCAACAATCACGATAATGCGGAGACTACGCCGGTTTATACCGCGTCACAGGCACTTGCGTGTCTCTCCCAGGTGCGGGCGGTGGAGTACGACAAGCCGGCCAGTCCCCATCCGGACGTGCGCTGTGTCTTCCGCGATGCCGGCCACATACTGGGCTCGGCGATCATCGAGGTGTGGCTCAGCGACGGCGCGGAGCAGCGCAAACTCGTCTTCTCGGGCGATCTTGGTCAGCCAGGCAGACCGATACTGCGTGATCCGACGATCATCGAGGACGCCGACGTGCTGCTCGTGGAGTCGACGTACGGAAATCGTGCGCACCGGAACTTTGCCGCAACCCTGGATGAGCTTGTCGGGGCCGTGAATCATACGCTTCACGAAAAGCACGGTAACGTGATCGTGCCGGCGTTTGCTGTCGGGCGGACGCAGGAGCTGCTCTACTATTTCACCAGGCTGACGCGCGACGGCCGCCTGCACGATCTACACGTCTATGTCGACTCGCCGATGGCTACCGCTGTGACGCAGATTACAATGCGACATATGGAGCTTTTCGACCGCGAGGCAAAGGAAGTTCTCCGTGAACGCCGCGGTGCCGATGCGCCAAAACTGCATTTCACGGAAAGTGTTCAGGAGTCCATCGCCCTCAACGACATAAAGTCCGGTGCGATAATCGTATCGGCAAGCGGCATGTGCGATGGCGGACGCATACGCCACCACCTGCGCTACAACATCGGTTCTCCGCGCAATACTGTCCTGATCACCGGCTTTCAGGCAAAGGGCACGCTCGGCCGGCGTCTGGTCGACGGCGCGAAGAGCGTGCATCTGTTCGGCGAGGAGATTGCGGTGCGGGCGGAAATCTTCACCCTGGGAGGATTTTCGGCCCATGCCGATCAGCCGGCCCTGCTGCGCTGGCTGCGGGGCTTCAAGCACGCGCCCCGGCAGACATTTATCGTGCATGGCGAAGAGGAAATCGCGCTCGGTTTCGCGCGCACGGTCGGGGCCGAGCTGGGATGGCCCGTGCATGTGCCCACCGAGGGCGAGACCGCGGCGATTTGAGACGGGGAAAATGCATGACAGACGAAGAACGTGAATATTCAAAGGAAGAACTCGATTCGCTGACCGAGGAACTGACGCGCAGCCCCTCGTACCGGCTGGCTTACGAGGATGCAGACTTTCTGGATAGTGACGAGGCGAGGCCGGTGCGCCTGCAGCTCGAGCTGATGAAACCGGACACCTTCCTGCGCCGGCACAATGTGCGATCCACCCTGGTCGTGTTCGGGAGCACGCGCATACCGTCGCCGGGCGAGGCAAACGCCCGGCTCGAGCATCTGCTCAAGCAGCAGCAGGAACGGCCAGATGACGATTCGCTGCGTGCAGCCGTCGCCAGCGCCCGTACGCGGGTGAAGCAATCGCGCTATTACGCCGAGGCCAGGAAGTTCGCCGGCATTATGTCGCGCCAGTTCCAACACGAACACCGACGCGACTTCGTGGTTCTGACCGGCGGCGGCCCCGGAATCATGGAAGCCGCCAACCGCGGTGCCCACGATGTCGGCGCGCGCACCGTGGGTCTCAATATCACGCTTCCGCAAGAGCAGGTTCCGAATCCGTACATCACGCCGGACCTCTGCTTCAAATTCCACTATTTCGGACTGCGCAAGATGCATTTCATGCTGAGGGCGCGGGCGCTCGTGGCCTTTCCCGGCGGCTACGGCACGTTGGATGAACTGTTCGAGGCGCTAACGCTCATACAGACACGGAAGATGCGGCGTATCCCTATCGTGCTCGTGGGCAAGCCTTTTTGGCAGAAGGCGGTGAACTTCGAGTTTCTGGTCGAGGAAGGCGTCATCGCTGCCGCGGATGTCGGACTGTTCAGTCTGGTGGATTCTGCGGATGAAGCAGTGGCGCTGCTGCAGGACTATTATCAGGGCGCGCCGCCATGAGCATCCGCCGGGCGGTCGCCAGGGTGCTGCGACGGTTTGGGAGGTGCCCGGGTCATCCGGCGGACCCGGATGGCTGGGGACGCCGCGGGCGGATTCGGATAATGCAGAGGAGGGGAGCGTGAAGCGATTCTGGGCGGTAGTCTGCATATTTGTGGCGGGGTCCGGCAACGCCTTTGCCGGCTTCCATACCATGAAGCCTGGCAGTTGGCTGATCACCGCGACAACGACGGTGCCGGGAATGCCGTATCCGATTCCGTCGGCGTCACGCACCGTGTGCTACTCCCCGGCAGAGGTCAGGAGCCACGGCGCGCTTCCTTCAGCGCGCCGTGGCTGCGACATGAAGTCCTACCGGATCAGCGGGGATCGCATGAACTGGCGCATGGTCTGCATGCAGAAGGAAGTCATTACCGGCCAGATGACGTCTACAGGTACCGCGTACCATGCAAAAATGACGACTGAGGAAGGTGGCCGGACGTTCGCCACCAGCGTGGTGGGAAGATGGCTTGGGGCCTGCCGCTGATTCGGGTGAGGCCTGAATCCCGGTGAGGCCGGGAGTGGCGGGGACGGCCGGCACGGCTGCCCCGGGGGGGTGGCGGGCGGGCATTGATGCGGCCGGCCTGCCGCGCGGTCCGCAACGGTACGAGTTTGTCCCCGCTCTAAGATGGAAGCGGCATCGGTGACGGCCGGGTGTTGATTCCGGTCATGGTCCTCTCTATGCTGCGGCGTAGTAACCTAAACTGCCGCTCGAAGATGACCGGAACCCTATAAAAAGGAGAACCGCCATGAACATACGTCTTCGCTTTCGCCTGTGGTTGCTTGCCTTCACGGCCCTTTCCGTGGCCTTGCTTGCGGGTACCGTCTCGCAGGCGGCCGCGGTGCCGGACGAAATCCGAATCGGTACGCTGTACGCGGATTCTGGCCCCTTTGCCACTTCGTCGCTGTCGCAGCTCGAGGGACTCAAGTTCTGGGTGAACGAAGTCAACCGCGGCGGCGGAGTCTATGTGAAGGCCTACGGCAGAAAAATTCCAGTCAGGCTTGTCACCTATAATGACCGCAGCTCCACCACCACTGCTGCCACGCTCTACAACCAGCTCATCACCGAGGACCATGTCAATATCCTGGCGGCCGATTTCGGTTCGGTGCTGACCTCGGTCGCGGTGCCGATCGCCCAGGAGCATCGGATGCTGCTGTTCGACCAGACCGGCACCGGGGCCAATTTTTTCACCAAGAGCAATCCCTACATCGTTCTGACGTCGCTGCCGACCTCGGGCCAGTGGCCGTATTCATTGGCGGATTTCCTGAAGACCCAGAGCCAAATCAAGCGCGTGGCGCTGCTCTATGCGACCAATGATTTCACTGGCTCCCAGGCGCAAACGCTGCGCGAGCGCCTACAGGGAAGCCACGTGAAGCTCGTTTTTGACCACGGTGTGCCGACCAGCACCTCGAGCTATGCGCTGCTGTTGCACAACGTCCAGGCCGCGCGCCCCGATGCTGTGATCGAATTCGGCTATCCGAACAACGACATCGCGTTTCTGCACGATCTGCAGGCGAGCGGCATGAAGTTCAACATGGTCTTCACGATTTTCCCGGGTCAGCTGTTCGCGCTCATGAACAGCAGTGTCGGCGCGCAGACGCTTGCCTACACCTATACCTATCCCACTCCGCCGCTGCTGGTCTACAACAAGGTCAACTACGGCATGGGCCTGGACCGCTTCAGCCGCGCCTTCCATACGGCCACCGGCAAGGAGCCCAATTTCCTGAATATTGCCGGATTCAATACCGGCCTCATCATCCAGAAGACCCTGGATACGGCACCGAACCTGAGCCAGATCGCGCTGCGTCATAGCATTACGACCTTTTCCGGAAAGCTGCATACCCTGAACGGGACGTTCAAGATCGACCCCGTCACGGGGGCGCAAATCGGTGAGACCCTGCCCGTCGGGCAGTTCATCCCCGGCGCGCACGGCTTGACGGTGCGCATGCTCTATCCGCCGGCGCTTGCTACCGGCAAGCCCGTATACCCGGCGCGGTAAGGAGTGATCGCATACACACTCCTGGCCGGGTTGCTTTTCGGTCTGTATTTCAGCCTCGTGGCGACCGGACTCAACCTGGTGTTCGGGGTGATGCGGCTGATCAACCTGGCACACGGCGACTTCCTGATGCTGGGTGCGTTCCTGGCCTACGGGCTGTATACGGCTGCCGGTGTGAATCCGCTTTACACGATACCGGCCGAGATTGCCGCCTTCATGCTTGCCGGCATTGCGCTGTATTACGCCGTGGTGCCGCGACTGCTGTCCTCGCGCGATCCGGAGATGCTGTCCTTCATTCTGCTTTTTGGTGTGTCGCAAATCATTGAAGCGCTCGCCGTGATCGCGTTCGGCAACGACCAACGCGCCATCCCGGCAACCGTCTTCGGTTCTCGCCCCGTGTTCCTGTTCGGCCAGTCCTTTCCTGCGGCCTGGGTGGTGAGTGCCGCGGTAAGCGCGATCGCGCTGCTGGCAGTGTATGTCTACCTTTACCACAGCCGCCTGGGCTACGCGACGCGGGCGGTGATGGCAAGCCGCGACGAAGCCGCCAGTACCGGCATCAATGTCCACAGGGTATCAGCGGTCGCCCTCGGGGCGGGACTGGCGCTGGCGGCGACCGCGGGGGCATTCAGCGCGTTCATGCTGGGCAGCATCGAACCAGACATGGGGATCGGCATTACCACCGTTTCATTTGCGGTGATTGTCATCGGATCGCTCGGAAATCCGCTGGGCACAGTGCTGGGCGGGCTGGTCTACGGTCTCGGCTTGATGTTCATGGAGACGTACTTTCCGTCGTGGGCTGATTTGCTGCCGTATGTGTTGCTGATACTGATTCTGCTGGTACGTCCGAGCGGACTGCTCGGAAAAAGGGTGCGGCTTGCCTAGGGGTGGCTGGTACAGCGTTGGAGTGGTGCTGATGTTTGCCGCGTTGCCGTTCGTCTATGGCAACCATGCCCTGCTGTTCAACATGATGATGTACCTGGTGCTTGCCCAGGGAATCAATGTGCTCTTCGGATTTACCGGATATCTTCCGTTCGGTTACGTGGGTTTTTTCGGTACCGGCGCCTACGGGGCATCGCTCGCGATCCTGCTGCTGCATCTGCCGCCGTTGCCGGCCCTGCTCGTTGGCGCCGCCGCGGCAGCGCTGGTAGGCCTGATACTCGCACCGCTGCTGAGGCTGTCGGGGGCGTATTTCGCGATCGCCAGCCTGGCGGCATCCGAGATCGTCTACTATATCGTCTCCAATCCCCATCTCACGCCGATTACCCAGGGCCCTTACGGCATCAGCCTAGTGCAGGCCTACAACGCCGGCGCGAGTTACGCTGTCATGGTCGCAGTTCTGGCGCTGGCGCTCGGCGCCGTTGTCTATCTGCGCAACTCGCATCTCGGTCTGGCGCTGCAGGCTATCCGTGAAGAGCCAATCAGCGCTGGATTTGCCGGGATCAATGTGGTGCGCGAGCGCACGCGCGCATGGTTGCTCTCCGCTGCACTCGCCGGACTTGCCGGAGGGGCCTATGCCTGGCACGTGTCGGTGTTCTACCCGAAGCCGGTGTTCGACCTCAACATCAGCGTGTTCGCGATTGTGTTCACGCTTTTCGGCGGTGTGGCCACGCTGCTCGGACCGATCGTGGGTACTCTGCTGCTCTATGGCCTGTACAACTGGATCGGCATATCGCAGCCAGAGTACTTCCAGCTGGTATTCGGGATCGTTATCGTGGTTCTGGTGCTGTTTCTGCCCAACGGTCTCGTCTCACTGCTGCGCCGGATCAAGATCGATGTCCCCTAGCGCGCTGCTGCGTGTCGAGCGCCTGAGCAAGCGCTTCGGAGCGTTTCAGGCCCTCGACGGACTCAGCCTCGAGATTGCGCCGGGCGAGATTCTGGGGCTGGTCGGACCTAATGGCTCAGGCAAGACTACGGCCATCAACGTTATCTCAGGCGTATACCTCGCGGATACGGGCACAATCCGCTTTGATGGTCGTCCGATCGATGGATTGCCGGTTTACCGCCGCGCCCGAATGGGGATCAATCGTACATTCCAGGTGCCAAAGCCGTTCCGTGGCCTGACTGTAGCCGAGAACCTCGAAATCGCCGCGGTCTACAGTCACGCCGACCGCGGCCAGGTCGGAAAATGCCTCAAGTTCCTCGATCTCGATTCTCTTGCCGGACGCGAGGCGGCGAGCCTCAACAGCGCCCAGCAGAAGCGGCTCGATTTGGCCCGCGCCCTGGTCTGCCGGCCGCGACTGCTGCTCGTCGATGAGCTCGGAGCCGGACTCAATCCGGCCGAATTGCAGAGCATGGCGCAGACGCTGGCGACCATCGCCAGCTCCGGCGTGGCCCTGCTGGTGGTCGAGCATCTGCTTGGCTTCCTGCGCGCGGTGACTTCCCGTGTGGTGGTGATGGACGCAGGGCGCGAAATATTCGAAGGTCCTCTGGATGTCGCGGCACGCGATCCGCAGGTGATCGATGTCTTCCTCGGCGGATAGGAGCGAAGGTCCGCTGCTGCGCGCTTCCGGTCTGGTGGCGGGCTATGGCCCGTTGCAGGTGCTGTGGGGGGTCGATATCGAGGTCGCCAACGGAGAGTGCGTCATACTGCTTGGTCCCAATGGTGCCGGCAAGACCACGCTGCTCAAAGCGCTGCTTGGACTGGTCGCGCTGTGGCGCGGCCAGATCGCGTTTCAGGGCAGCCGCGTGGAGGCTTGGCGTACCGACCAGCGGGTGCGCGATGGCATTGCCTACATGTCGGAAATGGGCGTCTTTCCCAACCTAAGCGTGGATGAGAACCTGAGATTGGGTGGCTATTACCTGCCGCACCGCGAGGTCCGGCGCCGCGCGCAGGAGCTGTATGCCATGTTTCCGGACCTGGCGCCGCGCCGGCACGCACCGGCCGGCAGTCTGAGCGGCGGACAGCGCAAGATGCTGAGCCTGGCCAAGGCATTCATGAGCGGACCGCGGTTGCTCGTCATGGACGAGCCTTCGGCAGGCCTGTCGCCGCGCTACGTGAAGGAAGTGATCGCCACGCTGAGGCAGTTGCACGGCAAGGGGCTGGCCATGCTCATCGCCGAGCAGAATCTCAGCTTTCTGGATCTCGCAGAGCGTGTCTGTGTTCTTGATGCCGGACGCATGCGCTTCAGCGGTGACCGGGCCGCCTTGCAGCGGGACGATATCCTGCGCCGCAGTTATTTCGGTCTGCAGGAAACCGAGGATGCCCCGTCCCAATGAGCGCGTGGCGATTGTTCCGGATAAGAAGCCGCCGCCACGACGCAAAGCTGCCGTCGCTGCCGAAGTGCTGTTGCGCCAGCTTCCGGGGTGCCGCCGTCGGGTGCGGAAGTCGACTGAAGGCGCGCCGTGTCTGACAAGCCCCGCATGACGCAAGTCGACGACACGGCGGCGGGGGGCGGCGCCGGGCCGGTTGTCGGCGCTGCATTGCGCAGCGGACGCCTGTCTTTTACGGAAGTCCTGGGCCACGCGGTGGCCAACATCACGCCCTCGGCGATGGCGGCGGTGACCATTTCGCTGGTCGCGGCTAATGCCGGCACGCTCAGCTGGCTCGTCTACCTGGTGGTCGGTGCGCTCATGCTGCTGGTTGCCGGCCAGGTGGCGCGGCTCGCGCGGGCTGTGCCTGCTGCCGGTTCGCTGTTCGTATATCTCAGCCGTGCGCTCCATCCGGTGGCCGGCATCGTCGCAGGCTGGGCGATGGTCGGTGGCTACCTGGGGGCGCTGCTCGCCGCCCCGGTTCTGGGGGCTGCATTTGCCGCGCGGGCCCTGGCACTGCTGCACCTCGGCCTGCCGGCCTGGGTGGCCGGTGTTGCTCTGGCGTCCATTGCCTGGTCGCTGGCGGTGCGTGATGTCGAGCTTGCCGCCCGCTACGGACTGATCGTCGAGAGCTTTTCCATCGCCTGCATCGTGACGATCGGCGCAGTAGTACTAGTCCGTCACGGCTTCTTTGATCCGGTCCAGCTTAAAATCGGCGGCGTCGACCGCCATGGCTTCTTTCTCGCCTGCATGCTGACCGTGCTTGCCTACGGAGGTTTCGAGACCGCCGGCAACCTGGCGCGCGAACGGCGCGGCACGGAGCAGACCGTGCCGCGGGCCATTCTGCTCAGCGTCGTGGTGGTTGGCGTCTTTTTCGTGTTCATGGCCTATACCGAGGTGCTCGGCTTTCGAAACGACACCGCATTGCTAGGCCGCACAACCGCACCGCTCAACCGGATCGCTGTCCGCAACGGGGTTGGCTGGCTCGCGGTGTTCTCCGATCTGGCGATGACAGCTGCTGCTTTCAGTGCGTCCATTGCGACCCTGAACAGCATTTCCCGGGTTCTGTATTCCATGGCGCGTCACGGCGTGCTTCCGCGCATGTTGGCAGGCGTACACCCCCGCCACGGCACGCCGGCACCAGCCCTGCATCTGTTGGGCGCGGCGATGGTGGCTTTCGTGCTGTTCATGGCCGCTGGGCACCTGCCGGTGCTCGGCGCGGTGAATCTCTTCGGAATTTTCACGGCAATGGGGTTCCTGGTGATTTACAGCCTGGCCTGCGTTGCCGCCCCGCTGTATCTATGGAGGAGCACGGGCCGTCTGCCGCTCGGTTCGCTGCTGGCGACACTGGCAGGACTTCCGGTGCTGCTGTATGTGCTCTGGGGCAATCTTTATCCGTTCCCGTCCGCTGCCCAGGGCGTGGTGACGGCGCTGTTCCTGGCATACCTGCTGTCGGGGGTGGTTGTATTCGCCTGGATCCATCGCCGCCATCCGGAGCGCGTGGCGGCGATGGTGCAGGGTCTGGCGGGTGATTAGCCGGTTGTTGCGGGGACCTTCCCGCGCAGGCACCCGTGCGGCGGGCACGGAAGATCAGAATCGGGATCGGCGATAGTATGCTTTGGGTACTGAACGCGCGATGAATGCGGTCAGTCTCAATTGCCGGGTTCAGATTGCAGCGATATGATCCTGCCGGTCGGTCCGTGACGGAATTTGTATGCATATTCCCGCTTCCATTTACCCCTAGAGAGGAGAAGAAGATGAAGACGAGACCCTTCTGGGTTGTCGTGTCGACGTTGATCGTTACCGGGTTCATGTCGATTGCCGGTGCCCAGGCGTCCGGGCTCAAGGATACGGCCGCCCTGAGCGGTCTTACCACGGCCAAGGCCGTGTTCATGATCGACGTCAACAATCCGCGGCGGGTGGGGCACGTGCTGGCTGTGGTCCGCAAGACGGATACGGGCATACGCGCCCAAGGCGTCAAGCCCGAGATCGTGGTCGTATTCGTCGGGCCGGACGTCGCGTTTCTGACAAAGGACCGCCGTGGCATTTCCTACATGGACGAGCGGGCGGTATCCGGTGTCCAGAAGGTCGTGCGGAAACTGAAAGGCATGGGTGTGAAGCTCCAGGCCTGCGGGGTAGCCCTCAAGGGGATGGATATCAGACCGAGCGACGTCATGTCCGACGTGCAGCCCGTCGGCAATGGCTACATCTCAGCCATCGGATTCCAGGCCAAGGGCTACAGTCTGGTGCCGGTGTACTGAACCATACCCTGGTTGCGCAATCCCGGCGGTGCGGCAACGTGGACGCGGGACCTCAGAACTTCGACTTGAGCCCCACGTAGAAGCCGTTCGGCAGCAGGCTCAGGATGAACGGCTCCTTGAAGCGGTGGGCAAAGTAGCCGCTGACAATACCCACCACGGCCCCGGACACTACGTCGGTCTGCCAGTGGCCATGGGCTTTGACCCGTGCCGCCATGTCGAATGCCGGAACGGCGGCGAGCGCATCGACCCAGGGATCGGTGCGGTGGTACTCCAGGATGATTGGAGTAACCAGCGCGGTAATGGAAGAGACGTCGCCGCTTGGAAAGCTCTGCGCGTGCGTTCCCTGGAACCAGAGGTCGGGGTTGGTGGTCTGCGACGGACGCTCTCGCTGGAAAGTGTATTTCAGCGCTGTGGTCGATAGTCCGGCGATGGCGGCGGCATCGAGGCTTTGCCACAATGTCCGGCCGAAGCGGTTGTTGCCGCCTTCCCATACGGCACCTGCCAGGGTTATGCCAATCAGCTCTGCCGGGAACTGTCCTACCTTTGCGACGGACC
Source organism: Gammaproteobacteria bacterium (assembly GCA_028068195.1). Lineage (GTDB taxonomy): Bacteria > Pseudomonadota > Gammaproteobacteria > Acidiferrobacterales > UBA6901 > JAJYCY01. The sequence goes on from JAPTTX010000101.1 coordinate 72,306, forward strand.
AGATGCCGCTTGTATCCTCGTGCACGGGATGGTCGAGCTGATGCAGGGCAGCCCAGTCGAGTACGCCCAGGGTCGCACCGGCGAGGTAAGTGCCGGCCAGACCCGAAGTGAAGGTCCTCTGGTGGAAAAGCCGCGCGATCGGATTTGTGGGCGAATCCGAGGTGCCGGCGTGCATCTCCTTGGTCGGAGACGCGGTGAATAACGGTGCCTGGGATGCCGCACGGCAGCCCGGTGCAATCAGTAATGCAGCAAGCGCGAATCCCGCGAGACCAGGTATGCGTTTCATAGATTCTCCGCTATGAAGGCCGAGACTTCGTTCAAGGAAGGAAAATGCTGATGCCGGATGCCTGCCCGGGGCGCTAATGCTGTGCCGTTTGCGGGGAAGTCGGCGTGCGGACTTTTCTTCGGTCCGGCAGCGCAGGGCCGCTTCAAATGCTGCGAAGCGGCGATGGCCATAGGGTGTGTGCCGGCGCGAGGACCTTTTGGATACCGGCAAAGGGCAGGTATAGAAAAAAATTGGCGAGGCTGTGGTTTCGTCAACGGGCGTCCCTAAAGAGATCTGATTTCGGGAGTGCGGATGCCGGCAACCCTGTCGGGGTTTACATTATTGGATTATCAACTTGTTAATTAATGATCCGCGGCCAAAGTCGCGGGTCTCAGACACACGAATCTCCATGGGTGCCCGGATGGGATATGGCGCGCAGTGTGGCCTCAGCGCCACAGGCTAATAGCCTTCCGGGCAAAGCCGCGGGACATCAGGAGTCTTCCTGACCGAACCGCGTGCGGACAATTTGTTGGTTAGTCGCGCACGCGCCAGGATAGTTCCTTGGCCGGCGAGATGATTGCCGTGCCGGTATGGACGATGTATTGCTTCGCCGGTCATTGCACGAAAGCGTTCTCCGATTTTGCAGGCTGTTGGCAGCGACCAGACGCGTGCGATTTTCGGGGACAATTCCCGGGCGGTTATGGCCGTGACGCCCATGTATGCGGTCGCGCCGCTGTGGTTTGACGCGGTAGAATGCCTGTGTTACAAGTTCCACGCGATTTTTTCCTGCACAGAAAATTTGAGGTGAGAGGGGTATGAATAGTCGTCTGTTTGCCGTCGGCGCAATCGGCGCCGCGCTTGTGCTAGCCGGGTGCCAGACCCCCGGCGCGAACCTGGCGGCTAACGCGTATCAGGCGGATCAGGTCAATACCCGCCAGGCCGCTAAGATTGTCACAATCCTCGCGGTCATGCCGGCAAAGGTCGAGGTTGATAACACCCAGGCGAAGCAGACTGCCCAGCTCGTGGGTGGCATACTCGGTGCCGCTCTGGGCGCGGTTGCGGGCAACAACGTCGGCGCCCACTCCACGGCCAATTCCGCGCTCGGAATGGTCGCCGGAGGTGTGGTCGGCGCCAGCGCGGGATCGCTCGAGCCGGGCAAGGTCCTCGTGAACGGGGTGTCCATCACCTACGAAGATGGAAAGAGGACGTTCAATTCGGCGCAGGTCGGGAAATTGTGCCAGTTTACCCCCGGCAAGGCGGTGATGGTGTCAACGTCTCCGATGGATACGCGCATTCAGCCGAACGCGACCTGCCCCAAAGTGGCCTCCAAGTCATAACGGGTGCGCATATGAACAAAGCGTCAAAGACGGCCCTGATCGCACTGGTGGTTGCGTTGCCGATGGTAGCGCCAGCCTTTGCGCAACCCTCCCTGACGGACCAGATCAATTCGGTCTATGCCGTCCAGCGCAAGCAGGAGGCGGCGCGACGGGCTGAAAAGCAGCGCCTCGAAACGCAGCGGCAGGCGGAAATGCGCCAAGCCGAGAAGCGACGGGAGACAGAGCGTGCCGCGGCCCTGCGCATCGCCCGGGAACGGGAAGCCGATGCCATCGCCGACAAGGAGCGTAACGAGCGGTATGTGAATAAGCTCCGAGCGTTGAAGATCGAGCGGGAGGAGCTGAAGCTTCAGGCCGAAAAGGATCGGCTAGCCCGGGAGAACGACTTCATCAATGCCAAGTTGAGAAAGCAGAATGCCGAGGCGAATCTCATCGAATCGCGGGCTGATGCCAACCGCAACGCCACGTCTGGCCAGACCAAGGAAGCAAAGTAGCCGCATGCGTCGTCCCGCTTGTTCTGGGTTGATTTCAAAGCTGCGTCGTCGCGATGGGTTCCCGGAACCAGCAGCCTGCTTTGTCCTGGAAGTGACATCTATAGGGCTGTTTCGCCAGCTGAAGCAACGAGGAAGAACGGGTCGTATTCATTGAACAGCGCGACTGTATTTTTGCCCGTCTTGACCTTGCATACTGCGGTTTCTTTGACATCCTCCCCGCCGTAAACAACAGAGATTCCTGCGGCGCTTAGGCGTGGCATTGAACCGCCCCTGAGGCGCTTCGGCGGATTCCTGCTTCGCGGAGGGAGCCGACTGCCTCGCCTCTCCACAGGCTGCCACGCCGTGTCCCCGCGTCAGCATGTTGATCTCGCCGACGACATCAGCATGTTCCTCGAATCCGCATTCCACACACTCGAACCTGGCTTGCGTCTGGCGATTTTCCTTTGCCACGTGCCCGCAGACCGGACAGGTCCGGCTCGTGTACTGCGGCGGCATGGCGATGAGATAGCCGCCGTTTCGCGCCTTGCAAACCGGGTGGAGTCCATAGATATTCTGGCAACGGGGGCCACCGTGAACTCGCCCGCAAAGGCGTGACGCTCATGCTGCTTTGGGAGGAATATAAGGAACGCCACCCCGAGGGGTATCAGCACAGCCGGTTCTGCGCGTACTACCGGCCTTACGCCCAGGGCCTCGATCTGCCCATGCGGCAGGTGCACGGCGCGGGCGAGAAGTGTTTCGTCGACTATGCCGGGCAGACGATTGCCGTCTGTGATCGCCCCACCGGGGAACTGCGGCAGGCGCAGATCTTCAACGCCGTGCTCGGGGCATCGAACTTCACCTACTGCGAGGCCGTGGAGCCAGCGCCTCCCCGGCTGGGTCGGCTGCCATGTGCGGGCTTTTGCCTACTTCAAGGCTGTGCCGCAGCTTCTCGTGCCCGATTGGTTCCCGGGGACAAATCGGGCAGCTCGCGCTTAGCTGCGCCGTCGAATTGATTTGATTGTGTTATAGGGCGCGTCCATCAACTTGGCGGCATTTGTAAGGCTGATACCACTGCACAACAGGCGATCTAGCTCAGCGGCCCGCGCTCGAGCAGGCCGCTCACCGATCACTCGTGGCGGGTCTGGTTTCTTTGCGCGAGGACAGCACAGTCTTGCAGCGAACAGAAGGGGCAATTTTCAGAGGCACGTTGGGGTGCCAACCGCTCGAAAGGCCCGGTATTGCCAAGGAGATGGGCACTCGATCGGGGTTTCGATGTGTCCGTGGCTACATGATCGTGGGCGTTGCGCTGTGACGACCGAGCTTATACCTTATCCACCAGTCTGGCCTGCCTGCGTGATTCTGGCTGTGACATCGCCCGGCTTAGCGCGATTAAAGCGGCGAGTATGGTGAGAAGGCTCCCTGGAATCCAGATGACCATGCCCCCGATCTGCTGATCGGTAAGTGGAGAGATCGGGAAAAATCGCCCGCAGATTCCATAGACCGGGTAAAGATTGTGCCGTGACAAGCCGATGATGGCTCCAACCAGAATCATTGGCACCATCACGATCGTCAGCATGAGTATCCTTATGCCTTGTCCTACCCGGGCTTCGGGGTACGGTCGTGGGTCGAGTACCAGCCACCAGAAAGGGAGATCGGCGATCACCACACTCCAATTCATCAGAGTGTAGACCCATTTACTCAGCATGGCGGCGAATTGAACCGGCGGCCACAACCAGAAACACAAGCTCGCGACAAACATCGCCGTCGCGGTCCAGGGGTCGATATGACCCGAGCTAGCGGGCCGAACGCGGACAGCGCACCGCGTAGGCGGGCCCGGACGGGCGTCGGAACACCGCTGGCGAGCGCGGAGCCCGGCGCGGAAAAGGCAAGCAGGAAGGGCCCCACGTCCTGCAGCACGAAGTGTTGTAAGCGGTGTACGAAAAACATGTGCCCCGCGTAGTAGTCCCACTTGGTCTGAAGCGCGGCATAGATTAGTGCAAGGCCCAGGTAGAAGGCTAAGCGTCGCCGCACCAGTGTCGGAGGCGCCGAGTTGCGAGCGCCACCCGTAAATAGCGTTGCTGCGACCACGACCACTACCAAGACGGTTGGCGAGAAGTTCCAGGGAAGGAGGAAATCGAGTCCGGATCTCCAATTCATGATCTTCTGTCCACAGAAAATACCTAGCATACACCAATCCGCTTTTTGGGCTGATGGGATTCCGGCAGCAACCGCGGCTACCGTCCCGAACAGCTCATCGTGCAATTCAGGCTGGCAGTGTGGTGTGGGCCAATCGCTTCGTGCACCAGGAAGTCACGTGCTTTGATCCGGTATTGCAGCGGTTGTTCGACTTCAAGCGCATGGCAAATTTCAAAGCGGTGTTGCGCTTGTCCCGAAAGTTCTCCAGGAACGCAATGAACTGATCCGGCACATCTTTCAGCGCTTCGTTGAACTCGGCTCCGGTACGGCTCTGGTCAAGGAGCTGAAGCTGGATGGCGTGACGTCGAAGGCGTGGACCACGCGAGACGGCAAGACCCGCGAGGGCAGACCGATCGACAAGGGGCTGATCTACAATCTGCTCAACAACCGCACCTACCTCGGCGAACTGCGCCACAAGGAGCAGTGGTACCAGGCCGAGTATCCGCCCATCATCGACCGCGCGTTGTGGGACCAGGTGCACGCCATCCTGGCCACCAACGGCCGGGTGCGCGGCAATGCCACCCGGGCGACCGTGCCGTATCTGCTCAAGGGCATCGTATTCGGCAACGACGGCCGGGCCTTGTCGCCGTTTCACACCACCAAGAAGAACGGCCGGCGCTACCGCTACTACGTGCCGCAGCGCGAGAACAAGGAACACGCGGGCGCGTCGGGGTTGCCGCGACTTCCAGCCGCAGAACTCGAATCCGCCGTGCTGGACCAACTGCGCACGGTTCTGCGATCGCCGGCTCTCCTGGGTGACGTCCTGCCGCGCGCGATCGAACTGGACCCCAGCCTCGACGAGGCCAAGGTCACGGTGGCCATGACGCGGCTCGACAGCATTTGGGACCAGCTCTTTCCGGCCGAGCAGACGCGCATCGTCAAGCTGCTGGTCGAGAAGGTGATCGTGTCGCCCAACGATCTGGAGGTGCGACTGCGCGCCAACGGCATCGAGCGCCTGGTGCTCGAACTGCAGCCAGCTGGTGTGGCCCAGCCCGAGGAGGCATTGGCATGAGCGAGATCCGTATCCAGAAGACGGGCGAGCCCGACGTCATTGAAGCCAGTGATGGCCGGCTGACGTTGTCGGTGCCAATCCAGATCAAGCGGCGCAGTGGGCGCAAGCTGGTCACGCTGCCAAACGGGGAAACCGCACCGGTCAGACCGTGGGACGTGGCGCCAACTTCCATCCAGCTGGCGCTGGCCAGGGGTCATCGGTGGCTGGCCATGCTGGAATCAGGAGAGGCGAAGTCCTTGAAGGAGATCGCCACGCGGGAAGAAATCGACAACAGCTACGTCAGCCGGATGGTCAACCTGACCACGCTGGCACCCGACATCGTGGCGGCCATCCTGGACGACGCATTGCCGAACCACATCACGCTGTTTGATCTGGCGGTTGATCCGCCAGCGCTGTGGGATGAGCAGCGGGCCAGGCTCGCTGCTCGATAGGCCTATCGCAGACGGGCTCCGAAAGCTTCGGCAGATTGCTTGATCGCGTTTGCCACATCTTCCAGGAACCCATTCCTGTCAGGAGATGGTGTGACATCTGGAATCGGAGCCGCCCGGTCATAGACCCGTTCTGCAATTAAGTTTGCACGCCGGTATGTAGAGCCGGCACCGGATTCGTCGAATGCCTGCCTCCATTCCGCCAGACGCTCGGTCCGCACGCGGCGTGATGCCAGCTCAATCAGTCTGCGGCTAAGCTCTTCTGCAATGGTGTCGAATACGTGCTGCTAGCTGCTGCGAAAAATGGGGGTTGACAGGCTGCGATCGTCAGATGGTCGAGCGGTTCTTCTCGTAGACTGGTTGCCGATCAGGCCGATCAACCTCGTCTGCTTTCCGGGGCCAGTGCAATTCCCGGAACATGAATCGAACCTGCGTCCCGCAGTCTTCAGCGCAGGCCGTACCAAACTCCCCGGCCACCGCCGTGCTGATCAAGCGTGCCGCGTTCGACCAGCGCCCGGAAATGCTGTTTGAGCGTGTTGCGGCTGGCCCCGGTCAGCTTGATGGCTTCGCCGATGGTGACGCGGCCGTGCTCGCGGGCAAACTCGACGATCTGTAGCTGCAGTTCCGGCATGGCCGCCAGCACGATCTTCTCGCGCTCGACCTTCTTCTCGAGGCGCCGCACCTGCTCGGCGAGCGAGCGCAAGAAGAAAACCAGCCACGGCTGCCAGTTCGGTGCATCGGTGCGGATCGTGACCTGTGTTTGCCGCAATGCCAGGTAATACGCCTCCTTGCTCTGCTCGACCACGCTCTCCAGCGAGCTGTACGGCACGTAGGCGTAACCGGCCTGCAGGAGCAGGAGCGTGGTCAGCACACGGGAGAGTCGCCCGTTGCCGTCCTGGAAGGGATGGATCTCAAGAAACACGACGATGCACAGGGCGATGATCAGCAGCGGGTGCAGACGGGCTGTCTCGTGCTCCTGGTTCACCCATGCGACCAGCTCGGTGATCAGGCGGGGCGTGTCGAACGGCGACGCTGTCTGGAACACGATACCGATCTGCTTACCATTCTCGTCGAAGGCGGCGACACTGTTCGAGTTGGTCTTGTAGTTGCCGCGATGCCAGGCGTCCTTCTCGCGGTAGCGAAGCAGGATCTGGTGCAACTGCTTGATGTGGTTCTCGGTGAAGGGGATGTCCTGCCAGGACGAAAACACCAGATCCATTAGCTCGGCATAGCCGGCCACTTCCTGCTCGTCGCGGGTGGCAAAAAACTTGATCTCCAGGTTCGACAGCAGCTGCTCCACTTCCCGGTCGGACAGCTTGCTGCCCTCGATTCGGGTCGATGAGCCAATGCTCTCGATGGTGGCCACGCGGCGCAAGGCCGACAGGCGATCGGGCGCGAGCGTGCCCAAGGCGCGCCAGGCGCCTTTGAACTCGTCGATCCTGGCGATGAGACTCAGGATCTCCAGGGTGATCTGGATGGTGTCTGTTTTCAGCATGCACCAATACTACACCCATTTACACCCATTTGTGAGGCGTATCCATTTAAGATGCCCCTTTACGCCCAATCCTGGCGTGGGTTCGGGCTTGCGGAGAATGGTCAGTCGAATCTCCGCATCTCATGCGGTGAATGGCCGTGCGGCTTCTGGGGGGCAAACCGACCTGACGATATCACTTGGCTCCCAGGCCTGGGCCGAACAGCGCCGTCATGGACGCCTGCCAACTCATTCGGAAGGAGACCAAGATGGAAGTCGTTCATCTCAACCAGAAGCAACTGGCTATGTATAATATTGGCAATCCGCATAGCATCATGTGGCAGCAACAGCATGAGCGCGGAGCGCTTCGCTTGCCGCAGTTGATCCGCCGGCGGTATGGGAAGAGCAGCGGGAGCGGGCTGGGCTTTGAGGTGGTGACACCACCTCAGTTCAACAAACTCTTGAGATCCTTGAGCATCAGGAAGAGGTGATACGGATCGGTCGGGCTGGGCTCGAATTCCCAGGACTCGTACCAGCGCCGCGCCGCATCGTCTTTGGCATGCACCAGCAGGCAACGGATGCCGGCGATGTCGGCGGCCTGCGCCGTGCGCAGCAGCGCGTCCTTGAGCAATGCCTGGCCCAGATCCCGGCGCTGATGTTCCTTATCCACTGCGAGCCGGGCCAGGATCATGACCGACACTGGATGACGCGCCAACCCCTTCATCACCCTCGACGGTGCGGCTTCCGGATCGACGCTGCCGACGGCGAGGCTGTAGAAGCCGACCACCACGTCACCTTGGCAGCAGACGTAAGTCTGCGCGCTGTTGGCCTTCTGGTTGACGAGCGCGTAGCGCTGCAGGAACTGGTTCAGCGCGGGCTGGCCGCAGTCGAATGCATCGACCTGATCCGTTGCGGCAAGCTTGCGAACGGGTGCGTAGTCACCGGTCAACCCAGCACTCCGGGCTCATGCAACAGCTTCTTCAGGCGCGGCTTGCTTTGCACCGGCCGATCCAGCGCTTCCTGGAACGCCTGCCACTGCACATCACTCAGCACGAACTGACGACGATCCGCCAGCGTCTGCGCAGCAGCCGTCACGCCCGCGTCGAGCAGGAACTCGCTGACGTTCTTGTGGCAGGCGCGCGCGGCTTCCTGCAGCAGTTGCTTGACCGGCGTGCTGGCACGGACGTCAATGCGTTCGGTCTTGGAAAGATTCAGGGTGCTCATGAACTGCCCCTCCGGATTTTGGATGCTCTCATTGTAGTTGTCCGGACAGTGTCCTGACAAGACGTTTCCTTCTCCACCCAATGCTGCAATCCAACCGCTTGATTCGTCCGCGCGTAACCCGTTGATCTGTAGGGCTCCGCGTTGCGGCCTTTGCGGACTTCGGGCGTGTCCAGCGGAGCGAGGTCGGAGAGAAAAACGGCCGGGAAAGAGAGGAATGTGGCCCTGGACGGGGCCATGAGCCGGATGCCGAAGTCCGCAGGCTTCCGCAGGAATCCCCGCGAACACGCGGGAGCCGGCGCGATCGGGCAAGAAAAAACCCCAACCGAGAGCGGTCGGGGTTTCGTTAGTGGTGGTGGGGCAGCACCCCGCACCAAACGAGTATTGAAAGTACGCAATCGAAGCGCTGCGGGTTGCTGCGAACCCGTGCGAACTCGATCGACAAGCCTACCGGATTGTAGACTTGCAAGCAGGTTTTCCGGCCAGGCTGGTCGCCGGAAATGGGCGTCAAACTCGTGTGCGATCCGATCCCAGTTCAATTCCTAAACCCGGAATCGAACCCGCGTCTGTCCGGCGGTTCAGGCAGAGGGTTCGGTGGCCGCTTCATTTTCGGCGGCGGGGTCGGTGAGCCGCCGAATCGTCAAGGCGCAGCGCTGTTCAACCAAGGCAATGATCCGTTCAACCACCGCATTTCCGGCAAAGCCGAGTCCAGGGGCCGATTGGAGTTCGCGCGCGGTGGGTGGCAGTGACTTTGCCAACTCCAGGATGCGCCTTCTGGCCAGTGCTTTGGCTAGGCCTACGCCTTTTGCAAACTGATCCCAGTGCCGCGCCTGGACTTCGCTGAACTTGTACTTGCTGCCGATTTTCATCGCCATCTTGGCCGTCAGTGTTGGATACACCGCTGTCGATAGCGTGTCGTAGAACGGCGCCAGAATGGGTGTCTTGCCTGAGTAAAGTAGTGAGAAATTCTTGGCGTGCGCATCATGATTGCCGATCAGCGCATTGAAGATCACGTAGTCGAGCAGACGCAGGACCTGCGGCGCACTGGGGCGCGTCGCACGGCGCACCAGATCAAAGCATTGGGCAAGGTCGGGGCCACCTTCATTTTGGTATTTCATTTCAGGCACCACGCCAAGCGCCTGGCAGAAATCCTCCTGATGAAGGCGTTGCCGGTGCCCCTGAGCGTCGATAAGTCGGTCGTAGCGCTCAACCAGCAGAAACGAGCGATCCAAGACGACGTGAACTTTTGATTTTGCCGGTTTGAGCTGCATGGCCTCAGCCAGTGCCATGCAAAATCCCTCGTTGGTTACGCTGTCCTCTACAGCGTGGCTAGCGGGTTTCAGGATGTGGGAACTCGGCGTGCCGTTGAGGGGCAGCCCGATGCGGGCACCATCGAAAACCACCGGTAGTTTGTCCTGGGCGCCAGCCAGGGAAAGCCGCAGGCCGTCTTTGCCGGCCAGCATGGGGCGACGCGGCAACTCATCAAGGATGGCAACGACTTCCTCGTCACTCAACCATTGAACGTCATCGTTGCGGGTAGGCACAGGCAAAGTCTGCCCGGGTTCCAGGAACGTCACGGCCCCGGCGCATTCGCCACCGATGTGGTCCAGCAGCGCAAAGTCGTTCTGGCCAGAAACTTGGAACTGCTGCGCAATCAGGCGGCGCATCTGCCCCTCTGGCAGTAGACCGGCAAAGAAGGGACGCGTTTTGCGATCGTCGAACGGCTCTGCTTGCAGGGGCAGCGAGGCGGACAAGGCAACGGCGTCAGGTTGCGACAGCCAACCGAGTGCGTAGTAAAAATTCAGTCGTCCATCGACCAGCGCCAGGGTGCCGACACGATCGGCGAAAAGCCAGACTTCTAGCTCATGCGCCATTGTCGGAGCCCTCACTTCGATCGTCAATTGCAACGGCTGGCAATCCGCTCAGCTGGATCTCTCCACCCAAGGCATCAATGACCCGCAGCACGTTCTCAAGTCGCAAGGTGGGCTTGCCTGCCTCAAGGTCGACGATGAAGCGCACACCAACCCCTGCCGCGAGGGCCAACTGGGGTTGCGTCAGCCCGAGCTGTTTGCGAGCGGCACGCAGTGCATCGCCGAGTTGTTGAGGTGATCGTATGGATGTCATGGCTTCTTCAGTTTCCCGTTCGGGAAATTATCAACCACAACTGACCTCTGTGCAAGTGATATTTCCCGATCGGGAATGTTCTGCGTGTTTAAGCCATAGGCTGGCCATATATTTCCCGATCGGGAAGTAGAAAGTATCTCGCATCCCAAATAGACACCCATTTACACCCAATATTGCGCGGTTCGCCCGGCGCATGCCCAAACTGCGCCACCGGCCCTCATTGGAATAAGATGGTCACATCTATCGCTTGGCTCGCGGGCGGAACAGCGCCTTCATGGACTCCCCCGTCTTGCCCTGGGTGTCGAGGTGATGCCCGGCAATGCGAGCGCCCCTGCCCACGGCATGCCCGGGATCTGGGCCTGGCTCGATGCGCTGCCTGTGTCCGAGCGTCCCGCTCTTCTGCGCGGTGACATCGCCTACGGCAATGAATCCGTGCTGCGCGAAGCCGAGGCCC
>JAPTTX010000076.1:0-21920 GCA_028068195.1 Gammaproteobacteria bacterium
TGTGGGTGTCTGATTTTACGTATGTCTCGACCTGGCAGGGCTGGGTCTTTGTGGCCTTCGTCATCGATGTCTTTGCCCGGCGCATCGTCGGCTGGCGCGTGAGCCGTTCGATGCACACCGACTTCGTGCTGGATGCCCTGGAACAGGCGCTCTACGCCAGACAGCCCGATCGGGACGCCGCACTCGTTCATCATAGCGACAGGGGGTCGCAATACGTTTCCATCCGCTACACCGAGCGTCTCGCCGAAGCCGGCATCGAGCCCTCGGTCGGCAGCAAGGGTGACTCCTACGACAATGCCTTGGCCGAGACCATCAACGGTCTTTACAAGGCGGAACTCATTCACCGGCGTGCCCCTTGGAAAACCGTGGAAGCGGTGGAACTCGCCACACTCGAATGGGTGTCCTGGTTTAACCACCATCGACTCCTTGAACCCATTGGCTATATCCCGCCGGCAGAAGCTGAGGCAAACTACACCCGGCAACTTGCCACTCGGGCTGCTGAGGCAGCATGACTTAAACCAAACAGCCTCCGCGAAAGTCGGGGCGGTTCACCTTTCCGACATGATTCTTCGCTGGTACAACCCAAGCGGTACGGAACGTGGCAGTACTTATTGATCGCCCATTCACCCCTACTTGATGGACTAAGGAGGCACAATTCGTGCCGGGTTATCTGAACTTATATAACATATTGTTAATAAACGTATTGTCATACCGCATCTCCCGCTCAACAGCAATATCAAGCAAATTTGTAAAGTTGCTCGACAATACCCCGGCAGGTTTTTCGTCTGAGTTTACGATGCCGAAGCCGCGAAAATTCATAAAGATCAATAACATCAATGCGAAAGTGACATCTGGCACCGACGTCAGAACCACCGACAGCATGCCGGTCGCTAGGAGCCGGCGGTCAGTGAGTGACAGGGTCTGTGTAGCTTCACCGACTTCTGGACAAAACGTGAGCACGAATATGAGAGACTTTGATCTGCCGCAGGAAACCTGCAACGGGGACAAGGTCCATGGGCAAACATGAACATCGACGATTTACGGCAGAACAGAAGCTGGAGGTGCTCCGGGAGGCGGATCAGCCGGGCTTGACGGTGAGTGCGGTCTGCCGGCGGCATAGCCTGGCGCCTACGGTGTTTTGCCGCTGGCGGGCGGTGGCCTAGGGTGGATCGGTGGTGGCGCTGAAGCGCGAAGCAGAGCGGACGCCCCGCAAGGACGATCCAGCCCACTTCTTCTGTTAGGGGTTGCATCAGCGCTTCCATGACAAGATAGCGTCGGGTGCCCCAGCGGGTGGTGGCAATATGCCGAAGCCTTGCCGCCACCCGTATGAGCGTGGAGTTATTGTCAAATGTTGTGTACGCCGTCATGATCAGGCGGCGATCTCCTGACGGCCCTTCTTGGGCACAGCTACTCCATCCTTGAATACCACCCCGGTGATGACCTCATGGAGGCGTTCGGATCCCTTGAGGTGGCGCCAGCGGCTCTCGGCGCTTTTCACGAGTTTGAATACCATCGAGAGGATACTACTGCGTGAGACGCATCCACGCGTTTTCGCCGTGCGCAGCCGCACACTGGCAAAGGTCGACTCGATGGGGTTCGTCGTGCGCAGATGCACCCAGTGCTCGGCCGGGAAATCGTAGAAGGCGAGCAGCGCGTCCCGGTCCTTCGAGAGGCACTCGGCGGCCTTCGGGTACTTCGGTTCGTAGGTCGAGAGGAAGGCGTCGAACGCCGAATGCGCATTCGCCCGCGTCGCCGCCATCCAGATGGCCTGCAGATCCGATTTGGCCTTGGGCTGCAGGTGTTTCGGCAGCTTGTTCAGCACGTTGGCGGTCTTGTGCACCCAGCAGCGCTGCGTGCGCGTTTTGCCGTAGACCTGCGGGAGTGCCTTCCAGAATCCGAGCGCGCCATCACCCACGGCAAGCTTCGGGTCGACCGCAAGGCCCCGGCGCTTCAAATCCCGCAGCAGTTCCTTCCAGGATTCTCCGGATTCGCGAAAGCCCTCGGTGAGCGCCAGGAGTTCCTTTTTCCCGTCCGCAGTGGCGCCGATGACCACCAGGATGCACTGGTTTGCCTCCTCAAGCTGCACGCCGAAATGGATGCCGTCGACCCACAGATACACATCATGACGGTTCGCCAACGACCGCCGCTCCCAGCGGGCGTGCTCCTGTTGCCAGGCGGCCTTCAGCCGGCTCACCGTGCCGGCGGATAGTCCTGGCGCATCGCGCCCGAGGAGGGCTGCCAGCGCCTCGCCGAAATCCCCGGTGGAGATCCCCTTGAGATAAAGCCACGGCAGCAGCTCCTCGATCGTCTTGGTTCGGCGCAGATACGGCGGCAGGATCGATGAAGTGAAGCGGATCAAGCCTTCGCGGTCGCGCACGCGGGGTGCTTTGACCGGCACTTCACCGATGCCGGTCTGGATGGTGCGCCCCGGCAGGTGGCCGTTGCGCACCATTCTTCTGCGGCCGGCGTCATCGGTGAACTCGCGATACTGGTCGAGAAACTCTGCCACTTCCGTTTCGATGGCCTGCGAGAGCAACTGCTGGGCTCCTTGGCGCAACACCTCGGTCAAGGCATCCCGGACTTCGCCCGGAACCCCTGGATCTTTAAGCGTGACTACCTTATCGTTCTTCATGCGGCGTATTCATTCCTTGTTGCAAGGTGATGATCTTGGTCGACCATCAGAATACGCCGCCTTCTCATTTCAGGTCATACACAACTTTCGAGCATAACTCATGAGCGTGGACTGCCCATCGGGGAAGGCGCCGACCACCCAGGTGCGCCGGCGGGTATCGCGCATGAGACGTTCCATGCGGTTGTTGGTGCAGATGCTGAGCCAATGCGTATCCGGAAACGCGTAGTAGGCGACGGTGTACGGGCAACTGAGCACGATGCGCGGTTTCGGCCTTAGGCAGCTTCAAATCCTTGAGTTTCTCCACCACGCGCGAGACGGTGGCCATCGCGGCAAAGCGGTCCTCGGCGGCATGGGTGGCCTTGACCATGGGGGGCGACCGCACGCATTTTCGATCGCGGCACCTGGGAAAGCGCATTGCGGTAAAAGTGCACTGCACAGCGCTGCCAGCATGCGTGCGGATAGTGCCCGGCGAGCGTTTCGATAAGCCCCATACAGGCGTCAGAGATGATGAGCGCCACACTGAACCCCCGAGCCCGCGCTCCTTCTGGTGCTAAGAACCCGGACCAGCCCGACCGGTCCTCCTTGGCGGATCCGGCAGGATGCATCGGGAGCAGGAGCCAGACGCACGGGGACGAAGGCCGAAAAAGCGCGCTGCTTGTGCCCTGCTGCCTGAGCACCCACAAACCCGCGGTGCGCAAGCTGCGAACTTGCCTCGTAGGGACCGTACAGCGAAATTCTCTCCTTCCTGGCATAGGCCGTGAGCGTCTGCCCGTAGGCACCCGCACGGTGCAGGTGCTCAAGCCAGTAGCGCTGCCGTTCTGTCAGCGCATCGATGATTGATTCTCATTCCAGCGCAGTGGTCGGAGCGCGGAGTGTGACGATGACGGCGGGGCAAAGGAAGAATGCAGTTTATGGAGCGCTTATGAACCAGCGTTCCGGCTGCTTTTCTGGCTCGGATCCGTTCCGTCCAGTTGTGTGGTTGCAGTGGTGGACGTATCCGATGCTGCAGATAGGTGCCCTGCGGTCTGTATGCCTTGCGGGAACAGACCGCCCTTGCGTTTCTCATTGGCAGCCTCATCCACTAGATTTGCAGTGACCAGTTTTGCCTGCTCGGCATATCCGAAAACAAGCACGGTATCGCAGAGAAGGTTGATGAGACGTGGCACGCCCCGTGTGTTGCGGAATACAGCCTCCAGAGCGGGTTCATCAAAGAGATCCGGGTTGCCGCCGGCTGTTATGAGTCGATGACGAACATAGTCCCGAGTTTCCTGGAGATTCAGCGGCTCCAGATGGTAGTCCACTGAAATACGCTGGGCAAACTGCTCAAGGTCAGGTCGGCGTAACAGGTCGCGTAACCCGGCTTGACCGACCAGGAACACCTGCAGTACCTGATCCTTGTCAGCATTCACATTTGACAGCATGCGCAGTTCTTCGAGCGTATCCGCGGCCATGTTCTGGGCCTCGTCGATAATGAGTACCGTGCGGCGTTTACGGGCATACTCTCTGATCAGAAAATCAATAAACGTCTGGTAAAGGGTAATCTTGTCTTTGCCGGTGTACTCCAGGTTAAAAGCCATGAGAATCCACTGCAGCAATTCACCCAAGGAGCTGTGGGTGTTTGAGATCAGACCTACCGTGACGTCGCGATCGAGTTGCCCCAGGAGTTGGCGTATCAGGGTAGTTTTCCCCGTGCCGATCTCGCCGGTGATGACGCTGAAACCGGCCTGATTCATGAGGCTGTATTCCAGTAGCATGAGCGCCATACGGTGTTTCGGGCTCGGATAAAGAAAGCTTGGATCAGGCAGGAGAGAGAACGGCTTCTCCCGCAGTCCGTAGAATTTTGTGTACATGGCGTTAACGTGCCTCCGGATCAATCGGTCAGGTCTGTGGTGTCCGGTGCGCGTCCTGCCGTTAGTTCATACCAAGTGTGGCAGTCGGGAAGGTTGCCCACCTGCGCCGTCTTAGGGTCAGCGTGTCAGGAAAGCTAGCTCCCAAAACCATTCCACGCCCTGCTCCCGACGTGAATAATACAGACCCACGGCCAGTGGCGTTACAGTGCATTGCCTTAGTGGTCGCACCGTCCACTTATCTACCCTTCTTTGTCTTTGCTGTAACGCGTTTGGCAAGCCCGAGCAGCTTGTTTCCAAGGGCACCGAGCCCACGTGCCGAGCCTACACCGGATTGGTCTACGGTATCGCGGTTCTGTGACTTTACGCCTTTTGCCTTGTTCAATACGGTCCCGATGATCTGGGTATTTTGGGACAGCAGCTCCGCCGCGCGCTGGATTTCAGAGGCTGGAGTCACACCTTCCTCGACTACAAGAAGTGCCGCATCGACGTAAGGTGAGAAGGCGAGGGCGTCAGCCGTCGACAACAGGGGGGGCAGATCAAATAGTACGATGCGCGAGCTGTACCGGGCCTTCAGTTCATCGACCAGGCGTACCATCTTCGGCGAATTTAGCATTTCGGAGGAATTATCAAGTCGTTGCCCACCAGGAAGAACAACGAAACGTCCGATACCTGATGGATGAACAAGCAATTCCGACAGCGGGGTGTCATTCAGCAGATAGTCGCTCAGGCCCTTTTCGGGGTGAATACCGAAATAAGTGTGTACCGCCGGATCGCGTAGGTCTGCATCAACCAGAAGTACCGTGTAGTCGACCTCTCGCGCCAGACTGATAGCAAGATTGATTGCGGTGAGTGTCTTTCCTTCTGCGGTTCCTGGACTGGTGACAGCAAGCGCGTTCCACTTTTTATCACGCAGCCGCTGTAGCACCTGAGTGCGCAGAATCCCGTAGGCATCTGTGAATCCGGCGGAGTCGACGGCGGCAATGACGCGCATGTCGCGCAGCACATTTATCGGCACTTCCTCTGTGCGAGTGTGGGTGTACATGATCTGGGCAGCGGCTGGAGCTGGCCCTGGGGCATCACGCATCACGCCTGTGTCTCCGATCTTGAAACGCTCCTCGCGTGCCCTCTCCAATGCCTCTTTAATGCGTTCCATACTCGATGACCTCGGATTGCATGGTTGCCGCCGAATGCCAGACGGGAAATCCCGTGGTGACGATCCGCGCCTACACTATGTTGACTGATCCGTCATGTTATCTGGTTGTGCGATTTCCCGGCCGGAAATACTATCGGTGTGATTGCTGCAGCCGCCTGGTCCTCGCTTACAAGCGTGCCGACAGAAAATGCATTCCCTTAAACCACAGAACGTCCCACGGAATCCAAAGAAACTGGGCCAGCAGTATGGCAATGATTAAGGCCACTAGGAGCGATGTCAGCTTAAGACGCTTGGCTTGTCGTTGTCGTGCCTTGTCAGCGCTGTTTTCAATATACGGGATTACCGACAGCGGGGCTTCTCCCAATATTGCCGCCAGCCGGCGGGGGTTATGTACAGACTTGTCCATGCTCTCCAGCGTGCCGGCATAGGCGATGCCTCCTCCTATAGACAGGAAGAAGCTAAGAATCGCGAGCGCAATGCGATTGGGTTTAGCCACCCGCTGCGGCAGGTTAGGCGGGTCAATCAGCGTGAGTCGCTCACCCTCTCGATCCTTCTCCATCTGCTGGCCGATCTTGGCGGCCATTTCCTTGGTCCTGAGGTCCGTGTATAACAGCTGGGAATTCTGGTAGTCCCGTTTCAAGTTCCGGTATTCGCGCTGAACCATGGGGGTTTGCGCGATGTATGTTTCATATTGGGTGATTTTGTCCTTAATTTCGTCACGCTGTTTGGTCGCTGCCGCAATCTGGGTGTTGACGCCCTGGAGGTCTGCGTTGATTTCTAGATACGCAGGGTTCTGGGGTTTTAGAGCCGGCAAATCCGGCTCAGATGCCTCTTTCCTTATCTGTGTTTCCAGTGCAGCGATTTCTGTCCTCAGCCTTACCACATCGGGATAGTTGTCCGAGAACTTTGCACGTTTCGCCGCAAGTTCCGACTTCAGTGCTCCGAGCTCCTTTATGTCCGCGCGCCTGTCCGACACTCCGCCGATCTGCTTCTTCATGCCATCGATTTCCTGTTTGAGGCGGACAACATCCGGATAGTCTGGATAGAATTCGGCACGCTTAGTCGCATACTCGGTTTCGAGTTCCTCGATTTTGCTCTTGGGGTCAAGGACAGGCAGCCCTTCGGAGTTGGTAACTGGAATATTCGGGTTGATCTGAGCAAGCTGGCCTTCAAGAAAAGTCTTGCGGTCCTGGAGCGATCGCAGATTGTTGGCGGTGTCGGTCAGATCGTTTTCGTTTCGGTCAAGAAGTTCCAGATTAAGCTGTTCCAGATCCGGCAGGCTGTGGAGGTGTTTCTCCTTGAACGTTGCAATCTGACCTTCAAGCTTATTAATGTGAGCCTGCAACTTCTGCGTCTGCGTTGACACGAATTTGAAGGTATTTGTTGCCTGTTTAGTACGGCTTTTTATGTTTTCATTCAAATAGAGCGTGGTCAGCTCGCTGTCGACCTTCTGTGCGACAGTCGGCGACTGTCCATAGTAGGATAACTTAAAGGCGATGGTTGCAGGTCGTGGCTGACCCGTGGCTGGGTCAATCACCTTGGCGGTGATGGCCTTGAGCTCGATATCGTCCCGCATGCGCTTGACTAGCTCTTCGGTGGTATCGATTCTGCGCTTGGTTGGGTACAGGTCGAAGCGGTTAATCAGGCGCATCAGATTGGGCCGTGTCATCACCCTTTGGCTGATGGTCTGGATGCGCTCCCAGGCGTAGGTGTTGACGGTGGACCGGATAAGATGGCGGGGAATTTCCTGCTGCTGGATCAGAATTGTAGCGGACGAGCGGTATGATGGCGGTATCAGGTATATCACGACCAGGCTAAACAGGAACAGGACAGTGAAGACTGTTGTGATCCCCTTCCGTCGCCGGTGCAGAGTATCTAGATAATCCGAAAGTTCTTTAGTTGGTTCAAGAGCTTCTTCGTTCATGCGGTTGACCCATTCGTAATTGCAGACATTATGCTGCCCTTTGCTCCCAGCATCGGGAAGTGCTGTCCGACGCGACTTGCCTGTGTACTTTGTCCAGAGTTCACTGGCCAACTCGGGTTTTGCCGCTCCAATTGCATGGTACGACTGCGGTTGAGACACGCCCTGGAAAACGTGGCACGGTTCCGGTACATCCTTTCAATAAGCAGAGCCGAACCTGCAAGGAAATGATCAGCGGGTCTTCATGCTCGCCTCTGCGGCACACAATCACCGGAGTCGCTGCTGATCTTACCCTATTCCGCACATGATCACGCCGCGCGCACGTTTCCCTGCCCAGCAATGAAGCGTACCGCAGCGCTGTGGCAGGTGGTCCACAACCAAATCTGACGCACGTCTTGTCCTCTCACCATCGTTTGACACTAGAATGCGCCAGGAACGCTTTGTCCGTTGATGCGTATTATTACTAATATATATAGTCTGTTTTAGTGTGGCGCTGTCAAAGGGCAGCAGGAGCTATCTACTATTTTGGTCATTCTAGCAGTCCTCCGGCGCTTTCCAAAAATGCAGCCGAACCGTTTGCATGATTGCATACAAGCCGTTGATATTTATCTGGAAATAAAGTGCCGGCGCCACATGTAGTCGAGAGACAGATAGACCATATTGTCCTGTGCGCCAACATTGTTACTCAGGAATTTCTGCGTTACATAGCGGTACTCACCCTCGACTGCGAGTTGGCGTGTCCATTGCCAGATCAGATCGAGTGAGCCTTGAATCAGGTTGCGATCTGTCAGGGGAGGGGACTGGCTTGAAATCGAACGGATACGATAGGATGCCAAATTTGCACTGCCCGTCAGGCGTGCAGAAAACGTACGGCTTATTCCAAGAGTTGCGGCATCCATCCGCACTTCGGCGCCGATACCGCTCGGCGTGATCTGGCGACTAAGCGACAGCGTAAGCTGGGTGAGCTGGAACTGTTTCTGTAGCCCAGCGCTATAGAGGTAGCCGCTGCTGGTTTCCGAGAATACGTTATCCGCGGTTTGGGTGCAGGTCGCGATACCTATGATCTGGTTATTGACGAAGTAGTACAAAGCTGGCGTGGTTCCGGTACAGGTCTGGATGCCGATCGCCGCGTCGGTCCGTGTGGCACCGACAGCAATGTTGCCGCTCAGACTCTGAGAAAACATATGAGACCATCCCAACTGTGCGCTGTCCGTGGTGGACGTGTTGCTATGCACCTCAGGGTTGGGCACCAGGACAGGCTGGTTGTTAACAATCTCCGAGTACGCCGGTTGCCCTATCTCAGACTGCGATAGCTGGGGGACATTGAAGTAACTTTCGCCCAGCGTGGCGGTCAGCTGATCTCTGTGGGACCATTGATACTGCAAGGCCGCCGAACCATCACGTGTGCTGTAGTTCACGAGGCTTGTGCCTGCCGCGTTATAGGTAACTACGCTGGTCTGGTAATTGAGGAGCAGTTGCGTGCGTTGGGATAACTGCCAGGTCAGGGAGGGATTAGCGGTACGGGTGATGCGTGGTGTGACTGCCGAAACCAGACCGATGTCCGGGACAAACTGGGTATTGGCCGTCACTTTTTCCTTGGCGTATCCAGCAGTAAGTTGCCAGGTAGTGCGTGCGGTACGGTAAAGGGACGACAGGTTGTAGACCTGATCGTTGCCGTTAAGGCCACTTTGCCCCCAGTAGCGGTGCCCACGCCACGTGGCGTTGCCGTCGATATTCCAGTTTGATTGTGCCGCACCGAAATCGATCGTCGGCGCTACCGTCGCCTCCGTGGTGGTGGAGTGATTCACCGGTGTCAGGAGCAGGTTGTTGTCGGACTGCGTACTGAACTTGAGCGATGGTTGGGTATACCACTCGGTGGCGCGGGCGGGACTGGGCACCAAAAAACCGATGCAGCACAGTGTCAGAACAGGCAGAAGGTGTCGCAGGGCCATCGGATTCAATGTGCTGGTGCCGGAAGGCTCGGGGTGCGGCGTTCCGCCCATCTTGGGCGACCTGCTCACACTTCTGGCTCGCCGCGGACGTATCTCCGGTGTCATGAACCGCGGCCGCAACGTGACGTCAGGGGACGATTACCACATCGCCTGCGTGAAGGACGATGTTTTGCTGGAGGTGTTCGCCATCCTCCACTTGGCCGTACTTGAACGGGATTGCTGTTTCACGTCCGTCCACTCGACGCAGGATCTTGATGCTGTTGTCCGAAGCGAACGGAGTCATGCCCCCCGCAAGACTCAGCGCCTGCACCACATCAATGTAGGAGTTGGCGACGTACGCGCCCGGTTTGTTTACCTGGCCGATTACGTAGATCGCGTTGCCTTGGATCTGCTTGACAGCTACGGTCACTACCGGCGAAGGCATGTACTTGCTAAGTCGATCTGCGACTTCGTTTCTCACCTGGGACACGGTTTTGCCGCTAGCTTGTATCTCGCCGGTCAATGGAAATGAAATTGTGCCATCCGGCAGCACCAGTGCATCGCCCTGAAGATCCTTTTCCTTCCACACGGAGATGGTCAGAATATCCCCGGGCTGGATCAGGTAACCACGCTTGTAAAGCGCCGGTGCGGCCGGCATTCTGGACTCCTTTGCGGCCGCTGGAGTAATCATGCCCGCCGTTGCGACAAGCAACGTTACTGCGATTAAAAAAAGTTTCATGATTTTATGACGGTATAGTGGTCGTTGGTTCTGTGAAGGCTGTATTTTCGGTTCGATGATGGCGCCACATATGGCGCCATCTCGAGCCGATATTGGGTATTTTTTCCATTGCAACAGATGTACGGTGGATCGTCAAGCTTGGCCCACAGTCGTTGCGGTAAACGCTGACAAGCTATTTGCCCGCAGGGTCCGCGCGCGGCGTTTCACTGTGGACCGATTCCGTCAGAATCGGGCCGATATCCTTGCTGCCGGATATGTCGTGTCAGGCGATGCCGTGCCCTACGAGCCAGCTGTTTAAGGGAGCGGAAAGGTAGATAACGAATACCAGATTCGACAATGCATGTACCAGTGCGAGCAGCGTGACATCGCGGGTCCGCTGATAAAGCCAGCCGTAAAAGAGCGAAGGAACGAACACAAGAGTGCCGGCTACCCAGCCCCACGTGATCCCGTGCATGAAGCCAAAGAAAACCGATACGGCAATGTTGGCACGCCAGTCGTCGCCTGCCCGGACAAGCAGGTACGCGCGAAAAAACCATTCCTCGGGTATTGCGGCAGTCAGCAGCATCGCCGCGAAATATTGGCTGTGGTCCGGATACCGAAGCAAGAGAATCGCCGTGGACAGCAGGACTGCGGCCCATGCCGGTGCATGTTGCCGCAGCCGCGGCAGGAACGGAGGCGGACTCCAGGCCGGATCCGCCAGCGGGAAAAACAGCATGATTCCGTCCAGAACATAGACGCTGGCGTTGAGGCGGACCATGGCAGCCGCAACAAGGACTGCTGCGCCAAGCCACGGCATCAGCTTGCGGTAGGAAATGTTCACCCGGACTACGCGTCCCGCCCGCAGGTCAGGTAGGGATTGTTCAACTCGTTAGATCCCCCGGCCGGCATGCCTGCCGGCCGGGGATGTCATGTCAACGAAAAGCTCGGGTCTATATCACCCTTCCGGTTATGCTCAGGACCGGCGCTTGCGGCGCCACCAGCCCAGCCAGCCGATGAAGCCCAGCAGAATAAACCAGTCACTGCGCTTGAAGAGATTGACCGGCGTGGGGCTCATCGTGCAACCGGCGACCTTGGTGTCATGGGCCTGGATCGGCGCAGACGCCGCAACCACGCAGGTATCACTGGCGTCCAGATTAAAATTGGCGCTGAAGCCGGTGAATGGTCCATTTACCATAGGAGTTCCGTTGATGCCGTTGCCGGTGCCGGGGGTAGACGCGAAGGTCCACGTCGTCGCGGGGTTCACCATATAACCCGCCGGTCCGCCCCACGCAGGACCGGTCCACAGCCCATTCGTGGACCCCGGGCCCGATTGCCATTGGGCGTGCTGGTTCCATACATCGGCCACGTAGATGTTGTCGTTGCCATGCCAGTCGAACAGCATGAGTGCGCCCAGCTGCCCGGCACCCACGTTCATGGTAAGCGGTGTGCCGGTTGTGTCGGCACAGTAGGGACTGCCCTGGCTGCTGTATGGGAAATCACCCGCATGCAGTTCTGCAATCGTGCATCCGGTATTGAAGGTGTATGAACCGGGCCCGAACACGCGGATATCGTGGGCGGACCAGTCAAAGCCGAAAAACGGCTCCGGCGTGGCCGAGGCCAGGGTCATGTTGAAATCGGTACCGTTGACCGCAGTGTTGGTAGTTCCCGAATACGTATAAACCACGTCGTTCGTGCCTCCGAACGGCGTTCCAGTAGGCGTCAGCATCGTGAAGTTGCCGGCAGTGCCTGACGTAGGGGGAGGGCCGCCACCGGTACAGCTCGTCGATACAGGCACTGCTTTGGTGGTGAAGCTCCAGGTATAGGCCGAACTGAGTGCCAGGCCACCTGCGTTCAATGCGGCGGTCGAGACGTCGGCGGTGTAACCAGTACTGTAGGCGAGGGTGTTTGTTGGCGTAAAGGTGAAGACGGTTGCCGTCTGTCCCGACGTGCTGGGGCTTACCGTACCGGGGACGGCGCCGCTGCCCGTCTGGTTCAGGGTAAATGCCGTTGCGACGGTATTGTCCTCCATCGGCTCGCTGAAGGTGACCGTGATTGCCGTCGAAAGCGGATCAGCTGTGGTCGAACCATTGGTCGGCGACGTCGTGATCACGGATGGCGGCGCCGAAACACCGTTCTTGCTCGTCACCGTCATCTTTACAAAATCAAAGTTCGCATTGAAACCGACGAACGGCCCGGCAATCATGGGATTGCCCCCGATACCGGTCTGGGATGGACTATAGCCGGTCGGCACTGAAGTATCGGGCACCAGCGGCAGCCCACCGCTGGGGTTGAGCCCGGCGCAAGTCGAATTCGGCCAAGTACCGGTACAAGATGCGACCGGGGTCGTGTTCTGGGTGAGCGTTGCTACCGGCACGGGACCAATCGGGAACGTCCCGTTTTTGATGTAATTGCTGGCTGGGAGCGTGCCGACGCCTTGTACGACCGATCCCGGCGTGAGGGCAGACCCCATGGCACCAAAAAGACCGCTGGCATCCATTACGATGGATACTGGGATGCCGTTGTTGCCGCTCCAGTTGAACAGCATGTTGCCGAGCAACAGGTTTCCGGGCTGACAGCTTGACGGACTACTGGTTGTGCAGACTCCATTACCGATTGCCTGGAACGTGATCGCCTGGGCCACGGCGGGGCTTGTTCCGCTAAAGAATTGGAAAGGGGCGATCGTGCCACTCCCGGTTCCCGCTACAGTGTCATAGGTCATCGTCCCGGTAATGTCGGTACGTAAGCCACTCCAGGAATTACTGGAGGAGCTTGTGTTGGTAAGCGGAGTGCCGGTTGAGGTCAGCATCGTGAACTCGCCGGAGAAGCTGAACGTGTAGGTATCCGCATAGGCGCGCTCCGCCAGGGCACCGGCTCCGAGCGACAGCGTCAGCGCGGCTGCCAGCGCGCTCCTTTTAAACTTGGTGTATTTCGATGTACGCATGGTTCTGTCTCTCCTCTCCTCAAGCGTCTCCGGAGGACCGAAGTCCGCCGGGGCGTCTGTAGTGGTGACTCGGGTTCTATACTCAGAACTTGATTCCGTAGCTTATACCTAGTGCGTCCTGTTTCATGGCAATGGACGCATTGGTGCCGTTTACCACGGCACCTGAGGGCCCGAATGCCGTGGGGCCCTTGAGCGTGTAGGTGAAGGCGTGCTGGTAGCTCACGGTGACCTCGCCCTCCTTTCCGCCAAGATACTTCGTGAGGGCATCGTGCGTGATCCGCGTGAATCCGAAGGTCAGGTGGTACTCGGTGACGCCCGGCGCCAGCATGTTGAACAGGACCTGGTCAGCCGGTATGGGATTCTTGCCGTAGTTCACGCCCCAGCGCAGCGTGAGCCGGGGACTCCACTTGTAATCCATACCGAACTTGTAGACGGTCTGGTTGTTCCAACCGAATCCGAGACCCAGAGGACCGCCGAGTTCGCAGGGGGTCTTGTCGGTTCCCGGGCAAAGCGAGAAGAAGTCGGACGGATTCGCGGCATTCGGTCCCGGATCGCCGATTGCCGCAATGTCGTGGTAACGGATTTCCTCCACATCCATGGCGACGTCGACCTTCGGGGTGGCCTTGTAGGCGAAGCCTGCGGAGTA
Source organism: Gammaproteobacteria bacterium (assembly GCA_028068195.1). Taxonomy (GTDB): domain Bacteria; phylum Pseudomonadota; class Gammaproteobacteria; order Acidiferrobacterales; family UBA6901; genus JAJYCY01. The sequence continues at coordinate 13,793 of JAPTTX010000076.1, forward strand.
GTTCTCAGGAATGTCGAAGCTGCCGCTCTGGGCGAACAGATCCGAATACCTCTTGAAGCGGGTCATGTACACCTTGGACGAGTAGTTGAGGCCCAGGCTCAACCGGCGATGAAAGTACGTTCCCAGCCAGCCGAGCCGGAACCCGAGGCCGTAGGACCAGTCCGGACCTTTGTTCGTGAGATTGGATGCCTCGGGATTCGACGTGAAGCCGAGCCCGGCTGGTGCCGGACCAAAGGCCTGCAGACCGAAGGCGCGGAATACCTGAACCCCGACCGCGAGAGCGGCGCCAAAGCTGTTATGACGGTTCCACTTATATGCGATGCTCGGGAGGATCTGCATCTGCGTCAGTGATACGCCGGCCGGATTGCTCGCCCGTCCCTGGAAATTGAAAAAGTAGTTGGGCTGCTGCTGCTGGTAGCTCGTGCCGAGGCCAGCACCCACGACGGCAAAACCGGCGGCCCACTTCGAATTGAGCTGCATGACGCCGCCCATGTTGGGAATCAGGAAGATCTGGCCCTGGCTGCATTCATCGACAGGCAGGGTAGCGCTGTCGTGATAGATGCAACGGACCGGACGGAACAGTTCCGCGCCCATATCGAAGCGGGTGCCGACCTGTGTCATACCCGCCGGATTGTACGCAGGAGCGAGTCCGTCCTGGGGAAAGGCGACACCGACACCGCCCATGCCGTTCGCCTTCTCGCCGTAACCGATCAGGAAAAACCCGTTGGTTGCGAAGGCCCTTGAAGGCACAACGAGCCAGATCGCAACCGCTGCAAGCAGCAGTCCTCTGAAACCCAATTTCATTTTTCTCTCCTCTCTAGCGATGAGCCAGTATCTTAGTTATTTGAAGTCCTTTAACGTGTCTTCATTCTTGCTTTGGTTGCTCTGTGTGCCTGCGCAGGTGAGCCACGGTGATTCCGTGGCAGAAGGGTGTGCTGCTTCAAGACGGAAATGCAGACGCCCCGTTTCCACCCGGATTGCAACCATACTTCCATCGCAATCCGCCCACGTGGTTATCGACGACATTCGGAGAATACCTGCCGCGCTGATTCAGACCGGCATTCGCCTGAGGGAGTTTTCGCGTGTCCAGTTTTCTATGCGGATCACAAGAATCTTAACGGATGGAAACTTCAAGATCCCTGCCATTTTCCCTTTTAATTTTTATTGTTCTTCCGCTTTCCCTCGGCCAACATCTCTGCCTGCGTCCTCCGAGTCCCTCTTCTGTTATCAAAATGTAATACTGACTGTTGCATGGTGAACAGCAGCATTGTCATTGTCAAGAGTCATCAGGCCTGATTTCCGGTAAGTTTTGCACTCGATTTGTTGGGCGATGTTTCGAACGCGACAAGCCGCATTCCGGTCTCATTGCGCGGGACGGCTCTTAGGGATCGACGGCGACGGCAGCTCGGCGAGGTGGCCGCTGCTGGCGTGCGGGCTTGATCAAGGGCCCGCTCACTCGCTATGGTGTGATGGCCGAGTCATGTGGGCTGCCCATGGTACGCTCTCGCTGGCGAGTAAGGCACGAATCACGCACGATGCTGGTATCGAGACCGGGTCAAGGCAACCGGCCAGGAATCAGGAGGAAGCTTGAAAGCAGACGCGTCCGAAATGCTGCTGGTGCAATGTCGCGAGCAGCCGCCCACCAACACGCCGGACAGTCGGAGTTCAGTGCCCCGGTTCGTGCGACACGTTCCGGTTTCCTGATTCAGCCCATGTCCGGCATCGATCCGATGGTTCAAGCTAGGAAGCAGCAGGCTTTGGCGCTGTTTCAGGGCGGACGGCTTCCTGAAGCCCGTGGGCTCCTGGCTGAGCTCTGCGAGTCCGGCTCTGCCGACGCCGAGACCTGGTATTACCTGGGGATTGTGAACGGACGGCTAGGGTATGTTGATCAGGTCGAGTCTTGCCTGCGGCAGGCGCTAGGCCTGGATCCGGGGTTTCACGAGGCGGCCCTCCGCCTGGGTGAGACCCTGGCATACCTGGGCCGGTTTGGCGATGCAATCGAGGTCTTCGGCCGCTTGTGCGCGGCGTTGCCCCAGGTTGCTGATGTCTGGCTGAAGCTCGGTCAGGCGCAGGAGGCGGCCGGGCAGCACGCGGAGGCGCTGGTGTCCTACCAGCGTTCGGCAGTCATCGCTCCTGCCAGCGCCGCCGCCCATGCCAGTCTCGGCAACCTGAGATATTTCCTGGGGCATTGCGACGAAGCGATCGCCGATTATGGACGGGCGGTCGCCGCCGATCCGATGAGCCCGAAGGCAATGCTGGGCTTTCATCTGTCGCTTCCACCGGTCTATCGGGATGCGGAACATCTGCGGCAGTCCCGCCAACGTTTCCGCGAGGGACTCGAAGAGATCCTCGCGTGCAGCGCAGGGTTCAGGGAACGCCCGGGCCTGATCGACGAACTGCAGTGGAGCAACGGCTTCTATCTCGCCTATCAGGGATTGGACGACAGGGACCTGCAAACGCGCTTCGGGGATTTCTTTACGGACATGGCCCGGGCCACGTTACCGCAGTTTTTCCAGGAGATCCCGCGACGGGCGGCTGGCGGACGGCGGCTGCGCATCGGCTACGCTTCGCATTTTTTCCATCATCACACGGTTTCGTATTATTTCAATGGGTGGATCAGGCACGCGGACCGGGATCGTTTCGAGACCTTCGTCTATCACATCAATCCGATCATCGATGAGGAGAGTCAGCGGCTCGCGGCGAGTTGCGACCAATACCGGCCGGTGACCGGCTCGATCGCCGCCATCGCCAATATCATCCGCAGCGACCAGCTGGATGTTCTGGTTTACCCGGCCATCGGCATGTATCCGAAGGAGATGTGGCTGGCCGCCCTGCGCCTAGCGCCAGTCCAGTGCGCGGCTTGGGGACATCCTGTGACGACCGGCCTGCCGAACGTCGATTATTTCCTGTCCGCCGATGCCATGGAGCCCGTTGGCGGCGAGGCGAACTACCGCGAAGAACTGGTCCGTCTCGACGGTATCGGTGTGTACTGCGAGCGGCCGAGTCTGGCACGAGACGCGACGCGCGCCCAGCTCAGTCTGCCGGAAGACCGCAGGCTGTATCTGTGCCCGCAGTCGCTGTTCAAAATCCATGTCGATACCGACGATCTGCTGACTGGCATTGCAGCGCGTGATCCGCGCGCCCTGATTCTGTTCTTCGAAGATTACAAGCCACCCGTCAATGATTCCTTCAGGCAGCGTTTGCGGCGGAGCTTCGCCGCTCATGGGCTTGATGCAGACGCCAGCCTGCGCTTTCTGCCGCGCATGGGGCATGCCGACTATCTGTGCGTGAACCGGCTTGCCGATGTGATGCTCGATACGCCGCACTGGTCGGGAGGGCGGACCTCGCTGGACGCATTCGCCGCCGGTCTTCCGGTGGTGACGTTACCGGGAGAATTCAGCCGCGGACGTCAGACTTATGGGATGCTGCGCGAAATGGACATGGGCGAACTGATCGCGCGGGGCAATGAGGATTACGTATCGCGTGCGGTGTCGATCGCCAGCGATCACTCGCTGAGGGATGCGCTTTCGGCGCGGATAATGGAGTGGGCGCCCGGCAGGATTTTCGGTCAGCGGGGCACCGTCCGGTCGCTAGAAGAGTTCCTGCAGTCTGCCAGCGGAAACTGAATTCATGCTGTGTCGGTCGGTGTGGCTCATGCCGACTGCTGAAAGACGAAGATTTGGCCTGCGACCGGGTTACCCTCTTCCTGCCGGATAATCGCCTGCTCGATGCTGAATTCGGTTAACCCCACCTCGTGGGCCTGGGTGCGGATATATTCCGTGGGATGGGCATAGCGCCCTGAGGTCCGCAGCACGTAGGAAGGCGCATCCGCTTCGTGTTCCGTCGAGAACGCGAAAAGCCCTCCCGGCCGCAGAGCTATCTTGCACGCTGCGAATATCGCGGACAGATCACCGACGTAGATGAAGACATCCGCGGCGACAATCAGGTCGTACCGAGCGTCGCGCCCCTGCAGCGGGGTCAGCAGATCCCCGAGGAGCAATTCATCGTAAATGCCGCGCTCACGGGCTTTGCGAATCATCCTGGGTGAGAGATCCACGCCGGTCAGTCGTTTCACGATGTCGCGGAAAGGCATGCCACATAGACCGGTTCCGCAGCCAAGATCAAGCATCTCGATCTCTTTTTTCCCTCACCAAGGGCATGCCGGACGGCGCAAAGAAGAAGTTCCGGTGCCTGGTACCTGAGATCCTTCACTAGGGTTGCATCGAATCTTTCGGCGTAATCGTCGAAGGTTTTCTTGATGTATTCAGTGCGCCACTCGGCAGGCACGGCTTCATTGTCGATGCTCGCAAGAAAATAATGGGCACTTGCCATTCTGGGGTCGAGTGCCAGGGCACGTTCATACGATGTCCGTGCCTTGTCCCGCAGGTTCATGGATTGATAGACGCGGCCCAGTCGAAAATATCCTTCCGCATAATCGGGTTGCAAGGCGATCGCTTGCTCGCAACACGCAATCGCCCTATCGAACCGCCGGGACATGGCATGGAGGCCGCCGAGAGCGACCCAGGTTCTGACATCCTGCGGGTACACCTTCACCAGTTGCTCAAAGATTTTCCCGGCCGCAGAGAGATCACGTCGTTCGAACAGGATATGACCCAGGCCGTACAGCGCATCCCTGTGGTTAGGATCAAGTTCGAGCGCCCGCTGGTAGCTTTTCATGGCATCGCTCGGCCGCCCCTGAACCCACTGCACGATGCCCAGGTTGTTATGGGCATCGGCGTAGTTCGGTGCAAAGGTAATGGCTTGGTGGTAGCAGATTTCGGCTTCCTGGATCCTCTCTTTTTGCTTGAGGAGGTTACCCAGGTTGTTGTGGGCCTCGGCATAGACCGGCATAAGCTCGATCGCCTTTCGATAACACCGCTCCGCTTCATCCAGTTTTCCCTGGAACCTGAGCGCATTTCCGAGATTGCTGTAGGCGCCCGCGGCGTCCGGCAGCACACTGATGACTCGACGGCAACACGTCTCGGCATGTTCGAATTCGCCCAGCATTCCGTGGACGGCGCTCAGCAGGTTCCAGGAGTCGGCATCGCGCGGATCGATCTGACAGAGCTGTCTGTACAGGACCTTGGCCTCGGCCAAGTGGTTGCTCCGCAGGTGGGCAAGAGCTTGGTTCTTCAGTAGCTGAGTCCGATGGTTCATAGTTTTGCGGGCGCTGTTCCGACCGAGGCGGGTGAGGAAGGATTTGTGTTCCAGATCTATCGTGCGGACGTGCGGGCAGTCCGTCCCGATATTTGTTGCGTGCTAGGATAGTTGGATCGGCTCCATCATCGCAATCATCATGGATTTTCCAGCATATTATCGGGCAGTATAGGCATACTGAATTCGCAGCCGGTCCGGCCTCCCCCAAGATGGAGAGCGCACCGGGGTTCGAAAAATGATTCATGGGTAGCAGGGCATTTCTGAGCATGGCCGACAAGCAGCAAATACTTGCCCTTTTGCAGGGTGACCGGTTGAACGAGGCAAGGGAGCTGGGGTTGGCGCTTTGTGAGAGCGACCGGAGCGACCCCGAAGTCTGGTTCCTGCTCGCTGGGATCCATGCCCGACTTGGCGTCATGGACGAGGTGATCCGATGTTGCGGGCAGGTTATAGTCCTTGATCCTGGTAATGCCGCGGCTCGCTACAACCTCGGCGTGGCGCTGCAGATGCGGGGGCGGTACCAAGAAGCCGTTGAGACCTACGACAAGTTGCTCGAGGACCAGCCCGATGCGGCGCCGGCGCTTGCCAACCTGGCACTCGCATTGCGCGAGCTGGGCAGGTCCGAGGAGGCGATACCGCATTGCCAGCGTGCCCTGACGCTGCAACCCGGTCTGGCCGAGGCGCACAATACGCTCGGCCTGCTTTTCATGGACGATGGCAAGCATGTCCAGGCGTCGGAGAGTTTCCGTCAGGCAACGGCGCTGCGCCCGCTGTACGCCGAAGCCCATTTCAACCTGGGCCTGTGCAACCAGACACTCGGTAATCTTGCCGAGGCGCAGGTCTGCTTCCAGCAAGCCATACGCCAGAGGCCCGATTATCCCGAGGCTTATGGAGGCCTGGGTGCCGTCCTGGTTTCGGCCGGGAAACGGGAGGAGGCTGTGCACTGTTACAGGAATCTCGTGCGGCTCAGGCCCGATGAGGCGCAGATCCATAGGGATTTCGGCGTTCTTCTCGTGTCGCTGCGCCGTTGGGACGAGGCGATATCCCATTATCGTCACGCCATTGAACTGAAACCTGACTACGCAGATGCGCACTATGAACTAGGCAATGCTTTGCTGGATGCGGACCCTAGCCCCAAGAGTGCCGAACAGGGAGCTGAATGCTTCCGGCAGGCCCTGTGCTATAAACCAGATGCCCCGGGGATTCATCTGAGTCTGGCAATGGCATTGACCGATATGGGCCGCTATGACGAAGCGGATGCAAGTTACCGCCGCGCATTGCACCTCAAGCCGGATTTTCCGCTGGCTGCGGCAGGCTTGGCGATGCTTCTGGAACGCAAAGGGGATTTCGAAGCCAGTTATGCGTTGCTCAAGCCACTGGTGGATGCCGGGACGGAAAATATCTATGTGGCGCTGAGTTACGCCGCTCTGGCGGGACGTTTCGATTGTCGCACGCAGGCGGTGGCGCTGCTGGAAGGCATGTTGCAACAGCCGAGGGATGGGCAACAGCGGGTCGACGGGCATTTCGCGCTCGGCAAGCTGTACGACGAGTTGCAGGATTATCCCCGGGCGTTCGGGCACTACCAGCGCGCAAACTCTCTCGACTCCAGAAAATTCGACGAAAAGCAGCACCAAAGGGACTTCGACATGTTGATCGGGGTCTTCAGTCCGGAGCGCATCCGGCGCAGGCCGCGCGCATCCAATCGTTCGAAACTGCCGGTGTTCATCGTCGGCATGCCACGTTCAGGTACGAGCCTGACGGAGCAGATTCTCGCAAGCCATCCGCTGGTGTACGGCGCCGGGGAGCTGCCCGATATCACCAACATCGCAAGTCGGCTTCAGGCCGATCTGGGTGGCTCTAACCCCTACCCGCAGTGCCTCGATGCTGTTACGGACAGGAACATTGACCCGATTGCACAGCGCCACCTTGATCGCCTCGGCCGATTCGCGCGTGATGCCGTGCGCATCACCGACAAGATGCCGCACAATTTCCTCTACCTGGGCCTGATAGATCTGCTTTTCCCTGGAGCACGCATCATCCACTGCTTACGTGATCCTGTCGACACCTGCCTGTCGATTTACGTTCAACCGTTCAATGGCCACTTCAATGCACTTCACCCCTACGCCCACGACCTGCGGGATCTCGGGCGGTACTATCGGCTTTACCAGCGGCTAATGGCGCACTGGACGAGCGTTGTGCGCATTCCCCTGATGGAGTTTCGGTATGAGGAACTTGTGGACAACCAGGAAGCGATGAGCCGGCGGCTTGTCGAGTTCTGCGAGCTCGACTGGGACGACCGCTGCCTGCGTTTTCACGAGACTGCCCGTGTGGTGAAGACAGCGAGCCACGATCAGGTGCGTCGTCCCATCTACAAAAAATCGGTGGCGCGCTGGAAAAACTATGAGCAGTTTTTGGGACCACTCATCGATGCACTGGAAGACCGGGACACAGGGCAGCGGTAGACCCTGTGTGCTGGAAGCAAGGACGTTGCAACGGATTGTCAGAGTGCGCTTCAGCCGTAATCCCGGTTTGAACGGCCATTCGGACAATCGCAGGCGTTGACTGAGGATCAAAGGTTGGGATTCGATCGAGGCGCAAGATCAGGCGACATGCCGGGACTTGGTTCAGCATACCGTTTGAATCGGGCGAATGTGTGTGCGCACACATGGTGCCGGAATACGCCGATGAGGCCGCAGCTTCTTTTCTGCCATGTGTGGCCAATGGTCAACGCAGACTCAAAGTTCAGACAAGGGGGCATGTGCGGCGCCAGGCGGAAATAACTCTACCCAGTCCGCGTCTCATGATGAGTCTGACAGACGTTTTCTTGCCCTTGTTTTTATCAGTCACTCAACGCCGTCAGCAGCGGTTCGAGGAACTGTTCGTAGTTTTTCCAGCGCGCCACCGATTTTTTGTAGATGGGACGACGCACCTGATCGTAGCTTGCCGTCGTCACGAAGCGGTCTGCCTCGTGAAA
>JAPTTX010000040.1:0-21892 GCA_028068195.1 Gammaproteobacteria bacterium
TGGTGCCGGTGCGCAGACTCGAACTGCGGACCTACTGATTACGAATCAGTTGCTCTACCAACTGAGCTACACCGGCGCACAACCCGGGAAGCGTACGGAAACCGTACGCTGTCGAAACAACCGCATTGGCCCTATCCGGCCTTGATTCAGATATGACGCATCCTGACGATGACGTCGACCCCTTCCATCTTGGCGCCCGGGGGCAGCGGCGGAAGACCGGTGATCCGCACGTCTTCGCCATCGATGTCTGTCAGCACTCCCGTGACGACATCATAAAAATGATGATGCGGAATCATATTGGGGTCGTAAAACACCTTCGTCGGATCAACAATCAGCTGGCGGATCAGTCCCTTTTCCGCGAACAGGCCAAGGGTATTGTAGACCGTTGCCTTCGAAACCTGCGCCTGTTCATTGTTGACCAGCATGAAGACATCTTCAGCAGAAAAATGCCCTTTGCGCGAAAACAGCTCCCGGGCAATCTCCACCCTTTGGGCGGTGGGATTGATCCCGTGCTCCCGCAGCATGGCGCCAATTTCGTCATGCGTATAGGTTTTCGCTTCCATGGGCGCGGTATTCATCGGCACGACAGCGGCAGAAAGAGATGTATGTTGCATGGATTTAGACCTATTGTAAGTCAAGAACGAGCTCAAGTCTAACAGGTCCTGGTCAAACTGAATTGATCAGGATCAAGCAAAGGCGGTCGGGAGAGCATTAGATCCACGATTAACCGGGCAGATGCCGGCGCAAGCACGATCCCATTCCGGAAGTGGCCGGTATTGACATAGAGCCCGGCAATTCCCGGGTGCTGTCCGATGTAGGGAACGCCGTCCGGAGATCCGGGCCTCAGCCCTGCCCAGTGATGCTCGATCTGCCAGTCACCAAGCTCCGGTACCAGGGCACACGCTGCGGCAAACAGCTGCTCCCGTGCAACAGAAGTCGTTGATTTGTTGAAACCTTCTTCTTCCTGGGTGCTCCCTATTAGAATCCGTCCGTCCCGCCTGGGGATCAAGTACCGGCTCTCGCGCAGCAAAATGTGCTTAAACGGCAGGATCCCTCCGCTGAGTACCAGCATCTGACCCCGCACCGGCCGCAGTGGAAGGTCGAGCCCGACAGCCGAAAGCAGGGCGGCACTCCAGGGTCCTGCCGCGACCAGGCAGCGGTCAGCACGCAAGATGCCCGAATCCGTGCGGATCCCGCTCAGTCTTCCCCTTGAAGACTCGAAACCGCGGACGGCAATTCCTTCCCTGATTTCAACGCCCGAGGCTCGCAGACGATGCCCAAGGGCCTTGAGTAATCGCGGATTCCGGATCTGAGCCACGTCCGGCAGCCTTATTGCCGAACCCAGCCCGGTACACAGCCCGGGCTCGAGCCCCGACAGGCGCTGCGCATCGAGCATTTCTGCCGCCAGGCCGTGCGTCCGACACCACTCCATCCCGGCCCGGCGGTCCGCAGCGTCCAGAATCAGCAGGCCCGAGCGCGTCCATTCCGGATCAATGCCGGTCGCCCTTCTGAGCGACTCCGCCAGACCCGGATACTGCGACTGGCTCCAGCGCGCAAGCGGAGCGATGGCCTCGGGATACCGCCAGGGATAAAGCGGAGAAAGAATGCCGCCCCCTGCCCAGGATGCTTCCGCTCCGACCGATTGCCGATCGAGGATCACCACATGCTCGCCAGCCAGCGCGAGCTCGTAGGCTGAGAGCAGGCCTATGATGCCGCCGCCGACAACATGCCACGGAGTGCTCATCGCCCCAGCCGAACGCGCTGCGGATGCCGGAGAAACGGCTCGGCATGCCGGTACTGTCGGTGAGCCTGCGCACTTCCCGCAGCGCGCGGAGACCGCAATGGCGGCTCAGACCCGCGCGCCGCGACACCGGCGGGCTTGCGGGCCGGAACGCAATTCATGAAGCACTGCGCAGTTCACGCGGCACCGGAAAGATCACGTGTTCAGCTTCGGCGGCCTGCTCGTGAACCAGCACCGCCCCCCACTCGCGCAGCCGGCATACCACCTGCTGCACCAGGATCTCCGGGGCCGAAGCTCCTGCAGTGAGCCCGACACACTGGGCGCCGGCCAGCCATTCGGCACAGATGTCCTGGGGGCCATCGATCATGTAAGCGTGCACCCCGAGCGCTTCCGCTACTTCCCGCAGACGGTTGGAGTTGGAACTGTTGGCCGAACCCACCACAAGCACCACGTCGCAACGGCTGGCCAGGGCGCGCACGGCATCCTGGCGATTCTGAGTGGCGTAACAGATGTCATCCTTCCGCGGACCTTGGATCTTTGGAAACCGCGCCCGCAACGCTTCAATCACCCGTGCAGTATCGTCTACCGAAAGCGTCGTCTGGGTAACGAACGCCAGCCTGTCAGGATCCTGCACCGGCACCCGCAGCACATCGTCCGGCGTTTCCACCAAATAAATTCCGTCCTGCGCCTGCCCCAGGGTACCTTCCACTTCGGGATGACCAGCATGGCCGATCAGAATGCATTCGATGCCGCTGCGGCGGTGGCGCACGACCTCCATATGCACTTTCGTGACCAGCGGACAGGTGGCGTCGAACACCTTGAGGCCGCGGCGTTCGGCCTCGCGCCGTACAGCCTGGGAAATGCCGTGAGCGCTGAAGATGACAGTTGCATCATCCGGCACCTGTTCGAGGTTGTCTATGAACACGGCGCCCTTTGCACGCAGCCTGTCGACGACAAACCGGTTATGCACGACTTCGTGGCGCACGTAAATCGGCGCGCCGAACCGCGCCAGCGCCAACTCGACGATTTCGATCGCGCGGTCCACGCCGGCGCAGAAGCCGCGAATGTTGGCAAGAATGAGTTCCATGCAGATGAATCTAGACGATTTAGGCGGACGTGGGACTATTCATCATTATGATCGCGATCAGCCGCTTGGCACAACCGGACCCGGCGCTACCGCGAGAATCTCCACATCGAATACAAGGTCATGGCCCGCGAGCGGGTGAGAAAAATCAACCGCCACCTCGGTATCCGCGACGGCCATGACCGTTCCGGGCACTTCCTCGCCCGTTGGCATGGAGAATTCGATGACCGTCCCAGGCTCCAGACCCATCTGAGGCGGAAACTGCGTGCGCGGAATCACATGCACGTTCTCCGCCAGCCTCAGACCGTAGGCTTGGGCGGCGGGGATATCGAAACGCCTCTTATCGCCCGGATGCAACCCGAGCAGGCAGTGTTCCAGACCGGCGGTCAGATCGTTCCGGCCGAGCGTGATCGTCAGGGGTTCGCCCTCATCGCTGCGGTCCACCAGCGTCCCGTCGCTCAGAAGCAGGACGAAATGCAGGGTGACACGGCATCCCTCCGCCGCCCCCTGCCCGGTCATGCCAGGCCCACGCGGCAGTCGGCGCCGCATAGCGCCTTGCCGTCATGCCGGTCCATCGATCTCTCCGCAATCACGTCCGCGACCGGTCACGCCGCCGGAAACGCAGGCCGAGCGCATCCATCAGCAGCAGCGCCGCCCCGACGGTAATCGCCGAGTCGGCGACGTTGAACGTCGGCCAGTGCCAGCTGCGGTAGTACAGATCCAGGAAATCCACGACATAGCCGTGCACCATACGGTCCGTCACATTGCCGGCCGCTCCCCCAAGGATCAGCATCAACGCCACGGCCGCCTGCACATCGCCTGGACCGAGGCGGGAAATCATGACAAGTATCACGATCGACGCGACGATTCCGACGATGATGAAGAACCCGTTCTGCCAGCCCGATGCCGAGCTGAGAAAACTGAATGCGGCTCCGGTATTGAACGCCAGCGACAAGTTCAAAAACGGTGTTACCGCGATATCGTGCCCCATCAGGTAGGTCACGGCCGCGTGCTTCGTCAGCTGGTCAGCGACATAGACAAGCAGGGCGATCCAGATGAATTTGAACATCAGGCGTAGGCTCTCGACTCTCCGGTTCCCGTCACGTTCTCGACACAGCGGCCGCACAGCCGGGGATGTTCGGCGTTCGCCCCGACGTCCGCGCACCGATGCCAGCAACGTACGCACTTCCCGTGCGTTGATGTAGCGACCCGGATCTTCAGGCCATCCATCCCGGCATCGATGGCCTCGGCGGGAGCGTCCTGCAGATGATGGATCCGGGCGTAAGAGGTGATCAGCACGAAGCGCAGCTCATCTTCCAGCAGGGCCAGCTTGGCGTGCAGCTCCGGGGCGCAGTAGAGGTCCACCTCCGCATCGAGCGACGAACCGATAGCACCGGCAACGCGCGCCTTTTCAAGCTCCCGCGCCACCTGCTCGCGCACGTCCAGGACGCGCCTCCAGTACGAGTCGGTGGCCACTTCCGTCACCCCCGGAGTCGGTGGCGGAAGGGCATGCCACTGATCCAGAAACACGCTCTCGGCAGAGCGTGCCGGCATCGCCTGCCAGATCTCTTCGGCAGTAAAACTGAGTATAGGCGCCATCCACCGGACCAGGGATTCAAGTATGTGCAGCATCGCAGTCTGCGCCGAACGGCGCGCGCGGCTCTCCTTCCGGGTGGTGTAGACGCGATCCTTGATCACGTCGAGGTAGAAACTGCCCATCTCGACAACGCAGAACTGGTGCAGTCTCTGGTAGACCAGATGGAAGGCAAACGCATCGTAGGCTTCCTGCAGCTGCCGCTGCAGCTGGAAGGTTCTCTCCAGAGCCCAGCGGTCCAGCGCGAGCATCTCCCCCGGAGCCACCGCGCTGCGGACATCGAATCCCGCCAGGTTGCCCAGCAGATAGCGTGCGGTATTGCGTATGCGGCGATACGAGTCGGCCATGCGGTTCAGGATCTCGTCGGAGATGCTCATCTCTGAGCGGTAATCCGTCGCTGCAACCCACAGCCTGAGGATGTCGGCGCCCAAGGTTCCGATAACCTTCTGCGGAACCACCTGGTTTCCGAGCGACTTGGACATTTTCATGCCTTTCGCGTCAACCGTGAACCCGTGGGTCAGCACCGCACGGTAAGGCGCCACGCCTCGGGTTGCCACCGAGGTGAGCAGCGAGGACTGAAACCACCCCCGATGTTGGTCCGAACCTTCCAGATACAGATCTGCCGGATGCCCCAGTTCCGGCCGCCGCTCCAGCACACAGGCATGCGTCACACCCGAGTCAAACCACACGTCCAGGGTATCGGTGACCTTTTCGTAGCGCCCGGCGTCCTCACCCAGGAGATCGGAGGCTTCCAGATCGAACCAGGCATCGACACCGCGCTGTTCGACCAGGCGCGCCACCTTCTCGATCAGCGCGGCAGTATCCGGATGAAGCTTGCCGGTCTGGCGCTCGACGAACAGGGCGATCGGCACACCCCAGGTGCGCTGGCGCGAGATGCACCAGTCGGGACGGGTTGAGACCATGCCCTCGATGCGCGCCCTCCCCCACTCCGGAACCCAGCCGACCCGCCCGATCTCGTTAAGGGCCTGGGCACGCAGCCCCGCCCGATCCATGCCGATGAACCACTGCGGGGTTGCGCGGAATATGAGCGGAGTCTTGTGCCGCCAGCAGTGGGGATAGCTGTGACGCAGTGCCTCAACCCGCAGCAGCGCACCGCGTGACTTGAGCAGTTCGATCACATGCTCGTTCGCCTTGAATACGTGCTCGCCGGCGAAATACTCGGTTCCCGGAAGAAACCGCCCGTCACCGTCCACGGGATTGTCCACTGCCAGGCCATAGCGCATGCCTGCGACGAAGTCGTCCTGGCCATGCCCCGGGGCAGTGTGCACTGCACCGGTACCGGCGTCGGTCGTAACATGGTCCCCCAGGATGACCGGTACCTCACGTCCGTAAAAAGGATGCTTCAGCCTGAGTCCTTCGAGATCGGCGCCACGGCAGGTAGCGACCACGTGATAGCTGTCCATACCGTAGCGCAGCATGGCGTCCTTCATGAGAGCTTCGGCCAGCAGCAGTCGCTCCGGGTTGTGTTCGCCACCACACTGCACCAGGACGTACTCGATGTTCGGGTTGAGCGCCACCGCTTGATTGGCCGGCAATGTCCAGGGCGTGGTGGTCCATATCGGAATCGACACTGGCCCGCTGCCCTCGTGTTCCCGGCCGGATGCCTGGCCACAGCGCGTGAACAGCTCTTCCTCGTCGACCAGCGCGAACCGCACATCGATCGCCGGCGACGTCTTGTCCTCGTATTCCACCTCGGCTTCTGCCAGTGCCGACCCGCAGTCGATGCACCAGTGGACGGGTTTGTAACTCTTGTACAAGTGGCCGCGGGCGATCACCTTGCCAAGCTCGCGCAGAATGTCGGCCTCGAACTGGAAGTCCATGGTGAGATAGGGCCGTTCCCAGTCTCCCACCACGCCCAGCCGCTCGAAGTCGGCGCGCTGCTCCTCCACCTGCCTGGTGGCGTAGTCACGGCAGGCCTTGCGGAAGACGGCTGGCTTGACCTTCTCGCCCGCCTTCCCGATTTTCTTTTCCACCATCAGCTCGATCGGCAGACCGTGACAGTCCCAGCCGGGAACATACGGCGCATCAAAGCCCGCTAGCGTCCTCGCCTTGACAATGACGTCCTTGAGGATCTTGTTGACCGCGTGGCCGATGTGAATGGCACCGTTGGCGTACGGCGGACCGTCATGGAGGATGTAGCGCGGCCTGTTTGCGCCGCGCTCCCGCAAGCGACGGTACAGTCCGATCTGCTGCCAGCGCCGGAGGATTTCCGGTTCGCGCGCCGCCAGGTTGGCTTTCATCGGGAAATCGGTCTGGGGCAAATTCAGTGTGTGCTTGTAGTCTTTTTCTTTCGCGTCCATCGATACGGCCCGTCATTCATCGGCAGCCGGGGCCGGGTGCATCCGCCCGCAAAGCAACCAATCCGGCAGAACAGAGAGGTGAAAAAACAGTATTTTCCGCCGTGGCGCCGAAAAAGTCCAAGGCACGATCAGCCCAGCTTACGCTCCTGCAGCCATATGCGCGCTTCTTCGATATCCCGGCCTATGCGGGCCCGCAGTTCGTCAAATGACTCAAAACGCTGCTCGTCACGCAGCTTGTGCAGAAACTCCACGCTGACCTGGCGGCCGTAGATATCCCGATCGAATTCCAGCAGATGCACCTCGAGCAGGGTGCGGGTCCCGTCGACCGTCGGCCGGGTGCCGACATTGGCCACACCCGGGATCGGCTCCCCCTCCAGGCCGAACATCTCCACGACGTAGACTCCGTGCAACGGAGACACCTTGCGGTGCAAATGGATATTCGCCGTCGGCACCCCGATCGTGCGCCCCCGCTGGTCGCCGTGCGCCACCCGCCCGGACATACGGAAGCCCCGACCGAGCAGCCTCGCGGCGCCAGCGAGGTCCCCGGCGGCCAGCGCCTCGCGAATGCGCGTGCTGCTGACGCGCCCACCGTCGATGCTGAATGTGCGCATGGGCGCCACGGCAAACCCGTATTGCACTCCGGCCCTCTGCAACAGATCAAAGTCGCCGGCCCGCCGCTGTCCGAAGCGAAAATCGTCTCCGACCACAAGGTAGCGCACGCCGAGTCCATCGACGAGGACTCTGCGGATGAACTCCTCGGCAGGCATTGCCGCCAGTCGCCCGCCAAAGCGCAGACACAGGACGCGATCGACCGAATAGCGCCTCAGCACCATCAGCTTGTCGCGCAACCGCATCAGCCGCGCAGGGGCTGCCTCGGGCTGGAAGAACTCCTGGGGCTGCGGTTCGAACAGGATGATGACCGTCGGCAGCCGGAGTTCCGACGCCTTTTCCGCCAGCTGTCCAATGACCGCCTGGTGACCGAGATGAACGCCATCGAAATTTCCGATGGTGACAACGCATCCGCGGTGGGACGGCCGCAAATTATCGTATCCGCGTATCAGTTCCATCAGGGAAATCGTCGAAGCTTCTGGCCTGCAGATATTGCATCCCGGCCGCTTGCGGCGGCGAGACCGCCCGATCCAGGGAACGCGCGCAACCGGCGGCTCCCGGCGCAGCCGCCGGCACTCACACCGCCCAGTCCGGATCGAATTCCTGGATCACCTCGTCCAGCGGCCGCCGGCCGGAATAGCCTTCATGATAGGCATGGTAATGCGCAATCCGGAGCTCGGGAAACTTCCAGCAAAGATAGCCATCCCCGGTGTCGAAATCGACGAGCCACAGCCCTTTGACCACCAGACCGAGCCGCTCCATCTTGGCGACCCAGCGCTTGACGATGGTCTCGTAGCGGCGCTCGACCTCCCGGATCAGCGGGTTGGTGGGCACCATCGATTCGAGCCGGCGGCGGACCGGCTCGAGTTCGGCGTGTGCCGCCTGAGTGATCGACCGCACCAGGGGGAACAGTTCCCGGGCCTCTGCCAGCGTGAAAATGCGCGGATCATCCGGCGCAACGATCTGAAAAATGCTTGAACCCCTACTCATCTCCATCCGCCTTCTGCAGGACCAGCTGGCGTGGGCGAATACCCAGCAGCAGCAGCATGCCTGCATAAACCAGCATACCAGCAACCACCCAGATTGCCAGCCGTCCCGCACGCTCCAGAGCCCGGTCGTGGAGCCAGCCGGAAAGCGCGCCGGCGCCCCACCACAGCACCACCCCCATCACGAGGCTGGCAACAGCCAGCCTGGCGGCATAGCCGCCGAATCCGGGTCCCGGTCGATACACTTTCTGGCGTACCAGACCGCGTAGCAGCAGCCCCGCGTTGATATAGGCAGACAGCGAGGTGGCCAGGGCCAGACCGGCATGCGCAAGGGGATAGATCAGGCTCAGGCTGAGGACCATGTTGGACACGAGCGCCACCACCCCGATGCGCACCGGAGTCTTGGTGTCTTGGCGCGCATAATATCCCGGAGCCAAAACCCGGATCAGGAGAAAGCCGGTGAGACCGAAAGCAAAGGCCATCAGGCTGCGCGAGGCCATGATGACGTCATGGGCCCCGAAAGCCCCGTAGCGGAAAAGCGTGGCCAGCATCGGCCCACGCAGGATGATCAGCCCTACCGTGGCCGGAAACCCGACCAGCAGGACCAGACGGATCGCCCAATCGAGGGTGTGGGAAAAGGCTTCATGCGAAGCGCGCACATGTTTTACGGAGAGGCTGGGCAGAATGACCGTTCCGAGGGCAATACCGAACACTCCGACAGGAAACTCCATCAGCCGGTCCGAATAGTACAGCCATGACACGCTGCCGGTGACCAGAAACGACGCGAGCAGGGTGTCGATCAGCAGGTTGATTTGCGATACCGATACGCCAAAGATGCCCGGGGCCATCAAACGGAACACGCGGCGCACGCCCTCATCATGCAGCGCCGGCTTCGGCCGCGGGAGCAGCCGAAGCCGCATCAGGAAAGGCAGCTGGAAAAGAAGCTGCGCAACGCCCGCGATCGCCACCCCCCAGGCGAGCGCGATCACCGGGATGTGCATGTGCGGCGCAAGCAGCAGGGCCGCACCAATCAGTGACAGATTGAGCAGCACGGGCGTAAAGGCAGGAACCGCGAAACGCCCGTAGGTGTTCAGGATGCCGGCGGACATGGATACCAGCGAGATGAACAGAATGTAAGGAAAGGTGATGCGTAACATCTGCACCGTGAGTTGGAATTTCTCCGGCACCGCGAGGAATCCGGGGGCAAGTACCGTCACGAGCAGGGGCGCAGCGAGGACCCCGATCACCGCAACGACTAGCAGCACCGCTGCCAGCAAGCCGGCGACATGGTCCACGAACATCCGGGTGGCGTCCGCATCGTTGCGGGTCTTGTACTCCGAGAACACCGGCACGAACGCCTGGGAGAACGCGCCCTCGCCGAAAATTCGGCGCAGGAAGTTCGGAACGCGGAAAGCCACGTAAAAGGCGTCGGCGGCGACACCGGACCCGGCGCCGATCAGATGGGCGAATGTCATATCCCGTACCAGCCCGGCGATTCGGGAAATGAGCGTAATCGCGCCGATGAGCAGGGTGGACTTGATCAGCTTGCGTGACATTCGGAAGCGCCGGGTGGAACCGCGAATAGAGCCGGGATGATAAGCCAAGTCGTCTGCTGCCGCATCCCGCATGCCGGCACGGACTGCAGGGGCGCCCGAAACCGGCCGGCATTGACAAACCGCCGCAAAATCAGGATAGTTGCCACCCTTCACGGGCCCGATCAACACGAGGGAAACGGTTTTGGCAAACACGGTTCAGGCAAAAAAGCGCGTGCGCCAGGCGCAGAAACACCGTCAGCACAATGCTGCCATGCGCTCAACGTTGCGCACCCACATCAAGAAGGTGCTGAAGGCGGTGGAGGGCAAGGATACGGCGACGGCCCGCACAGCCTTCCAGACCGCCATGTCGGTGATCGACCGGGCGGCCGGCAAGGGCCTCATCCACAAGAACAGTGCAGCGCGGCATAAAAGCCGGCTCAACGAACGGTTGCGCACGCTGGGCTGACTTCGCACTCTGGCGCCTGGCGCGACATCGGGCTAGGCGAGCACCGCCAAGTTGTCGCGGTGAATCAGTTCCGGCTCCCCGACGTAGCCCAGAACCGCTTCGATCTGGCTGCTGGCCCTGCCGATGATCTTTGCGGCCTCTTCCGACCCGTAGTTCACCAGCCCCCGGGCGACTTCCCGGCCTTGGGGATCGAGACAGACCACCAGTTCGCCGCGCCGGAAACTGCCTTCGACAGCCTGTACGCCCACCGGCAGCAGGCTGCGTCCGGCTTCGCGCAGAACCCTAGCAGCCCCGGCGTCCAGCCGCAGACGCCCACGGACTTGCATCTGGTCGGCAAGCCAGCGCTTGCGCGCCGCCATGCGCTCCTCGGTCGGCGCCAGATAAGTGCCGATGCGCTCACCGGACAGTACACGCGGCAGCACCTCGGGTTCGCGTCCCCACGCGATTATTGTCGCTGCTCCGGAACGTGCCGCCTTCGCGGCCGCCAGCAGCTTCGTCCGCATACCGCCGCGGCCGAGCAGGCCTGAGCCGCCGGCCATGGCCTCCAGCGCCGGATCTCCGGCGATCCCTTCCTGCACCAGGGTAGCCTGGGAATCGCGGCGCGGATCGGCAGTGTATAGCCCCGCCTGGTCAGTGAGTATCACGAGCAGTTCCGCTTCCAGCAGATTCGCCACGAGCGCAGCCAAAGTATCGTTGTCGCTGAACCGGATCTCCTCGGTCGCGACGGTGTCGTTCTCGTTGATGACGGGAATGACGCCCAGATCGAGCAGGGTCCGCAGCGTGCTACGGGCGTTGAGATGGCGCTCGCGACTGGTGAGATCATCATGGGTGAGCAGCACCTGCGCGGTGTGCAGTCCATGGCGCTGGAAAGCCGACTCATACACTTGCACGAGACCCATCTGGCCCACGGCAGCAATGGCTTGCAGCTCGTGCAGGGCATGTGGCCGGCTCTGGTAGCCCAGCCTCTGCATCCCGGCGGCGACCGCGCCGGACGACACCAGCACGACTTGGACCGCGCGTGCGCGCAGTGCTGCGATCTGCGCGACCCAACCGCCGATAGCGACTGGATCGAGACCCTGGCCGTGATTGGTCAGCAGCGCACTGCCGATCTTGACGACACAGCGGTTGACGCGCGTCAGCGCCTGCCGCAGATCATGCATGGGCGCCGGCCTCCTGCGCCCGCGGACGGCGCAGAGTCCGGGTGTGCTCCAATCGCGCCATCAGCTGCGCTGTCAGCTCGCGGCAGCCGGCGCCGGTCGCGGCCGAAATTGCAAATACCGGGCGCTTCCAGCGCAGCGCGCGGACCAGATCCTGCACCCGCTGCTCGCGTTCCTGGGGCGGGATCAGATCCATCTTGTTGAGCACCAGCCAGCGCTCGCGCCGCGCCAGTGCCGGGCTGAACTTTCTGAGTTCCCCGATGATAGCGCGTACTCCGCGGACCGGGTCCGCATCAGGATCAGACGGATTCATGTCGACGAGGTGCAGCAGGATGCGGGTACGCGCCAGATGCCGCAGAAAGCGGATGCCGAGTCCGGCCCCCTCGGCCGCCCCCTCGATAAGCCCCGGTATGTCCGCCACGACAAAGCTGCGGTGCGTCTCTACCCGAACCACTCCGAGCTGGGGGTGCAGCGTGGTAAAGGGATAGTCCGCTACCTTGGGCCGCGCCTCCGATATCGCGCGCAGCAGGGTGGACTTGCCGGCGTTGGGCAGGCCGAGCAGCCCGACGTCCGCCAGCAGCTGGAGTTCGAGCAGCAGCTCGCGCTGCTCGCCCGGCGTTCCGGGCACGATATGGCGCGGTGCGCGGTTCGTGCTGCTCTTGAAATGGGTGTTGCCCAGGCCACCACGCCCGCCCTTAGCCACAAGCAGCCGCTCGCCGGTATGCGTGATGTCGCCGATCAGCTCTCCAGTGTCGGCGTCGCGCACCAGGGTGCCGAGCGGCACCGGGATAACGAGGTCCTCGCCTGCCTTGCCGGTGCAGTTGCGCCCATGTCCCCGCTCGCCGTGAACGGCGCGAAACTGGGTGGAATAGCGAAAATCCGCGAGGGTATTGAGCCCGCTGTTGGCTGCGAGAAAGATGCTGCCGCCGCGCCCGCCATCTCCGCCATCCGGACCGCCGCGGGGCACGAACTTCTCCCGCCGGAAGCTGAGCGCTCCATCGCCTCCGTTTCCGGCTTCCACGCGAATCTTGGCTTCGTCGACGAATTTCATAGAGCTGCTGCCTAATTCCTGCTTCGGAGGATGGCCGGTCCAACTGCGCGGCGGGTCCCGAAAAAACAAAAACCCCGCACCGTCCACCGATGCGGGGTTGGTGCATCCGAGTCCGGAGCGTATCAGGCCGGCACGATGCTCACGGTCTTGCGGCCGCTCGGACCCTTGAGCCCGAATTTGACCCGCCCGTCGGTCAACGCAAACAATGTGTCATCCTTTCCGATTCCGACGTTCGTGCCGGGATGGAATTTCGTGCCTCGCTGGCGCACCAGGATATTCCCGGCGAGCACCTGCTGGCCGGCAAAACGCTTGATGCCGAGACGCTTGGATTCGGAATCGCGGCCGTTACGCGAACTGCCGCCTGCCTTTTTATGTGCCATGGAGTCAACCCCTGCCGTTGGTGCCGTACGGCGCGCTTACTGGGCCGCGCCGGTAATCCCGGTGATTTCGAGTTCCGTATAGTACTGCCGGTGACCCGCCTGCTTGCGGTAATGCTTGCGCCGGCGCAGCTTGAAAATCCGGGTCTTGTCGGACCGGCCGTGACCCCGTACCGTCGCATTCACCGCCGTGCCGGTCACGACCGGATTACCGACACGCACGTCCTCGCCGTTGGCCACCATGAGCACCTTGTCCAGGCTCACCGTCGCCCCGGCGTCAGCTGCGATTTTCTCCACTCGCAGCACGTCGCCGACTGCCACCCGATACTGTTTGCCGCCCGTCTCAATCACCGCGTACATGCTTGAATCTCCGCAAGAAATGGCCGACCCAGGGCGGCTCATCCAAAGCTCGCTAGTGTACCGCCTGTCGCGCAAGGTTACAAGATCGGCTAAGGGGTGCCCTCCCCTCCCGGCAGCACCACCAAGCGCTATCCTTGCAGCCAAGCAGCTCATAAACTAGCATGCGCGCCCAATTGTGCAACACAACCCTCTCGAAAAAGGCCTCATGGATCTAGACGCCATCATGGCGCTTACCGGGAACGACCGGCAGGCGGTCGACCGCGAGATCACGCGCCGGCTGCAGTCGGATGTTGCCCTCATCAACCAGCTCGCCGGCTACATCATTCACAGCGGCGGCAAGCGGCTGCGGCCGCTGATCCTGCTGCTGGCCGCACGTGCCTGCGGCTATCAGGGCACCGACCACATTGCCCTCGCGGCCATCGTCGAATTCATCCATACAGCGACACTGCTGCACGACGACGTGGTCGACGCTTCGGAGCTGCGGCGCGGACAGTCCACGGCCAACGTCGTTTGGGGCAACGAAGCCAGCGTCCTGGTCGGGGACTTCCTGTACTCGCGCGCCTTCGAGATGATGGTCGACGTCGGCAATATGCGCGTCATGCAGATTCTTTCAAAGGCGACCAATACGATCGCCGAAGGCGAGGTGATGCAGCTGCTCAACTGCCGCGAACCCGACATTCCTGAGGAACACTATCTCTACGTGATCCGCAGCAAGACCGCCAAGCTGTTCGAGGCCGCGGCCCAGCTGGGAGCGGTCATCAGCGGCGGCGATGCACCCGTCGAACACGCACTCTCGACCTACGGCATGCATCTGGGCACCGCATTCCAGCTCATCGATGACGTTCTCGACTATAGCGCCGACAGCAAGGCCCTGGGCAAGAACATCGGGGACGACCTGGCGGAAGGCAAGCCCACCCTGCCCCTGATTCATGCCTTGCGCGCCGGCAGCCTCCAGCAGCGCGAGCTGCTGCGCTCGGCACTGCGTGAAGGCGGCCTCGACCGAATCGACGAGGTGATGGCCGCCATTGAATCGACTGGAGCCATCGCGTACACTGCGCGTCTAGCCGAGGACGAAGCGGGCCGGGCAATAAAGGCCCTGGCCGAGATTCCCGATTCGCTCCATACGCAAGCGCTGCTCGACCTCGCCCATTTTTCCGTGCATCGCAATCACTAGACCAATCGGGGTGTAGCTCAGCCTGGTAGAGCACTAGCTTCGGGAGCTAGGGGCCGGAGGTTCGAATCCTCTCACCCCGACCATGCGGCGCGGACGGATCGCGCTGCGGTGTGATGCGGCGCATGCTGGAGCCTGGGTATGGAGGAACTGCTACGCCTTGTCCTGATCCTTGTGGCAGTCTGGTTCCTTGTCCGCGCCCTGAGGCGTTCTGGTGCCCGCGGCGGCGCCTCTCCGCCTCCTCCCAGGAACTCGCCTCCGGAAAGCGTCCCGATGCTGCGCTGCGCCCGCTGCGGCGTCTACGTTCCGCACGACCAGGCGGTGACAGCGCATGGCCGGACTTTTTGCAGCCGCGAGCACGCATCCCGGGGTCCGCGCCGATAGTCATGCCGTTCTTTGCGTACTGCGGGAATCTGTGCTAATTCAACAAGAATGACAGCCACGGACAGCAGTGTCTTCGGAACCGGGATGAGTGTCGCAGAAAGCGAATCGGCGGTCGCGTCCGAGAACTGGAAACTTCTCCGCTATTTCAACGGCTACCGGGCACTTATCGCCTGCGCCGCGGCCGTCTACGCGCTTTCCGGGGTACGCATTTCGCCATTCGGGGATACCGGCCGCGGACTCTTCCTCGGCACCGCCCTGGTCTATGCCATCGTAATGCTTGCCGGCCTGGCCGCCTCGTGGCGGCGCTGGCCGTCGTACGAGACCCAGACCGGTATTCTGTCATTCCTTGACGTCATCCTGCTCACCATGCTGCTGCACGCCAGCAACGGCCTGAGCAGCGGGCTCGGTCTGCTGCTCGTGGTATCGGTCGGCGGCAGCAGCCTCATGCTGGGAACCCGGCTGACGATCTTCTTTGCCGCGCTCGCCACGGTGGCCATCGGTGTAGAGGTCAACTGGGCTTTCCTGACCGGCGGCGTCTGGGCTACCGACGGCTATACCCAGGCTGGGCTGCTCGGCCTCGGCCTGTTTGCCACCGCGGCGCTGTCCCATACCCTGGCCGAACGTCTGCGCGCCACCGAAGCCCTCGCCCAGCGCCGCGGCGTCGACCTCGCCAACCTGTCCCAGGTCAACGAGCTGATCATCCAGCGCATGCAGTCTGGGGTGCTGGTATGCGATGCACAGGGGCAGGTGTACATGCTCAACAAAAGCGCGCGTGATTTCCTCGGCCTGCGCGAACCGCTGAACGGCAAGCCCCTGCTGGCGGACATCTCCGCCAGCCTCGCGAGCCAGCTGGCCGACTGGCTTGGCAAGACGGCCGCCAACCGCGGCCGACAGCTGGTCACCACCCGCGCCGGGCACACCCTGCTGCCGCGCTTTCTGCCGATTGGAGAGGGTGATAACTCCGGCGTGCTGGTGTTTCTCGAAGACACGACAATACTCAAGCAGCAGGCACAGCAGCTCAAGATGGCGGCCCTCGCTCGGCTTACCGCCAGCATTGCCCACGAGATTCGCAATCCGCTCGGAGCCATCATCCACGCGGGACAGCTGCTGAGCGAATCGACCAGCCAGACCGGTGAGGAAAAACGGCTGGTACGCATCATCGAAGACCAGAGCCGGCGCATGAATGTCATCGTAGAGAACGTGATGCAGCTAAGCCGCCGCGACCACGTGAACCCGGTGGTTCTGGACCTCAGCGCATGGGTGAAGGACTTTGCGCGCCAGTTCGCGGAAACCAGCAGCAAGCCCCTTGAAGTGTTCTCCGTCGCAGTCCCCGCTGCGGTCCAGGTATGCATGGATCCGGACCAACTTAACCAGGTCATCGCCAATCTCTGCCAGAACGCGCTGCGCCACAGTCCGCCCTTCACCGGACAGCCCCTGATCGCCATGAAGGCCAGCACAGACTCCGAGCGTCGGCCCTGCCTCGACATCATTGACTGGGGCTCGGGTGTACCGCCGGAGATTGTCGACAACATCTTTGATCCGTTCTTCACCACCACGCCGCGGGGCACCGGGCTCGGCCTGTACATCGCCCGGGAGCTCTGCGAAGGCAACGGCGCCCGCCTCGATTACCATCCGGGCGATGGAATAGGCAGCCGCTTCCGCGTGACTTTCCTGCGCGCCGAGGAATGCGGCGGCATGGTGGGGTGATGGGAACCAAGACAGCGACCCGGGGGCAGGTCCTGATCGTCGACGACGAGCCGGACATCCGCGAGCTGCTCGAACTCACGCTGGGACGCATGAACCTCGAGACGCGTGCGGCCGAAAACCTCGGCGAGGCCCACTATCTGCTGGAGCAGTTTCCCTTCGACCTGTGCCTGACCGACATGCGGCTGCCGGACGGCAACGGCATCGACCTGGTCCGGCACATCCAGAACCGCTATCCGCAGGTACCGGTGGCCGTCATCACCGCGCACGGCAACATGGAGACCGCGATCATCGCACTCAAAGCGGGAGCATTTGACTTTGTCTCCAAGCCACTCGACATCAATGACCTGCGCAACATCGTGCGCTCGGCGCTGCGTGTCGGCCACAGTCCGCCCGTTACGGCTGCCGCCCCCGGTGCGGGCACACGCCAGCTGCTCGGCGAATCGGCTGCGATCCAGAAGGTGCGGACCCTGATCGAAAAGCTCGCGCGCGGCCAGGCACCGGTCTACATCCACGGCGAGTCGGGTACCGGCAAGGAGCTTGCGGCACGCCTCATCCACAGTCTCGGACCGCGCGCTGACAAGCCGTTCGTGCCGGTCAACTGCGGAGCAATTCCGGAACAGCTCATGGAAAGCGAGTTTTTCGGGCACAAGAAGGGCAGCTTTACCGGGGCGGTGCAGGACAAGGAGGGCCTGTTCAAGGCAGCCGACGGCGGCACGCTGTTCCTGGACGAAGTCGGCGATCTGCCTATCCCGATGCAGGTCAAGCTTTTGCGCGCCATCCAGGAAAAGACGGTGCGTCCGGTCGGCAGCCAGAGCGAGCTGCGCGTAGACGTACGCATCCTGAGCGCTACCCACCGCGATCTCCATGGCCTGGTGCGCGAGGGCAAATTCCGTCAGGACCTCTACTACCGCCTCAATGTGATCGAGCTGGCCATACCGAACCTGCGTGCCCGGCCCGAAGATATTCCGGTGCTGGCGGAACATCTGAGCGCCAAGCTTACGGCGGGCATGGCGAACACGCCCCCGAAGCTTTCGGCCGAAGCCATCGAAGCACTGTCGCGTTATGATTTTCCCGGCAACGTGCGTGAATTGGAAAACATCCTTGAGCGCGCCCTGACCATGTGTGACGGCACCGAGATCCGGGTAACCGACCTGCAGCTGCCGGAGAGCGCTGCTGCTGATGACACCGCCAGCGCGCCGGCCGAACTGGGAGGTAGCGAATCGCTGGAGGAGTACCTGGCTCGCGTCGAGGAGTCCGCCATCCGCGATGCGCTGCAGCGCACCAACCAGAACAAGACCGCCGCCGCCAAGCTGCTCGGCATCACCTTCCGCGCCCTGCGTTACAAGCTCGAGAAACTCGGCATCGACTGAAAATGCACCGCAAACGTGCATCGACCGGTCGCCTTCTGCCCCGTACCACTGGTCGGAAGTGTTCGGCGACGCGGCGTCATCGCGGATCGACGCAAAGTGTCACCCGCTTGCCGCGGGACGGCGCGCCGGCTCCCGTGCCAACCCACGGCTTTGCTCCAGGGCTGCGGGCGCGCGGCGGACAAATCCTTGTTGATCAACAGGAATTCGCGCCCTGCTTCCGGACACGGACGGGTCATGCCTGATGGTACGGATTATGCAGCTTTCCCGTGTGGAAAGGGCCCCGGAATCCGGCCGACGGAAATAGGCCTTTTTGACCGGACCCCGAACGTCTGCTAGTTATTGCTGGAGGGTTGGAGATCCGGGAACGCATTGACCCCATTGCACAGAGCAACACACAATGCGGGCGACGTGCGAACACGGCTTGAGGGGCATTTAGCCGTTCTTTTCGGAACACCGGCCGAACGAAAACTTGAACCGGAGGTTTGTATGAAAATGCAGCAAAGAGGCTTCACGCTGATCGAGTTGATGATCGTCGTGGCGATCATCGGTATCCTCGCCGCCATCGCCATCCCGGCCTACCAGGACTATGTAGTCCGGGCGAAAGTCACCGAGGGCCTGAGCCTCGCTGATGCGGCCCAAACCGCCGCCGCGGAGACTTTCCAGTCCCTCGGGCACTTTGGTGTGCAAGGCAATTCCGTGGCCTCCAGCCTAAACAGCTACGGCTTGCCGCTGGATACCAGCATCAACGGCAATTACGTGACATCGGTCCATCTGACAGGCGGCACTACTCCGACTATAGTCATTACGTACAATCCTACTACCGTCAGTTCCGCGATGACCAGCAGCACCAACACGCTCGTTTTGACCCCGTATACAGTGTCGGGGGGGGTAAGCTGGGCTTGCGGTTATGGCACTGTATTGGTCAATGGCACCGCCAAGGGCAGTACCGGTTCGACCATAGCGGCCAAGTGGCTGCCGGCCAATTGCCGTTAAGTCTGCGGTTCCGTTAGCTTGACACTGTCGAACGCCCCGCTTCACAGCGGGGCGTTCTTGTTTGCGAGACCAGCCCACGGCACCTGCCCCGCGGTTCCTTGCCTGTCAATCCTTGCCAGGACTCCTCGGCACGAAGTCTAATACCGGCAAGCCAATGCTCCAGGAACGGCATGCACGGTTCCGACGTACGGCCGGGACCACAGGCTGGCTTGGGCGGCCCGCTAACAACGGCAACCGGAATGGGGACACGACGAATGCATCAAGATGGATGGTGCCTTCAGGCGCACACAGTGCGCTCCACTGAGATTGACCGGACCCGCCATGCCGACAGATCGAACTGCTTCGACTCACCGCCGTAGCACGGCAATCCAGTTTGGCATGCTGCTGGCAGCGATCGCAGCAACCATCGCCGTGTATTTTCCCGGCCTGCACGGCGCATTCATGTTCGACGACCTCCCTAACCTCGTCAACAACCCACAAGTGCACCTGCACGACCTGTCACTGGCAGACTTGGCGAGTGCCAGTTTTTCCTCGGGCGCCGGCATCTTGCGCCGGCCCCTCAGCATGCTGACGTTTGCACTCAATTACTATTTTTTCGGTCCGGCACCGTTTTCCTTCAAGCTCGTGAATCTGATCATCCACGTTCTGAACGGCATCGGCCTGTACCTGCTCGGCCGCCAGCTGCTCAATGCGTACCGGCATATCCACCACACCACGCTGACCGAGAATAGCGCCGGCTGGATCGCGCTCGCAGCGAGTGCCGCTTGGCTGCTGCACCCCCTCAACCTCACAGCCGTGCTCTATGTCGTACAGCGCATGACCAGCCTGTCGACCCTGTTCATGATCGCAGGCCTGTGCTTCTATGTGTGGGGCCGGTGGCGACGATGGAACGGACAAAACGGTCTTGCCCTGATGGTGACGGGCGTTATCGTGTTCGGTGTGCTGGCCCTGCTGAGCAAGGAGAGCGGGGCACTGCTTCCGCTGTACATGTTTGCCATCGAGTATTCCCTGTTCCGTTTCCGGACCCGGGACGGCGCGCCCGATCGGGGGGTGCGCCGATATTTCCTGGCGTTCCTGGTCGCGCCGGCCATCGGCGGGCTGATCTGGATGGCGTCCGACCCGCAACCATTCTTTGCCGGTTACGCGTTCCACAACTTCACGCCGACGGAACGCCTGCTGACGGAGGCGCGCGTGGTCGTGTTCTACCTGCGCCTGATCTGTCTGCCGTCGCTGCGCCAGCTGGCGTTGTACCACGATGACATCGCAATCTCCCGCGGCCTGTTCAACCCGCCGGACACCCTGTTGTCGGTCGCGTTCGTCACGGCGCTGCTCGCGACCGGATTCGCCGTGCGGCGGCGCACACCGCTCGTCAGTCTCGGCATACTCTGGTTTTTCGCCGGCCAAGTGCTTGAATCCACCGTACTGCCGCTCGACATCGCGTTCGAGCACCGCAATTACCTAGCCGACTACGGCATCCTGCTGCCGGCCTGCTGCGCCCTGCTGACCGCCGGCTATGCGCGCCGGACCCTTGGGTTCCGACGCACAGCAGCCGCGCTTCTCATCGCTGCACTAGCGGCCGTCACCCTCCTGCGGTCGCAACTCTGGAGCAACAGCGCCGACCAGATGATTGCCGAGGCACATTACCATCCGCGATCACCGGAGACTGTATACGCCGCCGGAAGCGTCTACGCGAACCTGGCTCTGGCTGGCGCGCGCCACCAGTTCGCCGGTCTGGCGTACCGCTATCTGGAGCGTGCCGCCCGGCTGACGCGCACCGGAATCATGCCTGATGCGGCCCTGGTGATTTTCGCGTCCAAGCTCGGTGAACCCCTAAATTCCGCATGGATCCGCACCATTCGCCGGAGGCTCGCGCGGGACCCGATTGCACCCGACACGGTCGGCAGCCTCAAGCAGCTCCAGGCCTGCCAGATGGCCCGCTGCGCCATCAGCGACCGTCGCATGATGACCCTGTTCCAGAGCGCTTTCGCGAACCGCACGCTGCCATCGACGCCGCAGCAGTTCTCCGATGTGCTCACCATTTATGGCTCGTTCCTGATCAACAAGATGGACAATTTCGAAGCTGGCAAAGCCGCCTTCGGGCGCGCTGTGCAGGTCAGTCCTGGCATCATCCAGTACCGCCTGAATCTCATCAGGTTGTTGATCGCGATGTACCGGTATCATGATGCGCGATTCCAGCTGCAGTACCTGGAATCACACAATATCCTCGACCGCCACGCCGCACAGATTGCAGCACTGGCCGGGAGCCTAGCGCGCCTGTCCGATACCAATAGGACCCCCGCTGCAGCCACCCACCGGCTGTCTCACAGGGGGCCCGCGGGACAAAAAGGATAATACAGCATCGCTCCGGCCGTCCGCGTTCCTCCGCACACCATCTGCCCGTTGCGCCCGGCATGCTCTATACTCGATGTTATGAGGACTATGCATTTAGCGGAACGTGAGGCTGTCACCTCCTCCTCGCGCCTGTCCGACTTGAACGTCACGACAGCGGAGATCACGGCGATTCTTCCCGCCAGGAATGAGGCCGATGGATTGCGCCGGATTCTGCCGGCACTACACCGGGAATGTCCCGGCATCGACATTCTCGTGGTTGACGATGGCTCTACCGACGATACGGCCGAGGTCTGCCGCGCCCACGGAGTAGCCGTGGTTTCGCACCCCTACTCCATGGGAAACGGTGCGGCGGTCAAGCACGGAGCACGGGTAGCCCAAGGGAAAACGCTGGTCTTTCTGGATGCGGACGGACAGCATGTACCGGCGGACATCCTGCGACTGCTGGCAAAACTCGACGAAGGCTTCGATATGGTGGTGGGCGCCCGGTCCGCGAATTCGCATGCAGGGCTGCACCGGGCAACGGCCAATGGGTTTTATAACCGGCTTGCCAGCTGGATGACCGGGCGTTCCATTGCCGATCTTACTTCAGGATTTCGCGCCGTTCGTGCCGACAAGTTCCGCAAATTCCTGTACC
>JAPTTX010000001.1:0-4778 GCA_028068195.1 Gammaproteobacteria bacterium
GCTGGAATGGTACCAGGTCGGCGACGATCATCATGCGCTCATGGGGCGGATCGCGGCGCTGGTAGGCGAGGCACTGTACGGTCTGCTGGACCTGGCCCCAGCCGAGACAATCACCTACCGTGAGGCATTCCTGCGCTACGCCGGGGTCGACCCGTTTACTGATGCGGCCGGACTCATCGGCTGGGCGCAGCGCCATGGCATCCGCCCGCCCGACACTGCCGGAGCGCTGCCGGCCGACGACCTGGACGGCTGGCGCGACCTGGCGCTGACGCATGCCGTCGAGCCGAATCTGGGGCGTGGCCGGCTGGTATTCGTGCACGACTACCCCGCCTCCCAGGCCGCACTGGCATGCGTGCGTCCCGGCATTCCGCCGCTCGCGGAGCGCTTCGAGCTCTACCTGGAAGGTGTGGAACTCGCCAATGGCTACCACGAACTCGCCGACGCGCGCGAACTCAACCGCCGGTTCGACGCCGACCTGGAACGGCGACGGGTGCTCGGACTCGCTACGGTTCCACGCGACGAGCGGCTGCTGGCGGCACTGGCCGCTGGCCTGCCTGACTGTTCCGGCGTTGCCATCGGAATCGACCGCCTCATCATGCTGGCAGCCGGTGCGCGCGCGATCGATTCGGTGCTTGCGTTTCCGCTCGAACGCGCCTGATGAGCGGCCCCGTGCCCAACTACGATTGCGGGCGGCGCAACAGCGGGCGCCCGCCGCTACGCACCGAATGAACGATGTAGCCGGCGCGGTTCGGATCACGCGCCTTGAGCTCTTGCAGGCACTGCGAGTCGATCATGGCGGCCGTGGCAAACATCTCCGGGTGATGATATGGCATTTCGGCGCAGCGCCAATTCGAGTCATTCCGCTCCATGCGACCCCCTGCGCCGGCCAGATCGGGAAAACCGGACACTGATCACAGAACGTTAACCCCGCGGGCAGGAATGGCAACCATGTTGCCGAGGGGGATTGGCACCGCAGCCAGGCCGGGTACGGTCATGCGCGCAGCCAGAACGTCACCGGACCATCATTCACCAGACTGACCCTCATGTCGGCACCAAACCGGCCTGACTGTACGCCGCGGTGATGCTTGCGCGCCTGCGCCACCAAAAACCCGAAAAGCTGCCGCCCCAGAACCGGGTCGGCGGCCGGCGCAAAACTCGCACGCATGCCATTGGACGTATCAGCTACAAGCGTAAACTGCGGAACAAGCAGCACCGCCCCGCCGACTTCGCGCACGCTCAGGTTCATGCGCCCGTCCGGGTCGGCAAACACCCGGTAGCCCAACAGGCGGTCGAGCAGGCGTTGCGCCCGCGCCTCGCTGTCGTCGCGTTCGACTCCCACGAACACCAGGATTCCGGAGTCGATGGCGCCGACGACCTCGCCACCCACCGTCACGCTGGCAGTACTTACCCGCTGCAACAATCCGATCATGGTTCTGCACTTGGTGTTGTCTGCGCAACCAGCATGGGCGGCTGGCCGGCGTCCGCAGTCGCAGGCCGTTACGGTTTCCGGCCGGCCCGCAGTCCATGCTAGCACGCCTCCGCGGGCCGGCCAGCACCCGGTCCCCACCATATCTCCGCTCGTCGCGGGCATGATGCCAACAGCCCGGGGGAATAAGCGCACCGCAGCCGCTTGCGCCAGCGACATGGGGCGGCCGATTCGTGCGATGCCCGCTTGACGCTAGCGGCGTGCCGCCAGCCTGTCTCTGAGGTCGGACAGCGCGTGATCCAGGCCAAGGCCACGCTCACGATTGCAGAACTCGAGCAGCGGAAGGACACGCAGGGCCAATCGGTCGATCCAGGGGTCGAGGCTGCCGACATCCCCGTGCATCAGCATCAGCAACACGCGGTCTATGCTCAGCAGCTCCGCCAGCTCATCGCTCTGCGCAGGCAGCGCGGGAGCCGCCGAATCACCCTCCGGGTCCGGCGGAAACAGGTCGTCGATCTCGGCAAGCGGCAGTGCCGCCGGGTCGGCCACGGATAAAAGCTCTTCCAATGCCGGTGAAGGTTCCTGTGAAGGTTCTGGTATGGGTTCCAGTGCCGCAAGCGCCAGCTCCTCGGGTGGCGCAAGACCGGAAACCCGGGTCGTGGCACTCACGCGATCACCGCCCTCGGACTTCGCATGGATGAGACGCCGCTCGGCGAGCGCCAGAATATCGTCCAGCGAGCGCAGCCGGTCCTCGTCGAGCGAAACAAACCCGATACTCACTGTGGCTCTGATTTCCTCGGCGCCGTGGCGAAATGGCTCGGCAGCCACTGCGGCTCGTATCCGGCTGCACACAACCTCGCCCCTGTCCTTGCCAGTCGCCAGCGCAAGAATCGCAAACTCGGCCCCGCCGATGCGCGCAATGGTGTCCTCGATGCGGCTGACACGCTTGAGCTTCTCGGCCAGCCAGACGAGCAGCGCATCGACCGCGTCGTCACCGTGCTGGGCATAGATCCGCTTCATGTGGTCCACGTCCAGACGCGCCAGCAGAAAATCTCCGCCATGGCGAACCGCATGCGCCATCTCCTGTTCGGCGCGCTGACGGAAATAGCGGCGGCTGCAGAGCCGGGTGAGCGGATCGCTGACAGACTCGTCTTCGAGCGAAGCCTCGGCTTCTGCCAGCCGGCGCGATGCTTCGTTGAACCGCGCGTGTGCGTGCACACGCGCATGCAGCTGCATCGGGTCGATGGGCTTGATTATGAAGTCGGTCGCACCGCAAGCGAATGCCCGCGCCTTGGTCTGTTCATCCTCGGCACCGGTGATAGCGATGACCGGAAGGCCTCGCACCGGGGGCTCCTCCGCTGCACGGATCCGGCAGATAAGGCCGTAGCCGTCCAGACGCGGCATCTCGATGTCGGTGATCAAGACCTTGATGCCGTGGTCGCGGGCAATTATTTCCCAGGCGGTTTCCCCGTTATCGGCCAGAAGCACGTCGAAATCCGTTTTGAGATGCTTCTCGATTGCCTTGCGGATAACCAGTGAATCGTCCACGACGAGAACGCGTTCGGTTGCCGGCTGCGCCACGGTATTCTGTTCAGGCATGTGTCAATCCTGGATTTGATGGCCGCCTACTTTCCGCTCCGTCTGGATAACGGGTACCGCAGCGGACGGCGGCGACTCTTAACCCCCGATCCGGTTCGCGCTGGAACAGTCGCCGGATCCCCTTTTTTTTGCTATGGCCATCCCGATCCTATCTAGTCTAGCAGAGGCTTCGGCCGGTGGCCGGGCGGAGGAATAGCCTTTACAATAGCCGCAACGGGTCATCGGGAGGCGGTCCATGCCAGCGAACGGCATTGTCTCGGGAGTCTTGCCGATCCGGACTGGATTCCGGATCGGATACGCGCGACTCCCTAAGGCTCACCCAGGACTGCGGCAGCGCGGCCGCGGCTATGTGGCGACCAC
This sequence comes from Gammaproteobacteria bacterium, assembly GCA_028068195.1. GTDB lineage: Bacteria > Pseudomonadota > Gammaproteobacteria > Acidiferrobacterales > UBA6901 > JAJYCY01. The sequence goes on from JAPTTX010000001.1 coordinate 3,386, forward strand.
ACGACGGCCGGCGCCATCAACGCACCTGCCGAACCGCTGCCCGATGCGCGCAGAATTGCCGTCGTGAGTGCGCACGCCGTAAGGTTCTACGATTGTTTTCCACCCGCGGATTCTTTTCGCTCGGAAGTACTCGAGGGACTGGGCGCATGCCCGAAGCGCATCGCGCCAAAGTTTTTTTACGATGCACACGGCTCGCGGCTGTTCGATGCGATCTGCGAGCTTCCCGAATACTATCTCACGCGCGCGGAAATCGAGATCCTCACGACGCACGCGCGCGAGATATCGGACCTTATCGGCCCCGGCTGTCTGCTGATCGAACTCGGCAGCGGCAGCAGCCACAAGGTGCGTCTGTTGCTCGAAGCGCTGCGCCCGGCGGCCTACATGCCCGTGGACATATCGCGCGACCATCTTTTGCGTGCCGCCCGTCTGCTGGCAACCGAGTACCCCTGGCTCGAAGTTCATGCCACCTGCATCGACTATTGCCTACGGCTCGATCTGCCGTATTGTCCGGAAGGTGCCCGAAAGATCGCGTTTTTCCCGGGTTCCAGCATCGGCAACTTCGAACCGGAAGGCACTGTTGCATTTCTGCGAGATGTCGCGCGGGTACTGCAACCCAACGGTGCGCTCCTGATCGGGGTTGACCTGAAGAAGGAAGCCAGCGTGCTGCACGCGGCCTACAACGACTCACGCGGCATCACCGCGCAATTCAACCTGAACCTGCTGGCGCGCATCAATCGAGAGCTGGAAGGGCGATTCCCGCTTGATGACTTCAAGCACGTGGCCTTCTATGATGAGGCGCGCGGCCGGATCGAAATGCATCTCGCCAGCCGCCGTCAGCAGACCATACACGTGGGCGGGAAGTACTTCCGATTTGCCCGGGGGGAGACCGTGCATACCGAAAACTCGTACAAATACGGCCTGGACGAGTTCCAGGATCTTGCCCGCCAGGCTGGATTCCAGCCGCTGCGCGCCTGGTCCGACAGGCAGGGACTGTTCAGCGTCCATTATCTCAGTGCCGGCCCTGTCTGAACCTTGCAGCGCCCCGTGTGCTGACCGGCAACCCCATTGGGTCTGGACTCATTCTACCCAGGCGAACCGCCAAAGCTGGGGCTGTGGTATAGTTCTGGGCGTGCTCCACCCGTACCGGACCTGAGCGGCATCCCTTTGCTACAAAAACACCAAAATCAGCCACAATCAAACCCGCAAATGCAACGAAAAAGCAGCTTCAGTTACGAGGAGCTCCTAAGCTGTGGCCGTGGTGAGATGTTCGGCCCGGGAAACGCCCAGCTGCCGCTCCCGCCCATGCTCATGTTCAACCGCATCGTCAACCTCTCGGAAAATGGCGGCGCGCACAACAAGGGGCAGATCATCGCAGAGCTCGATATCAAGCCGG